>DATEJG010000085.1:0-71587 GCA_035278165.1 Steroidobacteraceae bacterium
CGGCGGTTTCGTTCATCACGACCACCTTGGCGCGCTTGAAGAAGTTGAAGTCGGTGGCGCTGGCCCAGGTGTAGGCGCCCATCATGCGGCCCACGACCAGGTCGCCGACTTCCAGCTCCGGCAGCGCAATGTTGTCGTCGATGACGTCGATCGAGTCGCAGGTCGGCCCGGCGAGCACGCTTTCGAACAGCTCGCCGCCGCCGCTGCGCAGCGCTTCGACCGGGTACTTGGCGTGGTCGAACAGCTGACCGCTGTACGAGCCGTACAGGCCGTCGTCGAGGTAGTACCACCAGCGGCCGTCGCGCTTCGCCTTACCCATGACGGTGCTGACCGCAATGGCGGCCGGCGCGGCGATGAACCGTCCGGGCTCCGCGATTACGCGCACGTGCTTCGGCAGCTTCGCCAGCGCCTCGCGGATCGGCGCGCAGAACTCGTCGATCGGCATGACGGCGTCGGTGTAAGGCACCGGGAAGCCGCCGCCGATGTCCAGCACTTCCAGCGCGGGCAGGCCGGCCAGCAGCGCCTCGGCGATGATGTTGGTGCAGGCGTGGATCGCCTCGATGTACTTCGAGGGATCGGTCGCCTGCGAGCCGACGTGGAACGACAGGCCGCGCACGCGCACGCCCAGCCGGCGCGCGGTTTCGATCATGCCGAGCACGGCGCCCGGCTCGCAGCCGAACTTCTTGGACAGGTCGCACACGGCGGTGGGGCTGCGGAAGCAGACCCGCAGCAGCAGCTCGGCGCGCTTGCGGTAGCGGACGAACTTGCGGATCTCGTCCGGGTTGTCGGCGACGAACGTCGTTACCCCGTAACGCAGCGCGTCGCGGATGTCGCTGTCGCGCTTGATCGGGTGCGTGTGGATGCAGCGCTCCGGCGCGATGCCCTGCGCCTTGACCAGCTCGACCTCGCCGGTCGTGGCCAGGTCGAAGAACGCGCCTTCGTCGCGCAAGGTGGCGACCACCGAGGCATGCGGCAGCGGCTTCAGCGCGTAATGCAGGTCGACGCCGGGCAGCGCATTACGCAACGCGCGATACTGGCGGCGCACCTGCTCGCAGTCGACCACCAGGAGCGGTGAGCCGAAACGCGAGGCCAGCTGGCGGATCTCAGCTTCCGTCAGCGCGGTGGAGTCGAAGGAATGGGCGGGAGAAACAGCTAGGGACTGCTTGGCTGCGCGTGGCAACACCTGTGGGGCACCTCATGCAAAAAAAGCTGCGGACTCACTTAACCAACCAACAAGAGATTCGAACGCACGAACCTCTCACAAGTTCTGGTCGAGCGGCACCTGCAGCTCAGCGCATCGGGGTGCTCTCTTACACAGTCGCGCGCAATGTAACAAAAACGCGCAGCGATGCAAGAAGCAGCGCACGTTTTGTCGGCGCGTACGCGCGACGCCGATCACACTTCACGCGCGCGCGCACCGCTACATTCCGTTTATGACAACCGTTTCAACCTCGCCCGACGCGCGTCGCGAGCTCGAAGCGCTGCTGCGCAGCCGCGTGCCGCTGGTCGTGATCGAGACGCGCGACGAGCCGCGCGCCCTCGAGCTGCTCGCCTCGCTGTCACCGCGGCTCGCCGCCGCGCACACGCCGGTGTTCCAGTGGACCGTCACCGACGGGCTGCGCCGCCTGGACATCGACCTCGGCGGCGCCCAGCAGCACAACGCCGAGCCCGCCGCCGTGCTCCGCTCGGTGCGTGCCTCGGCCGTCGCCGGCATCTACATCCTGCTCGACTTCCATCCGTTCCTGGCCGATCCGATCAACGTGCGGCTGCTCAAGGACATCTGCCAGGATTACGGCCGCACGCCGCGCACGATGGTGCTGATCAGCCACGAGGTCGCGCTGCCGCGCGAGCTGGAGCATCTCGCGGCGCGCTTCCGCCTGGCATTTCCCGACCGCGCGGAGCGCCGCGGGATCATCGAGAAGGTGGCGGCGGAGTGGTCGCGCACGCGCGGCGACAAGGGCGGCGCCAAGGTACGCACTGACCGCAAGTCGCTCGAGCTGCTGATCGAGAACCTGGCCGGCCTGTCGGTCGGCGACACCGAGCGGCTGGCGCGCAAGGCGATCCTCGACGACGGCGCGCTGCTGCCGAGCGACCTGCCGGCCGTCATGAAGGCCAAGTACGAATTACTCAACCGCGGCGGCGTGCTCAGTTTCGAGTACGACACGGCGCAGTTCGCCGACCTCGGCGGCATGGCGCACCTCAAGGAGTGGCTGAAGCTGCGCCGGCCGGCATTCGACGGCTCCGCGCCGGAACTCGAAGCGCCGAAGGGCGTGCTGCTGCTCGGCGTGCAGGGCTGCGGCAAGAGCGTGGCGGCACGCGCCGCGGCGGGAATCTACGGCGTGCCGCTGTTGCGGCTCGACTTCGGCGCGATCCACAACAAGTACATCGGCGAGTCGGAGCGCAACCTGCGCGAGACGCTGGAAACCGCCGGCGTCATGGCGCCGTGCGTGCTGTGGATCGACGAGATCGAGAAGTCGCTCGCGACCGGCGACGGCGACAGCGGCACCTCGCGCCGCCTGCTCGGCGCGTTCCTGACCTGGCTGGCGGAGCGCAAACAGAAGGTGTTCGTGGTCGCTACGGCCAACGACATCGCGGCGCTGCCGCCCGAGCTGATCCGCAAGGGCCGCTTCGACGAGATCTTCTTCGTCGACCTGCCGGACCAGCAGGTCCGCGCCGACATCCTGCGCATCCACGCCGCCAAACGCTCGCTGCAGCTCGCCGACCCTGAAGTTGCACGGCTGGCCTCGCTGTGCGACGGCTTCTCCGGCGCCGAGATCGAGCAGGCGGTCGTGTCAGCCGTCTACGCCGCTCACGACGGCGGCCGCACGGTCGGCGCCCTGGATATCCAGCGCGAGATCGAGGCGACGCGGCCCCTGTCGGTCGTCATGGCGGAGCGAGTGGCGGAGCTGAGAGCTTGGGCAGCCGAGCGGACGGTGGCTGCGAACTAGAGGCAGAGAGAGGATGCCCGGGCGGAGAGAGCAGTCCCATTCCTATCCGGGTCCGCCCTCTTCCCCGTAATCCGCGACCCATGCCGCGATATCCTGATCGTACGTGACGATGTTCTCGGCAGTCGCTGCGCGCTTGAGACGATCGCGTGCGGCATCCCACTTCTCGCCCAGCGGCAGCTCTTCGACCAGGATGACTTTTGCCTGTGCCTTGTCGAGCGTGCGCAGGTTCGCGTAGAGCTGCCGTGCGTAGACATCGGGGCGGATGCCGGCATTGATCCACGTCATGTAGGGATTCGCGCGGCCCGGCGGGCGCTGTGCCAGCACCGCCACCTTCTCGTGCTTGTCGGTGAACTCGTTCATCACCTGCTCGATGCGGCGGCTCGGCACGACGTTGACCGGCGTGACCGGCGAGTAGTGGCGCGTCGTGGTGCCCGGCACGCGCGGCGCGTTCGGATTCGGGCCGGCCTGGATCGTCGGCACGACCGCCCGCAGCTGCGACAGCGTGATGCTGCCGGGTCGCAGCACGCGCGGCCCGTCGCCGAAGCACGAGACGATCGTCGACTCGAGGCCGACCTTGCAGTCGCCGCCGTCGAGCACGAACTTGATCTCCTCGCCGAACTCCTCGCGCACGTGCTCGGCGCGGGTCGGGCTGAGATGGCCGTAGCGGTTCGCGCTGGGTGCAGCGATGCCGCCGCCGAACGCGTTCAGCAGCTGCTGCGCGACCGGATGATTGGGCACGCGGATCGCGACCGTGTCCTGGCCACCCGTGATGACGTCGTTGACCGCCGGTGCGCGCTTCGCGACCAGCGTCAGCGGGCCCGGCCAGAATGCATCGGCGAGCTTCTTCGCTTCCGGCGGCATCTCGCGCACCCAGCGCTGCAGGTAGCGCGGATGGTCGATGTGCACGATGACCGGGTGCGTCGAAGGACGATTCTTGGCGCGGAAGATCTTGCGAACCGCGTCGGGATTGTTGGCGTTGGCGCCGAGGCCATACACCGTTTCCGTCGGGAACGCGACCAGCTCGCCGGCGCGCAGCGCTTCGACAGCTTCCTGGATTTCCTGCTGCAGTACTCGTCCGATCGCCATGGGGTGAATGATAACAAGGCCCGGGTGCCGGGCCGGGCGTTCGCGGTCGGCCGCCGACGAAGTGGCGGTAAACGGCGACAGATGGTCAGCGCGTCACTCCAGCGCCGTCCGTTTCCAGCCGTCGTCGCTCCGGCGCAGCTCGTAGGTCGGCCAGTAGCGCTTGTCGAGCTTGAGCGTGATGACTTCCACGGAGCCGTTCCAGCTCACCGTGCGCAGGCGCAACGACGAGCGGTCCTCGCGCCCGCCGACAGCCTTGACGAAAGCGTCCAGGTCGGCGATCGGCTGCCCGTCCACTTCGACGATGCGCCGGCCGGCCCACAGCTGATAGCGCGTCGCCGGCGAGCCGTACGAGAAGTACGCGACGAACACGCCTTCGGGCGCAATGCCGCGTTGGGCGGCGAGCGCGCGATGCGGCTTCTGGAGCACTGCGCCGGACCACACGACGATGCGATCGAGGTCACGCCCGCCGAGCACCACCGTCGGCACGTCGACCACCTGCTCCTTGCCGGCGCGCAGCACCGTCAGGCGCACTGAAGACTTCTGCACCGCCTGCTCCACCTCGCGGAAGCGGTTGACGATGGCGCCGTCGACATCGAGCACGAGATCGCCGGACTTGAGCAGCTTCGAAGCCGGCGAGCCGCCGACCAGTCGCTGGATCCCGAGCACCTGGCGGCGTTCCGGACTGTGCTGCTCCAGGCGCTGCACCCACGCGTCGGTGAGGCCGAGCTTGCGAGCGCTCGCCAGGGGCACCGGCTGCAATTCGACTTCCAGCGAATGCAAGGCGCGGCCGTCGCGCACCAGCGGCAGCACGTCGAGCAGCAGGTCGGCCGGAATGCCGCGATTCTCCTGCACGGTCTCGCGCCCGGACTGGTAGGCGAAGCTCGCCCAGCTCGCGAGCACCTCGCCGTTCTTGTTGACCAGCACGCCGTCGTAGTCGCTCGGCCCGTTGATCAGCGAGATCGTCTCGAGATTGGCATCGCGGAACTGCAGCGTCGGCGACAGCGGATAGGCCACCGGATCGATCGAAGCGACCGTGGCCGAGCGCGACTGCACCTTGCCGTCCGGACGCACGCCGACTGCCCACACCTGCTCGCCGGGCCGCAGCTCGGTGCCGCGCAGAGTCGCCGCGCGCGTCGGCGTCGCGCCGATCAGCGCCGGATCGTAGGAAATCACCGCGAGGTTGTGCAGCGGATGCAGGTACTCGACCCGGCCCGGAATCTCGATCGTGCCCGAGAACGTCAGGCGCACGTCGCCAAGCGGCGTCGGCACCGTGTTGCGATCCACCAGCACCAGCCCGCGCTCGGCGTCGAGGATCACGCCGGTGCCGTAGTAGCTGCGCTCGGTGATGCCCGAGACCGAGTACGGCATGTCGAAATTCACCAGCACCAGCGACGGCGCCAGCTTGTTGACGATCGGGTCGGAGGTCTTCGCGAAGCTGGTCGTGGCCGGCTCGAGCGGCTGCTCGCCGTCGTCGTCCGTCCAGTTCTTGCACGGCCAGGTGCCGCTCTTGTCGTCGCGCTTGCAATCTCGCGCCGGGAACCAGCGCCGGTCCATGCGCATCACGCGCACCTGCGCGGTATTCGGATCGTCCAGCGTGAAGAAGCGCACCGGCGCGCGCTGCCCCTCGCGCAGCTCGCCGGCGACCTTCTCGAAGTCGGCCAGGGACGCGGTCTCCTGGCCGGCGACCTCGCTGATGACCGCGCCGCGCGGCACGTTCGCTGCGCCGAGGATGTAACCGGGATTCGCGACGTAGACGCCGCGGATCGGCACATTGATGTGGCGCGCCTGCTGCCAGGACAGGTTGTGCACCACGCCGTCGCCGAACTCCAGGTACTGGTCGGGCGTGATGGCGTAGAGATCCTGCACGGTGAGCTCGCGCTCCAGCACCTCGCCGCCGCGCTCGACCTCGATCTTTACGGTCTTGCCGACGCCGTCGTCGAGCACCCGCGACAGCAGGTCGAAATCTGCGGTCAGCTCGCCGTTGATGCGCACCAGGATGTCGCCCGGCTCGAGCGGCCCTTCGGCCGGCGCGCCGCGCTGGACTTCCGACACGACCAGCATGCCGGTCTTGGCCGGAAACTTGCGACGCACGGCCGTTTCGGTCTCGGCACGCAGTCCCAGCCGATGAACTTCATCGAACGGCGTGTAGACGAACACCGTCTGCAGCGTGCCGCGCGCGACCGGTTTGCCTTCCTGGATCAGCTGCAATGCGCGGGCGACGCGATCGAGCGGCAGGTAGAAGCTCGACTGCGCCGAGTTGCTGCCGCCGGCATTCAGCGCCAGCACGCGCCCTTCGATGTCGATGACCGGCGAGCCGGACGAGCCGCCCGAGGTGCCGGACGCGGCCTGGTAGTAGAACGTGTTGAAGTCGTTGTACTTGCCGAGCCCGTAGTTCGGCGCCTCGCGATCGAGCCGCGCCAGCGTGCCCGCGAGGATCGACAGCTGCTCGCCCGCATCGTTGCCGATCACGCGGATCTCGCGGCCGACCTGCGCGCCCTGCGGATGGAGCTTCAGCTCGGTCGGCTTGATGAAGCGCAGCTTGGAGGGGTCGTAGCGATAGAAGCCGAAGTCGTGCACCGGGTCGCGATACACCGGGTACAGCGTGACCTCCTCGCGATTCAGGAATACCGCCTGGGCGGTGACCGGGCCGGGCGTCACGACGTGGCGATTGGTCAGGATCAGGCCGCGCTTGGCGTCGACCACGAAGCCGGTCGCCTGGCTCGACATGTTCCACTCGGTATCGAAGGCGCGCGCCAGGTCGACCTGGATGGTGACGACGCCGCTCGCGACCCGCTCCAGGGTGCGCGTCCAGCGCGAGTCTTCCGCATCCGAGACCGGCACGGCGTTGGCAGCAGCGGCATTGGCCGCTGCCGCGGCTTCACGCACCTCGGCGGCAGCAGGCGGCTCGGTCGTAGGACCGGCAGCGCGCGCCAGGAGCGGAACAGCCAACGATGCGAACAGTGCGACGGAGGTGAGGGTCGATGCAGCGAGACTTCTTTGCATGCAGTAAACCGCTTCAGGACGATGCTCAGCCGAGCAACAGGAAGCCCCAGATCACCAGCAGCACGCCGAAGGATAGCAGTACGGCCGTGGAGCCCACGTCCTTCGCCAGGCCGGAAAGCTCATGACGTTCCAGACCGATGCGGTCGACGACAGTTTCAATTCCCGTGTTCAGCAGCTCGACGATCAGCACCAGCAGCACCGAGCTGATCAGCAGCGCCTTCTCGATCGGGGTCTTGCCGAGCCATGCGCCGAGCGGCAGCAGCACCACCGCGAGCGCGACTTCCTGGCGGAATGCCGCTTCGAAGCGGAACGCACCTTTGAAGCCCTTCCAGGAATTGACGAATGCGAGCAGCAGCCGGCGCATGCCGGAGAGCTTGGGACGATCTTGCATGACGGACGGCAGTTCGCTAGCCACGGTGATAGGTCAGGTCGAGCTGTTTCGCGGCGCGGACGTCGTCCAGCCGGCGGACCGGCAGAGTATACGGTGCGCCCTTGACCTTCGCGGGGTCCTGTTCGGCCTCGCGCTGAATCGCAACCATCGCCTCGATGAACCCGTCGAGCTCCTCCTTCGCCTCGGTCTCGGTCGGCTCGATCAGCAGGCACTCCGGCACGAGCAGCGGGAAGTAGGTCGTCGGCGCGTGGAAGCCGTAGTCGAGCAGGCGCTTGGCGAAGTCCATCGCGTTCACGTTGAGCTGCTTCGCCTGGCGCTTGAGCGTGATGATGAACTCATGGCTGGCGCGCCGGCCCGGGTAGGCCGGCTCGAAGCCCGCCTGCTGCAGCCTTGCCAGCATGTAGTTGGCGTTCAGCGCGGCATATTCCGCCACGCGCTGCATGCCGGTGCGACCGAGCATGCGCATGTAGACATACGCCCGCAGCAGCACGCCCGCGTTGCCCATGAATGCCGACAGCCTGCCGATCGTCTGCGGGATGTCGCGCGCGTCGAGCCAGCGATAACGCTCGCCCTCGCGCCCGACGACCGGGATCGGCAGGAACGGCAGCAGCCGCTGGCCGACGCCGACTGCACCCGAGCCCGGCCCGCCGCCGCCGTGCGGCGTCGAGAACGTCTTGTGCAGGTTCATGTGAATGACGTCGAAGCCCATGTCGCCCGGGCGGACCTTGCCGAGGATCGCGTTGAGGTTGGCGCCGTCGTAGTACAGCAGGCCGCCCGCCTCGTGCACGAGCTTCGCCACCTCCTGGATGCGCCGCTCGAACACGCCGAGCGTCGAAGGATTGGTCAGCATGATGCCGGCGGTGCGCGGGCCGAGCGCCTGCTTCAGCGCTTCGACGTCGACGTCGCCGTTCGGCAGCGAGGGAATTTCGACCACGGTGCAGCCGCACATCGTCGCCGTCGCAGGATTGGTGCCGTGTGCCGCGTCCGGCACGATGATCTCGGTGCGCTCGAGATCGCCGCGCGCGCGATGGTAGGCGCGCATCATGGCGACCCCGGCGAACTCGCCCTGTGCGCCGGCCATCGGCGTCAGCGAGACGCCCTTCATGCCTGTCACTTCCTTCAGCATCTCCTGCAGCTCGAACATGCAGGCGAGGAAGCCCTGACTCGCGGACTCGGGCGCGAGCGGATGCCGGCCGAGCAATTCCGGCAGCATCGCGAACTGGTTGCACGCGCGCGGGTTGTATTTCATCGTGCACGAGCCGAGCGGATAGAAGTGCGTGTCGATGGAGAAGTTCAGCTGCGACAGGCGCGTGAAGTGCCGCACCGCCTGCAGCTCCGACACTTCCGGCAGCTGCGCTGGCTGCTTGCGGCGGAATTTCTCCGGTACTTCGCAGACAGCCGCGTGCGGATATTGTCCGGCGGCGCTGCGACCGGCGCGCGAATGCGTGAAAATCAGCGGTTCCTGCATCACTTTCATCACCTGCATCACTTCGTCACTTCCGCCAGCGCTCTGGCGTACTGCGCGATGTCTTCGTCCGTCCGCGTCTCCGTCGCGCACACCAGCAGCGCGTTCCCCAGTTCCGGGTACTGCCGCGACAGGTCATAGCCGCCGACGATGCCTCGCTGCGCGAGCGCTTCGAGCACTGCGCCGGGCTCCCGATCCAGCTGCAGCACGGCTTCGTGGAAGCGCGGTCCGCCGAACGCCAGCTTGACGCCCTTGATTCGCGTGAGTGCTGCGACGAGCGCGCTCGTCTGCGTCTGCGAGGCAGCTGCGACCTTCTCCAGTCCGGCGGCTCCAAGCAGCGACATGTGGATCGTCGCCGCTGTGACCAGCAGGCCCTGGTTCGTGCAGATGTTTGACGTCGCCTTGCTGCGCCGGATGTGCTGCTCGCGCGCCTGCAGCGTCAGCGTAAAACCCGGCTTGCCGTCGAGGTCGACGGTGCGGCCGATGATGCGGCCCGGCATCTGGCGCACGTGCTCCATGCGCGTCGTCATGAACCCGAAATACGGTCCGCCCGAGGACAGCGGCACGCCGAATGGCTGGCCGTCGCCGACGACGATGTCCGCGCCCTTGGTGCCCCACTCTCCCGGCGGCTTGAGCAGCGCCAGCGAAAGCGGGTTGACGACCGCGATCAGCAGCGCATTGTTCGCGGCCGCCCAGTCGGCGATCGCATCGACGTCCTCCAGCAGGCCGAAGAAGTTCGGCTGCTGTACCACGACCGCGGTGATGTCCTGCCCGCGGTAAGCGTCGAGCGAGGTCGCAGTCAACGTGCCGCCCGCTGCTTCGTAGGGCAGCACGTCGAACTTGAGATTCTGACCTTCGGTGATCGCGCGTGCGACGTCGAGGTAGGTCGGATTCAGGTTGGCCGGCACGAGGATGCGCGCCGACCTGGACTTGCGATGGGCGCGCACCGCCATCAGGCACGCTTCCGCCAGCGCAGATGCGCCGTCGTACAGCGATGCATTGGAGACCTGCATGCCGGTGAGGCTCGCCATCATCGACTGGTATTCGTACAGCAGCTGCAGCGTGCCCTGGCTCGCCTCGGCCTGGTAGGGCGTGTACGCGCTGTAGAACTCGCCGCGGGTGACGATGGCCCAGACAGCGGCGGGGATGTGGTGCTCGTACGCGCCGGCGCCCAGGAAGTTGAGCGGCTTGCCGTCGCGCGCCGCGCGCTGCTGCATCAGCCGGCCGATCTCCATCTCGGTCAGCGCTTCGGGAATGCCGGCGAGCGACTTGATGCGCAGCGCGGCGGGAATCTCCTCGAACAATGCATCGATGCTCGGCGCGCCGATGGCGGCCAGCATCTCGCGCACGTCGGATTCTGTGTGCGGGATGAACGGCATGTCAGTGCCCCGCCTCCTCGACGACCTTCTCGTAGGCCTTGGCATCCAGCAGGCTCCCGAGCTCGCCGGCGTTGCTCGGCTTCACCTTGAACAGCCAGCCCTGGCCGTACGGATCGCTGTTGACGAGCTCGGGCGTCGCACTGAGAGCGTCGCTGTTGTTGGCGATGACCTCGCCCGACACCGGGCTGTACACGTCGGACGCCGCCTTCACGGACTCGACGACCGCGGCCGCGCCGCCCTTGCTGAGCGCGCGACCGACCTCGGGCACTTCGACGAACACCAGATCGCCTAGCGCGCCCTGCGCGTGGTCGGAAATCCCGACGGTCACGGTGCCGTCGCTTTCGACGCGGGCCCATTCGTGGGAATCGAGGTACTTCAGGTTGCTGGGGATGGAGGACATGGGGGAGGTCCTGGTTGAGATTGGGGAAGTGACATGGGTGACGCAAGTGACACAGGTGACACGGGTGACGCAGGTCAGAACGCTCTTGCCTGTGTCACCTGTGTCACCTATGTCACCTGTGTCACCGGATCTGTCACCTGTGTCACTGGATCAAAGCCTTACCGTTTCGAACAAATGGATACTTCACCACTCGCGCCGCGAGCTGCTTGCCGCGAATGTCGACCTGCACCTGCTCGCCCGTCGCGGACGGCACGCGCGCGAAACCGATCGAGCGCTCGAGCGTCGGCGAGAAGGTGCCGCTGGTCATCTCGCCCTCGCCGACGCCGGGCACGACCACTTTCTGGTGGCTGCGCAGCACGCCGCGATCCTCGAGCACCAGCCCGACGAGCTTGCGCGGCACGCCGCCGCGACGCTGCGCTTCGAGTGCGGCGCGCCCGATGAAGTCGCGCTCCGGCGGATCGAAAGCGACCGTCCAGGTCAGGCCCGACTCGAGCGGCGTCAGGTTCTCGTCCATGTCGTTGCCGTAGAGGTTCATGCCGGCTTCCAGGCGCAGCGTATCGCGCGCGCCGAGACCGCATTGACGCACGCCGGCGTCGCGCAGCGCGGCCCAGAACGCCGCGATGTCCTGCGCCGGCAGGATGATTTCCCAGCCGTCCTCCCCGGTGTAGCCGGTGGTGGCGACGAAATGGCGCTCCAGCTGGCGCGAGAAGAACGGCTTCATGCCCAGCACTGCGTCGGCGCTCTTGCCGATGACCTGCGCCGCCTTGGCGCGCGCGTTCGGTCCCTGCACGGCGACCATCGCCAGGTCGGTGCGCGGCTGGATATCGACCTTGAATGGCTCCGCCCAGCGCCGCAGCCACGCGGTGTCCTTGTCGCGGGTGCCGGCGTTGACGACGACGCGGAAATGCTGCTCGTCGCCGAAGTACGTGATCAGGTCGTCGACCACGCCGCCGAGCTCGTTGAGCATGCAGCTGTAGAGCGCCTTGCCGGGGTCCTTGAGCTTTGCGACGTCATTGGCGAGCAGGTGGCGCAGGTAGTCGCGCGCGCGCGCGCCGCTGACGTCGGCGATCAGCATGTGCGACACGTCGAACATGCCGGCGTCGCGGCGCACGGCGTGGTGCTCTTCGATCTGCGAGCCGTAATGGACCGGCATGTCCCAGCCGCCGAAGTCGACCATGCGGGCGCCCGCGGCGACGTGCGTTTCGTAAAGCGGTGTCCTGAAACCCATCGTTCGCTCCAGCAAGACATAAAGACGGCAGCGATCCGCTCTCGCGGGCTGCCCTCTGTCCTGCTACCTGAGAGATCGGGCGTGCGGCACTGGCCGCTGCCTCTCCCCTTCGGTGAGTCGAGTGGTCCGACTACTCTCCAGAGCCCCTCGAGGATGAGGAGTCAGGCTGAAGCCCGACCCACAGCACCGTGGACATGCCGTTCGTTTGCCTGAGCGTTTCCGGGCGGTTGCGCCTTCGGCGGACTGCAGGAAAGCTCCTGCGTCTCTCTCCGGCCATGCCTTGCGATGGGTGGCGTATGGTAGCAGAGAAGCGGTTTAGAATTCCGTGATGTCCACCCTTCCCCGCCGCCACTCGATCCCCGTGCACATCGGCTCCGTCGTCGTCGGCGGTGGCGCACCCGTTGCGGTGCAGTCGATGACGAACACGGATACGGCCGACATCGACAGCACCGTGCGCCAGGTCCAGGATCTGGCGCGCGCCGGGTCGGAGCTGGTGCGCGTCACCGTCAATACCGACGAAGCGGCGGCCGCGGTGCCGCACATCGCTGAGCGCCTGGCGCGCGCGGGCGTGTTCGTGCCGCTGGTCGGGGACTTCCATTTCAACGGTCATCGGCTGCTGAAGGCGCATCCGGCGTGCGCGCAGGCGCTGGCCAAGTACCGCATCAATCCCGGCAATGTCGGGCGCGGCAGCAAGCGCGACCCGCAGTTCGCGGAGATGATCGAAGTCGCCTGCCGCAACGCCAAGCCGGTGCGCATCGGCGTCAACTGGGGGAGCCTGGACCAGGACCTGCTGACGCGCCTGATGGACGAGAACTCGCAACGTGCGGAGCCGCTCGATGCCAACGAAGTCATGCGCGAGGCGCTGGTGGTCTCCGCGCTGGAGTCCGCCGAGCGCGCCGTCGAGCTCGGACTGGGCCGCGACCGCATCGTCATCTCGTGCAAGGTCAGCGGCGTGCAGGACCTGATCGCGGTCTACCGCAACCTGGCGGCTCGCTGCGAGTACGCGCTGCACCTCGGCCTGACCGAGGCCGGCATGGGTTCGAAGGGCATCGTCGCTTCCACCGCCGGCATGGCCGTGCTGCTGCAGGAAGGCATCGGCGACACGATCCGCGTCTCGCTCACGCCGGAGCCGGACGGCGAGCGCACGCAGGAAGTGATCGTCGCGCAGGAAATCCTGCAGACCCTCGGGCTGCGCTCGTTCGTGCCGATGGTGATCGCCTGCCCCGGCTGCGGCCGCACCACTTCGACGTACTTCCAGGAGCTGGCGCAGAAGATCCAGACGCACATCCGTCACCAGATGCCGCACTGGCGCAAGCAGTACGTCGGCGTCGAGGAGATGACGGTCGCGGTGATGGGTTGCGTCGTGAACGGACCCGGCGAGAGCAAGCACGCCAACATCGGCATCAGCCTGCCCGGCACCGGCGAGCGGCCGGTGGCGCCGGTCTACGTCGACGGCGAGAAAGGACCGACGCTCAAGGGCGAGCACATCGCCGAAGAGTTCCAGCAGCTGGTCGAGGACTATGTCGCGAAGAGCTACGCACGGAGGCAAGCATGAGTGAGTTGCGCAATCGCAAGTGCGCGCCGTGCGAAGGTGGCGTGCAGCCGCTGTCACGCGCCGAGGCCGAAGCACTGTTGCGGCAGCTGCAACCCGGATGGAGCCTGGCCGACGACGCGAAGAGCATCCGCTGCGAGCTGAAGTTCAGGAACTTCTTCCACACGATGAGCTTCGTCAACGCGCTCGCGCACATCGCCAACGCCGAGGACCATCATCCGGACCTCGAGGTCGGCTACAACTACTGCCGGATCCGCTTCAACACCCACGCGATCGGCGGGCTGTCGGACAACGATTTCATCTGCGCCGCGAAGATCGACGCGCTGCCGCGGACCTAGACCAGCCTACAGCTTGAACAACACGCCGAGCGAGAGCAGCTCGACGTGGCTCGCGCCGATGTCGATGTTCGCGTCGAGGTCCTTCGAGCGCTGATACTCCACGCGCGCGCTCCAGCGATCCGCGAAACGCCAGTCGAGTCCGACGCCGCCGATCAGCACGCGGTCCGAGTAAGTGACCGAGGTCGGGCGCAGCCGCTGCACCATGCGCACCTTCGAATCGGCGAACAGCATCCCGGCGCGCGCGAACAGCTCGAAGCGCTCGCCCAGCGGCAACTTACCCACAGCTGAAATCGCCGGGCCGCTCACGTCGGTCACGAAGTCCTGCTCGATCGTCAGGGCAGCGGGAAACAGCAACCCGGCGTCGTCGACGACGTAGGTCTCGTGGATCTCGGAAGTGCCGAAGTCGAGATACTCGAGCTCCGCGGCGACGTAGCGGTTGAAGCGATAGCCGACCAGCCCGCGCCAGCCGGTGCTCTCGTCGTCGGTGGCCAGCGTCGTGCGCGGCACCGTGAAGACGCCGAACCCACCGATGCCGACGAGGATGGTTCCCTGCGCGCCACCGTTGCCGACATCGTGCGTGGCTGCGCCGGCGCCCGCACCGAAGTAGAAACCGGTAGGCGTCGGGTCAGCAGCTTCCGCGGCGCGCGCCACCAGCACGAGCAGCAGCAGCTGCCCGACCATTCCGAGTCGTGTCACGATTATGTCTCCCTGCGCTGTGTGCGCGTGCCCGCTGTCGCTTCAGACGTCGTCGGCCGCAATGCTTCGTGGTTCTAAGTACGGGCCGACCGGATGCCTGAGCTCCCGTTTCGCGAATTCTATCCGTTGCGCGGGCGCGGCGTTGAAGTCGGCGCGCTCTTCGCAAATCTTCAGACGCCGCAGCAGGCCCTGGCGGTTGGCGATCTGGATCGCGAGGCCCGGCCGCGCGTTCAGCTCCAGCACCAGCGGTCCGAGATCGCGGTCGATCACGACATCGACGCCGATGTAGCCGAGCCCGGTCAGCTCGTAGCAGCGCGCCGCGATGTCGAGGATCGTGTCCCAGTCGGGCACGCGCAGGCCCGCGATCGCGTGCGTGGTGTCGGGATGATGCGTGACGACCTCCGTGGTGATCACGCCATCCAGCGTTACGCCCGTGGCGATGTCGATACCCGCACCGACTGCGCCCTGATGAAGATTGGCCTTGCCGCGCGAGCCGCGCGTCGGCAGCCGCACCATCGCCATCACCGGGAAGCCGCGGAACACGATCACGCGAATGTCCGGCACGCCTTCGTAGCTGATGCGCTCGAACAGTGGCGAGAAGCGCACCATGTACTCGACGATCACCACGTCCTGCACGCCGCCGAGGCTGAACTGGCCGTTGATCGCGTTCGACAGGTGATGCGAGAGATAGTCCTCGTCGAGAATCTCGCCGCTGACCGTGCGATAGCGGTTGCCGCTGCGCCCGGCGATGACGACGATGCCGTCGCCGGCGCTGCCGTGCGCCGGCTTGAGCGCGAACTCGTTGTGGCTGCGGACGATGTCCGGCAGCGTGCGGATGTCGTGCTGCGTCTCGATGACGCCGTACAGCTCCGGCACCGCGATGCCCGCTTGCAGCGCCAGGCGCTTGGTCTTGAGCTTGTCGTCGACCAGCGGATAGAGGCGGCGCGGGTTGAACCGCAGGATGTAGTCGCCGTTACGCCGGTTCAGCCCGAGCACGCCTTCACGCGACAGCGCCCCGTAGCTGCCGAACATCAGGTCGCGCCCCCGGACGAAGCGCCCGGCGCATCGGCGGCGGTGCGCAGCGCCTTGAAGCGCCGCAGCTCCAGCAGGCGATAGCCGGTGTAGCGGCCGGCCAGCAATGCCGCCGCAATCACCAGCAGCAGCAGCTCCGGGAACACGAAGATGAGGTGCGCGACCGCGGCAATGCCCATGACGATGTACGCCACGGCGGCGACCACCAGGCTCCCGACGCCTTCCTGGATCGCCTCGGAGGCGCCGCGCTCCTCCCACACGATCGACATGCGCTCGATCGTCATGGAGATGATGACCATCGGGAACAGCGCGATCGACAGCCCCGGCTGGATGCCGAGCTTGTGGCTGAGCACGCTGATGCCGGCCATCAGCAGCACGACGACCGTGAGCACGCAGGTGAGGCGCGGCACCAGCAGCAGCCGCAGCTTCTCCAGGTAGAAGCGGATCAGCAGGCCGAGCGAGACGATGACCACGAACAGCAGGATGCCCCACAGCAACAGCGTCTCGCGAAACGCCAATGCGACCAGCACCGGCATGAACGTGCCGAAAGTCTTCACGCCGATGAAGTTGCGCAGGAACAGGATCACCAGCGCGCCGATCGGGATCATCAGCAGCACGCTGTAGACGGCCTGCGTGGCGATGGGCAGCGAGAACAGCGAGAAGTCCATCGAGTGCGAGCCGATCTTCTCGGCGCGGCGCTCGGCGACCAGCATCGAGTCCAGCAGGTTCTGCTGCACGGCCAGGGTCGTGTCCGCCGCCGAGCCGCCCTCGATGTCGGCGATGCGCTCCTCGCCGCGCCACCAGATGAAGAAGTCGTGCGGCAGCCCCTGCTCGAGCGTCCGCGGATTGAAATACAACCACTGTACGCCGTCGTGCACTTCCAGCAGCTGCTCGGACTGCACCGGCCCCGGCTCGTTGCGCAACAGAATGCCGTGCGCGATACGCGCCGGGATCTGCGCACCGGCCAGCAGCACGGTCGCGAGCCGCGCACGGTCCGCGGCAGTGCTGCCGCGCTTGAGGAAGACGCTGACGTACGAATCGTTCTGGGCAAGGTTGATGTGGCGGAGCAGCTCGGTGGTGAAGCTCGCCACGTCCGCCGACTGACGGCGCACCTCCGCGATCAATCCTTCCATCGCGATGCGCGACGGCTCATCGAGCTGCGGCGGCGCCGGAAACGGCGGAGTGGTGTCCTCGGCGATGCGCGTGGCGTCGCGATAGACGAGCGCCCGGTAGTACAGGGTCTGCGGCCCGGTCGCCTGGCGCAGCGTCCAGACTGCCTCGCGACCCGCCGGCGCGTTGCGTGTCACCAGGCCGAAGCCGCGCGAGACGAAGTTCTCGTCCAGCAGCGCGAAGCCGGGAGTCAGGCTCGGGATGCGCAGCGTCGCCTTGACCGCCGCCGGACCGGGCTCGAAGCGTACTGCCGCCTCGATGTTCCAGATCTGCGTCTGCTCCTGCGGGCGCAGCGGGAAGCCCAGCACGTGCACCTTGTACGCGAACAAGGAGAGGCCGAGCAGCGTGAGCACGGCCGACAGCACGTAGATGTGGCGGTTGTTCATGGGCGAGGAAAGGGCGCCAAGCCTACACCAGCAGGCGCGACTCTTGCCCGTCGATCTCGACCAGCAGGTCGACCGGCGCGGCGGCGAACCTGACGGCCGCCGCCAGAGTGACCCGACGGCCTGCTGTGTCGAGCTCCCACTGTGCGTGCTCGACCAGGAACGCCAGCTCCAGCGCACGACCGATCGTCATCGCGATCCGCCGCGCGTGCGACTGCATCTCGACCGCATCGCCATGCTGACGAAGCCATTGCGCGACGTGCTCGATCGCCGCCGTGGCCTTGGCGCCCGCCGCCGCCAGGCGCTCATCGCGCGCACCTTGCAAGCACTGCGCGATCCGCGCATGCGCCGCCGGCAATCCAAGCGCCAGCTCGCCGCGCAGCACTGCGTCCAGTGCGAGGACGTTCGTCGTTCCTTCCCAGATCGGCAGCACTTGCGTATCACGCAGCAACGTGGGCAGCCCGGTGTCTTCGACGTAGCCGGCGCCGCCGAACGCCTCGATGCACTCGCTCACCGCAGCCACGGCCTGCTTGGCCGTCAGCAGCTTCGCGATCGGCGTCAACAAACGTAACAGCGAGCGCTGCTCGACGCCGAGCTCATCGGCCTCCTGCCGCCCCATGAGCTCGACCAGCTCGAATGCCAGCAGGAAGGCTGCACGGGTTTCCGTTTCGACGCCCGCCAGGGTGTCGACATGCAAGGGCAACTCGGCGAGCGTCGAACCGAAAGCGCGCCGTTGACCGGCATAGGACCGGGCCAGCGCCAGCGCGCGACGCATGAATGCGACGGAGGTGACGCTGTTCCAGGCGCGAGTCACGATCAGCATCGGCTCGATGTTGCGCGTGCCGTTGCGCGTATCGCCGACCAGCTCCGCGCGTGCGCCGTCCAGCAGCAGCTCCGCTGTCGGCACCTTGCGAGTGCCGAGCTTGTCCTTCAGCCGCTCGACGCGCATGCCGTTCAGCCGGCCGGTGTCGTCGCGCGTCTCCACGTAGAACATCGCAAGCCCGCTGCCGCCCGGACCATTGCCGACCGGACGCGCGAGGGTCAACGCCATCTGCGAGGTGATGGCCGAGGTGAACCACTTCTTGCCGTACAGTCGCCAGTGACCGTGCTCGTCGCGCTCGGCGCGCGTCAGCGACGCGCCCACGTCGGAGCCGCCGGTCGATTCCGTCATCCACTGCCCGCTGGTCCAGGCGTGCGCCGCATCGCGACTGGTCAGACGCGGTACCGCGCGCTCGATCAGCCGGGCGTTGCCGGCAACGCTGAGCGTGCGAGCAGCGCCGTCGGTCATCGCCAGCGGACACGTGTACACGTCCGACGACGGGTGAAACAGGTAGACCGCAGCGAACTGATGGATGCGTGAGTAGCGGCCGTGCGCGCGCTCGTACGGGATCGCGATCAAGCCCGCTTCGGCAGCGATCTGCGCGGCACGCCGCCACAGCGGTGTGACCTCGATGCGATCGATCCGGTTGCCCCACGCGTCCCACTGCACCAGCGTCGGCTCGTTCCCTCGATCGGCGAGCTGCAGCGAATACAACTCGCCGCCCGCGATCGCCCCCAGCTGGTCCAGCTCCGCGGCAATCGCCGCGAGCGTCGCTGCCGGGAGCTTGCGCTGCAGATAGCCGCGCAGGAGCTCATCGTCGCGATACTGGTTGCCGAGCTGCGGCGCCGACTGGACGAATACGTCGACCATCGTGCCTCCTCACCTGGCGATCGTCGGCAGCTCGCCGCTGGTGCCCATCGCGCGGCCCATGAAGAACCGCTTGGCGAGCGCGCTGCCTTCCACGGCGCCGAGGCCGGTCCGCCGCAGCCAGCCGAGCATCGCATCGGACGAGCTGAACAGGCGGTTGAGCCCGTCGACCAGCCCCAGCGCGATGAGGTTCTCGCTCTTGCGCCAGCGCTCGTAGCGTCGCAACACTCGCAGCTCGCCCAGTGCCGCCGCGTCGCCGCCTTCGATCAGCTCCTGCGCCAGCACCTGGATCAGTGCCGCGCAGTCGAGGAAACCGAGATTGACGCCCTGCCCGGCCAGCGGATGGATGGCGTGAGCGGCATCGCCCACGAGCGCAAAGCGCTCCTTGCAGTACTGCCGCGCGTGAGCGAGGCGTAACGGGAAGTGTGCCCGCCCGGCCGCGATTTCGACCTTGCCGAGCGCACCGTCGATTGCCTGTTCGATCTCCCGCGACGCCTCATCAGGCGCGCACGCAGCGAGATGCTCGGCATGAGCAGGACGCGTCGTCCAGACGATGGAGCTGCGACCGTCCGCGAGCGGCAGGAATGCAATAGGACCGTCGGGTAGAAACCGCTGCCAGGCGGTGCGCGCATGCGGATGCTCCGTACGAACGTGCGTCACCAGCGCGCGCTGGTCGTAGGCCCATCCCGCAGTCTCGATGCCGGCCAGCTTTCTGCTCGAGGAGCCGGCGCCGTCCGAGCCGATCACGAGCGCTGCGCTCAGCGTGCGTCCGTCGCCAAGCGAGACGATTGCGCGATCGCGTTCGAGCGACATGCCTGCGAGCTCCGCACGGAGCAGCGTCACGCGCTGGCGAAACGGCGGGCAGTCGTACAGCGCCCACTGCAGCTGCCGGTTCTCGACGATGTGACCGAGGTTCGGCTCGCTCGTCGCGCTGGCGCTGAAGTGAATCGCGCCGGCGCCGCGCGGCTTGCCGGCCGCGTCCCAGACGATCATATCCTCGTACGGTGAGAGGGCTTGCCCTGGAACGAGGGCCCACGCGCCGACCGCGGCGAAGATACGCTGCGAAGCGCGCGATACGGCTGAGACGCGCAGATCGATGTCGCCCTGTGGCGGCGCAGTCGGCGGGATGGCTTCCACGACGGCGATGCGCAGGTCGGACAGCTGCGGATTCGCAGCCGCGAGCGCCGCCGCGCAGGCACCAACCAGTCCGCCTCCGACGATGATGATGTGGAAATCGTGACGCATCAGAGCAAGCTCGCGCCGCGCGCCAGCCGCGGGATCCGGCCGGCAGCACCCAACGACAGTTGCGACAACGCGCCCTTCGCTGCCGGCATCAGATCGAAGGCCAGCAAGCCGACATCGCGCAGCGCCTTCACCGGGCCCAGCGGTTGCAGGAACAGGCGGACCAGACCGTCCGTGAACCGCACGATCTGCGTACGGTCGGCGACCCGCCACTCGCGATAGCGCTCGAGCCACATGCCATCGCCCGGATCGAAGCCCTCGCGCTGTTGTGCGCGCCCGTCGGCCAGCACTTCAGCAAGACTGGCGGCGTCGCGCAGGCCGAGATTGAACCCCTGCCCTGCGATTGGGTGGAGCGTCTGCGCTGCGTTGCCGACGATCGCCAGGCGCTGCGCCACGTGCTCGTCGGAGCGCGTCAACGCCAGCGGATACAACTGGCGTGCCCCGACGCGCGTGAATCGCCCGAGCCGGAAGCCGAAGGCGTCCTGCAGCCTTGCCAGAAACTCGCTGTCGTCGGACCTGGCGACCGACTCCGCGACATCGGCGGTGAAGGTCCAGATGAGCCCGCAGCGTCCTTCCGACATCGGCAGCAACGCCAGCGGTCCCGCCGGCGTGAAGCGCTCGTAAGCGACGTGATCGTGGAAGCGTTGCGTGAGTACGTTGGTCACGAGCGCCGTCTGTTCGTAGCTCCAGGTCTGCGCGCCAATGCCGGCTGCTTCGCGCAGCGCCGACTGCGCACCGTCCGCCGCGATCGCCAGGCGGGCCTGAATGAGCGCACTGCCCTGCGGGCCGAGGTCGCACTCGATGTGCTGAACGCCGTCGACCAGACGCATGCCGCGTACGCGGGCTGGCGCCATGATCCGCACCGGGCTCTGCTCCAGCCGACGCCACAACGCGGCACCGATCGCGCGATTGACGACGACGAAGCCGAGCGCGCTCAGTCCCTGCTCCGCGGCGTCGAGCCGCGCGAACCCGAAGCGCCCCCGATCGGAGACATGGATGCGGCGAATCGCGGTCGCCTCGCGCTCGACAAGCGGCCACACGCGCAGCGCCTCGAAGATACGGCGGCTGCCATTGGAAAGCGCGGTGGTGCGGTCGTCGAAGCTCGGCTGCCCGCTCGTACCGAACGGATGCGCCTCGAGCAGCACGACGTCCAGACCGATGTCGGCTAGCGCCAGCGCGAGCGTCGCGCCGACGAGACCGCCGCCGCAGACGGCGACGTCGCAGATCACGCCGTCAGAGTGAGCGCCCGCTGCCATTCATCAGCTTCTCGATGGCATCCGCTTCCTTCGGCGCCCCGGCGGTGAGCACTTCGTTGCCGGTGCCGGTCACGGCAACGTCGTCCTCGATGCGCACGCCGATGTTCCACCAGCGCTTCGCCACGCCCTTGGAGCCGGCAGGGATGTAGATGCCGGGCTCAACCGTCAACGCCATGCCCGGCTCGAGCACGCGCCACTGTTCGCCGATCTTGTAGTCGCCGACGTCGTGCACGTCCATGCCGAGCCAGTGGCCGGTGCGATGCATGAAGAAGCGGCGGTAGGCGCCTTCCTTGATCAGCGCCGGCACCTTGCCCTTGAGGATTCCGAGCTTGACCAGCCCCTGAGTGATCGCGCGCACTGCGGCGTCGTGCGGCTCGTTCCAGTGGTTGCCGGGCTGCGTCTTGGCGATCGCGGCGTACTGCGCGTCCAGCACCACCTGGTAGACGGCGCGCTGCTCCGGGGTGAAGCGCCCGTTCACCGGGAAGGTGCGCGTGATGTCGGACGCATACAGCTCGTACTCGCAACCGGCATCGATCAGCAGCAGGTCGCCGTCGCCGAGCGTCTCGGAGTTCTCGTGGTAGTGCAGGATGCAGGCGTTGGCGCCGCTGCCCACGATCGGGTGGTACGAGATGTCGGCGTTGTTGCGCCGGAACTCGTGCAGCAGCTCCGCCATGACCTCGTACTCGGTGCGTCCGGGGCGCGCGAAGCGCATCGCACGCTTGTGAGCACCGACGGCGATGCGGGCGGACTGCCGCATGACGTCGAGCTCCGGGCGCGACTTGAAGAGTCGCATGTCGTGCAGCAGGTGATCGAGCGCCACGAACTCCTGCGGCGGCTGCACGCCGGTGCGCGACTGCGACTGCACCTTCAGCCCGTTGACCCAGCCGATCACCCGCTGATCGAACTCCTGGTGCACGCCCATCGTGTAGTAGACGCGCGCGCAGTTCTCCATCAGGCCGGGCAGGATGTCGTCGATGTCCGCGATCGGGAACGCATCGTCGGCGCCGTACTCGCGCGTGGCGCCGTCCGGCCCGGCGCGCCGCCCGTCCCAGGTCTCGCGGGTCGGGTCGCGGTCGCGGACGAACAGCACGTATTCGGCCTGCGCGCGTCCCGGTATCAGCACCGCGACTGCCTCCGGCTCGGCGAAGCCGGTCAGGTAGAAGAAGTCGCTGTCGGGACGGTAGTGATAATGGACGTCGCCGTTGCGCGCCTTCTCGGGCACCGCGGGCAGGATGGCGATGCCGCCCTTGCCCATCATCTTCATCAGCTGGCGGCGGCGGCGGCGGAACTCGTCTTTGCGCATGCTCGGGTTCAGTTCAGCCGGGAGGGATCGACGCGGGCGGAATCCGCCGCCCGGATCGCGCCGAGCTCGTCGTGGATCAGCTGCACGCCGGCCCGCACGTATTCGACGATCTCGGCGTAGGCCTGTTCCTCTTCTTCTGCATCCGCGCCCGTCTCGACCGAAGCCTGGCTGATGTGCGTGAGGTCGCGCAGGACTTCCTCCACTTCGCCCGCCAGGCCCTCCGGCGGCACCGGCCGGCCGGTGCCGAATCCGTAGAGGAAGCCCTGGCACCACTGCGACAGCGCCATGGCACGATCCAGGAGCGGCGCGTCGTCCTCGGGCAACAGCAGCGCGAATTCCATCTCGTCGCCGCGCAGCGCGCGGAGAGTGTCGGCGAACAACAGACGCAATGGAGCGCTCTCGTCGTCGCGTTGCGCCTGCGATTCGGGCGTCAGCTCGTCGAGCCAGCTGTCGAACCCGTACTGCTGCGTCGTGCACAGCGCGCCGCACAGACAACCATGACTTTCCGCTGCGGCCACCGAGGACTCCAGCGTCTGCAGCACGCGCACAACTTCAGGAAAAGTGACCTGAAACATTGCCGTTATGTTAGCACCGGGCCGCGGCGCGTTGTTTGACCGCATGGGGGTGCCGCCGCATAATCGATGCGCATGAGCGAAGCCAAACCGAAGAGCAGCCCGAAGATCAGCATCGAGCAGGAGCTGAAGCAGCTGGAACTTCGGCTCGATGAGCTGGTCGGCGCGCTCGCGCAGCTGCACGAAGAGAATCGCGCCCTGCGGCAGCGGCAGGATTCGATGATGGCCGAGCGTGCGACGCTCCTGCAGAAGAACGAGCAGGTGCGGGCGCGCGTCGAGGCGATGATCGGTCGCCTGAAGGCGATGGAGCACAGCGCATGACCGATCGCACGGTGCGGGTCAGCGTGCGGATTCTCGAAAAGGAATACCAGGTCGCCTGCCTGCCCGAAGAGCGCTCCGAGCTGCTCGACTCCGCCGAGTTCCTCAATACGAAGATGCGCGAGATCCGCGACGGCGGCAGCATCGTCGGCCTGGATCGCATCGCGGTGATGGCGGCGCTGAACCTGGCGCACGAGCTGCTCAGGCTGCGCGGTCGCGGCGATGCCGCCGACAGCGACGTGAGCCAGAAGATCCGGCAGTTGCGCGAGCGCGTCGAAGGCGCGCTCAGCCGAGGACAGCAGCTCGATCTGTAACGGCATGCGCGGCAGATGAACTTTTGCTCGTGGCCGTTCGTTGCAGCAGCGACGAGCCGGCGAAGAGCAGCGGAAGTCGCGTCGAAGCGCGACGCTCCGCGACAGATTGCGATATGGCGCCGCCTGCGGTGTTCGACATGTGTCGGGTTACCTCTCGACCCTAACGTAAACACCCCAGGGATTCGGTCTCGCGGCAGCGGTGTGCAAGTCCGTCTCGAACGGAAAGCCTTAGCTGCTGCGGCTGCGTCCCACCTATTGCTCCGTGTCGAGAGCAATGGCTCATGACGGCACATGCGGGTGGCGCCGCCCTCTTCTTCCTGCGATGTCAGGCTCCGTGACAGCCTCGGACACCACGCTGGCCGTGGAACGCTCGCGCTTGCGCGCCCAGATGCGCGCGCAGCGCCGTGCGCTGGAACCGCATGAGCGCGCGAGTGCGTCGCGACAATTCGCCCGGATCATGCGCCGCTCGCAGTTGCTGCGTCCCGGCCGGCGCATCGCCGTGTACATCGCGCACGATCACGAGGCCGATCTGTCAATGGTGGTGCGCCTGGCGAGGCGCAACCGCTGCCAGCTCTACCTGCCGGCGATCAGCGACTACCGCGGCAATCGCATGGCGTTCCGCCGCTACTCGAGCGACAACGAGCTGCGGCCGAACCGCTTTCGTATCGCCGAGCCGCCTCGCAGCGCACCGCGGATCGCCGCCCGGCATCTCGATCTGATCCTGGTCCCTCTGGTCGCCGTCGACGCGCGCGGCACGCGCCTGGGAAGCGGCGCCGGCTTCTACGACCGCCACCTGCATCACTTGCGCAGCGGCCGCCGCTGGCGGCGGCCGAAGCTGATCGGCGTCGCCTACGAATTCCAGCGGGTCGCACATCTCGCCGCCGGGCCGTGGGACGTGCCGCTCGATGCGCTCGTCACCGAGAAAGAACTCCATCCACTGCGGGGCTCACCATGAACTACTGGCTGATGAAATCGGAACCGGACACGTTCGGCATCGACCACCTGGCGAAGGCCCCCAAGCGCACCAGCGGCTGGGACGGCGTGCGCAACTTCCAGGCCCGCAACTACCTGCGCGAGATGCGCGCCGGCGACCTCGCCTTCTTCTATCACTCGAGCACTGCGGTGCCGGGCATCGCCGGCATCGTCGAGGTCGTGCGTGAGGCATATCCGGACCGCACCGCATTCGATCCGAAGAACGATCACTACGATGCCGACAGCGATCCCGACAAGCCGCGCTGGTACCAGGTCGACGTGCAGCTGGTGCGCAAGTTCGCTGCGGTCGTCTCGCTGGAGCAACTGCGCGAGCATGCGAGCGCCAAGCTCAAGGACATGGTGATCCTGAAGCGCGGTAACCGCCTGTCGATCACGCCGGTGACGAAGTCGGAATGGCAGTTCATCGAGTTGCTGGCAGGCAAGTGATGAGTGCGACGACGAGCGTCGCGACGAGGTGCAGGTGCGTGATGCGCTTCGCTCTCCACACCACTAAATTGCACGCACCCCTTGCTTGCTATTTTTAATTTATGTATATACTGCGCCCGGACTAACTCGACATGGAGATCCACGACTATGGCAACCAAGAAGAAATCGTCCAAGAAGAAAGGCGGAAAGAAAAAGGCCTCTAAGAAGAAGTAGAACTTCTTCAGGACGATTGTGATGAAGACTGTGCCCGCGAAAGCGGGCACAGTCGTTTCCGGCAGCTGAAAAACCGGCATTTCCTGCACGCACCACGAGGCGTAGACACCATGAGCGCCGAACAGAAGAAGCGAGCGGCGGCGCAGGCCGCACTGGCTTACGTCCCCGACGACGAAGTCATCGGCATCGGCACCGGCTCGACCGTGAACTTGTTCATCGATGCGCTGGCGGCGCGCAGAACGCCCATCAAGGGTGCCGTATCGAGCTCCGAGAGCTCCAGCGCGCGCCTCGAGCAGCACGGCATCGAAGTCCTCGATCTGAACGCCGTCGGCGACCTCGACGTGTACGTCGACGGCGCCGACGAGGCGGATCCGCAGTTGCATCTGATCAAGGGCGGCGGCGCGGCGCTGACCCGCGAGAAGATCATCGCCGCGACCGCACGCCGCTTCGTCTGCATCGTCGATGACTCGAAGCTGGTGCCGGTGCTCGGGCGCTTCCCGCTGCCGGTCGAAGTGATCCCGATGGCGCGCTCGTACATCGCCCGCGAGCTGCGGCGACTCGGCGGGCACCCCGTGTATCGCCAGGGGGTGGTGACCGACAACGGCAACCACATCCTCGACGTCCACGGCCTCGCGATCAGCGATCCCGTGAGCCTCGAACAGACGATCAACCAGCTCGTCGGCGTGGTGACCGTCGGCCTGTTCGCACGTCGGCCCGCCGACATCCTGCTGGTGGCGCGCGACAGCGGGGTCGAGACGATCACGAGGTAGGTCGGGCTTCAGCCCGACTCTGCTATCTCTTTCACCAACCCCGGTCCTTCGTAGATCAACCCCGTGTAGACCTGCACCAGGTCCGCGCCAGCGGCGAGCGCATCCCGGGCGTGGCGCGCCGAGTCGATTCCACCTGCCGCGACGATCGGCACGCTCGCACCGAGTGCAGCCCGCAGCAACTGCACCGCCTGCAGGGCAAGCGGTCGCAGCGGACTGCCGCTCAACCCACCTGCTTGCGTGCGCCAGCGCGGCGCGACGCCGCTGCGGCTCAACGTCGTGTTGGTCGCGATGATGCCGTCGATGCCCGCTGCGCACGCCAGTCTTGCACTGCTTGCGAGGTCGGCAGGCGCAAGGTCGGGTGACACTTTCACCAGCAGCGGAACTCGGCGGCCCGTAGTGACGTGCAGGTGCTCGCGCTCGCCGACGAGTGCGTCGACGATCGGCTGCAGCTGATCCGCCTCCTGCAACCGCCGCAGACCCTCGGTGTTCGGCGAAGAGACATTGATCGTCACGTAGTCGGCATGAGGCGCGACGCTGCGAAAGCATTCGAGGTAGTCGTCGACTGCCGTGTCGATCGGCGTCGTCGCGTTCTTGCCGATGTTCACGCCGCACACCCCCGCGAAGCGCCGTCGCGAGAGTCGCGCCACGACCGCCGCCGCACCCTCGTTGGGGAACCCCATGCGATTGATCAGCGCGCGCGCTTCAGGCACGCGAATCAGGCGCGGTCGCGGTTGTCCCGGCTGCGCTCGCGGCGTCACGGTGCCGATCTCGATGAAGCCGAAGCCGAGCGCACCGAGCGCATCGACGTAGCGGCCGTTCTTGTCGAACCCGGCGGCCAGACCCACGCGATTCGCAAAGCGCAGTCCCATGAGATTGACGGCACAGCCTGCATCGGCTCGGGCAGCGCGCACGAGCCCGAGTGCATGGGCGCGCTGCAACGCCGTCAGAGCAAGTGCGTGCGCCTGCTCGGGAGGCAGTCCGAAGAGCAAAGGACGCAGCAGCGGGTAGATGCGCATCGCTGAAGACAGGTGATGAGAGAAGGGCCCGCATAGCGGGCCCTTCGTAGTTTGGCTGGGGGACTAGGATTCGAACCTAGGTTGACGGAGTCAGAGTCCGTAGTCCTACCGCTAGACGATCCCCCAAGTGCAGCAGCGGGATCTTAACGCTTCGAGAACTGCGTGCCGCGACGTGCCTTGCGGAAGCCGACTTTCTTGCGCTCGACCTCGCGTGCATCGCGCGTCACGTAGCCGGCGTCGCGCAGCGGCTTGCGCAGGGTCTCGTCGTACTCGATCAGGGCGCGGGTCAGCCCGTGACGGATGGCGCCGGCCTGGCCGGTGATGCCGCCGCCCTTCACCGTGACCTCGACGTCGAAGCTCTTGTCGAGGCTGACCGCTTCGAGCGGCTGGCGCACGATCATGCGCGCCGTCTTGCGGCCGAAGAACTCATCGAGCGTGCGCTCATTGATGCGGATGGCGCCGTTGCCCTTGCGCAGGAAAACGCGGGCGGTGGCGGTCTTGCGGCGGCCGGTGCCGTAGTTGCTCGAGGTCGGCATGGTGCGATGGGTTCCGGTGAGTAAGCTCAGATTTCCAGTGCCTTGGGCTGCTGCGCGCTGTGCGGATGCTCGCCGCCGGCGAACACGTGCAGCTTCTTGAACATCTTGCGACCGAGCGGGTTCTTCGGGAGCATGCCCTTCACCGCGAACTCGATGGCGCGCTCGGGGTGCTTGTCGAGCAGCTTCTCCAGGCTCGTGGTCTTGAGATTGCCCAGGTAGCCGGTGTGGTGATGGTAGAACTTGTCCGTCATCTTCCGACCGGTGACGCGGACCTTGCCCGCGTTGAGGACGATGATGTGATCGCCCGTGTCCACGTGCGGCGTGTACGCGGCTTTGTGCTTGCCGCGCAGGCGCATTGCCAACTGGGTGGCGAGCCGGCCGAGCGTCTTGCCCGTCGCATCGACCACGTACCAATCACGACGTACCGTAGCCTCGTTGGCGAAGACGGTTCTCATTGAATTCTCCGGAAAAACCCAGCCTCGGGACGAGCCCGGGGCGAAAAGGCCGGCAAGTCTAAAGGACGACCCCCGCCTTTGCAAACCTCGGGAAAGCGCCGCCCGATCCGGCACTAGTGACTTGGGCGGAAAGGTGTTTTTCGGCTCGCCGGCCCGCGCCTGCCCACCGCCGCCGGACACCTCGGGGGGACATATATAAATGTGCTCCTATACTGCGCCCATGAACCCGACTCCAGCCTCGCTTTCCGACACGAGCGCCGCCCGCCGCTACACCCTGGTCGACCGCCTGATCGCACCTTTCGACCAGGCCCTGCGGACCGTGCTCGGCGGCAACTCCTCCGCCCGGCCCTATCCGGCCGAAGGCATCGCGGAGACGGTAGCGGAGCCGGCCGAGCGCAGGCATGCCGCTGCGTTGATGCGCGTGAATCATGCGGGCGAGATCGCTGCACAGGCGCTGTACCAGGGACAAGCCGCGGTGGCTAGGAGCCCCAACACGCAGGCCGCGCTCAGCACCGCGGCGCGCGAGGAAACCGACCACCTCGCCTGGTGCGCGACCCGCATCCACGAGTTGGGCGGTCGCACGAGCCTGCTCAATCCCGTGTGGTACGCCGGATCGTTCGCGATCGGCGCGCTCGCCGGCCTGGCAGGCGACCGCACGAGCCTGGGCTTCGTTGCCGAGACCGAGCGGCAAGTGGTCGAGCATCTCGAAGGACATCTGCATCGACTGCCGCAGACCGACGCTCGCACGCGCGCGATCGTGCGACAGATGAGCGAGGACGAGGAGCGTCACGGTCACAACGCTCTCGACGCCGGCGGCGCAGCGCTCCCCGCAGTAGCGCGCGCGCTGATGAAGGCCACCGCTCGCATCATGACGCGCACTGCCTACTGGTTGTAACGCTCGCGCGCTAGGCCTCAGCAAAGCTCAGCAGCGCTTGCGGTGGGGGTATATCCTGTATTAAAAGGCGCGCAAGACAAATGCTGTCCCATGCCGCTCGATCAATCGGTTAGACACAAGCACAACAGTACGGGGTGAGTATGGAAGAGGGCGCAAGGCCATTGAGCGATATTCCGGCGATCAACCGGTTCCTGAGCTATTGCCGGATTCGCACCGTGCCCTCGAAGACGGTCGTCATCCATGCCGGCGACCTGCCCGACGTCCTGTACTACATCGTCAGCGGCTCGGTCGAAGTCATGATCGAGGACGAGGAAGGCAACGAGATGGTGCTGGCCTACCTCAACAAGGGCCAGTTCTTCGGTGAGATGGGCCTGTTCTACGAGCAGCCGACGCGCAGCGCCTGGGTGCGCACGCGCCAGCAGTGCGAGCTCGCGGAAATGACCTATCCCCGCTTCCGCCAGCTCGCGGCCGAGAGCCCGGGGCTGGTGTTCGAGCTCGCGACGCAGCTCGCCACGCGCCTGGATCGCACCAACCGCAAGCTCGGCGACCTCGCCTTCGTCGACGTCACCGGCCGGGTGGCGCACGCCATCATGGACCTGTGCAGCGAGCCGGACGCGATGACGCATCCGGAAGGCATGCAGATCAAGGTGAGCCGTCAGGAGCTGTCCCGCCTGGTCGGCTGCTCGCGCGAGATGGCGGGCCGCGTGCTCAAGGTGCTCGAAGACCAGGGCCTGCTGCGCGCCACGGGCAAGACGATCGTCGTGTTCGGCGCGCGGCCCAAGATGAAGACCAAGCCGCCGCTGGCCGCGGCCGCGGGCCGCGCCGGAGTCGCGGCGCAGAACCGTCGCGCTGACGACGACGATGACGATTTCGACGACGACGACGAAGATTAGGAGCCCGAAGTGTCAGGCTTCAGCCTGACTCCTCTGTCCCCCTCCTGATCCCCTCCCGCATTGCCGCGATCGTCGCGGCATAGTCCTTCGAGCCGAAGATCGCCGAGCCCGCGACGAACGTATCCGCGCCGGCGCGCGCGATCGCCTCGATGTTGTCGGCCTTCACGCCGCCGTCGATCTCCAGCCGGATCTCGCGGCCGCTGGCGCGGATGCGCTCGCGCGCCGCGCGCAGCTTCGCGAGCGCCTCGGGAATGAACTTCTGGCCGCCGAAGCCCGGGTTCACCGACATGATCAGCACCAGGTCGATCTTGTCGATCACGTGATCGAGCCAGTTGAGCGGCGTCGCGGGATTGAACACCAGGCCGGGCTTGCAGCCGTGCTCGCGGATCAGCCCGATGGTGCGATCGACGTGCTCGCTCGCCTCCGGGTGGAAGCTGATCCAGGTGGCGCCCGCCTGTGCGAAGTCCGGCACGATGCGATCGACCGGCTTCACCATCAGATGCACGTCGATCGGCGCGCTGACGCCGTGCTTGCGCAATGCCTCGCAGACCAGCGGCCCGATCGTCAGGTTCGGCACGTAGTGGTTGTCCATCACGTCGAAGTGGATCAGGTCGGCGCCTGCCTCCAGCACTGCTGTGACTTCCGTGCCGAGGCGCGCGAAGTCCGCCGACAGGATCGAGGGTGCAATCCACGGTTGCATGGGGGATTTCATCGAGCGGCACCTGCTTTCATTTCATGCCACGCGCCTCGCGCAGCAGCTCGTAGGCCGCGCGGATCTGACGCGTCTTCTCCTCGGCTACTTTCATCATCGACTCCGGCAGGCCTTTCGCCACCAGCTTGTCGGGATGATTCTGGTTCATGAGCCGGCGATAGGCCTTCGTGACCTCGCCGTCGGAAGCACTGCGCGAAACGCCGAGCACTTCGTACGCTTCGGCGACGCGATCGACGGTGGGCCGCACCTCGGGCCGCCGCGACGCCTGCTGCATGCGCAGCAGTGCTTCCATCTGCACGACTTCGTAAGCCGACACGCCGAGCGCCGCGCAGACGCGCGCCAGCACTTCGCGGCCTGCCGGGTTCAGGCTTTCGCCCCACAGCGCGGTCTGCAGCTGGATCTGCACGAACATCCGGCACAGGTCGGGGCGCTGCCGGCACAGCCGCCGCAGCTCGCGCAGCAGCGCTTCGAGCGGCAGATCGCGGCTCTTGCCCTGCGTGAACAAGTCGATCGCGAGCTGGACCTCGCGCTCGCCGAGCCGGAACTCGCTCATCATCGCGCGCGCCGCGCGAATCTCGTCTTCCGAGACGCGGCCGTCCGCCTTCGCGAGATGGCCCATCGTCTGGAACGTGGCGCGGAAAAACGCCTCCTGGATCTGCGCCGGGCTCGCGTCCGGCGCTGCGTCATCGCCCGTCGCGTCGCCGCGCGCGCTCTCCGCCTGCACATCGAACAGGTGGCCGATGAACGTGCCGAACAGCGCACCGACCGGTCCCGCCGTGAACACGCCGATCAGCGCACCCAACGCTTTGCCCTGCCATACCATCTGGGCTATGGTAGCAGCGATGCTTGAATCGCACGTTCCCAGTCTGCAACGCATCCACCAGGGCAAGGTGCGCGACATCTATGCGGTCGACGAGCGGCACATGCTCATCGTCACGACCGACCGCCTGAGCGCGTTCGACGTGGTCCTGCCCGATCCGATTCCCGGCAAGGGCAGCGTGCTGACGCGCATCTCGAATTTCTGGTTCGCGCGCACGCGGCAGATCGTGCCGAATCACCTGGCCGACTATTCCCTCGAACGAGCCGTACCCGACGCGGCCGAGCGCGCGCCGCTCGTCGAGCGCAGCATCGTCGTGCAACGTCTCAAGGCGCTGCCGATCGAGGCCGTGGTGCGCGGCTACCTGATCGGCTCGGGATGGAAGGACTACCAGCAGACCGGCGCAGTGTGCGGCATTGCCCTGCCCGGCGGGCTGCGCCAGGCCGATCGACTGCCAGAGCCGATCTTCACGCCCGCGACCAAAGCCGCGCAGGGCGAGCACGACGAGAACATTCCTTACGATCGCGTCGTGGCGCTGGTCGGTCGCGGCCTGGCCGAGCAGGTGCGTGCAACCGCGCTCGCGCTCTATGCATTCGCCGCTGCGCACGCGCTGGAGCGCGGCATCATCATCGCCGACACCAAGTTCGAGTTCGGGCTCGACGAGGCCGGACGCCTCACGCTGATCGACGAAGCGCTCACGCCGGATTCGTCACGCTTCTGGCCGGTCGACACCTACCGGCCGGGCACCAGCCCGCCGAGCTTCGACAAGCAGTACGTGCGCGACTACCTGGAGACGCTCGACTGGCCGAAGCGCCCGCCCGGGCCGAAGCTGCCGCCCGACATCATCGCCCGGACCAGCGAGAAGTACGCGGAAGCGTTGCGACGTCTGACCAGCTGACCCTCGTCCGCCCATGCCACGCACGATCGCGCTGATCTACCTCTCCGTCGGCGCGGTGTGGATTTTCTTCAGCGACCGCCTGCTGGTGTGGCTGCGTCTCGATCCAGCCGTGGTCCTGTGGCTGCAGACAGCGAAGGGCTGGCTGTTCGTCATCGGCTCGGCCGTGCTGCTGTTCGTAGCGGCGCGGCGTTACGAGCGACGCGGCCGCGACGCGCTGGCCGCGCTCATCGAGTCGCGCAACGAAGTACGGCGGGCCAACGCCGACCTGGAGCGCCGCGTCGCCGAGCGCACACGCCAGCTGGAAGCAGCCAACCGCGAGCTCGAAGCGTTCGCCTACGCCGTCTCGCACGATCTGCGCGCGCCGCTGCGGAGCATGTCGGGGTTCAGCCAGATCCTGCAGGAGAGCGCGCCGCCCGGCCTCGACGACAAATCGCGCCACTATCTGCAGCGCATCCACGACGCCAGCGTGCGCATGTCGAGCCTCATCGAGGATCTGCTGAATCTCTCGCGCATCGGCCGCAGCGAGCTGACGGCCCGGCCGATCAGCCTCAGCCAGATCGCCGGCGAGGCGGCCGCCGCCATCCGCGAGCGTCATCCTGCGCGCGAAGTGCAGCTCGACATCGCCAGCGGCCTGGAAGTGAGCGCCGATCCCCGGCTGCTGCGCATCGCGCTGGAGAATTTGCTGAGCAACGCGTGGAAATACACGGCGCGTACGACACCGGCGCGCGTGTCGATCGGCAAGCAGACTGCCGAGAGCGGCGTGGTCTACTTCGTGCGCGACAACGGAGTGGGCTTCGACATGAAGTACGCCGACAAGCTGTTCGTGCCTTTCCAGCGGCTGCATCCGGAAGCTGAATTTCCCGGCAGCGGCATCGGACTGGTGACGGTCCAGCGCATCATCGCGCGCCACGGCGGGCGCATCTGGGCGGACGCGAAGCCGGACGAAGGCGCGACGTTCTATTTCACGTTGTAGCTGTCTGCCACGCTGCCAGTACCCGATGTATCGCGCGCACGCCGTCCGTGAGCGCGGCGGGTCCCGGCTGCAGAATGATCGACGACTTGATCTCGTGCAGCTGCCGCTGAGCCACGGCCGGCACGCGCTCCCAGCCGGGACGCGCGGCGACCGTCTCCGGCCGGAACTTCTTGCCGCACCATGAGCCGAGGATCACGTCCGGCGCACGACGCACGACTTCGAGCTGATCGGCGATGATGCGGTCCTTGCCGAGCGCGTGCCGTGCATTGTCGGCGAAGCAGTCCTCGCCGCCCGCGATGCCGATCAGCTCCGACACCCAGCGAATGCCGGAGATCAGCGGCTCGTCCCACTCCTCGAAGTATACGCGCGGGCGCCGCGCGAACTTCGCCGCCGACGCACGTACCTCCTCCAGGCTCTGCTCCAGCTCAGCGGCCAGCGCGGTCGCCTTCGCCTCGCAGCCGATCATGCCGCCGAGCACGCGGATCATCTGCAGGATGCTCGCCACGCTGCGCTGATTGAAGACGCAGACGTTCAGGCCGTCGCGCACCAGCTGCGCGGCTATGTCCGCCTGCAGGTCGGAGAACGCGAGCACCAGATCGGGCTCGAGCGCGCGGATGCGATCGACCTTCGCGCTGGTGAACGCCGACACCTTCGGCTTCTCGCGCCGCGCGCGCGGCGGACGCACGGTGAAGCCGGAAATGCCGACGATGCGCCAGTCCTCGCCGAGCAGATACAGCGTCTCGGTGGTCTCCTCCGTCAGGCACACGATGCGGCTCGGGTAGCTCATACGACGCATCTTGCCCGGTCATCGGGCGCGTGTCAGGCTCGGTCCCGCATGATCGCAACGCTCCTTGCGAACCTGGAACGCTGGCTGTTCGAGCCGCCCGAATCGATCTACGGGCAGCCGCTGTGGAAGCTGACGCGCATCCTGCGTTATCCCTACGCCCTGATCCGCGACATCCTGCGCGGCGACCTGACGCTGCGGGCGATGAGCCTCGTTTACACGACGCTGCTGTCGATCGTGCCGCTGTTCGCGCTGTCGTTCGCGATCCTCAAGGGGCTCGGCTTCCACCGCGAGCTCGAGCCGGTGCTCTATACCTTCCTCGAGCCGCTCGGCGAGCGCGCCACGGAGCTGACTTCGCGGATCATGACCTTCGTCAACAACGTGCGCGGCGACGTGCTCGGCTCGCTGGGCGTGATCTTTCTGCTGTACACCGTCGTCTCGACGATCCAGAAGGTCGAGGAGAGCTTCAACTTCGTGTGGCGCGTGGCGCAGCCGCGGAGCCTGGTGCGCAGGGTCAGCGAGTACCTCAGCGTCATGGTCATCGGGCCGGCGGTGATCGTCGCGGCACTCGGACTGATCGCGGCATTCGCGCACACCAGCTGGATGACGGCTCTGGCGCAGTACGAGCCGTTCGGCACGGTGCTGCTGACGCTCGGGCGCCTGACGCCGTACGTGCTGGTGATCGGCGTGTTCACGTTCCTGTACGTCTTCATGCCCAATACTCGCGTGCGTGCCAGCGCCGCGTTCATCGGCGGCCTGTTCGGCGGCATCGTGTGGGCTGCCACCGGCATGATCTTCGCGACGTTCGTCGTGGAGTCGGCGCGCACGATCGCGATCTACGCCGGCTTCGCGATCGTGATCGTCGCGCTGATCTGGCTGCACGTCTCGTGGCTGATCCTGCTGCTCGGCGCGCAGCTGTCGTTCTACGTGCAGAACCCGCAGTACCTGCGCCCCGGCCGCGGCGAGATCCAGCTGAACTCCAGCGTGCGCGAGCGCGTCGCGCTGTCGATCATGTATCTGGTCGCGAGCGATTACCGCACGGCGCAGCACCGCTGGACGACCAACTCGCTCGCCGATCACCTCGAGCTGCCGGGCGCGGCGCTCGGCCCGATCGTCAATGCACTGGAGCGCGGCAAGCTGCTGCTGCTCGCCGACGACGAGACCTGGGTGCCGGCACGCGACCCGCAGACGATCGAGCTCGCGCAGGTGCTCGAAGGTGTGCGTCACGACAGCCCGGGGCCGCGTCTCGGACGGATTCGTGATATCGCGCCGGCCGTCGCGGCGGCGCGTGCCGCGGAGGAAGCTCTGACCAGGAGCTTGCAGGGGAAGACGGTGAGCGACCTGGTGCTGGAGGAAGCGGCGAAACAGAGTCAGGCTGAAGCCGGCTGAAGCCTGACTCTTCACTCTCCGGCAATCGTCATCTTCTCGATCAGAACCGAGCCCGTGCGAATGCCGCCGCGCGTGTCGACGTCGCTGCCGACTGCGACGATCTGCCGGAACATCTCGCGCAGGTTGCCCGCAATCGTGATCTCGTGCACGGGGTACGCGATCGCGCCCTTCTCGACCCAGAAACCCGCCGCGCCGCGCGAGTAGTCGCCGGTGACGCCGTTGACGCCCTGCCCCATCAACTCGGTGACGACCAGTCCACGATCCATCCGGCGCAGCAGCGCGGCGAAATCGTCCGGCCCCGGAGCGACGATCAGGTTGTGCACGCCGCCGGCGTTGCCGGTGGTCTTGAGCCCGAGCTTGCGCGCCGAGTACGTGCTCAGCACGTAGCCCGTCAACACGCCGCGCTCGATGATCTCGCGGTCGCGCGTCGCGACGCCTTCGCTGTCGAACGACGCGCTGCTGAGCGCCTTGCGCAGGTGCGGACGCTCGCAAATCTGCATCCAGTCCGGGAAGACCTGCTGGCCCGCCGCATCCAGCAGGAACGAGGCGCGACGATACTGGCTGCCGCCGCGGATCGCGCCGAGGAAGCTGCCGAACAAGCCGCGTGCGAGCTCCGGCACGAACAGCACCGGCGCGGTCGCCGTCGACAATTTGCGCGCGCTGAGCCGGCGCAGCGCCCGCGCCGCGGCCTGCTTGCCGATGCTCTCGCCGCTTTCCAGGTCGTGCCAGTCGCGAACCGTGCTGTACCAGTAGTCGCGCTGCATCTCCTCGCCCGATTCGGCGACGACGACGCAGCTCAGGCTGTGCAGCGTTGTGGCATTGGTTCCCAGAAAGCCCAGCGAGTTGCCGAACACGCGCAGACCGCGATGACTCGACAACGTGGCTCCTTCGGAATTGCCGATGCGCGGATCCGCATCGAGCGCCGCCGCCTCGCAGGCGATTGCCAGGTCGCGTGCCGCATCCGGGTCGATCGACCACGGATGAAACAGGTCGAGATCGGGGAATTCGCGCGCCAGTGTGTCCGGATCCGGCAGGCCCGCGCACTCGTCCTCGGCCGTGAAGCCGGCGATGCTGAAAGCCTTGGCCACCGTGTCGCGAATGGCGGTGGCGCTGAGGTCGCCGGTGCTCGCCGAGCCCTTGCGCTTGCCGCGGTACACGGTGACGCCCATGCCGCGATCGCGCTGGTATTCCAGCGTCTCCACTTCGCGCAGGCGCGCGGTAACCGACAGGCCGGTCTCGACGCTGACGCCCACTTCGGCGTCGCTGGCGCCAAGACCGCGCGCTTCGGCGATCGCCAGCGTCACGAGATCCTGGAGGTCCTGCTTGGTATAGCTCAGCTGCGCGGCGCTGTGAGCCGGAAGGTCGGTCGACATGGCTGCGATTCTAGCAGTTGCAGCCGGCGGCCTCGCCCGCTCCTGTAAACTGTACGCATGTCCGAGGACGAACGCCCCAGTAAATCCGAGCGCAAGCGCCGCAGCGACGACCTGCAGTCGCTCGGTGAAGCACTGATCGATCTGCCCGACGCCGAGCTGGACGCGTTGCCGCTGCCCGAGAACCTGCGCGAGGCAGTGCTGCTCGCGCGCAAGATCACCGCGCACGGCGGCCTGTATCGCCAAAAGCAGTACATCGGCAAGCTGATGCGCAAGCTCGACGCCGAGCCGATTCGCGCGGCGCTCGAGGCCCGGCGCGAGCGTGAGCGAGTCGAAGCGCTGCGCTTTCGTCGCATCGAGCAGTGGCGCGACCGCCTGTTACAGGAAGGCGACAGCGCGATCGAGCGGCTCGCGGCGGAAGCACCGGACATCGACATTGCGGCCGTCAGCGACCTGCTCGCACGCGCGCGATCCGACACGCCGAGCGGCGAAACGACCGGCGCCAGCCGCGCATTGTTCCGGCTGCTGCGCGAGGCGCTGACGAAGTAGGCTACAATCGCCGCATGAAACCGCTGGTCGGCATCATCATGGGATCGAAGTCGGACTGGGACACGATGCAGTCCGCGGCCGATACCCTGCAGCGCCTCGGCGTTGCGTTCGAGACGCGCGTCGTGTCGGCGCATCGCACGCCGGATCTGCTGTTCGAGTATGCGAGCAGCGCACGCTCGCGCGGCCTCGAAGTCATCATCGCCGGCGCCGGCGGTGCAGCTCATCTGCCGGGCATGACCGCCGCAAAGACCTCGCTTCCGGTGCTCGGCGTGCCCGTGCAGTCGAAGGCTCTCAACGGTCTCGATTCGCTGCTGTCGATCGTGCAGATGCCCGCCGGCATTCCGGTCGCCACGCTTGCCATCGGCGTCGCGGGCGCGACCAATGCAGCGCTGCTGGCTGCCGCGATTCTCGCCAACAAGTACGACCACGTCCGCACCGCGCTCGATCAGTTCCGGACGGAACAGACCGATGGCGTTCTGGCGCAACCCCTGCCGAGCCGCACGCCGCCGCAGACATGAAGATCGGTGTCATCGGTGCGGGCCAGCTCGGTCGGATGCTGGCGCTGGCGGGCTATCCACTCGGCCTGCGCTTCGTGTTCCTCGACCAGAGCAGCGACGCGCCGGGCGCGCAGGTCGGTCGCATCATCACGGGCGCATTCGACGATCGCCAGAAGCTCGCCGAGCTGGCGCGCGAAGTCGACGTGATCACCTTCGACGTCGAGAACGTGCCGGTCGCTGCAGTCGCGGAGATTGCTGCGTCGAAGCCGTTCCTGCCGCCGGTCGCGGCGCTCGGCGGCTCGCAGGACCGCCTGCACGAGAAGACGCTGTTCGGGCAACTCAAGATTCCGACGCCGCAGTTCGCGCCGGTCGACTCGCTCGCCGACCTGCAAGCGGCCATTGCGAAGATCGGCGCGCCCGGCATGTTGAAGACACGCCGCCTGGGCTACGACGGTCGCGGCCAGTTTCACGTGCGCACGCCGCGGGATGCGGCGGCTGCCTGGGAAGCGCTCGGATCGGTGCCGCTGATCTACGAGCAGTTCGTCGAGTTCAGCCGCGAGGTGTCGATCATCGGCGTGCGCTCGACGCGCGGCGAAACGCGCTTCTACCCGCTCGCGGCGAACACGCACAGCGCCGGCATTCTGCGCTACTCGGTCGCGCCGTACCGCCATGCCTCGCTGCAGAAACAGGCTGAAAAATACCTCAAGCGCCTGTTGCAGCACTTCGACTATGCGGGCGTGCTGACCATCGAGTTCTTCGTCGCCGGCGGGCGGCTGATCGCCAACGAGATGGCGCCGCGGGTTCACAATTCCGGCCACTGGACCATCGAGGGCGCCGAGACTAGCCAGTTCGAGAATCACGTGCGCGCGATCCTCGGGCTGCCGCTGGGCAATACGCGCGCGCTGGGCCACTGCGCGATGATTAACTTCATCGGCAAGCTCCCCGCGCTCGGGAACATTCTGCGCGTGTCGGGCGTACACTTTCACAGCTACGGCAAAGAGCCGCGGCCGAACCGCAAGCTCGGGCATTGCACGATCAATGCGCCGTCTCCCGGCGCTCGCGACCGGGCGTTGAAACAGCTCTTAAGACTCAAGGTGGATTGATTGCGAGCACGCCGGTGTTTTTGAATCCGCAGGGTATTGCCCGTAAACTTCCTGCGACCCGGAATCGGCCGCTTTTTACTTAAGGCCCCGCTGCGCCCGCACCCGAACTTTCAGGGCTTTGGATGTACCTCGAACTGTTCAAGCTGCACGAGCTGCCTTTCCGGCTGACGCCGGATCCCCAGTTCCTGTACCTGTCGAAGCACCATGCGCGCGCCAAGGCGTACATGGAGTCGACCATCTGGTTCACCGACGGCTTCGTGGTGATCACCGGGGAGATCGGCTCGGGCAAGACCACGCTGATCGAGACCTTCCTCAAGGAGCTCGAGAAGGACGTGGTGGTCGCGCAGATCAACCAGACGCAGGTGTCGGCGATCGAATTCCTGCAGAGCGTGCTGGTGCAGTTCGGCTTCCAGCCGTTCCGCATGAAGAAGGCCGAGCTGCTGTCGACGCTCAACGAATTCCTGGTCGAGCAGTACGCCAACGGCCGGCGCGTGCTGCTGATCGTCGACGAAGCGCAGAACCTCTCGAACAAGGTGCTCGAGGAGATCCGCCTGCTGTCGGGCGTCGAGACCACCAAGGAGAAGGTGCTGCGCATCATCCTGGCGGGCCAGCCCGAGCTCAACGACAAGCTCAACTCGTCGATGCTGATCCAGCTGGCGCAGCGCATCCGCCTGCGCTTCCATCTCACGGCGCTGTCCAAGACCGACACCGCGCTGTACATCCAGCATCGCCTGGAGGTGGCGGGCTCGCAGGGCCGGCAGATCTTCGATCCGGAGACGTTCCCGCTCGTGTTCCGCTACACCGGCGGCATTCCACGGCTGGTCAACACGCTGTGCGACACCGCGATGATGGCGGCGTTCGCGCAGGACCGCGACGTGGTCAAAGTCGAGGATCTGCGCGCTGCGATCGACGAGCTGCAGTGGGTCGAGTACGCCGAGCGCTCCGTCAAGCTGCACGCGCTGCACAGCGAGCCGGCGCCGGGCGACCGGCGCATCGTGCTCGGCCGCATCCTGGTCGGCTTCAACGGCCAGACGATCGCGGAGCGCGAGCTGACGCCCGGGCGCTTCATCATCGGCCGCACTCCCGACAACGACCTGCAGATCGACAGCAAGTACATCAGCCGGCATCACGCGCAGATCATCACCTCGGTGCACACCTCGGTGCTCGAGGACCTCAACAGCACCAACGGCATCTACGTGCGCGCCAAGCGCGTGCGGCGGCGGATGCTCAACGACGGCGACGTGGTGCAGATCGGCCAGCACGAGATCATGTACTTCGACGAGCGCATGTCGCGCACGCGCGTGCTGGCGGATGGCGAAGACGATGCCGCGCCGCTGGACATCGGCGAGCGCAAGCAGGCGGGACCGGAAACCGAGGACGAAGAAGACGCGGTCGCGCCGTTGCCGATCAGGGCGGACCGGAAATGAGGAGTCAGGCTGAAGCCTGACCCACACCACTCAATCTTCCAGCGACCTGCTGTTGTATTCGGACTGGCGGGTGCGATAGTCCCGGCGCCGCAGCCATAGCACCAGCCCCCCCATGATGCTCAGCACGCCGACCACCAGGAACACGCTGGGGAGCGTCGCCATCTCGACGAACCATGCGGCCGCCAGCAGGCAGACGCCGACCAGCATGTACAGGTACGGCAGGAATTCGTAGACGGGACGGGCGAGCCACATAGTGGGCGAATCGTAGCTCAACTGCCCGCGTTACGCCGCCGTTCCGCCCACCGTGATGCCGTCGATGCGCAGTGTCGGCTGGCCGACACCCACCGGGACGTCCTGGCCTTCCTTGCCGCAGGTGCCGACGCCCTCGTCGAGCTTCAGATCGTTGCCGACCATCGACACGCGCCGGAGCACGTCCGGGCCGTTGCCGATCAGGGTCGCACCGCGCACCGGCGCGGTGATCTTGCCATTCTCGATCAGGTAGGCCTCGCTCGCCGAGAACACAAACTTGCCCGAGGTGATGTCGACCTGGCCGCCGCCGAAGTTGCGACAGTACAGGCCCTTGCGCACCGAGCCGATGATCTCCTGCGGGTCGTGCTTGCCGGGCAGCATGTACGTATTGGTCATGCGCGGCAGCGTCATGTGCGCGAACGATTCGCGCCGGCCGTTGCCCGTCGGCGCCGCGCCCATCAGCCGCGCGTTGAGCTTGTCCTGCAGGTAGCCGCGCAGTACGCCGTTCTCGATCAGCGTCGTACAGCGCGTCGGCGTGCCCTCGTCGTCGACGTTGAGCGAGCCGCGGCGCGAGCCGAGCGTGCCGTCGTCGACCACAGTGCACTCCGGTGCTGCGACCTGCTCGCCGATGCGACCCGAGAACGCCGACGTGCCCTTGCGATTGAAATCGCCTTCCAGGCCGTGCCCGATCGCCTCGTGCAACAGGATGCCCGGCCAGCCGGGACCGAGCACGACCGTCATGCTGCCGGCCGGGGCAGGCGCTGCGTCGAGGTTCACCAGCGCGCTGCGCACCGCCTCGTGCACCAGCTCGCGCCAGCGCTCGCCCTCGGTGAATCGCGAGAAGCCGTAGCGACCGCCGCTGCCGGCGTAGCCTTGCTCGCGTCGCTCGCCTTCCTGCACGATCACCGACACGTTCATGCGCACCAGCGGCCGCACGTCGGCCGCGAAAGTGCCGTCGCTCGCCATCACGAGCACGACTTCGTGCGCCGCCGACAGACTCGCCATCACCTGCGTCACGCGCGGATCGACGCGTCGCGCCTCGGCGTCGACTTTTTCGAGCAGCTTCACCTTCTCGACGTCGCTGAGACCTTCGAGCGGATCATGCGGCAGATACAGCTGATGACCGCTCGATGCATGCCACGCCTGCAGCGAAGTCGTCGCTCCGCTGCGCGCGATCGCGCGCGCAGCTTGCGAAGCTTCTGTCAGCGCCGGCAGCACGATTTCGTCCGAGTAGGCAAAGCCGGTCTTCTCGCCCGCGAGCGCGCGCACGCCGACACCCTGCTCGATGCTGTGACTGCCGTCTTTCACGATGCTGTCTTCGAGCGACCAGGACTCCTCGCGCACCAGCTGGAAGTACAGGTCCGCGTAGTCGACGCTGTGCCCCATGACGGTGCCGAGCACGCGTGCGATGCGATCCTCGTCGAGCCCGGAGGGCGCCAGGATCGCCCGACGCGCGACGTCGAGCGGCTGGAACGATGACTGCTGTTGCGGGAGGGCGATGTGCAGCGAGTTAGGGGTGGTGGACATTGATTTTCCTGTGCTCGAGCGCCGGGAAACGGCCGCGCAGCTCGTGTTGCAGAGTGCGGTCGATCTGCGCGACTGCAAGGCCCGGCCCGGGCTCGGCAACGCGGGCGATGATGTGGCCCCAGGGGTCGACGATCATCGAGTCGCCGTAGGTCTCACGGCCGTTGTCGTGCGTGCCGCTCTGCGCCGGCGCCAGCACATAGCAGAGGTTCTCCACCGCGCGTGCCCGCACCAGCAGCTCCCAGTGAGCGCGACCCGTCGGCGCGGTGAATGCGGAGGGCAGGCTGAAGATCTCGGCGCCTTGCGCCTGCAGCAGACGGAACAGCTCAGGAAAGCGCACGTCGTAGCACACGGCCATGCCGAGACGGCCGAGCGGCGTCGTCGTCACCATCGGCTCCGCGCCGGGCACGACCGTCGCGGACTCGCGATAGCGCTCCTCGCGGCCCGGGATGTCGACGTCGAACAGGTGGATCTTGTCGTAGCGCGCCACACAGCGGCCGCGCTCGTCGAACACCAGCGATGCCGCAGCGACGCGTCCCGGCTCCTGAGCGTCGCGGATCGGGATCGTGCCGCCGACGATCCACAAGCCCAGCTCGCGCGCGCAGTGGCCCAGGAACGCCTGGACCGGGCCCTCGCCCGCAGGCTCGGCGACCTCGACCTTGTCCGCCTCGTTGCGGCCCATGATCGCGAAGTTCTCCGGCAACGCTGCCAGCGCCGCCCCTTCCGCACGTGCACGCTCCAGCAGCCCGCGCGCCGCGGCGAGATTCGCCTCGACGTCGGGGCTGGAGGTCATCTGGATGACAGCCGCTACCGACATTGCCATTATTTTCCCGTAGTCGCTCCCTGTTGCTCCGAGACTTTGATTGCCGCAGCGTCGACTCGTTCGACGGTCGGGTTGTCCCAAGGTCCCGTGATCCGATAATAGCCGCGCGTGATGCCCTTGAGCGGCTCCTTGAAGATCTGCGAGAACAGCAGCACTGCCGCACCGACGGCGGGACCGCCCGCAAGTGCACCCGCGACCGGCAGCGAAGCGCCGAGATTGCCGGTCACGACTGCAGTCTGATCGTAATCGCGGCTCGCGAGCCCGGTGCGCCCGGCGATGCCGATCTCCGCCGCGGGGCCTCGGAGCAGGAGATTGCTCGTATATGCGTTGCCCTCGCGCAGCTCGAAGTCGCCCTGGATGCTGTCGAACGCGAGGCCCTTCTCGGTGAGATCCTTGAAGTCCAGCGCCAGCCGCCGCGGCAGCGCCGCGATGCTGAAGAGCCCGAGCACGCGTCCCGCTCCCGGCTGCACGGCGACGAGCTGACCGTTCTCGATGTGCACGCTCATCGCGCCGGTGGCGCGCTCGAGCCGCTCCAGATCGAAGCCGCCGCGCCATTGCAGCTCGCCCTGCAACTCGCCGTGCTTGCCCTCGATCATGTCGGAGTAGTTGAGCGCGCGCAGCGTCGCGGCCACGTCATCGCTGGTCACGCTCATCTTGAGCTTCGACTGCTGGCCGCCCTCGGGAGTGACGACCCAGTCACCCTGCGCTTCGGCGTGCGCGGAATTGCCGTCGATCGCCACGCTGTCGACGCGCAATCCTTCAGGGATGCGACTCGCCTTGAGGTCGAACATGCCGATCGCGCGCGTGCCCACGCGCATGCTGCCGACGTGCACCTGCAGATTCGGGATGCTGCGCGGATCGAGCGTGTCCGCGCCTGCGTCGTCGCCGCTCGATTCCGCTTCGGGCTTCTCCAGCACCAGCCGTTCGAGCGACGCGCGCAGCGGCTGCGAGCCGCTGAACTGCTCCGGGATCAGGATCTGCCCGGCTGCGCCCGGACCGTCGACGTCGACACGCCAGCCGGCCGATGTCGCCTGCAACATGCCGCGTACGTCGGACCATCGATAACCGCCGAGCTCGAAGGTGCCCACGCGCACGTTCGCGGCGCGGAGATATTCCGAGAGCGGCTTGCCGTGGCCGGCTGCCGCGTCGCCTTCGCCGCGCAGCGCCAGCCAGTCATCGAGCACGAAGCGCTCGACCGCGCCCTCGATGCGCAGACCGCGATGACTCGGCAAGGCTGGCGCGTTGCCGTCCGCGCGAATACCGCCGCGGTCGAGTGCCCAGCCTTGATCGGAGCGCGCGACACGCACGATCGCTCGCACGTCGCCGAGCCAGCTGCGCGCGAGCACCGCGTCTTCTCCGTCCGACTCGAGCGTGACCTGGAACGGCCGCGCTTCCGCCTCGCTCTTGCCGACCGGCTCAGGCAGCGCGACGCCGAGGCCGCGCAGATCCGATTCGATGCGCACGCCCGTCTTGCGCTGCGCGTCGCCGGTCGCGGCGCTGAAATTCGTCGCCAGGCGCCATTGCGTCGTGCCGCTGAGCTTGACCGCCGACGGAAGGAACGGCTTGAGCTGCGTAGCGGCAGCAGTACCGGTCGCATTCAGCACGGACGCCGTGGCGCCATCCGGCTTGATGACGACTTCGAGCGGACCGCCGAGCCATTGTCCCTGCAGGTCTGCCGCCGCGGGCAGTGTGTTGCGCACGGTCAGCGTGCCGCTCAACGAGCGCACCGGCGCATCGATGTCCCGCATCGACACGGTTGCATCCGCGAAGCGCGCCTGCACTTCGATTCTGCGTGCATCGAGATTGCGGATCGGCAGATCCAGGTCGACCGACGCGTTCAGGCCGCCGCGGCCGCTCAAGCGCGCGAACGGCTCGCCGAGCGCCGGCGCCAGCGGGCTGTTGGTGAGCAGATGCAGGCCGTCCTGCAGATCGCCGCGCGCCGCGGCCTTGATGCGCAGATGCGTGTCCTTGAGATCCGGAATATCGGCGGCGGCTTCGGTAACGTGCAGGCCGCCGACGTTCGCGCCGGTCGAGTGGATGTGCATGCCCTCGTTGCGGAACTCCAGATCCGCCGTGACGTCGCTGGCCGGAGCCCACCCGGGTTGATAGTCGAACAGCGCATCCTCGACGTGCCCGCGCACCAGGAACAGCCCTTCGTCCTTGCGGAACGGGAAGTCGCGGACCGAGCCGTGATACGTGAGAGTGGCAGCGGTGACCCGGCCGTCGAGGAACGCGCGATCGAACCATTCCAGGGTGCGCGCGCCAAGCCGGCCGGCCGGGATGTACTTGTGCGTCGAGCTCACCTTCAAGTCGGTGCCCTGCGCCGTGAGGTCCAGCACCGGCGAAGATCCGTCGCCCGGAATCGTGGCGGTGAACTGCGCCTCCGCGCGGCCGTCCGCGCTGGTCACGCGAACATCCTTGGACTCGACGGTCCACGCGTCACCCGACTTGCTCCATTGCACGCTGCCGGCGAGAGACTGCGCCGCGAGCGGCTCGCGAAACATCCTCGGCAACTCGAAGTGCGTGTCTTCGGAGGTGAGCCGGAACTCGCCGCCTGCTTCGGTCATCCGCAGCGTGCCGCTCACGCCGCCGGCACCCGGCATCTGCTGCACCGGCGCGAAACTCAGGTCGTCGATACCGGCCTCCGCGGAATACTTCGCGGGCGCACCCGCTGCGTCGCGCTCGAACGAGAGCGAAACGTCATCGAGCGTGCCCGATGCGTTCAGGGCGCGCAGGCGGGCCAGCGCTTCGCTCTCCGGCAGATAGGCAAGCAGCGGCCACACGGCCTCGAGCACGACGCGGTCCGCCTTGCCGCTCGCTTTGGTATGGCCATCGGCGGTCTGCTGCCACTCGGCCTCGATGCGGGCCGCCAGCCACGATGCCGTCGGTCGCGACATGTTCAGGTTGGTCAGCGCGGCGCGCCACACGTCACCGACTTTCTGCGCGCGCAGGCCGAAGGCGAGTCGCGGGTAGCTGAGCATTTCGGTTCGCGCTGCGCTCGCCGCAGCGCCCGGATCGGTTTCGGCAGGATCGTGCACGATCTCGCGCACGCGCGCAGGCTCGTGCTCGCCGGCCTCTGCGCCGAGGCGATCAGCCACCGGCAGCGGGTTTGCCCACGTCGGCGGCACGGCGACGACCTGCGCGAGATCCACGTCTGCCGACAGCTGCAACAGCGACGGACCCTTGAGCGTCCCGCGCACCTCGATCGAGCCGTGACCGGTCTCCGGCGCGGGCCACGCGTCGGGCATCAGGTCGGCCCACCCGGCGAGATCGAGCTCGCGCCCATCGACGCTGAACGTCGAAACCAGGTGGTCGGAGTCCTGCAACGGACCTTGCACCACGGCGCTGAAGCGCAGCTGGCGACCCAGCGTGCGCGGCAGCGATGCGTCGCCGTGCAGCTCCAGCGAACCGGAGTCGCGATTGACGTCGAAGTTCACGCCCGACAGCGACCAGGGTCCGCGGCCGGTGATGGCGTCGCGGAAGCTGACCACGGCATTGCGTACGTGGAACCGCCCGGTGGGCAGTTGCTCGAGCGCGAACGGCTTCATCTCCGTTTCGGGCAGCAAGCTCTGGCCGAGCAGCTGGATGCGGCCCTCCTGCGTGCGGATCAGCCCGAGCTGCGGCGACTCCAGCGCGAAGCGCCCGGCGGTGAGACGCGCGTTGCGAATCGAATTCCAGAGGTCGAAGCCGACGCTGCCGCGTCGCGCCGTCGCCAGCACACGCGCGCCGTCGGCCGTACGCACGACTGCCTGGTCGAACACGAGCTCCGGCCCGTACAGGCGCATCCGCGCGCTCAGCGTCTTGAACTCGACCAGCAGCCCGCTGCGCTCGCTGATCCAGTTCTGCAGCTGCACGCGATATTCGGGAACGCGGCTGACGACGACGCCGAAGCCTGCGAAGGTGACTGCCAGCAGCAGGCAGGCTGTTCCCGCCAGGATCAGCAGCCAGTTGACCGCTTGGCGAAGACGGATACGCATCAGCTCACATCAGCACCACGTCGTACTGGTCCTGGTTGTACAACGCCTCGGTCTGCAAGCGGATCGGCTTGCCGGTGTGCACTTCCAGCTCGGCGAGCGCCGCGGACTCCTCGTCCAGCAGCCGCTCGATCACGTCCTGGTGCGCCAGCACCATCAGCTCCTGGAACTCGAACTGGCGCGCCTGGCGCAGGATCTCTCTGAAGATTTCGTAACAAACTGTTTCCGGCGTCTTGACGAACCCGCGCCCCTCGCAGGTAGGACACGGCATGCACAGCATGTGTTCCAGGCTCTCGCGCGTGCGCTTGCGCGTCATCTCGACCAGCCCGAGCGGCGACACCGAGGAGATGTGATTCTTGGCGTGATCGCTGGCGAGCGATTTCTCCAGCGCCTGCAGCACCTGCTTGCGGTGCTCCTCCTCCTGCATGTCGATGAAGTCGACGATGATGATGCCGCCGAGGTTGCGCAGCCGCAGCTGCCGCGCGATCGCCACCGCGGCCTCGAGGTTGGTGCGGAAGATCGTCTCCTCCAGCGTGCGATGGCCGACGTACGCGCCGGTGTTGACGTCGATGGTGGTCATCGACTCGGTCTGGTCGAAGATCAGGTAGCCGCCCGACTTGAGCGACACCTTGCGGTCGAGCGACTTCTGGATCTCCTCCTCGATGCCGTAGAGGTCGAAGATCGGCCGGTCGCCGTCGTACAACTGGATGCGCTCGGCCATGTCGGGCATGAACGTGCGTGCGAACTCGCGCATGCGCTGGTGCGTCTCGGCATGATCGACGCTCACCTTGTCGACGCCGCTGGACACCACGTCGCGCATCACGCGCACCGCCAGCGGCAGATCCTCGTACACCAGGTTGCCCGGCCGCGTCGCTGCAGCCTTCTCGCCGAGCACGGCCCAGAGCTTTTGCAGGAACATCATGTCGGCTCGCAGCGCATCGGGCGTGGCGCCCTCTGCAGCAGTACGCACGATATAGCCACCGGTTTCATCGCTGCGCAGGAACAGCGTCGCCGCATCGCGCAATCGCAGGCGCTCGGCCTCGTCCTCGATGCGCGCGGAAATGCCGACGCCGCGGCCCTTCGGCATGTAGACCAGGTAGCGCGACGGAATCGTGATGAACGTCGTGAGCCGCGCGCCCTTGGTGCCGAGCGGGTCTTTCAGCACCTGCACCAGGATCTCGCCGCCCTCGCTCACCAGCGCCTGGATATCCGGCGTGCGCCCTTCGTCGAGCGGCTCATCGGGCTTGCCGTTCTCGCCCACGGCGGGATGGACGATGTCGGACGCGTGCAGGAACGCGGTGCGCTCCAGGCCGATGTCGACGAACGCGGCCTGCATGCCCGGCAGCACGCGCGAAACGCGACCTTTGTAGATATTGCTGATGAGCCCGCGGCGGTTGGCGCGCTCCAGGAAGATTTCCTGCAGCACGCCGTTCTCGACCAGTGCGGCGCGGACCTCGCGCGGGCTCACGTTGACGAGGATCTCGGTCATGCGCGCGCTCCGATCGCAGCGAGCAGCTCGCCGGTCTCGAACAGCGGCAGGCCCATGATCCCGGAGTAGCTGCCCGCGATCCGCTCGATGAAGAGCGCAGCGCGACCCTGCACCGCGTAGGCGCCCGCCTTGTCCGCAGGCTCGCCGGAGCGCCAATACCCGCGAATCTCCTCTGCACCGAGCGCGCGGAAGGTGACTTCGCTGACATTGACGCGCGATCGACAACCGTCGGACGCACGCAGCGCGACAGCAGTGAACACCTGGTGGGTCCGCGCCGAGAGCAGGCCGAGCATTCGCACGCAGTCGCGCTCGTCGTGCGGCTTGCCGAGAATTTCGGCGTCCAGCACGACCGCCGTGTCGGCGCCGAGCACGGGTTGACGCTCGGCGGACGCGAGCCGCTCCCACAGCGTTTCAGCCTTGAGCTGCGCGAGCCGTCGCACATAACGCTCGGGCGGCTCGCTCGCCAGCACGGTCTCGTCGACGTCGACCGCCCGGACGCGGTGCGCGACTCCGATCTGGTCCAGCAATGCACTGCGCCGCGGTGAGGCGGAGGCCAAATAGATCAACGGGTTGGAGGAACTTCCCATCCGCGGAAGAATAGCAATAACAAGGTCACGAGGCTCCGTGACATTGTTCGAGTCCGGAAATGAACTCGCAATGAACTGACGGACGGACCCTACGGGAACGCCTGGTGGCGGACGAACGTGTTGCGGTCCGCGTCCTCGAAGAACACGAGGTGAACCGTCCGGACCGAATGTGCCTTCTGCAGGGCTTCCGCGATCGCCTTCGATACGACCTGCGCCGCCTGGTCCTTCGGGTAGCCGTACGCGCCGGTCGAGATGGCCGGGAACGAGATGGACTGCAACCCTTCCGCGTCCACCAGCTCGATCGACCGTTGATAACACGAGGCCAGCAGCTTGGGCGCCGGTTTGTCGGAGCCCCAGATCGGGCCGACGGTATGGACCACGAAGCGCGCGGGCAGTTTGCCGGCCGTCGTCAGCACGGCCTCGCCTACCGGCAAGCCGTCCGGGTAGCGCGTCCGCTTCAGCTCCCGACAGGCGGCTGTCACGGCGGGGCCGCCGCGCTCATGGATCGCACCGTCGACGCCGCCACCGCCCATCAGCGCGGAGTTCGCAGCATTCACGATCGCATCGACTGCGATGCTGGTGATATCGCCGGTCGTGACGATGACGCGACCGCCGAGGAACGACTTGGCTGCCATCTCAATCCACCTCGCGGCGAATCCAGCGCAGCGCCTGCTGCGCGTCGTCGAACATGCGCATCCTGATGCGCGCGCCGACCGCCTCGCTGATGACGATCAGCACGTGGCCGGCGCCCACCAGCTCCCCCGGCTTCAACACCGCTGCCCAGCGCACCTCGCAGGGCACCTCGACCTGGTGGATGTAGTCGCGCAGCCGCTGGATCTCCGAGAAATCCCAGGAGCCGTGCGCTTCGCGATAGTCCGCCAGCGCATTCATGTCCGGCTGAAACTGCGGATCCGCGCGTGCCTGGTTCAACACTGCGATCAACGCCTCGACCGTAACCTCACCCCAAGCCTGCAGACGCAGGAGTTTTTCCTGCGCATCGATCGAATAACTCAACGCCATGATGTCCGGCCATACCCCTGTGAGCCTTCCCGGGCCGTGCCGGGACCCTATCACGTTTCGTGACGCAGTACTCGGCGCGCCCGGGCCGCCGCCCCTACCGTGAGCGGGTTTGATCCATCCGCGCGGCAACGGCATGCACAACGTCGGCGACAAGAGGTCCAGCACCGGGCGCCATGCGCAACCGGCGGCATTCCCGGTGATCCCGGGCTACCGTTTCCTGCAGACGATTGCGCGCTCGCCGAAGTCCGAGATCCACGTCGCCCACTCGCTCGAGCTCGGCCACAACGTCGCGGTCAAGGTGCTGCGCACCGGCCCGCTGGCGGAATCCCCGGCCGGCGAGGAGCAGCGCTTCGAGCGCGAGCGCGACCTGCTGATGCGCCTCAAGCATCCCTCGATCGTCGACGTGTACGACTGGGGCCACGGCGAGGACTTCCGCTACATCGTCACCGAGTACTTCCCGAGCGGGAGCCTGGAGCTGCGCATCCGCAACCTGATGACGGTGAAGGACAGCGTCGACATCTTTCTGCAGATCGCCGGCGCGCTGGTGATCGTGCACAGCGCCGGCCTGTGTCACCGCGACCTGAAGCCGGCGAACGTGATGATGCGCCAGGACGGACGCATCGTGCTGATCGACTTCGGCCTCGCCAAGCACCTGGACGCCAGCGCGACCAACGCCGGCGAAGTGCGCGGCTCGCCGTATTACATCAGCCCGGAGCAGGCCGAAGGCGCCCCGGTCGACCCGCGCAGCGACCTGTACAGCCTCGGCGTGATGTTCTACGAGATGCTGACCGGCCAGCGCCCGTTCCGCGGCAGCACGATCATCGCGATCATCCAGGCCCACCGCAACGACCCGATCCCGGTGCTGCCGCCCGAGCTGAGCCGCTTCCAGCGGCTGCTCGACCCGCTGCTCGCCAAGGATCCGCGCGACCGGTTCCCGAGCGCGGTGAGCGCGATCGCGGCGCTGGCAAGAATGAAGGTGTGAAGAGTCAGGCTTCAGCCTGACAGCTACGCGCGGTGGTACGGATGCCGCTTGATGATGCTCACCGCGCGATACAGCGCCTCCGCGAGCACCACTCTCGCCAGCGCGTGCGGCAACGTCAGCGCTGACAGGGACCAGCGCATGTCGGCGCGCTCGTCGATCTTCGGTGCGAGACCGTCCGGACCGCCGATGCAGAAAGCCACGTCGCGGCCATCCTGCGCGCGGCTCTCCAGAAACTTCGCCAGCTGCTCGCTCGACATCGAGCGTCCTGCGATCTGCAGCGCGACCACGTAGCAGCTCGCCGGCAGTGCCGCGAGCATGCGCTCGCCTTCGCGCGCGATGGCTTGTTGCGCAGCGCCCGCGGAGCGCTGGCCGAGCGCGATCTCTTTCAGCTCCAGCCGGTAGTCGCCGGCGAGCCGGCCGGCGTATTCCTCGAATCCGCTGTTGACCCAGTCGGGCAGGCGCGTGCCGGCCGCGACGACGACGAGGCGCATGCCCTCAGGCCATGCGCTCGGCGGCTTCGCGGCGCGCCGCGCTCACGTCCCACAAGTTCTCGAGACGATAGAACTCGCGCACCCGCGGCAACATGATGTGCACGATCACGTCCTGCAGGTCGACCAGCACCCACTCGCCGTCGCGCTCGCCCTCCACGCCCATCGGGCGGAAGCCGGCCTTCTTGGCGTGCTCGACGATGCGGTCGGCGATCGAGCGCACGTGGCGGTCGGAGTTGCCGCTGGCGATGATCATCGTGTCGGTGATGTCGGTGAGCTTGTGCACGTCCAGCACGCGCACGCTGACCGCCTTCATCTCGTCGAGCGCGCCCTCGACGACCTGCACGAGCGGCCTGATGCTGCGCACGTTCGCGGCAGGCGCAGCCTTCTTCGCTGCGGCCTTGCGCGGACTGCGCGCGGCACTCTTTGCCTTCGAAGCTTTCGAAGCCGGGGACCCTGCACGTCGCGAAGTCTTTGCGCGCTTGACAACCATGCTCACCTCTTGGATCGATAACAACCCGTCTGCTCGATGATCTCCCGCACGCCGTCCGGCATCAGGTAGCGCGGGTCGCGCCCTGCCGCGATCAGCTTGCGCACTTCGGTCGAAGAAATCTCCAGCTGCGTCACCGCGTGGATGTAGATGCGCCCGGCGCGCTGCTCGTGCAGGTCGCCGATGCGCCCGGTGCCGCGGTCGACCAGCAGCTCGCCCAGCGGGCCCATGCTCGGCGCGCGCCAGCCCGGCCGGTGCGCCACCACCAGGTGCGCCAGCTCGAGCAGCTCACGCCATTGATGCCACTTCGGCAGCCCGAGGAACGCATCCATTCCGACGATCAGCGACAACGAGTGCTCCGGAAAATCCGCGCGCAGCGTCCGCATCGTATCGACGGAATAAGACAATCCTTCGCGCCGGATCTCGCGGTCGTCGACCACGAAGCCCGGCTGCCCGGCGACCGCCGCCTCGACCATGGCGAAGCGCTCGGCCGGGCTCGCCACCGTGATGTCCCGATGCGGCGGGTTGCCGGCCGGCATGAAGCGGATCTCGTTCAGCCGCAGCGCCTGCAGCAGCTCGAACGCGGTACGCAGGTGACCGAAATGAATCGGATCGAAAGTGCCGCCGAAGATCCCGATGCTCTTCATGCCACCGCCGCGACCTTCACGCCCGCGAGTCTCGCCACCAATCGCTCCAGCTCCAGCCACGGATCGGCCTTCTCCACGCCCTTGATCGACCGGTCGACGCGCTCCGCGTCGAGCAGCAGATTGCGCAACGTCGCCGGATTCATGCGCGCGAGCGCCTTACCCATCGCCGCCTGGCGCGGCCGCCACACATACAGCGCATTCATTGCGGACTCGGCGCTCTGACCTCTGCGCATCAGCGCGCGTGCGCGCGCCATCCACTGCAAATCCTTGTTGACTGCCCACAGCACGAGCGTCGGCTCGACGTCTTCGCCGCGCAGCCCTTCGAGGATGCGCAGGGCACGCGCTGTCTGACCACGCATCGCTGCTTCACCGAGCTGCAGAACGTCGAAGCGCGCGCTGTCGGCGACAGCGTCGACGACCGTCTCGGCGGTGATCGGCCCCGGCGGCAGCAACAGCGCGAGCTTTTCGATTTCCTGATGAGCCGCCAGCAGATTGCCTTCGACGCGCTCGGCGAGCAGCGCCGCTGCTCCGGCATCCGCCTGCAACTTATGACGTCCCAGGCGCTCGCGGATCCACGCCGGCAGGCGCGGCAGATCGATCGGCCATACCTGCACCAGCACCCCGCGCTTCTCGACCGCGCTCACCCAGCGCGAGCTTTGCGCGCGGCCATCGAGCTTCGCAGTCACGATCAGCACCAGCGTATCCGGCGCGGGCTGCTCGGCAAGCTCGACGATCGCGTCCGCACCCTGCTCGCCCGGCGCGGCATTGGTCATGCGGATCTCGATGATCTTGCGCTCGGCGAACAGCGACATCGCGCGGCTGTTGGCGAGCAGGCCCTGCCAGTCGAAGCCGCGCTCGACGACGTGCAGCTCGCGCTCGGTGAAGCCCTGGTTGCGAGCCGTGGCGCGCACCGCATCCGCCGCTTCGTTGACCAGCAACGGCTCGTCCCCGGACACGAGATAGATCGTCTGGAGCTGACGGGCCAGGCTGGCAGCGAGGTTGTCGCCGGAGATCTTCACTTACGGCGCGGCCGGGCGTCGCGGACGCGACGCGGCGGGGAACGGGCGGAGAGAAACGGTCGACACTCGAAGCTGTGAATCGGGCGCCAGGTTGCCGGTGAACGTGGCCCGATTATGGACCAACCCACCGGGCGATGGCCATAGAAACTATACTCTCGCCATGCGCTTCGATCTGACCGACCTCAAGCTGTTCCTGCACGTCGTGGAGGCCGGCAGCATCACCGCCGGGGCGGAGCGCATGCATCTCGCCGTCGCGGCGGCGAGCACGCGCATCCGCAACATGGAAATCGAGCTCGGCACTGCGCTGCTGAATCGCGATCGCCAGGGTGTGCAACCGACGCCGGCCGGTCGCACGCTCGTGCATCACGCGCGCCTGATGCTGCAGCAGGCCGAGCGCATGCGCGGCGAATTGAGCGAGTACGCCGACGGCCTGAAGGGCCATATCCGGCTGATGTCCAACACCAACGCGCTCACGGAGTTCCTGCCCGAACCGCTCAGCCAGTTCCTCGCCTCGCACCCGCAAGTGAACATCGACCTGGAGGAACGCCTGAGCGACGAGATCGTTGCAGCCGTGGCCGACGGCCAGGCGGACATCGGCATCGTCGCCGGCACCGAGGACGTCAGCGGCCTGGAAGTGTTTCCTTTTCGCGTCGATCGCTTCGTGCTGGTGACCGCCGCAGGGCACCCGCTCGCTGCCGCCGGTCGCATCGCCTTCGCCGAAGCGCTCGACTGCGATTTCGTCGGGCTCGACCGCACCAGCTCGCTGCAGCGATTCCTGTCGGAAAAAGCCGAGCGCACCGGACGGCGGCTCAAGTTGCGAGTGCAGCTGCGCAGCTTCGATGCCGTGTGCCGGCTGGTCGAATGCAACGTCGGCGTCGGCGTGGTCCCCGAAACCACCGCGGTGCGCAGCAGGAAGACGATGTCGCTGCGCAGGATCGACCTCAGCGACGACTGGGCCCTGCGCAACCTGACTATTTGCGTGCGGCGCCTGGCCGACCTGCCCTTGCACGCCCAGGAGCTGGTGCGCAGCCTCGCCGGCTCTGACGAAGAAACACAACGGAGCGCAACGCATGCTTAAGTGGATCTGCACGCTTGTCATGGCAGCTGGCGCGATGAGCGCAGCAAGCGCCGAGACCATCGTGCTGCGCAACGTTCATGGTTACACACCGACGGACAGCGGCATGCAGCCGTTCTCCGGCATCGTCATCGAGAACGGTCGCGTCAAGCGCCTGCTCGGCGCGGCAGACCAGTCCGACAAGATCGCAAATGCCACGATCATCGACGGCGGCGGCAAGAGCGTGCTGCCCGGGCTCACCGACGCGCACGGTCACGTGCTCGGTCTTGGCGAGCTGACGTTGCAAGTCGATCTGCGCGGCACGACGAGCATCGATGACGCGCTCGCGCGCATCCGCAAGCATGCGGCAGCCAATCCGAACGCGCGGTGGATCATCGGCCGCGGCTGGAACCAGGTGCTGTGGAAGGAGCGACGTTTCCCGACGGCCGCTGAGCTCGATGCCGCGGTGGCGGCTCGCCCGGCAGTCATGAGTCGCGTCGACGGCCACGCTGTGTGGCTCAACAGCGCTGCGCTGAAGGTCGCGGGGATCACGGCATCGACGGCGGATCCGCAGGGCGGACAGATCGTGAAAGACGCGGCGAAGCAGCCCACCGGCGTGCTGGTCGATCAGGCCGAAAGCCTGATCTCGCAGCACATCCCGAGTGCCACCGACGCCGAAACCAAGCGCCAGCTGCTCGCCGCGATGAACGAGGTCGCCGCGCTCGGCATGACGGGCGTCCACGACGCCGGAATCGCCGGCCACACATACGACCTTTATCGCGAGCTGGCGGCAACCGGGCAGCTGCCGATTCGCATCTACGCGATGCTCAGCGACAGCGCCGACGCACGCCGTCTCATGCAATCGGGTCCGCGCATGCCGGAATTCGACGAGCGCCTGCAGATGCGCGCAGTAAAGGCCTGGGCCGACGGCGCGCTCGGCAGTCGCGGCGCAGCGTTGATGCAGGACTACAGCGATCAGGTCCATCACCGCGGCCTGATGATGTACACGCGCGAACAGATGCAGGAGCTGGCGACGCTGACAGCGTCGAAAGGCTGGCAGCTCAACGTGCACGCAATCGGCGACGCGGGTAATCGCCTGGTGCTCGACACATTCGAGTCGCAGCTGACGAAGAAGCAACGCCACGCGCTGCGGCCGCGCATCGAGCACGCACAGGTCATCGCACTCGACGACATTCCGCGTTTCGCGCGCCTCGAAGTGATCGCGTCGATCCAGCCGACGCACGCCACGTCCGACATGAACATGGCGGAGGACCGGCTCGGGCCGGCGCGCGTTCAAGGCGCGTACGCGTGGCGCAAGCTGTTGCGCGCCGGCGTGCGCCTCGCGGGCGGCAGCGACTTTCCGGTCGAGCTGCCCAATCCGTTCTATGGGTTGTATGCGGCGGTCACTCGCCAGGATCGCGACGGCAAACCGCCGGGCGGCTGGTATCCGCAGGAGAAGCTGACGCGCGAGGAAGCGCTGCGCCTGTTCACGATCGACGCTGCTTACGCCGCGCACATGGAGCACTCGACCGGCACGCTGGAGCCGGGCAAGTGGGCCGACTTCATCATCGTCGACCGCGACTACTTCAGGATTCCGGAGAGCGAGATCGACGATATCCGGGTGCTGGCGACATATGTGGCGGGGAAGAAGGTGGATGTCAGGCTGAAGCCTGACCCACAACGCGAGTAGCACCTGTGGGTCAGGCTTCAGCCTGACTCACCGCCGGCTGCCGGCTGGTCAGCCAGACGCCGACCAGCACCACCACACCTCCAACGATCGCGCGCCCCGACAGCGGCTCGCCGAGCATCACGCCCGTGATCACGCCGACGATCGGGATCAGGTTCGTGTAGACGCCCGCCTCGCTCGCGTCGACGTGCTGCAGCGCTGCGTTGTAGAGCATGTAGGCCAGGCCCGAGGCGCCCGCGCCGAGGTAGATCAAGCCGAGCCAGCCCTGCAGGCCGATCTGCGGCATGCCTTCCGCAGCAATCTCGAATGCGGCCAGCGGCAGGAGCATGACTGCGCCGGCGCCGAGGATGCCCGCGGTCACCTGCAACGGATCGAACGTCGCGACACGCTTCGCCATCGACGTGTAGACGCCCCAGAACACCGCCGACAGGAACATCAGCACGTTGCCCAGCAGACTGCCGCCGTCGGACTGCGCCGCCCCGCCGGAAAACACGATCAGGACGCCGGCCATCGACAAGGCGATGCCGGTCCACCGCAAGACCGATGCATGCTCGCGCAGCCACACGACCGCGACCAGCGCCGTCATCGCCGGAATACAACTCTGCACCAGTGCTCCCTGCGATGCAGACGTGTACTCCAGCGAGTAGTTGAACACTGCGTAGTACAGCATGACGCCGATCAGCGCCATCATCGCCATCGTTCCCCAGGGCAGCGCCGACCACGGCGCATGCTCGCCGCCCCGGACCTGCCGCACCAGCGCGCAGCCGAGCAGCACCAGCGCGCCGATCGTGACGCGCACGAGGGCGAGCGTGAACGGCGCCACCTGCTCGTTGACCGCCTTCGTGACGACGAACGTGCTGCCCCAGATCACCATCGTGATCACCAGCGTGACTATGGAGCGGGCGTGGGTGGCCGGCATCGTGTTCCAGTGCATGGTTCCGAAGGGCCGGATTGTAAAGTACGATGCGCGCCGCGTTCTCGAGTTCGGAGCGTCCAGATGGCGAGCAAGCGCAAGAACCCCCGTCGCAGCGTGCGCAAACCTGCGCCGAACAAGCAACGCAGCCACGCACGCCACGCCGTGCTCGCCAAGCGCAAGCGGTCCGCCAAGTCCTCTGCCGGACGCCGCTCCCTGTATCCGGCGATCGAGCCCTACGCGAGCGGCATGCTGCGGGTCTCGGGCGTTCACGAGATCTACTACGAGGAGTGCGGCAATCCCAAGGGCAAGCCTGCGGTATTCGTGCACGGCGGCCCGGGCGCCGGCTGCGACAAGCGCGCGCGCTGCTTCTTCGACCCGGATGCTTATCGCATCGTGCTGTTCGATCAGCGAGGCTGCGGACGCAGCCGCCCGCACGCGAGCCTCGTCGACAACACCACGTGGCACCTCGTCGCGGACATGGAGCGGCTGCGCGAGCACCTCGGCATCGAGCAGTGGCTGGTCTTCGGCGGCTCGTGGGGCTCGACGCTGGCGCTCGCCTACGCGCAAGCGCATCCGCAGCGGGTGAGCGAGCTCGTCCTGCGCGGCATCTTCATGCTGTCGCAGTTCGAGCTGCGCTGGTTCTACCAGGAAGGCGCAAGCGCGCTGTTCCCCGACTACTGGCAGCACTACATCGCGGCGATTCCTGCGGCCGAGCGCGACGATCTGATCCAGGCCTTCTACAAGCGCCTCACCAGCAACGACCGCGCAACGATGGTCGCGGCGGCGCGCGCGTGGTCGCTCTGGGAAGCTGCGACCAGCTACCTGCACGTCAACGACGAGAACCTGCACAAGTGGGGCGAGGAAGAATTCGCCGTGGCGGTGGCGCGCATCGAGTGCCACTACTTCGTGAATCGCGGCTTCCTCGAATCCGAGGATCAGCTGCTGCGCAACGTGACCAGGATCCGGCGGATCCCGGGCGTGATCGTGCAAGGCCGCTACGACGTGGTCTGCCCGATGCAGACCGCGTGGGCCCTGCATCGCGCCTGGCCCGAGGCCGACCTGCGCATCGTGCCGGATGCCGGCCACTCCGCGTTCGAGGCCGGCAACACGCACGAGCTGATCAGCGCAACGGATCGATTTCGATAGTCGAAGAGTCAGGCTACATGCGGCAAGTTCCGGTCGCGACGCCTCTGTCGTCGATGATGCGGTGACCGAGCAGCCACTGCCGCGCATCTTCGGCGTCGCCCTCGAACCACGCCTGCGCCGAACCGAGGCGGAACGTGTAGCCCCACGCATCCATGTCGCGGCACATCTGCCGCGAATCGGTTCCAGGCACCTCGTTCGCCAGCACGATCTGCAGATAGCAGACCGCGTTCTCTTCGTCGTAGTCGCCGCCCGCATCGCGCTCCAGTTGCGTGCGGCGCGCCTCATCCATGCAGATGAAGTGACACGCCTCGTGCAGCACCGAATGCAGCGGCGTGTCCGTGCGGAAGTAGATGCGATTGCCGACGAGACCGGCCTCGCTCTCACCCCAGTACGAGCCCGGGATGGTCGATCCGGGCTCGATGGCGACTGGTTCCAGACGATAACGTGCCAGCAACAGCGTCACCGCCGGCAGATGCGCCTCGACCGTGGTCACTGCGGCCCTCGTGCATCCAGCGCCGCGCGCACGCGCTGCTCCAGCGCGTCTGCATGCGCCGCCACCTTGTCGAGCATTTGCGGATCGGTGACGTCTCGCGCAGCCAGCTCCAGCTCGCGAGCCTGCTCGCTGACCGGCTCGAAGCCGAACATCGCACCGCTGCCGTAGATCTTGTGGGCCAGGTGCTCGATGTCCTTGAGTGCCGATGTGTTGCCGCTGCGGGCCTTCGCTATCAGCTCGCGCAACCCGCCGATCTCCCCGGCGGTGCGCTGGATGTAGCGCCGTGAGATGTCCGCAATCTTCTGCTGCAGCTCGTCCAAGATCGAATCCCTCGAGGCGCTCTCGCCATGGCAAATAACCCGGATGGTCTCACAGCGAGGCGAGGCGTCGCAGCAGGAGACCTGCCAGGTCCTGCGCCAGCGCCTCGCGAAGAATCGCCTGCTCGCGCTGTTTCGCGAGCACGGCCCGCGTGTCGTAGCTGTAGTCGCGCGTGAGCTCGAGACGCTGCGGCGGAATCAACTCGGTGCCGCCGGCCGCGACCGAGTACTCGACCGTGTAGAAAACCTCGTACTCCTCCGGCGTGTTGCGGGCCGAGACTGACAGCACGCGCTGCCCGCTCTCGTCCTTGATGATGCGCACGACGGCAGTCGCGTCCGTCGAGCGCTCGCTGACCTTCGCGCCGGACGCGCGCAGCCGCTCGCGCAGGGCGCGATTGAAATCCGTATAGCGATCTTCCGCGTCCACGAACGTTATGTTCATCCGCGGCGACAGCTTCTCCGTGCCCTGCAGGCGCCAGCCGCAGCCGCCGATCGACAAGATGGCGCAGAGAAGCAGGATCGACGATTGATGACGCACGGCGGACCCTCGGAAGTGGCCGCCAATGTTCGCGGCGCTGCGCGGAGCGGTCAACACCATCCGCGCGCGGGGCTTCAGCCGGCCAACACCTGCCCGCTGTCGGCACGCCGTGCGGCGCGCCCTTTCAGGCTGCACTCGCTGTCGACCACATAACCGTGGCGGCACACGATCGCGACGTGACATGCGACGCTGCGCTGGACCGCGCCGAGCTGCTCCGATCCCGTCCGCCCTGGACAGTTCCGGCACAGCCCGGCGATTTCCAGCATCTCTGCAGTATCGACGGCCGGGCTCTGCTGGCCCGTGTCCTCGAGGGCGGCGACGCCGAACGCGAAGTTCAGCTGCACCCCTGCCAGCCCGTCGGCGTAGCGACGCAGCGCCTCGAGCAGGCGCTCCTTGATGCGCGGCGCTTCGCTGATGTTGGACTCGGGCAGGACCACGGCGAATGCCGCGCCCTGCTCGCTGTCGAGTCGCCCGGTCCAGTCGATCTGCATCCGTACGACGCCTTCCATCGTCTGCACGATGCCGCGCAGAACCTCCGGCGCCAGGGCGACGTCGACCGCCGTCGCGCCCTCTGCTGCAGACACGGCCAGTGTCAGCAGCGTCAGTTTGCGCCCGTAACGCTGGGCGCGCCTGATCTCCCCATGCAACCTGGTGTAAAGCTCGCGCAGCGCGAACGCGCCGGACTCGGAGTCGACCGCGGCGGCCTGCTCGAGCGCGGCCTGCGCTTCCTTCAAGGAGCGCCGCAGGGCGAGCGTATTGAATGCGGCCGTGATGCGGGCGAACAGCTCGGCATCCGGCACGCGCTTGGACAGATAGTCGTCGACGCCTGCGACGTAGCCGCGCTCGTAGTCGACGCTGGCCTCGCGCATCGTCAGCATGATGATGTAGGTGTCGGTGGCACCGCGGCCGCGCAGCGCTTCGGTGAAGGCGATGCCGTCCATGACCGGCATCAGCCAGTCGGTGATCACCAGCGGGTACCACTGCTGGTCGATGAGCCGCAGCGCGGCCTCGCCGTTCGGTGCGGACGCCACTTCGAAGCCCGCCGCCGTCAGCCGGTCGGCCATCAGTTCCAGCTCCAGCTCGTCGTCGTCGACGAGGAGCACCCGCGAGGGCAGCGCGCGCCCCAGGACGGACATCCGGGTCGCTATTGCATCCGCCTTCATCCGAACTCTCCTGCCGCGCTCATCTTTCCTACGCATGGGCGCTGCGGAGTTTGCAGTAATGTGCGCCGCGGTGAGTATCGGGCAGGCCGTCGCCCGCACATCAGGTAATCCCTGAGTGCAGCCGAAATTTCGTATTCAGGGCGCCTTGTGGGGCAGGCTTCAGCCTGACTGGCTTCAGTTCCTGAAGCTGCTATCGACCCGCTCCATCTTCCGCAGCAGCGCCGGCCACACCAGCCCGCTGCCCGAGCCGCGCATCACCGTGCGCGAGAACTCCGGGACGGTGTCGAGCACGGATTGCGGTATGTCGATGAGCGCCGTGCCGTGGCCCTGCGCCAGTACCTGGACCTCGCAGGCGCGCTGCAGCGTGTACATACTCAGGAACGCATCCGCAACGGTCCGGCCGACCGTCAGCAAGCCGTGGTTGCGCAGGATCATATTGCGGGTGTCGCCGAGGTCCGCCTGCAGCCGGCCCTTCTCGTCCGGGTTCAACGCCAGACCCTCATAGTCGTGATAGGACAGGCTGAGCATCACGAGCGTCGACTGCTGCGAGATCGGCAGCAATCCACCCTTCTGGGCGGATACCGCTACACCTTCCATCGTGTGTAGGTGAAGCACGCATCCTGCGTCGTCGCGCCCGGCGTGGATCGCGCTGTGAATCGTATAGCCGGCGGGATTGATGTCGTGCGGACTCTCGAACGTCTTCTTCCCTTCGAGGTCGACGCGCACCAGGCTCGAAGCGGTGATCTCCTCGAACATGAAGCCGTACGGATTGATCAGGAAATCGTGCGTGCCGGGCACTCGCGCGGAGATGTGCGTGAACACCAGGTCGTCCCAGCCGAAGTGCGCGACCAGCCGGTAGCAGGCCGCGAGATCGACGCGCGTCGCCCACTCCTCCGCCGAAACCTGGTTGCGAACGTTGCTGACCGCGTTCTCGACCACCCGCATTTGCATAAAGCACCTGTCGCGTTGACGAAGGCCGATGGAGTTGTTACCCGAAGCGTACGGCGACCGGAAGGCGGGAACAACCCGCGAGCAGGGTTTGGAGGTGTTGTGGGTCAGGCTTCAGCCTGACTTTCTTACCGTAACGCGCTGTCGCACCCGCCTGTTTGTCGTTTGCAACCCGGTCCGCGCAGGGCTGGTGCGCAGGATCAACGACTATCCGTTGTGGGATGCGGTGTGGATCAAAGAGTCAGGCTGAAGCCTGACCCACAAGGGAGGCCAAGGCAGCAGTTGATGCACCATCATGAAATGACGCCGGCGGTGCGCAGTGCGCACTCGGCGCCTTCGACGCCGACGACGTGCGCGCCTTGCATGCCCGCGCTGCGGGCGGCCTCGACGTTCACGAGGTTGTCGTCGAGGAAAAAGACGCTCGAGGGCTCGCAGCCGAGCGTGCGGATGACGTGCTCGAACGCAGCGCGGTCGGGCTTGATGAAGCCCGTCAGGTGCGAAACGAAGCGGTGCTCGAACAATGAGCCGAGGCCGAAGTCGTCCAGCACCCGCGGCCAGTGCAGCGAGTTGCTGTTCGAGAGCAGCGCCGGCGTGACGTGCCGCGGCAAGCGCGCCACCAGGTCGTGCACGCCGGGGAACAAGCCCGAAGGCCAGCCGGCGAAGGAATCGAGGAACAGCGCCGGCTCTACGCCCAGCTGCAGCTCCGCGACCAGATCCGCAGCGAAAGTCTCAGCGTCGCTGCGACCGGTCTCGAACGCGCGCACCGCCGGCGAATGCAGCCAGCGATGCCAGACGTCGGCCGGTGTCCAGCGATCGGCGACCCAGCTCATCACGGTCGCGACGCCGCTCAGCTGCACGAGCACGCCGCCGACGTCGAACAGGACGACGCGAATGGGCGGCGTCGAGGCGCTCACACCACCACGTTCACGAGCTTGCCCGGCACGACGATCACCTTGCGCACCGGCTTGCCCTCGATCCATTTCCGGATCGTCGGATCGTCGAGCGCGGCGGTCCGCACCTCGCTTTCGCCGGCGTTCGCACTGATCTCCACGTGCGCGCGCAGCTTGCCGTTCACCTGCACCACGATCTGGATGCGGTCCTGCACCAGCGCCTGCTGATCCGGCTGCGGCCACGGATGATCGATCAGCGCATCCTTGTGGCCCAGCTCGTTCCACAGCGCGTGACAGATGTGCGGCGCGATCGGCGCGAGCATCTGCACGATCAGCTCGAGCGTCTCGTGCCGCACGGCGCGGCCTTGCTGCGAGTCGTCGTCGAACTTCTGCAGCGCGTTCATCAGCTCCATGACGGCGGCGATGGCGGTGTTGAACACGCGCCGGCGGCCGTAGTCGTCGGTCACCTTGACCAGCGTCGCATGCGCCATGCGGCGCATCTCCCGCTGCACCGGCGAAAGCGCGACGAGGTCCTGGCGCGGCGCCGTCGCGGAAGGCCCTTTCTCCAGGTGCTCCCACACCATGCGCCACAGCCGGCGCAGGAAGCGCGCCGAGCCTTCGACGCCGTCGTCGGACCACTCGAGCGTGTCCTCGGGCGGCGCCTTGAACATCATGAACACGCGGATGGAGTCCGCGCCGAAGCGCGCGACCAGATCGGTGGGATCGACGCCGTTGTTCTTGGACTTCGACATCGTGCGCATGCCTTCCCATTGCACCGGCTTGCCGTCGCTGCGCAGCGTGGCGCCGACCGGCGCGCCGTTGGCGTCGAGCTGCACCGCCACGTCATCGGGATGGAAATACTCGACGCGCCCCTCGCCCGTGCTGCGCGAATAGATGTTGTTGAGCACCATGCCCTGCGTCAGCAGGCGCACGAACGGTTCCTTGACCTCGATCAGCCCCATGTCGCGCATCACGCGCATCCAGAAGCGCGAGTACAGCAGGTGCAGGATCGCGTGCTCGATGCCGCCGATGTACTGGTCGACGGCCATCCAGTAGTTGGCGCGCTCGTCGACCATCGCCTGGTAGTCGTCGACGCAAGCGAAGCGCGCGAAGTACCACGCCGAATCGACGAACGTGTCCATCGTGTCCGTCTCGCGGCGCGCCTTGCCGCCGCACTTCGGGCACTTGCACTCGTAGAACGACGGCGTCTTGTTGAGCGGATTGCCGGTGCCGTCCGGCACCAGGTTCTCGGGCAACACGACCGGCAGCTCCTCGTCGGGCACCGGCACGTCGCCGCACGCCGGACACAGGATGAGCGGGATCGGGCAGCCCCAGTAGCGCTGCCGCGAGATGCCCCAGTCGCGCAGGCGCCATTGCACCTGCTTCTCGCCGAGCCCCTTGGCCTGCAGGTCCGCGGCGATCGCATCGACTGCGGCCTGGTAGTCGAGGCCGTCGTATTTGCCGGAGTGAATGCAAACGCCATAGGCGCCGTACTCGGGCTGCCACTGCGTCTTCGAGAACGTCTCGACGCTCGCGCCCGGCGGGCGGATGACGAACTTGATCGGCAGGCCGTATTTCACGGCGAAGTGGAAGTCGCGCTCGTCGTGACCGGGCACGCCCATCACTGCGCCTTCGCCGTAAGTCATCAGCACATAGTTGCCGACCCACACCGGAATCTTTTCGCCGGACAGCGGATGCGTGACGAACTGCCCGGTCGGCATGCCGCGCTTTTCCATCACGGCAATCTCGGCTTCCTGCGCGGTGCCGCGCTTGCACTCTTCCACGAAGGCCGCGAGCGCCGGATCGTTGCGTGCGGCATGGGTCGCGAGCGGATGCTCTGCGGCGACGGCACAGAAAGTCGCGCCCATGAGCGTGTCCGCGCGCGTCGTGAACACGCTCAGCACGTGGCGCTCGCCTTCCAGCTCGTACGGGAAACCGATCCGCACGCCCTCGCTGCGGCCGATCCAGTTCGCCTGCATCGCGCGCACGCGCTCAGGCCACTCGGTCATGTGCTGCAGCTCGTCGAGGAGATCCTGTGCGTACTCCGTGATGCGCAGGTAGTACATCGGGATCTCGCGCTTCTCGACCAGCGCGCCGGTGCGCCAGCCGCGGCCGTCGATGACCTGCTCGTTGGCGAGCACGGTCTGGTCGACCGGGTCCCAGTTGACGACGCCGGTCTTCTTATAGGCGATGCCGCGCTCGAGCATGCGCAGGAACAGCCACTGGTTCCACTTGTAGTACTCGGGCTGGCAGGTGGCGAGCTCGCGGTTCCAGTCCAGGGCGAAGCCGAGCTGCTGCAGCTGCCCTTTCATGTAGGCGATGTTGTCGTAGGTCCACTTCGCCGGCGGCACGCCGTTCTTCATCGCGGCGTTCTCGGCCGGCAGGCCGAATGCGTCCCAGCCCATCGGCTGCAGCACGTTGTAGCCCTGCATGCGCATGTAGCGGGTGAGCACGTCGCCCATGGTGTAGTTGCGCACGTGGCCCATGTGCAGCCGGCCGCTCGGGTACGGGAACATGCACAGGCAGTAGTACTTGCGGCGCGCGGGGTCTTCGGCGACGGCAAAAGCGCGCGTTTCGCCCCAGAATGCCTGGGCTGCGCGCTCGACAGCGGCGTGATCGTATCGGTCCTGCATCGAGGAAGGATAAAGGAGATGAGTGTCAGGCTAAAGCCTGACCCACAGGGACGACGAGGGATCTCGTGGGTCAGGCTTCAGCCTGACACTGCCAGTCGCCCTACAGCCCGGCGATCGTGAAGCGGAACTCCGCGCCCTGCCCGAGCCGCGAATCGGCCCAGATGCGCCCGCCGTGCCTCTCGATGATGCGGCTGACCGTCGCCAGCCCGATGCCGGTGCCTTCGAACTCGTCGTGCCGGTGCAGGCGCTGGAACACGCCGAACAGCTTGCGGGCGTAGCGCATGTCGAAGCCGACGCCGTTGTCCCTCACGAAGATGTATTTCTCGCCGTCCGCGCTGCCCAGGCCGATCTCGATCACCGCCTGCGGGCGCGGCCGCGAATACTTCACGGCGTTGTCGATCAGGTTGGCGAACACCTGCAGCATCAGATCGGCATCGCACGCCGCCGCCGGGAGCGACGCGATGCGCCACTCGATGACGCGCTCGCCGGTCTCCTGGCCCACCTGGCTCACCGCGCGCTTCACCAGGTCATCGAGCGCCGTGATCTCGTGACGCATCTCCATGTGACTGATCCTCGACAACGCCAGCAGCCCGTCGATCAGCGCGCTCATCTCACGCGCGCCGCGCTGGATCTGGTCGAGATGGATCAGCGGCTCGCGCGCAGTCGGCGAGCCGCGATAGTCACGCAGCATCTGCACGTGCGCATGGATCAGGCGCAGCGGGGCCCGCAGGTCGTGCGCGACCGAGTACGAGAATGCCTCGAGCTCGCGGTTGGCGATCTCCAGCTCGGCAGTGCGCTCGGCGACGCGTCGCTCGAGGTCGTGGCAGCGCCGCGCATTCTCGTACGCGACCGCCACCTGGGCCGCGATCGCCCGCGCGACGCCGAGGTCTTCGTCGGTGAAGCCCGGCAGCCCGATGCGATTGATGACGCACAGGTAGCCGTAGCGGTGACTGACCGAAGCAACCGGCACGCCGAGCATCGAGACGAAATCGCCCGGTTGATTCGTGCCGCCGTTCGGCGCGTGAGTGTCCGGCGACATCGGATAGTGCGCACAGCCGCCCTCGGCCAGCGACTGCAACAGGTCGCGGTACATGCGCGTGCTCAGCAACCGGTCCAGTTGCTCGTTCGCCAGACCGCTGGCTGTGCGAGCGTGATTCGGCCCTTCGCCGTCGGCGATCACCAGCTGGGCACACTGGGCCAGCAGGATGTCGCGCGCTGCGTGACAGGTCGACTCGACGATCGCCTCCGGCTCGGTCTGGCCGAACAGGCGCCGGCTGAATGCGACCAGCGCGCTGAGACGTTCCTGCGCGCCGCCAACCGCCGGCGCGGCGGGCATCGGGACGGGCTCGGAGAGCGGCGACTGCGTCCGTGCGGCGAACGCAGCGTCGACGGTCGTACGTACGGTCTTGAAGTCGAACGGCTTGGCGAGCGTGCTCTGCACGCCGAGCGAGCGCGCCATCTCGCGCACTTCACGCTCGTGATAGGAAGCGGAGCAGAAGATCACCGCTGTCTGCGCCGTGCGGTCGTCCTGGCGCAAGCGACGGACCAGCTCGTAGCCGTCCATGCGCGGCATGACGATGTCGGTGATGAGCAGATCGGGTTGCTCGGTGCGCAGCAGGTCGAGCGCTTCCATGCCGTCGGCAGCCTCGAGCAGGCTGTAGTCGCCGCCTTCCAGCAGCAGCAGCAGAAGCTCACGCGCTTCCGGATCGTCTTCTGCGACGAGGATCTTGCCGCCCATGTACGCCTGTCGTCCCTACAGCCGAACGCGGCGCACGCCACGCTCCCCACCCGCATGCTGCCTATGCAGACGCTCCGTACAATCAGTACGTATGCGCAGGCACTTGGTTCCTAGTGGAATCCGCGCGGGAAGATATGAGGCATTCCCTGCAGAGGAAGGAGTCAGGCTTCAGCCTGACATCAATCTCCCAGCGCGCTGCGCAGGGCCGAAATCTCTTCCGAGCAGTTGCGCATGATGTGCTCGCACTTGGCGTTATCCAGCCCGAGCCGGCGGAACGCGCGCACGCCCTGCATGTTCAGCTCGAAATCCACGTCCTGGCCGATGAAGCCGGCGCTCATCGCGGCGACGGTCAGGACGTCGCACACGTCGGCCTGGCCGGCCTGCCGGTCGATGTTCTCGTGCTCGCCGATCGCCTCGGCGATGTGCTCGGGGAAGCCCCAGTTCTCGACGATCGCCTTGCCGACGTTGGCGTGCCAGTCGCGCATCACCTGGCCGAGAGCGGCCGGATCGCGGAACAGGTTACCGTGACGGTTGGCGCGCGCCAGGATGTACAGCTTGCCGACGTTGTGCAGCAGCCCGGCGAGCATCGACTCGTCGGCGTTGAGCTGGCAACGCGTGGCGATCGAGTACGCGAGCGCGGCGACCAGCGTCGCCTCCTGCCACACGCGCTCCAGATCCTGCGCAATGGCGCGCAGCTCGCTCGCCCGGCGCAGCTGCGCGATCGCGAACGACACCGCCGCGGTGCGCACGTTGTTGTGCCCGATGCGATTGACGGCGGTCTTGAGGTCGGAGAGCGACTTGCCGCTGCGGTTCAACGCAGCCGAGTTCGCGAGCGTCAGCATGCGCGCCGCGAGACCGGCGTCGGAGCCGACGATGCGCGCGATCTGCTCGTTGGAAACGGCCTCGTCCGCCAGCACCTTGCGGACCCGCACGGCGACGTCCGGGAATGACGGCAATTCCACCTTGCCGGCCGAGACTTCCTTGGCCAGCTCGCTGACGAAGGCAAATGCGGCCGCTGTTTCGCCCGCCACGGTCGTTTCCTCGCTCGCAATCGCTCTCGATGTCGTCATGATGCTGGCTATCGGCTTGCCGGGTCCGGACTTGAGTATCGGTTTATGTCGAAAGTCGCCGCCTAGGCCGCCGCGGCGTCCTCTGTCAGGTGCAGGACCTGACCCGCTATCTCCCGCAGCGGCAGCACGTGCGCGGCCGCCCCCATCCTTACGGCGGTCCCGGGCATGCCCCAGACGACGCTGCTGGCCTCGTCCTGGGCGATCGTGCCGGCGCCGGCTTCCTGCATCTCCAGCAGACCGCGCGCACCGTCATCGCCCATGCCGGTGAGCAGAACGCCGACCGCGTTGTGTCCGACGTGCTGGGCGACGGAGCGGAACATCACGTCGACGCTCGGGCGGTGCCGATTGACGTGCGGTCCGTCGCTCAGGCGGCACAGGTACCGCGAGCCGTCGCGCTGCACCAGCAGGTGCCGGTCGCCCGGCGCGATGTAGACGTGGCCCGGGAGAATCTGCTGGCCGTCCTGCGCCTCGCACACGGCCATTGCGGTGTTGCGGTTCATGCGCTCGGCGAATGCTTTGCTGAAGGCTGCGGGAATGTGCTGCGAGATGACCATCGCCGGTGCATCCGGCGGCATCTCGGCAAGGAACTCGCGGATCGCTTCAGTGCCCCCGGTGGACGCGCCGACGGCGACGATGCGGTCCGTGGTGCGCAGAAGCTTCTGCGTACTGAGCGCCGGCAGCACTGCCGAGGTGCTGTGCCGCTCATCCACTATGCGCGGGCGTTTGTTCGCCGGGCGCGCCTCCACGCGTACCGCGGCGGCCGCTCTGACCTTCGCGACCAGCTCGTCTTCGTAGCTCTCCAGGCTGCCGGCGATGTCGATCTTCGGCTTGGCGACGAAGTCGATGGCGCCGAGCTCGAGCGCACGCAGCGTGACGTCCGCACCGCGCTGCGTGAGCGACGAAACCATCACGACCGGCATGGGACGCAGTCGCATCAGGTTCTCCAGGAACGTGAGGCCGTCCATGCGCGGCATTTCCACATCGAGCGTGATGACGTCCGGGTTGAGGCGCTTGATGCGCTCGCGCGCCGCATACGGGTCGTTGGCCGTGCCGACCACCTCGATGTCGCGGGCGCGGCCGAGCATGACGCTCAGGAGCTTGCGCACCAGCGCGGAATCGTCGACCACCAGAACTTTGATCGTCATGCCGCGCCCCTAGAAGAGATCGATCTCGCCGGCGAGCGGAGCCTGGTCCAGCCGCTCGAGGTAACGCTGCTCGCGCGTGCCCACCTCGAGGGTGCGCGCTCGCAGATGGCGCACGCGGACGCGGCCGGTGCGTGCGAAGTACTGGACGTGCCGCGAGCAGGTGTCGCCGGCATCCTCGGCAACGATCCTCAAGCCCTCGTGCCGCAGGAAATCGCGCACGAAGTCGAGATTGCGCGCGCCGATGTCGCTGAGGTTCGGCACTACGCGCCCGCCGCCGAAGATCTTCACTTCGAGCTCCTGGCGCGTGCCGCCCGCGCCGAGCACGCGATTGATCAGCTGTTCCATGGAAGCGCTGCCGTAGCGCGTCGCGCGGCCGGCGACTTTCTCCCACGTATCGCCGGCGCCGGCGCCGGGCCGCGGCAGCATGAAGTGATTCATGCCGCCGATGCCGCGCTTCGGATTGCGGATGCAGGCGGCAACGCACGAGCCGAGCACCGTGTCGATGACTTCGTCCTCGCACGTCACGTAGTACTCGCCCGGCAGGATGCGCGCCGTCGGCACGCCCGCCGGGTTCACGTAGCGCCGGATCGCTTCGAATCCGGGCAGCGCGCGCGGCAACACCGGCCTGCTGCGTGTTCCTTCAGCCGCCATCGTCGCCTCCGGTGCGTCGATAGATGGTCCTGCCGACCAGCTCCAGCGGCGCGCTCGTGTGATGGATCGCCTCGGCGTGGCCGATGCACAGGTAGCCTTCGGGAGCGAGCAGCTGCGCGAACCGCTCGACCAGCCGGTCGCGCGTCGGCTGGTCGAAGTAGATCATCACGTTGCGGCAGAAGATCACGTCGAACGGGCCGCGCATCGGCCAGGGCTGCAACAGGTTCAGCACGCGGAACGTGACCAGCTCGCGCACCTGCGGTTTGACCAGCGCTTCGCCGGCGCGCGTGCCGACGCCCTTCTGAAAGGAACGGCGCAGGCGCTCGGTCGGCAGCGAGGAGACGCGCTCCATCGGGTAGATGGCCTGCTGCGCAAACGCGATGACGTCGCTGTCGATGTCCGTCGCCAGGATCTTGCAATCCCAGCCGGAGCGCTGCGGCACGTCGCTGGCGATCATCGCGATGGAATACGGCTCTTCGCCGGTCGAGCAGCCCGCGGACCAGATGCGGATGCGGCGCGACTCGGCATTGCGGCGCAACGCCTCCGGCAGCATGAACTCGCGCATCGCCTCGAAGTGATGGTTCTCGCGAAAGAACGAGGTGACGTTGGTCGTGAGCGCGTTGATCAGCCCGACCAGCTCCTCGGGACCGGAGCGGCGCAGGTGCTCGCAGTAGGCGACGTAGGAAGTCAGCCCGAGGTCACGCAGCCGCCGCGCCAGCCGGCCCTGCACCAGCTGCCGCTTGTTCGGACCGAGCACGATCCCCGCGTTCTCGCCGATCACGTGGCGGATGAACTCGAACTCGGCGTCGCCGAGGGCGGGCACCCAGGCGCCGGTTTCGAGAAAGCCGGTCGGATTGGCGGTGGGCGGCGGCATCTTCAGGCATTGGCCGCGACGGGCAGCGAAGTCGCAGCCGCGACTTCCCCGCCGATCAGCCGATCGATGTCGAGCAGCATGACCATGCGTCCCGCCACCGCAGCCAACCCTGCAATGAATTCCGTGCTCGCCTGCTGACCCAGCTCGGGCGCGGGCTTGATATCGCTCACCGGCACATGGATGACGTCGGAGACGCCATCGACCACGACGCCGAAATCGCGCCGGCCCTGCTGCGACTCGACCGACAGCACGATGATCACCGTGAGCGGCGTGTACTGCGCGCGCGGCAGACTGAAGCGCATGCGCAGGTCCACGATGGGCACGATCGAGCCGCGCAGGTTGAGCACGCCCAGCACCGCGGCCGGCGACTGCGGGATGCGCGTCACCGGCGACCAGCCGCGGATTTCCTGCACGCGCAGTATGTCGACGCCGTAGGTCTCTTCACTTAGGGTGAAGGTCAGCACCTGCTTCGAGCCGGCAGTGCCGGCGGCAATCTGGGTTCCCGGTCTGCTCATGGCACTCCTCCCCGGTTCCCTCAAAAGTCATCCCACGA
>DATEJG010000086.1:0-53371 GCA_035278165.1 Steroidobacteraceae bacterium
TTCTCCCAGTCCATCACGACCTTGCCCGACTGGCCCTTGCCCATGATCTCGAACGCGTGCTGGTACTGCGTGTAGGGCAGGCGGTGCGTGATGACCGGCCGCACGTTCAGGCCGCTCTGCAACAGCGCGGCCATCTTGTACCAGGTCTCGAACATCTGCCGGCCGTAGATGCCCTTGATCGTCAGGCCCTTGAGGATCACCTCGTTCCAGTCGATCGCGACCTCGTTCGGCGGGATGCCGAGCATCGCGATGCTGCCGCCGTGATGCATGGTACGCAGCATGTCGCGCAGCGCCGCGGCGTTGCCCGACATCTCCAGCCCGACGTCGAAGCCCTCCTGCATGCCGAGCTGCTGCATCGCGTCTTCGAGCTTGTCGCGGGTGACGTTGAGCGCGAGCGTCGCGCCCATCTTGCGCGCGAGATCGAGCCGGTAGTCGTTCACGTCGGTGATGACCACGTTGCGCGCGCCGATGAAGCGCACGATCGCCACGGCCATGATGCCGATCGGGCCGGCGCCGGTGATCAGCACGTCTTCGCCGACCACGTCGAACGCGAGCGCGGTGTGCACGGCGTTGCCGAGGGGATCGAGGATGGCGGCGATCTCGTCGTCGATCGCGTCCGGCAGCTTGAAGGCGTTGAAGGCGGGAATGACGACGTACTCGGCGAACGCGCCGGGGCGATTCACGCCCACGCCGACGGTGTTGCGGCACAGGTGCCGCCGTCCGGCGCGGCAGTTGCGGCAATGTCCGCAAGTGATGTGGCCCTCGCCCGAGACGCGATCGCCGCGCTTGAAGCCGGCGACTTCGCTGCCGACTTCGACGACCTCGCCGCAGTACTCGTGCCCCACCGCCATCGGCACCGGGATGGTCTTCTGCGCCCACGCATCCCAGTTGTAGATGTGCATGTCGGTGCCGCAGATGGCGGCGCGCTTGACGCGGATCAGGACGTCGTTCGGGCCGGGCGTGGGCTTGGCGATTTCCTGCAGGTCGATGCCGGTGGCGGCGCGAGCTTTGACTAGTGCGTGCATGGCGCAATTCTAGACTACGCGCAGCTCCTTGCCGATCTTGCTGAAGGCCGTGACCGCGCGATCGAGTTGCTCGCGCGTGTGCGCGGCCGACATCTGCGTGCGAATGCGCGCCTTGCCTTGCGGGACTACCGGATAGGAGAAGCCTATAACGTATACGCCCTCGTCGAGCAGACGACGCGCGAACTCGGAAGCGACCCTGGCATCGCCGAGCATGACCGGAATGATCGGATGCTCGCCCGGCACGAGATTGAAGCCCGCGGCCGCCATCCCCTTGCGGAAGTGCGCGGTGTTCTCCCACAGGCGCGTGCGCAGCGTGGTGTCGGCTTCGAGCATGTCGAGCACGCGCAGGGTGGCCGCAGCGATGAACGGCGGAATGCTGTTGGAGAAGAGATACGGACGCGAGCGCTGGCGCAGCCAGGCGACGATCTCCTTGCGGCCGGAGGTGTAGCCGCCGCTGCCGCCGCCGAGCGCCTTGCCGAGCGTGCCGGTGAGGATGTCGACGCGATCGATCACGCCGCGCAGCTCGTGCGTGCCGCGGCCGCGTGCGCCGACGAAGCCGGTCGCGTGCGAGTCGTCGACCATCACCAGCGCGTCGTGGCGATCGGCCAGGTCGCAGATGTCCTTGAGGCGTGCGATCACGCCGTCCATCGAGAACACGCCGTCGGTGGCGATCAGGCGCACGCGGCACCTGCTCGCTTCCTCGAGGCGCGCTTCCAGCTCGTCCAGATCGTTGTTGGCGTAGCGGAAGCGCTGCGCTTTGCACAGGCGCACGCCGTCGATGATGCTGGCATGGTTCAGCGAGTCGCTGATGACCGCGTCCTGCTCGTCGAGCAGCGTCTCGAACAGTCCGCCGTTGGCGTCGAAGCACGATGAGTACAGGATCGTGTCTTCCGTGCCGAGAAAGCCGCTCAGCCGCGCCTCGAGATCCTTGTGGATCTGCTGGGTGCCGCAGATGAAGCGCACCGAGGCCATGCCGTAGCCATAGCGATCGAGCGCGCGCTGGGCCGCCTCGCGCACCGACGCGTCGTTGGCCAGGCCCAGGTAGTTGTTTGCGCAAAGGTTGACGACGTCACCGCCGTCGCCGACGCGCACCACGGCGCTCTGTGCGGAAGTCAACACGCGCTCGGGCTTGTACAGCCCTTGCTCTCGCAACTGCTCGGTGTCGCGGCTCAGCCGCTGCAGGAACTCGCCCTTCACCATCGTGCCCTCGAAATGCGTTGAAAGGAGCGGATTGTGCCACCGCGCGGAAGGGCGCCAGAACCCGACCCGCCTGCCGCAGGCCCACACAGACGCCGGACGAGCACGAGCCAGCCGGCGTTTTTTGCTGCATGGGTCGGCAGTTGGCACGACGCTCGCCGTCGCCCGCCGCGGTTCAGGGAATGGCTGAGCTGCCGGAGGGTTCCATCGTGCGGGACGGCGGGCCGTATTGCTGTTCCGCATCGGAGTTCTTACCATCGAACGTGACCGCAGAGCGATCGTCGATTCCGCAAACAATATCTTCGGACTCGTCGCTCGGTCCGAATGGGGGTTCTCATGAAGTCGAAACAGCGAACGCTGCTGTCGTGCGCGATCGGCAGCGTGTTGGGCATCGGCGGCGCGGCAGCGCTGGCACAGGAGACCTCGCGCACCTCGGTGCTAGAGGAAGTGGTCGTCACGGCAGAGAAACGCGAAGCGAACATCCAGGACGTACCGGTAGCGGTCTCCGCGTACACGAGCGAACGGCGCGACGTACTGGGCCTGAACACGGTGGAGGATTTCGCGCGCTTCACGCCGAGCCTCACGTATCGCAACAACGACCGCCTGTCGATGCGCGGCTTCGGCCGACTCACCAACAGCATCGGCACCGACCCCTCGATCGCGTTGTATTCCGACGGCATCTTCTCGACTTCGATGGCCGACACTTCGACGCCCTCGCTGTTCATCGAGCGCACCGAGATCCTGCGCGGCCCGCAGGGCACCTTGTACGGCCGCAACTCGATCGGCGGCACGCTCAACATCATCTCCAAGCGCCCGACCGACAAGTTCCAGGGCGAAGTGCGCGGCTCGGTCGGCAACTACGGCGAGTGGCACACCGATGCGCTGCTGCGCGGCCCGTTCAGCGACAGCGTGCGCTATCTCATCGGCGGCTCCATGGCGCGGCGCGACGAGGGCTTCGTCGAGAATCGCGGCCCGGCGGAGGACACCGCGACGGTCAAGCGCTGGATGGTCGAGGCGCAGCTCGAAGCGGATCTCGGCGAGAACGCCGTCGCGCGCATCCGCTACTCGAAGTTCGACTGGGACGACACGTACGGCGTGGGCAACACCTTGCTCAACAACATCTCGCCGTACGACACGCTTGGCCTGGTCGGCAACGGTAACGGCGCGCTCTACTACAACACCGCGCGCGGCAACCCGGACCCGAATCCGGCAGTGAACGATCCGTACACGATGAACACGAATCGCGATGCACCCGGCGTGCTGCGCGATCACCAGCGCATTCACCTCGACGTCACTTGGGATCTCGGCGGCACCACGCTCAAATATCTGGGCGGCTACCAGGAGTACGGGTACGACACGGGCGGCGACTACGACGGCGGCAATCGCACCGGTTTCCAGAGCATCGCCAACCCGGCGGGCATTGCTGCGCTGACCGTGGACTTCGACGGCGCCGCGGGTCCGCTCACGCCGTTCACGTTCGCGAATCCGGCGTTCACCGCCACCAACGCCAGCGTCGACAGCATGACGTTCTACACGGAAGAGCAGAGCTGGTGGTCCAACGAGCTGAACCTCTCCTCGAACGGCGAAGGCGCGGTGCAGTGGATCGTCGGCGTCTATCAATACAACCAGAAGTACGATCAGCCGCAGGGCATCCGCATTCCGAACGATCCGTCGCTCGCCGCGCCGGCGAACAGCGCGATCCCGAATCCGGATCGCAACATCCTGCTGGTCGACGGTCACCTGGAGACGGATTCGTATGCCGGCTTCGGCCAGATCGACTGGGGCATCTCGGACAAGTGGACGCTGACGCTCGGTGCGCGCTACACGAAGGACAAGAAGGACGGCTGGGACTATGCGCGGCTGATCGCTCGCGGTCCGACGACGGCGACCGGCGCGGCGGACACCCCCTCGACGCTGGAGAACGCGATCATCGGGCAGGTGCGCACGCTGGCCGGAAATCCGAACCTGACACCGGCCCAAGTCGACGGGTTCCTGCGCGCGAATCCGGCCACTGCCACCGCGATCTTCAACGGGGTCAGCGCTGCCGTGCTGGCGCAGACGCAGGCATTGGCTCTCGACGTCACGCAATCGCAGGTCTGTGGCGCGGTAGCGTGTCCTGCCGACATGCGGGCTTCGCCGCGCGGCGGCCTGGAGCGCGATCTGTCGGGCGACTGGGATGCAGTGACCGGCACCGTCGGGCTGCGCTGGGAGCCGACCGAGAACACCAACACCTACCTGCGCTACAGCCGCGGCTACAAGTCCGGCGGCTGGCTCGGCTCGAACGGCCTGACGTTGAACCCGTATGCGGATCCTGAGTACGTCAACTCGTACGAGCTCGGCTGGAAGCAGCAGGTGAGTGGTCGCCTGCAACTGAACACCGCGGTGTACTTCAACGACTACAAAGGATTCCAGGCGCCGCTGACCGTGCTGCGCGACCAGAGCACGGAGAGCCGCTTCCTCAATCTCGACGCCGAAACCTACGGCGTGGAGATCGAGACCGTGTGGTCGCCGGTCGACGCGCTGCAGCTGTTCTTCAACTACGGCTACCTGCACACCAAGATCACGGACGGCTGCTGCTTCGTCGACAGCGTCGATCCCGCCGCGGTCGCGCCGGGCGCCAAGCCGGTCACGGTCATCAGTCCGGGACGCGTGGCGCAGTCGGTGGAAGGTAACAATCTGCCGCTGTCGCCCGAGAACAAGTGGACGATCGGCTTCAACTACACCTGGGGCTTCACGCCCGGCTCGCTCACGTTCACCGGCATGTACACCGACACGGACGATCAGCAGTCGTCGATCTGGACGAATCCGGCGTACGTCGCGCCGTCGTTCGAGATCGCGGACTTGCGCATCCTGTGGAACGACGCGAAGGATCGCTACACCGTGATCGGCTTCGTCAAGAACGCGTTCGACGAAGTCGGCTACGGCAGCGTCGTCCCGAGCTCGCCGACCCCGGTCGGCATCCGTCGTGAAGTGTCGCTGACGTTCCCGCGCACCTTCGGCATGGAGGTGCAGTACCGCTTCTGAGTCGCAGCGGATAACAACAAGAACGCAAGCTCGCCTGAAACGCCGGTCGACTCCAAGTCGGCCGGCGTTTTTCTTTCTGTGGGTCAGGCTTCAGCCTGACTCAGCGCGCCCGCCCTTCCTTCCACGCCTGCAGCAGCTTCTCGTAGGCGATCGTTTCGCCTTTCGGCTTCTCGTTCGCCAGCTTCGACCACGGCGCGGCGTTTGCCGAGAGCCACGCCGCGGGATCCTTCTTCTCGTTGAGCTTCGGCGGGCAGTTCTTCATGCCCGCGCGCTCGAGCCGCGCGAGGATGCGATCCATCTGCTCGGCAAGATTGTCCATCGCTGCCTGCGGCGTCTTCTCGCCGGTCACCGCGGTTGCGACGTTCTGCCACCACAACTGCGCCAGCTTCGGGTAATCCGGCACGTTCGTGCCGGTCGGCGTCCACGCGATGCGCGCCGGGCTGCGGTAGAACTCGATCAGGCCGCCGTACTTCGCCGCGTTCCGGGTGAAGTACTCGTGGCGGATGTCGCTGTCGCGGATGAACGTGAGCCCGGTGATCGATTTCTTCAGCGATACCGACTTCGCCGTGACGAACTGCGCGTACAGCCACGCAGCCGACATGCGCTTGGGATCGACGCTGCGCAGGAACGTCCATGAGCCGACGTCCTGGTAGCCGTTCTGCATGCCGTCCTTCCAGTACGGACCGTGCGGCGAGGGCGCCATGCGCCACTTCGGCGTGCCGTCCGCATTCACGACCGGCAGCTTGGGCTTGGTCATGTCGGCGGTGAACGCCGTGTACCAGAAGATCTGCTGCGCGATCTCGCCGTGCGCGGGCACCGGGCCGGACTCCGAGAACGTCATGCCCATCGATTGCGGCGGCGCGTACTTCTTCATCCAGTCGATGTACTTGGTGAGCGCGAACACCGCTGCCGGCGAATTCGCGGCGCCGCCGCGCGCCACCGAAGCGCCGACCGGCGTGCACTTGTCGGCCGCGACGCGGATGCCCCACTCGTCGACCGGCATGCCGTTGGGAATTCCCTTGTCGGCGGAGCCTGCCATCGACAGCCAGGCGTCGGTGAAGCGCCAGCCGAGCGACGGGTCCTTCTTGCCGTAGTCCATGTGGCCGTAGACGCGCTTGCCGTCGAGCTGCTTGACGTCGTTGCTGAAGAACGCCGCGATGTCCTCGTACGCGCTCCAGTTGAGCGGCACGCCGAGGTCGTAGCCGTACTTCCTCCTGAACTGCTCCTGCAGGTCCTTGCGCGCGAACCAGTCGGCGCGGAACCAGTAGAGATTGGCGAACTGCTGATCCGGCAGCTGGTACAGCTTGCCGTCCGGCGCGGTGACGAACTTCGCTCCGATGAAATCTTTCAGGTCGAGGCCGGGGTTGGTGTACGCCTTGCCGGCGCCGGCCATGAAGTCCGACAGCGGCAGCACGGCGCCGTAGCGGTAGTGCGTGCCGATCAGGTCCGAATCGGTGATCCAGCCGTCGTAGATCGACTTGCCCGACTGCATCGACGTCTGCAGCTTCTCGACGACATCGCCTTCCTGGATCAGGTCGTGCTTGACCTTGATGCCGGTGATCTCGCCGAACGCGCGCGCCAGCGTCTTAGCCTCGTACTCGTGCGTGGTGATCGTCTCCGACACGACGCTGATCTCGGCGACGCCCTGCGCCTCGAGCTGCGCGGCCGCGTTGATGAACCACTTGAGCTCGGCGAGCTGCTGCTCCTTCGAGAGCGTCGAGGGCTGAAACTCCTGATCGATCCAGCGCCGCGCGGCTGCTTCGTCGGCGAGCGCGGGCGCGGCGGCCAGCGCAGTCAGCAGGATACTCAGCATTGTGGCTTTCATTGATGTTCCTGGTTGTCAGGCTTCAGCCTGACTCTTGACTAACCCCAGCGCATGATCGCAACGAGCGCCAGCGCGCTCAAGCCCGCACCCCACCACTGCGCCAGGTCCGTCAATCCGGCCCACGCCAGGTTGACGTACGCCGCCGCGAGCAGACCGATGAACAGGCGATCGCCTCTGGTCGTGACGAGCGGCAACCAGCCTTTGCGAGCGACCGTCGGCCAGCGCAGCTCCCACACCGTCATGCCCGCCAGCATCGCCGCAATGCAGGCGAAGAAGATCGCGACCGGCGGCGTCCACGCCATCCACGACAGCATCGACATCACACCCTCCCCATCGCGAACCCTTTCGCGATGTAGTGCCGCACGAAGTAGATGACCAGCGCGCCGGGCACGATCGTCAGCACGCCCGCGGCTGCGAGCGTTCCCCAGTCCATGCCAGCCGCGGAAACGGTGCGCGTCATGGTGGCGGCGATCGGCTTGGCGTCGACGGAGGTCAGCGTGCGCGCCAGCAGCAGCTCGACCCACGAGAACATGAAGCAGAAGAACGCGGTGACCCCGAGCCCCGCCTTGATCAGCGGCAGGAACAGCTCGAGGAAGAAGCGCGGGAACGAATAGCCGTCGATGTACGCCGTCTCGTCGATCTCACGCGGGACGGCCGACATGAAGCCTTCGAGGATCCAGACTGCGAGCGGCACGTTGAACACCATGTGCGCGAGCGCGACCGCGAGGTGCGTGTCCATCAGGCCGATCGCGGTGTAGAGCTGGAAGAACGGCAGCAGGAACACGGCCGGCGGCGTCATGCGGTTCGTCAGCAGCCAGAAGAACAGGTGCTTGTCGCCGAGGAAGGAATAGCGCGAAAACGCGTACGCGGCGGGCAGAGCGACGGCCACGGACAGGACAGTATTGAGCGCCACGTAGATGATCGAATTCACGTAGCCGCTGTACCACGCCGAATCCGTGAAGATGGTCGCGTAGTTCGCCAACGAGATGGATTCCGGCAGCCAGGCGAACGTGCCGGTGATCGCGAGGTTGCTGCGCAGGCTCATGTGCAGCATCCAGTAGATGGGCGCGAGCGTGAACACCAGGTATATCGCGAGCAGCAGCCAGCCGTGCCTGCGCCTCATTGCGGGTCCTTCATGAAGGTGTACAGCACGAAGCACAGCAGCAGGATGATCAGGAAGTACACGAGCGAGAACGCTGCTGCCGGGCCGAGATCGAACTGGCCCACGGCCTTCTGCGTGAGATACTGCGAGAGGAACGTGGTCGCGGTGCCGGGCCCGCCGCCGGTGAGAACGAACGGCTCGGTGTAGATCATGAAGCTGTCCATGAGCCGTAGCAGCAGCGCGATCGTCAGCACGCCGCGCATCTTCGGCAGCTCGATGTAGCGAAATACCGCCCAGCGCGAAGCGCCGTCGATGCGCGCGGCCTGGTAGAACGGCTCGGGAATCGCACGCAACGCTGCATACGAGAGCAGCGCGACCAGCGGCGTCCAGTGCCACACGTCCATCACCAACACCGTGAGCCATGCATCCGTCGGATGCTGGCTGTAGTTGTAGTCGATGCCGAGCTGCGTGAGCACGTAGCCGGCGAGGCCGATGTCGCCGCGCGCGAAGATCTGCCAGATCGTGCCGACGACGTTCCAGGGAATCAGCAGCGGCATCGCCAGCAGCACCAGCGTGAGCGACGCGCGCCAGCCTCGCTCGGGCATCGCGAGCGCCAGCGCAACACCCAGCGGGATCTCGATCGCGAGCACTGCGGCCGTGAACAGCAGTTGCCGGTAGAGCGCGCCATGCAGCTCGGGGTCGCGCAGGATCTCCTTGTACCACTCCATGCCGACGAACACGGCCTGGTCCGGGCCGAGGATGTCCTGCACCGAATAGTTGACGATCGTCATCAGCGGCACGAGCGCCGAGAAGGCCACGCTGATCAGCACCGGCAGCACGAACCACCACGCGCGCTGATTGACGGGCTTCGCCGGGCTCACGGCACTCTCCGCTCGTCGGCGTAGAGCGCGCAGCGCTGCGGTGGCAGATGCGCGAATGTCGTGGCGGAACGCGCGGCACTCGCCGGACTGCGCAGCTTGGCCCACGCGAGCGATGCGCCGATCTCGACCTGCACCATCGTGTGGATTCCCTGGTCCTGGATCGCGGCGACGCGCACCGGTACGCGATTCGGTCCGGGCGCTGGCGCGAGCTCGAGGTATTCGGGCCGTACGCCGATCGACAGTGCGGCGCCGGAGGGCGGCTCACGCGCGCTGCTCGTCTGCAGACGCACGCCGCCGATCGTTGCCGCGCCCGCGCTCCACTCGCACGCGAGAAAATTCATGCCGGGCGAGCCGATGAAATGCCCGACGAAGCGATGCGCCGGCGTTTCGAACAACTGCTGCGGCGTACCGACCTGCACGATCTCGCCCTCGCTCATCACCACGACCTGGTCCGCGAACGTCAGTGCTTCGGTCTGGTCATGCGTGACGTACAGCAGCGAGAGCTGCAGCTGCTGGTGGATCTGCTTGAGCTTGCGGCGCAGCAGCCATTTCAGGTGCGGGTCGATCACCGTCAGCGGCTCGTCGAACAGCACCGCCGCGACGTCCGGCCGCACCAGGCCCCGCCCGAGCGAAATCTTCTGCTTCTGATCCGCCGACAATGCCCGTGCGCGCCGCGCCAGATCGGCGCGCAGCTCGAGAATGTCCGCGACTTCCTCGACGCGCCGGCGCAGGCGCGTAGCGTCCCAGCCGCGGTTGCGCAGCGGAAACGCGAGATTGTCGAACACTGTCATCGTGTCGTAGACGACCGGGAACTGAAACACCTGCGCGATGTTGCGCGCCTCCGGCGCCAGCGCGGTGACGTCGCGGCCGTCGAACGACACCTTGCCGCGAGTCGGCGTGATCAAGCCGGAAATGATGTTGAGCAGCGTGGTCTTGCCGCAGCCAGACGGGCCGAGCAGCGCGTACGCGCCGCCGTCGTTCCAGGTCATCGTCAGCGGGCGCAGCGCCCAGCTGTCGGTCGCGCCGGCGTAGCGATGCCCGACATCTTCCAGGTCGATGCGGGCCACGCTCAGCTCTCCGGCGCGAACAGCAGGCGGCCGTCGCGATCGAAGCCGTACAGGCTCGCGGGGCGCACATAGAGAGTGCAGAGCTGGTTGAGCGCGAGGTCGTGCACGCCCGGAACCTGCGCCACCAGGCGCACGTCGTCGCGTGCCAGGTGGATGAACGTTTCCGATCCGCTGATCTCCGCGAGCTCGACTTTCCCGCTGAGCGCCGCTCGTCCGGGAGCGCCGGCCAGTGAAAATTCGTGCGCGCGGATGCCGAGCACGATCTCGCTTGCAGGCGTCCGGGTAGCGGGTATGCGCACGCTGTCGGCGAGCATTCCGGCGGGAATCACATTCAACGGCGGGTCGCTGAAGGCGCGCGCTGCTTCGAGCGTGGCCGGCCGCCGGAACACTTCCAGCGTCGGCCCCGATTGCAGCACCCGACCTTCAGCCAGGAGTGTCGTATGGCCACCGAGCTGCAGCGCTTCCAGAGGCTCGGTCGTCGCATAGACCACGGTCGTGTGTCCATCGGCGAACAGTTGCTTCAGCTCCGCGCGCAGCTCCTCGCGAAGCTTGTAGTCGAGATTGATGAGCGGCTCATCGAGCAGCAGCAACTCCGCGTCCTTGGCGAGCGCACGCGCCAGCGCCGTGCGCTGCTGTTGACCGCCCGACAGCTCCGCGGGATAGCGCGCAAGAAATGGCGTGAGTCGCAGAGTCGCGGCCAGCTGCGCAACGCGAGCCTCGATGTGTGCCGCAGGCTTGCGAGCGACACGCAGCGGCGAGGCAATGTTCTCGTAGACAGTCAGCGACGGATAGTTGATGAACTGCTGATAGACCATCGCGACGTTGCGCTGGCGTACCGCAATGCCGGTGAGATCGCTTTCGCCCTTGCGGATGCTGCCCGTGCTGGGCCGATCGAGGCCGGCGAGGATCCGCAGCAGCGTCGTCTTGCCGGCGAGCGTCGCGCCGAGCAGCACGTTGATGCCGCCTTCGGCGAGCGACAGATCGACGTCCCGCAGCCACAGCTCGGAGCCCGCGCGGTAGCTGATGCCGCTCAGGCGCAAGCGGTCGATCCCGCGCTCAGTGCAGCTGCGAAGCGCTGGCGCTCGGCCTCCGACATGTGCAGGCCCAGCTTGCTTCGCCGCCAGAGGATGTCTTCGTCGGTGAGCGCCCACTCGTTGCGCATCAGATAGTCGACTTCCGCTGCGGTGAGACCGGCACCGTAGTGCTCGCCGAGATCCGCGAACGACCGCGCATTTCCGATGACGTGCTCGACGCGTGTGCCGTAGGCGCGCGCCAGGCGACGGGCAACGGTGATCGGCAGGAACCGCCAGCGCCGCCGCACGTCGATGACGAAGCGCCGGAAGTTGCGAGCGGGCAGGTCGCCGCCCGGGAGCGGCGCGCGGTGCGTCCAGCAGCGCGGGCTGATGCCGAGCGGCTCCTGCAGCTTCTCGAGCACCGTTTCGGCGAGCCGCCGATACGTCGTCAGCTTGCCGCCGAAGATCGACAACAGCGGCGGCTGTCCGGGCTCATGCGAGAGCTCCAGCCGATAGTCGCGCGTGACGCGCGATGCGCTGGCCGATTCGTCGTCCCACAGCGGCCGCACGCCCGCGTAGCTCCAGCGCACGTCGCTCGGCGCGATCGAGCGCTGGAAATAGCTGTTGATCGTGTCGCACAGGTAACGGATCTCTTCGTCTGCGATGCGCACGTGCGCGGCATCGCCCGAGAACGGCACGTCGGTCGTGCCCACCAGCGTCCACTTCTGCTCGTACGGAATGGCGAACACGATGCGGCTGTCGGGGTTCTGCAGCATGAAGGCGTGCTTGCCCGGAAACAGCCGCGGCACGACGATGTGGCTGCCTTTCACCAGGCGCACGCCGCCGGCGACGTGCACCTCGGGCAGGCACTTGAGCACCTGCTCCACCCATGGCCCGGCCGCGTTGACGATCGCACGGGCGCGGATCTCCAGCGATTCGCCGGTCGACTGACGCACGCAACGCGCGCGCCACAGGCCGTTATCGATCGCCGCAGACACGAAACGCGTTCTCGTATGAATCGCCGCGCCGCGCTGTGCGGCGTCCATCGCGTTGAGCACCACCAGCCGGCTGTCGTCGACCCAGCAATCGGAATAAGAGAACGCGTGATCGATACCCGGACGCAGCGCGCCGTAGCTGCCGCTGCCGACGCGCACGCTGCGCGAGGGTTGCAGCGTGCGCCGGCCGCTGAAGTAATCGTAGAAGAACAGCCCGAAGCGGATCTGCCAGCGCGGCCGCAGCCCGGGTACGTGCGGCAGGATGAACTGCATCGGCCGGACGAGGTGCGGCGCGATGCGCAGCAGGCGCTCGCGCTCGATCAGCGACTCGCGCACCAGGCGGAACTCGAAGAACTCCAGGTAGCGCAGGCCGCCGTGGATCAGCTTGGTGCTCGCCGAAGAGGTGCCGTTGGCGAGATCGGCCTGCTCGACCAGCGCCACCTTGAGGCCGCGCCCGGCGGAGTCGCGCGCGATGCCGGCGCCGTTGATGCCGCCGCCTACGATGAGAAGATCGACAGGGTCGTTGCCGGTCACGGCCGCAATGATACAGAAGCGGATCGCGCCGAGGGCAGGGCGTAGACTCGCAGCATGGAACAGCAGCAGACGCAGGCGGGACTGCGCATCGACAAGTGGTTGTGGTGCGCGCGCTTCTTCAAGAGCCGCTCGCAAGCGACCGCGGCCGTCGCGGGCGGGTTGGTGCACGTGAATGGCGAGCGCGTGAAGCCGTCGCGCGCGGTGCACGTCGACGATCGCATCGAAATCACGCGCGACGAGCAGCGGCTCGAAGTCGTGATCTGCGGCTTGCCTGTGCGACGCGGCCCGGCGCCGGAAGCCCGCACGCACTACACCGAGACGCAGGCGAGCGTTGCGGCCCGGGAGCAGCAGCGCGAGCGTGCGCGACTCGCGCCCCCGGCGCCCGACGGCCGCCCGGACAAGCACGCCCGGCGGATGCTGCGGAATCTGCGGCGCGGCTGAGAAATGGGGACATTCATCATTTCCTGGATGTGATGACTGCTCCTGCAGCGGCGTGAGCTGAAATGATGAATGTCCCCATTTCTCGGGCAAAGGCGCACAATGCGCCAACGAAGAATGAGGGGGCTCCGTCATGCAGATCACGCTGGATGTCAACGGCGAGTCCCGCACCGCCGACGTCGACGAAGACACCCCGCTCCTGTGGGTGCTGCGCGAAAACCTCGGTCTGAGCGGCACGAAATTCGGCTGCGGCATCGCTGCCTGCGGCGCGTGCACGGTGCACGTCAACGGCACGGCGGTGCGCTCCTGCTCGGTCCCCGCTTCATCGATGCAAGGGCAGAAGGTCACGACGATCGAAGGCCTCGCGCCGCGCGAGCAGCCGCATCCGCTGCAGGCCGCGTGGGTCGCGCATCAGGTTCCGCAGTGCGGCTACTGCCAGTCGGGAATGATCATGGCGGCGGCAGCGCTGCTGGCGCGCAATCCGCAGCCCAGCGACGCAGAGATCGACGGTGGAGTGACCAACATCTGTCGCTGCGGCACTTATGAGCGCGTGCGCCGCGCGATTCATTCGGTCGCCCAGGCGAAGGCCGAAGGAGGCGCGCCATGAACAAGTGGACGCGCCGTACGTTCATCGCGACCGGTAGCCTCGTCGGCGGCGGTCTCGCGCTCGGCATCGCCGGCATCGCGTTCGCGCCGAATCGGTTGCGCGTCGTTCCCGACAGCCGCGACGGCACGCCGCAGCTCACGACGTGGGTCAAGATCGGCGCCGACAACACCGTCTCGGTGGTCGTGCCTCATTGCGAGATGGGAACGGGCGTGCACACGGCGCTCGCGATGATGCTCGCCGAGGAGCTCGAAGCCGACTGGAACCAGGTGCGCATCGAAGAGGCGCCCGGCACCGACGACTACGCCAACGGCTACCTGGTGCGCGTGTTCGTGCCCGTGGTCGCCTCGGTGCCGCGCTACATGGAGCGCGGCATCGACTTCGCGACATTCAAGTTGATGCAGTTGATGGACATGCAGGTCACCGGCGGCAGCAGCGCGGTGCGCGGCACCGGCCATCTGGGCATGCGTCTCGCAGGCGCAGCGGCGAAGGTGATGCTGGTCGAGGCAGCCGCGAAGCAGTGGAATGTTCCTGCCGCCGAGTGCACGGCGAAGCTTTCGCGAGTAACGCATGCCGGCTCGGGCCGCACGCTCACGTTCGGTGAGCTCGCCCCGGAAGCTGCCAGGCTGAAGCCTCCGGTACATCCGCCGCTCAAGTCGCGCGACGACTACACGATCGTCGGCAAGCCGACGCCGCGGCTCGATATCCCCTCGAAGGTCAATGGCTCGGCGACCTACGGTGTCGATGTGACGCTGCCGGACATGGTGTACGCCACGATTGCCGCCTCGCCCGTGTTCGGCGCGAAGCTCGTGTCGGTGGACAGTGCACCTGCCGAGGCGCTGCCGGGAATAAAAAAGGTCGTCAAGCTCGACAACGCAGTCGCCGTGGTCGCCGACAGCTACTGGCGTGCGCTGAAGGGCGTGCGCGCGCTCGCGCCGAAATATGCCGACACGGGTCAAGACGCTGCAACGAGCGACACCATTTACGCCGCGATCGGCGCCGCGCTCGATCGCGAGAAGGGTGAGGACGTGTTCTCGTCCGGCAAAGGCAGCGCAGCGCTGCAGGGCGCGGCGAAGCTGGTCGAAGCAGAGTATCGCGTGCCGTTCCTGCCGCACGCGACCATGGAGCCGATGAATGCGACGGCACGCATCGCCGAAGGCCGCTGCGAAGTGTGGACCGGCGTGCAGGATCCGCTCGCCGCGCGCAAGACGGCTGCGGAAGCTTCGGGACTCGCGCCCGAACAGGTCACGATTCACAACCAGCAGCTCGGCGGCGGTTTCGGACGGCGCTTGCCGGGCGTGATGGATTTCGTCGAGCAGGCCGTGCGCATCGCCAGGGAGACCGCGCCCGCGCCGGTGAAGCTGATCTGGAGCCGCGAAGAAGACATCCAGCACGACTTCTATCGGCCCGCGGTCGTCGGCCGCTATCGCGCCGCGCTGAGCGACGACGGCAAGCCCGCGGCGTGGGTGTCCAGGTTCAACATCAAGGATGCGGCGGCACGGCTGCCGTACGGCATCGAGCACCAGGACATTCGCGCGGTCGAAGCACCGACGCACGTGCGCGTCGGCGCATGGCGCTCGGTCGCTCACACGCAGCACGGCTTCTTCACGGAATCGTTCGTCGACGAGCTGGCGCACGCCGCCGGCAAGGATCCGCTGGCGTATCGGCGCGAGCTGCTGGCGAACGCGCCCCGTCATCTGGCGGCACTGGAGAAAGCGGCAGCGATGGCGGACTGGGGAACGCCGCCCGCCGCCGGGCGGGGCCGCGGCATCGCGGTCGTGGAGAGTTTCGGCTCGATCGTCGCCGAGGTCGCCGAGGTCGAGATCGTCGACGGGCGCGTCAAGGTGCATCGCGTGTGCGCTGCTGTCGACTGCGGCGACGTAGTCAATCCGGACACCGCGACTGCGCAGATCGAAGGCGGCATCGTGTTCGCGCTCTCGGCCGCGCTGTTCAACGAGGTGACGATCGCGGGCGGCCGCGTCGCGCAGAGCAATTTCCACGATGTGCCGATGCCGAAGCTGGCGGACGCACCGGGTATCAGCGTCGAGTTCATCCGCTCCGGCGCGACGCTCGGCGGTCTCGGCGAGCCTGGAGTGCCGCCGCTGGCGCCGGCCGTCGCCAACGCCGTATTCGCGCTGACCGGGAAGCGGGTGCGCTCGCTGCCGCTAAGAGTGTGATGCGAACGAGCCGCCGGGTCGGCCGGCGAGCACCGCCTGAATCTCGCTGACGATCGCCAGCGCAATCGTCTCCGGCGTCTTCGCGCCGATGTCGAGACCGATCGGTCCGCGCAGCCGTCCTTCGAGCAGCTGCGACTGGTCGCCGAGCTCCTGCATCAGCCGCGCGCGACGCGGGGCCGGGCCGAGCAGCCCGACGTACGGAATCGCCCGGTGCTCGGCGAGGGCGGCCAGATACGCCTGGTCGGAGAGCAGGTGATGGCTCATCACCACCGCGGCGTCGTAGCGCGACTCGCGCAGCTCTCGTGCCAATTCCGCAGCAGGATTCAGCACTACGCGCTGTGCGCGCGGAAATCGTTCGGCGACGGCGTAGGCGGGACGATGATCGAGCACGGTGACGTGCCAGCCCATCAGCCCCGCGAGATCCACCAGCGGCATCACGTCGGGTCCGGCGCCGAGCACCAGCAGGCGCGGCGCCAATTCGACAGGCGTGATCAGGAACGTCGCGCCGCTGGTCTCGACAGTCGTCGCGGCGCGTAACCCCGTGGTGGCGCGCAACAGCTCATCGACTCCCGTGGGCAGCGCTGCTGCGCAGTCCGAGCGGAACGCGGCGCCGAGCGGGTATGTCGGATTGCTGGATTGCGCGACCAGCGCGAAATTGCCGTGCACGCTGCGCCGCCTGCAGTCGTCGATGAAGGCGAACGGCTGATAGTCGTTGGCCGTGTCGAGCCGCACCATCAGGATCGACATGGCGCCTTCGCAGCCGAGCCCGATGCCCCAGATCAGGTCGTCGGAGCTGCGCGTGTCGTAATCGACGACGAGCGGCGCTCCGGCCAGCACGGCGCGCGCGCGCTCCATCAGATCGGATTCCAGGCAACCGCCGCTCAGCAATCCGGCCGCGCTGCCGTCGCCTGCGATCAGCATCTGCGCGCCCGCTTTGCGGTACGTCGAGCCGAGCGTGCGGGTGACCGTTGCGAGCACCAGCGGCTCGCGCCGGTCGCGGCGGGTGCGGAAGAAATCGGCGAGCGGGACGCCACTGTAATTCATGAGCTACGGTATCCTTCCGGCCGAAGCGGGCTGCCGGTACGGCAGCCGCCATCACGGCGCGGGAGTTGCGACATGAGCGTAGCAGGCAAGTGGCAGATTTCGATGGATACCCCGATCGGCACCCAGAAGTTTACCTGGGACCTGCAGCAGGCGGGCGCGGCCTGGAAAGGCACGATGCTGGCGGCCAACGGCTCGTCCGAGCTGAGCAACGTGCAGGTCTCCGGCAGCAGCGTCGGCTGCAACGCGCGCGTCACGACGCCGCTCGGACAGGTCGACGTGACCTTCGAGGGCGCGGTCGACGGCGACCGGATCGGCGGCACCTGCCGCACGCAGTTCGGCAATTTCCAGTTCTCCGGTGCGCGCGGCTGACGCAGCGTCCCGGCGTTCCTTCGACACATTTCCGGATCATTTCCCGCGGAGGTTATCCATGCGCTCGTCAATTCGTAGTGGCGGTTCGCGCCTGCTCGCGCTGTTGTTGCTGTCCGTAGCGGGCGGCGGCGCTGCGCACGCCGCGAATGCCACCGTCTCGTGCCATCTCACCTTCACCATGAAGGGGTGGTCGGCGTTCTACAAGACCGCGAGCGGGAGCGGCGCGATCAAGTGCAACAACGGACAGTCGATGAACGTCAAGCTCACCGCCAAGGGCGGCGGACTGACCGTCGGCAAATCGACGATCGAGAACGGCCACGGCGAGTTCTCGGCGGTCACCGGCATCAACGAGCTGCTGGGCTCGTACGCCGCGGCGGAAGCGCACGCCGGTGCGGTCAAGTCCTCGCAGGCGCAGGTCATGACCAAGGGCGAGGTCTCGCTTGCGCTGAGCGGAACGGGCCGCGGCTGGGACCTCGGCATCGCTTTCGGCAAGCTGACGATTTCCGGCGGCGGCTGACGCAGCAGCAGTTAGAATCGCGGCATTCGGGGGCGACGGGGGGACGGGCCGGAATGTCAGCATCCCAGGCGCAGCACAACGCCGATGCGGCCGCGGGCAGCTCTGACGTGGCAATCGTCGACGTGCTGCCCCAGCATCGCTTCGACGAAGCGGCGCTGTGGCGCTACCTCGAGCAGCAGCTCGAGGACTTCCGCGGCCCGGCGCACCTGCGCCAGTTCCAGGGCGGGCAATCCAACCCGACGTTCCTGATCGAGACGCAGACGAAGAAGTACGTGCTGCGCAAGAAGCCGCCGGGCAAGCTGCTGCCGTCGGCGCACCTGGTCGAGCGCGAGTATCGCATTCTGCGCGCGTTGCCCGGCACCGACGTGCCGGTGCCGGACGCGCGGCTGCTGTGCGAGGACGCCGCGATCATCGGCACTTCGTTCTACGTGATGGATCACGTCGAAGGCCGGGTCATGACTGCGGTGACGCTGCCGCAATTGACGCCTGCCGAGCGCGCGAGCGTTTACGACGACTACGCTCGCATCGGCGCGCGCCTGCACGCCGTCGACTATCGCGCCGTCGGTCTCGGTGACTTCGGCAAGCCCGAGGGTTACATCGCGCGCCAGCTGGACCGCTGGACGAAGCAGTACCTGGCGTCGAAGACCGACGAGAACGCCGACATGGAGCGCCTCATCGCGTGGCTCGCCGCGCATCTGCCGGCGGCGGATGAGACTGCAATCGTTCACGGCGACTTTCGCATCGGCAACACGATCATTCATCCGCACGAGCCGCGCATCATCGCCGTGCTCGACTGGGAACTGGCGACGCTCGGTCATCCGCTGAGCGATCTGGCGTACGCCTGCATGTACTACCACCTGCCGGCAGGCGAAGGGCGCGGCGGGCTCGCCGACGTGAACCTGCGCGAGCTGGGAATCCCCGACGAGAGCGAGTTCATCGCGCAGTACTGCCGCCACGCTGGCCGCGACAGCATCGACAACTGGCCGTTCTTTCTCGCGTTCTCCTGCTTCCGCATGGCGGCGATCACGCAAGGCGTGTACGCGCGCGGGCTGCAGGGCAACGCAGCCGATCAGCGTGCGCTCACGTACGGCGGCATAGCAAAACAGTTCGCCGCGACCGGGTTGAGGTTGGCGGCGCGCAGTATGTAGGAGTCTCAGGCTTCAGCCTGACTCCGGAGGCACGAGCACATGTCTGCACCTCTCAAATCGACCGACCAGCTCGAGGGCTTCCGTCGCGAGACGCGCGCCTGGCTGGAAGCGAACTGTCCCGCCGAGATGCGTCAGCCGGTCGCCGAGGAAGGCGACGTGTGCTGGGGCGGGCGTCGCTGGAAATTCAAGAGCGATGCGCAGCGTGCGTGGCTGGAGCGCATGGCGGAGCGCGGCTGGACCGTGCCGGAATGGCCGAAGGAATACGGCGGCGGCGGGCTCAGCAAGGAAGAGGCGCGCGTGCTGCGAGAGGAGATGGCGCGCCTGTCGTGCCGTGCGCCGCTCACGTCTTTCGGCATCTCGATGCTCGGTCCCGCACTGCTCAAGTACGGCAACGAGGAGCAGAAGCGCGAGCACCTGCCGAAGATCGTGCGCGGCGAGATCCGCTGGTGCCAGGGCTACTCCGAGCCGGGCGCCGGCTCCGACCTCGCATCGCTCAAGACGCGCGCCGAAGATCAGGGCGATCACTATGTCGTCACCGGCTCGAAGATCTGGACCAGCTACGGCGACAAGGCCGACTGGATCTTCTGCCTGGTGCGCACCGACTTCGGCGCCCGGAAACAGGAAGGCATCAGCTTCCTGCTGTTCGACATGCAGTCGCCCGGCATCGCGACGCGGCCGATCCGCCTGATCTCCGGTTACTCGCCGTTCACGCAGACGTTCTTCGATGCCGTGCAGGTGCCGAAGCAGAACCTGGTCGGCGAGCTCAACAAGGGCTGGACGATCGCCAAGTACCTGCTCACGCACGAGCGCAACATGATCGGCGGCATGGGCACGCAGCGCCAGACGCCGCTCAGCCAGGTCGCGATCAAGAGCATCGGCCTCGCTTCGGGGCGGCTGGCGGAAGGTGCGCTGCGCGCCGACATCGCGCGCTTCGAGATGGACGCGCTCGCGTTCGGCCTGACGATGAGCCGCGTCATCGACGAGGCCAAGGCCGGCAACGAGACCGGCGCGATGTCCTCGATGCTGAAGTACTACGGCACAGAACTGAACAAGCGGCGCGCCGAGCTGGCGATGTCGATCGCCGGCGCCGAGGGGCTCAAGTTCGACGGCCAGACGCAGGTCGACCTCGCGCCGGTGTGGCTGCGGACCAAGGCGAACTCGATCGAGGGCGGCACCTCGGAAGTGCAGCTGAACATCATCGCCAAGAGCGTGCTGCGGCTGCCGGGGGCCTGAAGGAGCTGACATGTCGCTCGTATTGACCGAAGACCAGCTGATGTTTCGCGACGCGGCGAAGCGTTTCGCCGCCGAGCGCACGCCGGTTGCGCAGCTGCGCAAGCTCCGCGACCAGAACGACGGCGTCGGCTTCGACCGCGCAGTGTGGAAGGAGATGGCGCAGATGGGCTGGGCCGGCGTGCTCGTGCCCGAGGAGCACGGCGGCGCGGGATTCGGCTACGTCGGCGCCGGCCTGATTGCGCAGGAGATCGGTCGCAACTTGAGTGCTACGCCGTTCCTGTCGACTGCCGTGCTGGCAGTCACCGCACTGCTGCGCGGCGGCTCGGTTGCGCAGAAGGAAGCGCTTCTGCCGGCGATCGCGAGCGGCGACCTCGTCGTCGCTCTGGCTTCCGACGAGCGGGCTCGTCATGCGCCTCACAGCATCGCGACGCGCGCTGCCGGCGGCAGCGGCAGGTTCAAGCTCAGCGGCCGCAAGCTGCATGTGCTCGACGGTCACGTCGCCGACCGGTTGATCGTCACTGCGCGCACTTCCGGCGACGTGGACAGTCGCGATGGCATCACGCTGTTCCTGATCGATGCGAAGGCGACTGGCGTGAACGTCACGCGCACGCCCACCGTCGATCACCACAATGCCGCGACGCTCGAGCTGCGCGATGTCGCAGTCGGCGATGCAGACGTCATCGGCACGTTCGACAAGGGTGCGGTCGTGCTGGACGCAGTCCTCGACGCGGGTCGCGCGACTCTCGCTGCAGAGTTGCTGGGCGTAGCGGAGGAATCGTTCGAGCGCACGCTCAACTATCTGCGCGAGCGCGAGCAGTTCGGCGCGAAGATCGGCACGTTCCAGGCGTTGCAGCACCGCGCGGCGCATCTGTTCTGCGAGATCGAGCTGGTGCGCTCGGTCGTGCTGCGCACGCTGCAGGCGCTGGACTCGCAGGAGCCGACAGCGTCGAACCTGGTGTGCCTGGCGAAGGCGAAGGCGACCGATGTCGCGCGCATCGCAACCAACGAGGCGGTGCAGATGCATGGCGGCATCGGCATGACGGACGAATTCGACATCGGCTTCTTCATGAAGCGCGCGCGCGGCGCCGGCGAGACGCTCGGCGACTACTACTATCACGCCGATCGCTTCGCGCAGCTCGCGGGGTACTGAATTTCCTACGGTTTTCCGGATCGCGCTTTCGCGCCGGCCCGTGACTGTATATAACTGCAGGTCCGTGCACGAAGCCAGGGACCGAAGATGTATCTCACCGGCGCCGACCTGATCGACATGACGATCAAGCAACTCGAGATGCTCGACGACATTCTCGGCGCGGATGCGCGCGCCTTCGCCGCCGAGCGCGACGCTGCCGGGCGTGATGCGCGTCGCTGCCGCGAGGCAACTGCTGCGATTCGCGTGCTCATTCCGAAGCTGGTCGCGGCGCGCGCGACGCAGGAGCCGAAGGGGCAAATGCCGCTGCCCGGCTGTGCGAACGACGACGACCTGTAGCGCTGCCGCGTCGCGGAACTCAGCCGCGCGTCGGAGCGTTGAGCACCGAAGCGTGTCCGACTGCACAGCTTGCAACCTATACGGACGCCGCAAGCCAGCTTGTGACCTACGTCCTCACTCCGGACTGTCTGCCGCAGGTACGTTGGGCGCGCTCATGACGATCGTGGGTGAGAGGCAAGGAGTTATGACAACAGAAGAGCGCGACCCGGATCTGGAACCGACGGTCGAGATTCAGCGGCCGATCCCGGCGCCCCGGCCCGGCGGTGAGGTCGAGGATGTCGAAGAGTTCGATCCGGAAAAAACGCTGGTGCGCGAGGACTGGGAGAGTGTCGTGATCCGGCGCGTCGCGCCGCACGTCGCCGCGGTCCAGGACGAAGTCGCCGACGATGCCTTCGGCTGGGAGAGCGAAGGATTGCGCCGGTTGTCGCGCGAAGTGCAGAACCGAAGCGCAGAGTCGGGCTGAAACCCGACGCACCAAGAACCGAAGAACCGAAGATCCTGCAGGTCGGGCTTCAGCCCGACGATTCCAGCTCCTGTCCTACGCGCAGCTGCGCGCCGATCCCGTCGATCAGAATCAGGTTCTGACCGAACGTCACGCCTTTCAGCGAGCGGTCGAAGCGGAATTTCGCCAACGTGCGCAGCGGCTCGTCGCCGTCGCGCGTGCCGGTCGCCTGGTCGGTCGTCGTCACGATGCAGCGCGTGCACGGCTTCGCGCGGCGTAGGCGCACGCCGCCGCCCGTCAGGTCGTGCAGCTGGTCCTCGCCGAACGGCGGCAGCCCGCTGACCACGATGTTCGGCCGGAAGCGATTCATCGGCAGCTTGCGCGTGAGGCGACCGTTCAGGTCCTCCAGCGAGGCCTCCGAGATCAGCAGCCAGGGAAACGCATCCGAGAACTGATTCAGCGCTTCCACGCCCTGCGTCCATTCGGGACCGCTCGGGCGCTTGCGTCGCGCGTCGAAGCGCACCAGCCGATACGGCGCGCCCAGGTAGCGCGTGAGAAAGTCGGCAGCTTCATCGCCCGCGTCGAACGCCGCGCAGCGATCCTTCCAGCACGTCACTTCGATTTCCTTGCCCTCGGCGCTGCACGCTGCGCGCAGCTCCGCGCCGCCAGGGACGCGCAGGCGCAGCTGCGCAGCCGCCGAGTCGGATTCGAGCACGGCTGTTTCGATCAGTGCGAGGCGCGGCTCTTCGCGCTGGGTCATGAAGCGGCCGTCGGGCCGCACGATGAGCCATTCGCGATCGTGCTCGAAGCCGGTCGCGGCGATGCGCGCGCTGTCGAGTGCGATGCCGCGGCATCCCTTGACCGGATAGATGTTGAGGGCGGTGATGCGGATCATGGGAGGTGCTAGTCTGCCAGCCACCCGCGACCTAATCACGCAAAAAAGCAATGATCGCCGTCGTCTCCGCGAGCCATGCAGGCCCGCTCGATTCGCGCGCCGCGCGTCTGTTCGTATTCCTGGCAGCGTTCCTGGTCGGCAACGCGATGATCGCCGAGTTCGTCGGCGTGAAGATCTTCGCGCTCGAGCCGACGCTCGGGCTCGACACGCTCGACTGGAACCTGTTCGGGCAGAACGGCTCGCTGTCGTTCACCAGCGGCGTGCTGCTGTGGCCGTTCGTGTTCCTGATGACCGACGTGATCAACGAGTATTTCGGCCGCCGCGGCGTGCGCTTCATCTCGTGGCTGTCGGTCGTGCTGATCAGCTACGGTTTCCTGGCGGCATACCTGGCGATCTCGCTGGTACCGGCGCAGTTCTGGCTGGCGGTGAATCAGCAGCGCGGCGTGCCCGACATGCAGGCGGCGTTCGCCAGCATCTTCGGCCAGGGCATGTGGACGATCGCAGGCTCGCTGACCGCATTCCTGATCGGCCAGCTGATCGACGTCGCGATCTTCCATCGCATCCGCATGCTGACTGGCGAGCGCTGGGTGTGGCTGCGCGCGACGGGCTCGACGGCCATCTCGCAGCTCATCGACAGCTTCGTCGTCCTCTACATTGCCTTCGTGATCGGCCCGCAGCACTGGCCGGTGTCGCTGTTCCTCGCGGTCGGCACGGTCAACTACCTCTACAAGCTGCTGATGGCCATCCTGCTGATCCCGCTGATCTACCTCGCGCGTCGCGCGATCCGCTCCTATCTCGGCGCGTCTGAGGCAGCTGCGCTGGAAGCCGCTGCGCGGCAGATCTAGGTGCCGGGAGAGAAAAACAGGGGAAACTCAGCACCGCAACATTCATGCTGCACTGCTGAGTTTCCCCTGTTTTTCTCTCCCGGCACCCGCGGTACCCGTCGCTAGAACAGCATTCGCGACATTGCGCGGCGGGTCTGGCCGACGATCGGGTCGGCTTCGCCGATCAACTCGAACGCCTGGACGAGGCTGCGACGCGGCAGGTCATCCTTGTAGCCGCGATGATCGCGCAACAGTTCCAGCCACGTGAGCAGCGCCGGCTCGACGTCGCCGCCGAGCAGCTGATGCACGGCCAGCGCATGCTTGAGATCCAGGTCCGACGTATTCGCTGCCGCGCGCTCGCGCAATGAGCGCACGTCCGGGTATGTCGCAACTACGTCGCTGAACGCGAGCAGCGCTGCGAGCCGCTTCACTGCCGCGTGAGCCGGGTGCGAGCCCTGCAGACGCTCGAGCTCCTTGCGCGCGCCGTCGAGATCGCCGTCGAGCGCCTGCACTTCGGCGAGCGCCGTCTGCAGATCGATGTTCTCGCGATCGCGCGCCAGCTCGTTTTCCAGGATCTTGCGGGCGGCGGCAAAGTCGCCGGCGGCTTTCAACTGTTGGGCGCGCTGCAGCGGACTGTCGACGGTCTGCGGCAGGTGCTTGTCGAGCATGTCCTTGATCTGCGACTCCGGCACGACCCCGATGAAGTGATCGACGACGGTGCGATCCTTGAACAGCACCACGGTCGGCAGGCTCCGCACGCCGATCTGCTGCGCCAGCTCCTGCTGCTCGTCGGTGTTCACCTTCGCGAGCTTGAAGCGCCCGCCGTACTGCTCGACCAGGCGGTCGAGGATCGGCATGAGCTGACGGCAGGGGCCGCACCAGGGCGCCCAGAAATCCACCAGCACCGGCGTCTGGCCCGAGGCCTCGACGACGTCGGTCATGAAGTTGGCGGCGGTTACTGTCAGTGCGGCGGCTTCGGTCACGAGCGGGCCTCCGGGAGGGTCTGGCGAGGGGGCAACAGTGGCGCCGCGGTCGCGGAAATCAAGAGCGCCGGCCGCGGCGTAGAATCGGCGCTCCGACCTGTGTACGCTTCCGCGCCCGCTGCCCGGTCCTCGGGCCGCAGGCGCAGGGTCATCGTCCGTGGACTTTGTATACGAACAACCATGAACCAGCCTTCCCCCGCGGGTGCGGTCGCCGGCCGGCCCGTTGCCGCCGCAATCAATCGTAACTATCTCGGCGACGAAGAGCAGATCGTACGCGAGCTGGCCGACGCTGCGCGGCTGCCGCCGGCGGCGCGGGAGAAAGTCGCGGCCCGCGCGGCGCAACTGGTCGAGGGCGTGCGCACCACGCGCGTCAAGCGTACCGGCCTCGATGCGTTCCTGCGCCAGTACGACCTGTCGTCGCAGGAAGGCGTGATTCTCATGTGCCTCGCCGAAGCGCTGCTGCGCATTCCGGACGACGCCACGGCGGACAAGCTGATCGCGGACAAGATCTCCGCCGGCGACTGGGCTGCGCACCTGGGCGATGCCGAATCGCTGTTCGTCAACGCCTCGACCTGGGGCCTGATGCTGACCGGGCAGATCGTGCGCCCGAGCGACAAGGACCTGCACGATCCGCGCGGCGTGATCGCTCGCATCGCCGGCCGGATCGGCGAGCCGGTGCTGCGCGCGGCTTTCCGCCAGGCGATGCGTATCATGGGTCACCAGTTCGTCATGGGCCGCACGATCGAAGAGGCGCTGCAGCGCTCGGTATCCGCCGAGAACCGCGCGTATCGCTATTCGTTCGACATGCTCGGCGAAGCGGCGCTCACCGACGCCGATGCGAAGCGCTATCTCGCCGCTTACCACGGCGCCATCGGCGCGGTCGCGCGCTCGATCAAGCCGGGCACTGCGATCGAAGCGGCGCCGAGCATTTCGGTCAAGCTGTCTGCGCTGTTCGCGCGCTACGAGTTCACGCAGCGCCGGCGCGTGCTGGCAGAGCTTGCGCCGCGTCTGCACGAGCTGGCGGTCGCAGCGCGCGACGGCGGCATCGCGCTCACGGTCGACGCGGAGGAAGCCGAGCGCCTGGAGCTGTCGCTGGAGCTGATCGAGCACGTCGCGCGCTCGCCGCAGCTCAAGGGCTGGAACGGGTTCGGTCTGGCCGTGCAGGCTTATCAGAAGCGCACACGCGAAGTGATCCGCTGGCTGCGCGACCTCGCAGGCTCGTCCGGCACGCGCTTGAACGTCCGGCTCGTAAAAGGCGCGTATTGGGACAGCGAAGTGAAGCGCGGTCAGGAACGCGGTCTCGCCGGCTATCCGGTGTTCACTCGCAAGGTCAACACCGACGTCTCCTACGTCGCCTGCGCGCGTGAGTTGATCGGCGCGGGCGCAAGCATCTATCCGCAGTTTGCGACTCACAACGCCCAGACGGTGGCGACCATCATGGAGCTGGCCGCCGAGGCCGGCCGCGCCTTCGAGTTCCAGCGCCTGCACGGCATGGGCGAGGAGCTGTATGCGCAGATCGTCGGTCCCGACAAGCTCGGGTTGCCGTGCCGCGTGTATGCGCCGGTGGGATCGCACGAGGACCTGTTGCCGTACCTGGTGCGACGCCTGCTGGAAAACGGCGCGAACACTTCGTTCGTCAACCGCATCGTCGACGAGCAGACCGCGGTCGCCGACATCGTCCGCGACCCCGTCGCCGAAGTGGATGCGCTGCCGCAGAAAGCGCACCCGCGCATTGCGCCGCCGCGCCTGTTGTACGGCTCGACGCGTCTGAACTCGCGCGGCGTGAACCTCCCGGATCCGGCGGAGTACGACCCGTTCGCGGCAAATATCGCGCGCGCCGCGCGCGAGCGCTGGACTGGCGGGCCGATCGTGTCGGGCAAGCTGCGGCAGGGTCGCACGACCGAAGCCCGCAATCCGGCGAATCGCAGCGAGATCATCGGCGTGGTCAGCGACGCCGACGATGCCGCGATCGACGCGGCGTTCACTGCAGCCGTGCGCGCGCAGCCGGACTGGGACATGACTCCGGCCAGCGAGCGCGCAGAGATCCTGGAGCGCGCCGCGGATCTGTTCGAGTCGCGCATGGCGGAGCTGGTCGCGTTCTGCGGCCGTGAAGGCGGGCGCACGATCCCGGACAGCATTTCCGAAGTGCGCGAGGCCGTCGATTTCCTGCGCTACTACGCCGATCGCGCGCGCGCCGAATTCGGCGCCGGCCTGCGCCTGCCGGGCCCGACCGGCGAGAGCAACGAGCTGAAGCTGCGCGGTCGCGGCGTGTTCGTCTGCATCAGTCCCTGGAATTTCCCGCTGGCGATCTTCACGGGACAGATCGCCGCGGCGCTCGCCGCCGGCAACGCCGTGCTCGCCAAGCCCGCCGAGCAGACTCCGCTCATCGCCACGCGCGCGATCCAATACTTGCTGGAAGCGGGCGTGCCGCCCGAAGTGCTGCATCTGCTGCCGGGTGACGGTGCAAGCGTCGGCGCGCGCATCGTCGCAGATCCGCGCGTCGCCGGCGTCGCCTTCACCGGCTCGACCGAAACGGCCAAGGCCATCAATCGCTCGCTCGCGGATCGCGAGGGTCCGATCCCCGTGCTGATTGCCGAGACCGGCGGTCAGAACGCGATGATCGTCGACAGCTCGGCGTTGCCGGAGCAGGTGGTGCTCGACGCGGTGCAATCCGGATTCAACAGCGCCGGGCAGCGATGCTCGGCACTGCGAGCGCTCTTCGTACAGGAGGAGATTGCGCCGCGCATCTGCTCGCTGCTTGCCGGCTACATGGACGAACTCGCGATCGGCGACCCGCTGCAGCTGTCGACCGACGTCGGTCCGGTGATCGACGAGGCATCACGCGACATGCTGCGTGCGCACGTGGCGCGCATCGTCAAGTCGTCGCGCTGGCATCACGCCTGCAAACTCGGGCCGGAGCACGAGCGTGGCCTGTTCTTCGCACCCGTCGCCGTCGAGATCGAAGCGCTGTCGGTCCTGACTCGCGAAGTCTTCGGCCCGGCGATCCACATCGTGCGCTACCCGGCAAACAAGCTCGACAGCGTGATCGATGCCGTGAACGCGACCGGCTACGGACTGACGCTCGGCGTGCATACCCGCGTCGATGCAACGGCGCGCTACATCGGCTCACGAGTCCGCGCCGGCAACGTCTACGTCAATCGCAACATGATCGGTGCGGTGGTCGGCGTTCAGCCGTTCGGCGGACGTGGCTTGTCCGGCACCGGTCCGAAGGCGGGAGGGCCGTACTACCTGCACCGGTTCGCCACCGAGCAGACGGTGACGATCAACACCGCGGCAGTCGGCGGCAACGCGAGCCTGTTGACGATGGGAGAGTAGCGGCGCTCAGCCGCTGCGCTTCGGGTAATCGAGATCGGCGTCGACGCCGCTGTCCCACGCGAGCTCGCTCCACTCCTTGATCTCGAACTGCAGCGAGTAGACAGCGCAGGTCGGCATGTTGTCGACCTCGCGCTCGGCCGAGATGCGATCGGCGAACTCCGTCATGCCGGGGTTGTGACCGACGACCATCAGATGCCGGGCGCGGCCGCCGAGCTCGTGGATCACGCTGAGCATGTCCTTGGGCGATGCGAGGTAGAGCCGCTCGTCCTGCTGCAGCTTCTGCGCGGCAACGCCGAGCTCGCGCAACATGATCGTCGCAGTCGTGATGGCGCGCACCGCGGGGCTCGACAGGATCAGGTCCGGCTTCAGGCCGTGCTGCTTCATGCGTCGCGCCATCTCCGGCGCGTCGCGCTGGCCGCGCGGCTCCAGCACGCGATCCCAGTCTTCCTGGCCGGGCGCGGCAGGCTCGGTCTTGGCGTGACGCACGAGCGTGAGTCGCAGCTGGGAGCGCGCGGGCATGGGCTCGTCCTCAGTCGGCGGCCTGGATTTCGACGGTGCCGTCGACGATGCGGGTGGAGTAGGTGCGGACCGGCTCGTACGCCGGCGGAGTCAGCGCTGCGCCGGTACGCAGGCAGAAGCGCGCGCCGTGCCGCGGGCAGATGACCACGTCGCCTTCGACTGCGCCGCCGGCGAGCTCGCCGCCGTCGTGCGTGCAGACATCGTCGATCGCATAGAACTCCCCGCCGATGTTGAACACCGCGACCAGCACGCCGTCCACTTCGAGCTGTGCATAGTCGCCGGGCGGAATGGCGGATGCGGGTGCGACTCGTTGCCAGCCCATCACATCATTCCGGTCTGCAAGCGCGCTGCTTCCGACATCATGCTCTGATTCCAGGGCGGATCGAACACCAGCTCGACGTCGGCGCGCTTGATCGTCGGAATGACTTCGACCTTGTCCTTGACGTCCTGCACCAGCACTTCGCCCATGCCGCAGCCGGGCGCAGTCAGGGTCATCTTGATCTCGACGACCCGCTCGCCGGCGTCGTCGCGCGTGACCTCGCACGAGTAGACCAGCCCCAGGTCGACGATGTTGATCGGGATCTCGGGGTCGTAGCACGAGCGCATCTGGTTCCACACCAGCTGCTTGACGTCCTCGTCGGTCGCATCCGGCGGCAGCTCGGGGCCGAGCAGCGCTTCCTTGCCGAGCGCCTCGGCATCCTTGCCGGCGATGCGGAACAGGTTGCCCTCGACGTACACGGTGAAGCTGCCGCCCAGCGCCTGCGTTATGAAGCCCGTCTTGCCCTCGCGCAGCGTGACCGGGATGCCGGCCGGAACCATGATGGCTTCGACGTCGCGGCGCAGAGTGACGGGTTCGTGTTCGTGGCTGTACACGGTCGGTGTCGTCTGTTCGTGGGCTATTCGGTGGTGACTGGCGCAGTGGCGCGATCGAGCGCGGCGTTCAGCGTATGCCAGCACAGGCTCGCGCATTTGACGCGCGCGGGGAACTCGCGCACGCCGGAGAGCGCGGCAAGCTTGCCGAGATGCGATGGGTCGACGTTCGCGTCGTGCTGCGTGAGCAGCGCGTGCACGTCGTCGAACAGTTCCTTCACCTGCGCCCGCGACTTGCCCTTCACGGCTTCGGTGAGCAGCGATGCCGACGCGACCGAGATTGCGCAGCCGGCGCCTTCGAACTTCGCCTCGGCAATGCGCTCGCCGTCGAGGTTCACATAGACCGTCAGGCGGTCGCCGCACAACGGGTTGTGGCCGTCGGCGTGCGCATCGGCGGGGTCGAGCCGGCCGAAGTTCCGCGGATGGCGGTTGTGGTCGACGATGACGTCGCGATACAGATCTTTCAGGTCCATGTCGTCAGCCCGGCTCAGCCGAGGAGCCTGCGCGTGTGCTCGAGCGCCGCGACCAGCCGGTCGATCTCCTCGAACGTGTTGTAGAAGGACAGCGAGGCGCGCGCGGTGGCGGGGATCTCGAAGAAGTCCATCACCGGCATCGCGCAGTGGTGGCCGGTGCGCACGGCCACCCCCTCGGTGTCGAGAATCGTGCCGATGTCGTGCGGATGGATGCCGGCCAGCGTGAACGAGACCACCGCCGCTTTCTGCGGCGAAGTGCCGATGATGCGCAGGCCCGGCACGGAGGCGAGCCGCGAGGTCGCATAGTCGAGCAGATCGTGCTCGTACGCGGCGATGCGCTCCATGCCGACACCCTGCAGATAGCGGATCGCGGCAGCGAGACCGACGGCGCCGGCGATGTGCGGCGTGCCCGCCTCGAACTTCCACGGCAGCTGGTTGTAGGTGGTCTTCGCGAACGTCACCGTGAGGATCATGTCGCCGCCGCCCTGCCAGGGCGGCATCGCTTCGAGCAGCGGCTCGCGGCCGTACAGCACGCCGATGCCGGTCGGGCCGAGCATCTTGTGCCCGGAAAAGCAGTAGAAATCGCAATCGAGCGCCTGCACGTCGACGACGCTGTGCGGCACCGCCTGGGCACCGTCGAGCAGCACGGGGACGTCGAGCTCCTTCGCGCGCGCGATGAATCGCTCGACCGGTACGATCGTGCCGAGCGCGTTGGAGATGTGCGCGAGCGCGAGCAGGCGCGTGCGCGGACCGATCAGTTGCTCGAACGCGGCGTAGTCCACTTCACCGCTCTGCGAGATCGGGATCACCTTGAGCTGCGCGCCCGTCTGCTCGCAGACGAGCTGCCACGGCACGATGTTGGCGTGGTGCTCCAGCGCCGAGATCAGGATCTCGTCGCCGGGGCGCAGCCGCGGCCGCGCGTAACTCTGCGCCACCAGGTTGATCGCTTCGGTCGTGCCGCGGACGTAGATGATCTCCTTGGTGGAGCGCGCGTTGATGAACCCGCGGATCGTCTCGCGCGCGCCCTCGTACGCATCGGTGGCGCGCTGGCTCAGCGTATGCACACCGCGATGCACGTTGGCGTGATCGTGCTCGTAGTAATGCTCGATCGCTTCGATCACGGCGCGCGGGTGCTGGCTCGAAGCGGCATTGTCCAGATACACGAGCGGCTTGCCATTGACCTGCTGGTCGAGGATCGGGAAGTCGCGACGGATGCGCGCGACGTCGAAAGCTTCGGCACGGGGGCGGGCAGGGATCGCAGCGCTCATGAACTCACTCCGGCTGGCAGCGCGTAGCGCTCGTCGAGCAGCTGCTCGAGGTGATTGCGGACCGCCTGCGGCCCGATCGAGGTCACGACCGATTCGGCGAACGCGCGGATCAGCAAGGTGCGGGCAGTCGTTTCGTCGAGGCCGCGCGAGCGCAGGTAGAAGAGGGCGGTCGCATCCAGCTGGCCCGTGGTTGCGCCGTGGCTGCACTTCACGTCGTTGGCGTAGATCTCGAGCTCGGGCTTGGTGTCGATCTCCGCACCCGCGCCGAGCAGCAGGTTGCGGCTCGACTGACGCGCGTCGGTCTTCTGCGCAGCGGGTCGCACGATGACCTTGCCGTTGAATACGCCGCGGCCGCGCTCGCCGGCGATGCCGCGATAGTTCTCGTCGCTGGTCGTGTGCGGCGCTGCGTGATCGATGCACGTATGCGAGTCGAGGTGCTGGGTCGCGAGCGGCGCGAGCAGCCCGTGCAGCGCGACGTGCGCGCCCGGGCCCTGCAGCGTCGTGCCGAGATTCAGGCGCGCGAGGCCGGCGCCCAGCGCGATGTCATGCGACGAGTAACGCGCGTTCTGCTGCAGCCGGACGTTGACGTGGCCGATGTGGAAGGTACGCAGCGATTCCTGCTGGATCCGGTAGTGCTCGACCTGCGCGTCCGCCGCGATGTCGATGTCCGTCACGGCATTCGTGAAGCACTCGCCTGTGCCGGCGCCGGCGAAGTGCTCGATCAGGACACAGCGGCTGCCCGCAGCGGCGCGCACGATTACGCGGGGATTGCTCATGACCTGCGTCGCGCCGTCGGTCCATTGATGCACGATGTAGACCGGCTGATCGGGTCGTGCGTTTGCCGCCAGATCGAGCACCACGCCGTCCTCGAAGAACGCGAGATTGAGATCTTCGAGCGCACTCGGCTGAGCGCGCGAGGTTCGTGCGACGAATTCGGCGACGGCCGCCGCATCGTGCTCCGACCACTGCCGCAGCGTGAGCAGCGTCATGCCCGGAAGTTGCGGCCCGGGCGACGAAAGCGCCGGCATCCACTGTCCATTCACGAGCACGATGCGCGTGCCGGCGTTGGCGATCCAGCGCTGCTCGTGTGCGCCGACGTCGAGTGCCGTGCCTTCTGCCGGCGCGAACGTCCGTGCTTCGAGCCGGCGAAGGTTCGTGTACTTCCAGTCTTCCTGGCGCTGCGTCGGAAAGCCGGCAGCAACGAAGCGCTCGAGCGCGGCGCGGCGCAACCCGGTCAGCGGATCGTCGGCGCGGCCGTGCGCTTCGAACGCCGCGCGATAGCGCTCGCTCGAAGAGCGTGCTTCCTGGAGCGTGACGACGCTCATGCGCTCGCCGCCTCCTGCTTCACCCAGTCGTAGCCGCGCTTCTCCAGCTCCAGCGCCAACGACTTGTCGCCGCTCTTGAGGATGCGGCCGCCGGACAGCACGTGTACGCGGTCCGGCTCGATGTATTCGAGCAGCCGCTGATAGTGCGTCACCATGACGATGGCGCGGTCCGCGCGGCGCAGGGAGTTCACGCCGTTCGCGACGACGCGCAGCGCGTCGATGTCCAGGCCCGAGTCGGTCTCATCGAGCAGCGCCAGCGCCGGCTCGAGCACGGCCATCTGCAGAATCTCGTTGCGCTTCTTCTCGCCGCCGGAGAAGCCTTCGTTGACACCGCGGTTGAGGAAGCTCTCGTCCATGTGCATCAGCTTCATCTTCTCGCGCACCAGCGCCAGGAACTCGAACGCGTCGAGCTCGGGCAGGCCGCGGTGCTTGCGGAGCGCGTTCAGGCCGGCCTTCAGCAGGTAGACGTTGTTCACGCCCGGGATCTCGACCGGATACTGGAACGCGAGGAACACGCCTGCGCGCGCCCGCTCTTCCGGCGGCAGCGCGAGCAGGTCGCGCTCCTGGTAGCGCACCGAGCCGCCGGTGACTTCATAGCCTTCGCGTCCCGCCAGCACCTGCACCAGCGTGCTCTTGCCGGAGCCGTTCGGGCCCATGATGGCGTGCACTTCGCCGGCGCCGACTTCCAGGCTCAGCCCTTTCAGCACCTGCTTGTCGCCGGCGCGTACGTGCAGATTCTCGATCTTCAGCATGCTCATCCGACGGACCCTTCGAGACTGACGGCCAGCAGGTTCTGCGCCTCCACGGCGAACTCCATCGGCAGCTCCTTGAACACGGCCTTGCAGAAGCCGTTGACGATCATGTTCACGGCGTCCTCTTCCGAGATGCCGCGGCTCAGGCAGTAGAACAGCTGGTCGTCGCCGATCTTCGAGGTGGTCGCCTCGTGCTCGACGCTCGCGCTCGGCGTGCGCACTTCCATGTACGGGAACGTGTGCGCGCCGCACTTGTCGCCCATCAGCAGCGAGTCGCATTGAGTGAAGTTGCGCGCGTTCGCCGCGCTCGGCAGCACCTTCACCAGGCCGCGATAGCTGTTCTGACCGTGGCCGGCGGAGATGCCCTTGGAGACGATCGTGCTGCGCGTGTTGCGCCCGATGTGGATCATCTTGGTGCCGGTGTCGGCCTGCTGGTAGTTGTTGGCCACCGCGACCGAGTAGAACTCGCCGACCGAGTCGTCGCCGGTGAGGATGCAGCTCGGGTATTTCCAGGTGATCGCCGAGCCGGTCTCGACCTGCGTCCAGCTGATGCGCGACTTCGCGCCGCGGCATTCGCCGCGCTTGGTGACGAAGTTGTAGATGCCGCCCTTGCCGTGCTCGTCGCCCGGGTACCAGTTCTGCACGGTCGAGTACTTGATCTGCGCATTCTCCAGCGCGACCAGCTCGACCACCGCCGCGTGCAGCTGGTTCTCGTCGCGCATCGGCGCGGTGCAGCCCTCGAGGTAGCTCACGTACGCGCCTTCCTCGGCGACGATCAGCGTGCGCTCGAACTGGCCGGTCTTGGCTGCGTTGATGCGGAAATACGTCGACAGCTCCATCGGGCAGCGCACGCCCTTCGGCACGAACACGAACGAGCCGTCGGAGAACACTGCGGAGTTGAGCGTCGCGAAGAAGTTGTCGGTGTAGGGCACGACCGAGCCGAGGTAGCGCTCGACCAGCTCCGGATGCTTCTGCACGGCTTCCGAGAAGGAGCAGAAGATCACGCCGGCCTTCGCCAGGCGCTCCTTGAACGTCGTGGCGACCGAGACGCTGTCGAACACCGCGTCGACCGCGACGCCTGCGAGCCTGGCGCGCTCGTGCAGCGGGATGCCGAGCTTGTCGTAGGTCTCGAGCAGCTTCGGGTCGACCTCGTCCAGGCTCTTCGGCGCGTCGTCGCGCGCCTTGGGCGCCGAATAGTAGGAAATCGACTGATAGTCGATCGGCGTGATGCGCAGGTGCGCCCAGTGCGGCTCGCGCATCGTCAGCCAGTGGCGATACGCCTTCAGCCGCCAGTCGAGCATGAACTGCGGCTCGCCCTTCTTGCGCGAGATCAGCCGGATCACGTCCTCGTCGAGGCCGGGCGGCACGGTATCGGCTTCGATGTCGGTGACGAAGCCGTGCCGGTACTTCTGGCCGACCAGTGCTTCGAGCGCGTCGTCGTGGGGATTGCTGGACATGTGATCTGGTCTTGGCGATCTAGTCTTGCGAGGTCCGTACCAGCCGGGTCAGCGGCACGCTGGTCGCGCCGCGCTCCAGGCCGGCGAGCTGCGCGAGCGTGATGTCGGTCAGCGCCCGGCGGATCGCGCCGTTCACGCGTTGCCAGACGTGCCCGACGCGGCAGTTCGACTCGATGCCGCAGCTGCTGTGCTGGCCGCTGCACTCGGTGATGGCGAAAGGCCCTTCGAGCGCGTCGAGAATGCGCGCGGCGCTGATCTCGCCCGGCGCACATGCGAGCTGATAGCCGCCGTGACTGCCGCGGGTCGAAATCACCAGGCCGCTGCGCTGGAGCTTCTTCAGCAGCTTGCTGACGGTCGGCAGGCCGACGTGCGTGCGCTCGGCCACTTCCGCGGCGGTCCACAGCCGGGCCGTCTCGGAGGCGAGGCAGGCCAGGATCACCGTCCCGTAATCGGTCAGCTTGCTGATGCGGAGCATGGGTGCTTCCTCATATGGGACCATTCTAGTCCTAATACAACCGGGGCGGCCAGCCTCGTGGGTCAGGCTTCAGCCTGACGCCGACGCGGTGAACGAAATCCAGCGACCGCGGGTCTTATGCCGGTCGCTGTCACGACCGATGTATCGCGGTAACAACACTGAGGACCGGCTGCAGGGAGGTGATTTTGTTATCCTACGCGCCCCCAATCATGAGGCTCGAGTGCGCAGGTGCGCTTCACGCACGCCGCGAGCCCGTTTCCAATCAGTCGGAGGCAGCAGTATGAATCGCAGTGAACTGGAATCGACCGCTCGGGCAATGGTTGCCAAGGGCAAGGGCATCCTGGCGGCGGACGAATCCAGCGGTACGATCAAGAAGCGCTTCGACTCCATCAAGCTGGAGTCCACCGAAGAGGCGCGTCGCACGTACCGCGAGCTGCTGTTCACCGCCCCGGGCGCCGCCGACCACATCAGCGGCGTGATCCTGTACGACGAGACGATCCGGCAGAAGACCAAGGAAGGCGTGCCGTTTCCGCAGTATTTGCAGAAGCTCGGCATCGTGCCGGGCATCAAGGTCGACACCGGCGCCAAGCCGCTCGCCGGCTTCCCGAACGAGACCATCACCGAGGGCCTCGACGGCCTGCGCGAGCGCCTCGCCGAGTACTACGAGCTCGGCGCGCGGTTCGCGAAGTGGCGCGCGGTCATCGATATCGGCGCCGGCTTCCCGACGCAGTTCGGCATCGACGCCAACGCGCATGCGCTGGCGCGCTACGCGGCCTTGTGCCAGGAAGCGAACATCGTGCCGATCGTCGAGCCGGAAGTGCTGATGGACGGCGATCACAGCATCGAGCGCTGCGAGGAAGTGACGAGCAACACGCTGGCCTCGGTGTTCCAGCAGTTGCATTCACACCGCATTCATCTGGAGGGCATGATCCTCAAGCCGAACATGGTGATCTCCGGCAAGAAGGCGGCGAATCGCGCCAGCCCGCAGCAGGTCGCGGAAGCGACCGTGCGTACGCTGAAGCGCTACGTGCCCGGCGCAGTGCCCGGCATCGCATTCCTCTCCGGCGGCCAGAGCTCGGCGGAAGCAACCGAGCACCTGAGCCTGATGAACAAGCTCGGGGCGCTGCCGTGGGAGCTGACCTTCTCGTACGGCCGTGCGTTGCAGGACGAGGCGCTCAAGGCCTGGGGCGGCAAGCCCGAGACGTTCGCGGCCGGTCAGAAGGCGTTCCTGCGGCGCGCGAAGCTCAACGGGCTGGCGCGCACCGGCAGCTACAGCGCCAAGCAGGAACAGGAAGCGGCCTGAGGCCGCGCTCCGCCCTGACCCAGGGCATCGGATCACTGAATGTCGTCGAATGCAGCGAGCAGACACCCTGACGCACAGACCGCCCAGGACTCGATCGTCGAAGTTCGCGACGTTCACTATTCGATCAACGGCCGCGCGATCTTCTCCGGCCTGAGCCTGAAGATCGCGCGTGGCCGCATCACGGCCATCATGGGGCCGAGCGGCACGGGCAAGACGACGCTGCTGCGGCTGATCACCGGCCAGATCCGTCCCGACAGCGGCCAGGTCCTGTTCGACGGCATCGACGTCAGCAATCTCAGCCGCAGCGAGCTGTACGCGCTGCGCCGGCGCATGGGCATGCTGTTCCAGAACGGCGCGTTGCTGACGGACGAGGACGTGTTCGAGAACGTCGCATTCCCGTTGCGCGAGCACACCGACCTGCCCGAAGCGCTGATCCGCAACATCGTGCTCACCAAGCTGCAGGCCGTCGGCCTGCGCGGCGCGGCGCAGCTGATGCCGGCGGAGCTGTCGGGCGGCATGGCGCGGCGCGTGGCGCTCGCCCGTGCGATGGCGACGGATCCGGAAGTGCTGATCTACGACGAGCCGTTCACCGGCCTCGATCCGATCTCGATGGGCATGATCGTGCGGCTGGTGCGGCAGATGAACTACGCGCTCGGCATCACCAGCATCGTGGTGTCGCACGACGTCGAGGAGCTGTCGATCCTCGCGGATGCCAGCTACATCATCGCCGGCGGCAAGGTCGCTGCGTCCGGCAGCTTCGTCGAGCTGAAGGACCATGACTCCGAGATCGTGCACCAGTTCATCAACGGCCTGGCCGACGGTCCGGTGGCGTTCCACTACCCGGCGCCGGACTACTACGAGCAATTGCTGGCGGGCGAGACATGACCGCCGTGCTGCGTGAGCTGTGGGACAACCTGCGTGACTTCGTCGCCACGGTCGGTGCCGTCGCGCTGTTCTTCGCGCGCGTGCTGGTGCAGGTGCCGCGCGCACTGCTGCGCTTCCGCCTGGTCATCGAACAAGTGCACAACGCCGGCGCGCTGTCGCTGGTGATCATCATGACCTGCGGCCTGTTCGTGGGCATGGTGCTCGGCGTGCTTGGCTACGACGTGCTGCAGCGCTTCGGCTCAGAGGAAGCGCTCGGTACAGCTGCGGCGCTCGCGCTCATCAAGGAGCTCGGCCCGGTCGTCACGGCGCTGCTGTTCGCGGGCCGCGCCGGCACGGCGCTGGCTTCGGAGATCGGCTTGATGCGCGCGACCGATCAGCTCACCGCGATGGAGATGATGGCGGTGGACCCGATCCGCCGCGTGGTGGCGCCGCGCTTCATCGGCGGCGTGATCGCGATGCCGCTGCTTACCGTGATCTTCATCGGCGTCGGCATCTTCGGAGTTCAACTGCAGGGCGTGCAGCAGCTCGGGATCGATGCGGCCGCGTTCTGGTCCCAGATGCGATCGAGCGTCGGCCACGAAGACATCATGGAAGGTGTCATCAAGGGCTGCGCTTTCGGCGTGGCCTGCAGTCTCGTGGCCGTCTACGAGGGCTTCAATGCGACACCCACTGCGGAAGGCGTCGGGCGTGCGACGACCCGCACGGTCGTGACCTCGGCCGTGCTGACGCTGATATTGGACTACATGCTGACCGTGCTGATGCTGTAACGAGGACCGTATGCGACCGACAAGCACCGTGGAACTTTCGACCGGCATGTTCGTGCTGCTCGGCTTCGCGGCACTGTTCTTCATGGTGACGCAGATCACCAACCGCGAACTTTCGTCGAACGGCAAAAGTTATGAGGTGATGGCGCTGTTCGAGAACATCGGGAGCCTCAAGCCCGGCGCGGCCGTGTCGATGGCCGGCGTCACGGTCGGCCGCGTCGAGACGATCGGCTACGACCAGCAGCAGTACAAGGCCGTCGTGCGCATGCGCATTGCTACACAGTACGACCACATCCCGAAGGACAGCGACGCCAGCATCATGACCAGCGGCCTGCTCGGCGGGCAGTACGTCGGCATCACGCCGGGCGGCGCGGAGGAATACCTGAAGCAGGGCGATCGCATCGAGTTCGTGCAGGATGCGTTCGTGCTGGAGAACCTGATCAATCAGCTGGCGTCCACGTTCCTGCGCCGCGACCAGGGCGCCGCTCCCGAGGGTAACCAGGGGAGCGGCAACCAGGGCGGCAATCAGCAGAGCAACCCGCCGGCAGAGGAGCCGAAGCGATGAAGCATGCAGTGAAGTTGATGCGCGGCTGGATGGCCGCATCGGTATGGGCTTGCGCGGCGTCGCTGACGCTGGCGGCAGCGGGCGCGCGCGCGGCGGACGATGCGGTGCAGCTCGGTCCGCAGGAGCTGGTCACCAAGGTGGCGCAGGACACGCTGCGCGATCTGGACGCGCACCGCTCCGAGTACAAGCAGAATCCGAAGCGCGTCCGCGAGCTGGTCGACAAGAACATGCTGCCGTACTTCGATACGGCATATGCGGCGCAGCTGGTGCTCGCCAAGAACTGGCGCACCGCGACGCCGGAGCAGCGCAAGCGCTTCGTCGAGGCGTTCTATCAATCGCTGCTGCAGAACTATGGCGACGCGCTGCTCGAGTTCACGCCGGATCGCCTGAAGATCCTGCCGTTCCAGGGCAAGGCCGACGACACGGTCGCAACCGTGCGCAGCGAAGTCCGGCGCGACAACGGTCAGCGTGTGCCGGTCAACTACTCGCTGCGCAAGACAGCCGATGGCTGGAAGGCCTACGACGTGCAGATCGAAGGCGTGTCGTACGTGAAGTCGTTCCGTACCGACTTCGGCTCGGAGATCCAGCAGAAGGGCCTGGAGCCGGTCATCCAACGGCTCGAGCAGCAGGTCGCCAGCGGCACGGTGCAGAAGCCGACGGCTCCGGCCGGCACGCAGCCGCCGCCCAAGCCCGAGAAGAAGTCGTGAGCCAGGCGCGGGCCGAAGCGCACGCGCAGATCGAATCGCTCGGGGAAGGGCGGTTCCGCGTCAGCGGCGTGCTCGACGCGCGCACTGCCGCACAGGTGCTGGGGCAGAGCGAGGAGCACTTTGCGCAGGCGCCGCAGATCGACGTCGATCTCGGCGGCGTCGGCGAGAGCGACAGCGCCGGCCTGGCGCTGCTGATCGAATGGCTGCGCATGGCGCGGCAAGCGAACAAGCGGATCCATTTCGCGAACGTGCCGGCGCAGATCGAAGCGCTGGCGCGCATCAGCGAGGTCGACGACCTGATCTGCGTCGCCAGCGACAGCTGCAAGGAAACGGAGAAAAAGTAGTCGGGCTTCAGCCCGACCTACTGGGGATCCGGTTTCTCGGGCGCCGCCTCTTCAAGCGGTGGCTCTTGCGGCTGCGCCTCGTCGCCATCCTCGATATCTTCCAGCGTCTCGGGCGGCGGGTTGCCGTCGAAGATCTCGAACTCGCGCCGCTGCAGCCACGAATCGCGAATGAACGCGTACGGATCGTACGTGCGCTTCAAGGTGTCATCGAGCGGCAGCAACTCGGAGCGCGTGTGCACGGCGTCCAGCACGCGCTCGCCCCACACTGCTTCCCACGGCACGTCGGTGTACGTGAACGGATCGAAGAAGAAGTCCACCAGGCGCGAGGGCGCGTCGCGCACCGTCGAGGGACCGAAGAACGGCAGGGTCACATACGGCCCCGAGCCGACGCCCCACACAGCAAGCGTCTGGCCGAGATCCTCGTCGTTGGCCTCCAGTCCGACCGGGGTCGCGACGTCGAAGATGCCCGCGACGCCAAGCGTGCTGTTGAGCAGGAAGCGGCCCGTGTCGCGCAGCCCCATCTTCACCTTGCCCTGCAGGAACTGGTTGACGACCGTCGCCGGGTATTCGAGGTTGCCGATGAAGTTGCCGATACCGGTGCGCAACCAGCGCGGCGTGACGGCACGGTAACCCTTGGCGACCGGCTTGAGCGCAGCGCGATCGACTGCGTCGTTGAACTTGTAGACGCCGCGGTTCAGGCCTTCCCAGCGATCCTCGGGAGTGGTGCGGCCCGGCGTGGCCGCGCACCCTGCAGCGAGCATCGCAATCACTATCGCAGCGGCAGCGCGCAACGGGCTCAGCATGCGGGGCGGATCTCCGAGTGGGATTGGGGTTGCGGCGGATGCGCGCCGCGGCCGCATTGTATCAATACCCGCGGCGGCGGTTGTCGTCTGTCGTTGCGGGGCGACGGACGCGCTTGGGCAATGCTTGCTGCACTTCCTCGAGGCGGGCCTCGAAGCGCGCGCGCTGCACTTCCGAGATCTTCGGCACGGCCAGCGCCAGCTGCAGCTGGTTGATGGCGAGCGGCAGGTCGCCGCTCATGAGGTGATACTCGGACATGTAGTAGTACGAGTCGGCGACGTCGCCGGCGGCATTCGCGGCCTGCGCCGTGAGCTTCGCCTGCTCGGGCGTCGGCGGCACCACGTTGAACAGGTCCAGCAGGATCTCGTGCGCGCGCTTGGAATCGCCGAGCTGCATCATCGCTTCCGCCGAGCGCACGGTGACTGCGATGTTGCGCGGGAACAGCTCGCGGGCACGTTGCAGCGTCCCCAGCGCGTTCTTGCCCTGGCCTGCCATCAGCTGGGCCTGGCCGAGCGCGGTGTGATACTGCACGACCGTAGGATCGGCATTGCGCAGCCGCTCGAAGATCGGCACCGCCTTGGCGGGCTGACCGGAAATCATCAGCGCCAGCGCGCGACCGTAGATCTGGGCCGACGTTGCGTCCGGCTCGTTGCCGATGATCGCGGCGTAGTACTCGCGCGCATCCTCGCCGGGCGGCGTCGAGAGCACGCGCAGCCGCTCGCGCGTGATCGCATAGCTGATGCTGTCCGGCTCGGGCTTCACGTTCAGCTGTGCAGCGCGCTCCTTGGTTTCGGCGATACGCGTGCTGGTCACCGGATGCGTGCGCAGCATTTCCGGGATGTTGATCTCGCTGCCGCCGGCGTGCCGGCTCATCGTCTCGAAGAACGTCGGCATGCCCTGCGGGTCGAAGCCCGAGCGCGCCAGGATGCCGAGCCCGACGCGATCCGCTTCGGTTTCGTTGGCGCGCGTGAAGCTGATCTGCTGCTGGATCGACAGGCTCTGCGCGGCCGCGATACCGGCCATGGCTGCGTCGCCGCCGCCGGCCACGCCGATCAGGATCGCGGCGAGCATTGCCGCTGTCGACACCAGGCCCGACTTGCTCTGCGCCGCAATGCTGCGCGCGATGTGCCGCTGCGTGACGTGCGCGACTTCGTGCGCGATGACGCCCGCCAGCTCGCTCTCGTTCTCGGTGTCGAGCAGCAGGCCGCTGTTGACGCCGATGAAGCCGCCGGGCAGCGCGAACGCGTTGATCGCGTTGTCCTTGACGACGAAGAAGCTGAAGCGCTGCGAGCCGTCGTTCGCCTGGCTCGACAGCTTCGAGCCGATCGCGCGCATGTACTCCGACACTTCCGGATCTTCGAGGATCTGGTCCTGGTCGCGCAGGCCGCGCACGATCATGCGGCCGATCTGATATTCCTCTTCGGTGCTGAGCGTCGCCTGCGCGGGGCTGCCGATGTCCGGCAGGTCCTCCGGCTCGGCCAGGCTGCGCGAGGCCGCGCCGAAGGTCAGGACGGCGCCGACGAGCAACGTGGTGAGACAGGCGGCGGTGATTTTCACGAGGGCAGTGTGGTGCGCCCGGCGGGCGGTGTAAAGGCGTTGGACCCGAGGCCGCGTCATCGGTTCGATGACACTTGCGTTCAGGTTTGCGGGCGGGAAAGTGGCGGAGAGGGTGGGATTCGAACCCACGTAGGGACGTAATGCCCTCAACCGATTTCGAATCGGTGCCGTTGTGACCGCTTCGGTACCTCTCCGGCGGGGCGGCGGATTCTACACGAACTGTGCAGGCATTGAAGCCGACTGCGTCCGTCCCCGGGACCCGGGTGCTGGTAATCTTTGCGCCCGGTCATCACCCGACAGGCGCACCGCACCTTGAAAGCCGCTCTGGCCATCATCGCCACGCTCCTGCTCGGCACCTGCTCCCAGCCGCCGACGGTGCTCGAGCAGATCATGCGCGCCGGGGAGCTGCGGGTCGTGACGCGCAACCTGCCGAGCGCCTACTACCTCGGGGCTTCCGGCCCGCAGGGACCCGAATTCGATCTCGCCAGCCGCTTCGCCGCGGAGCTGGGCGTGCGGCTGTTCATTTATTCCGTGCCGAACGTTGCCGATGCGATGCGCGAGCTCGAATCGCATCGTGCGCACATCGCGGCGGCGGGCCTGACGCGCGGCATCCGCCTGCCGGACAACGCGAGCTTCGGTCCGCCGTATCAGCAGGTGCGCGAGCACCTGATCTTCCGTCAGGGCGAGACGCGCCCGCGCACTCTCAGGCAGGCCAACGAAGGTCACATCGAAGTCGTCGGCGGCAGCGCGCACGCCGCAACGCTGGAGCAATGGCGCGCGGTCAATCCGAATCTGGCATGGGTCGAGAATCCGCTCGCGGAGACCGAGGAGCTGCTGTACCGGCTGTCGCGGCGCGAGTTCGACTACACCGTCGCGGATTCCAACGAGTTCGCCATCGGCCGCGCGTTTCACCCGGAGATCCGCATTGCCTTCGATCTTTCCCAGGGCAAGTCGCTCGCCTGGGTCGTCGATACGCGCGATGCGAGCCTGCTCAGGCGTGTGACCGCGTTCCATTCCTCGCTGCGCGCCGAGGGCCGGCTCGCGTCGATTCTCGACACGTACTACGGCGACAGCGATCGTTTCGACTACATCCAGTCGCGCGTGTTTCTCGATCACATCGAGACACGCTTGCCGCGCTACCGGCATTGGTTCCGCGAGGCTGCGTCCGAAGTCGGCGTCGACTGGCGGCTGCTCGCGGCAGTCGGTTACCAGGAATCGCAGTGGGATCCCACCGCGACCTCGCACACCGGCGTGCGCGGCCTGATGATGCTCACCGAGGAGACCGCGCGGGCGCTGAACGTGTCCGACCGGCTCGATCCGCGCGGCAGCATCTTCGGCGGCGCGCGCTACTTCGTGTGGCTGCGCAACCAGATTCCGAAGCGGATCCTCGAGCCGGACCGCACGTGGTTCACGCTCGCCGCGTACAACGTCGGAGTCGGGCACCTGGAAGACGCGCGCATCCTGACGCAGATGCACGGGCGCAATCCGGATTCGTGGAGCGACGTGCGCGAGTATCTGCCGCTGCTGACCCAGGCCAAGTGGTACACGCGCGTGAAGCGCGGTTATGCGCGCGGCTGGGAGCCGGTGCGCTTCGTCGAGAACATCCGCGGCTACATCGACATCCTCGACTGGGTCGCCACCGATCGCGCGGCGCCCGTCGTGCCGGAAATCACCGCCAGAAAAGCCGACTGACCCTGTGGGTCAGCCTTCGGCCTGACTCTCTACTTCTTCTTCGGCGCTATGCGCTCGGCGTAGGTGCGCGCGAGCTCCTCTGAGAACAGCGTCGGCAGACCTTGCTCGCTGCGCTGGTTCAGCACCTGGTAGAACTCGGTGTACAGGTCCCAGTACTTCATCTTGTTGGTCGCGCCGAGCAGCGGGCCGCGCTTCAGGCCGCGGTCGAAGCGCTCCTGCAGCTCGCGTGGCTCGATGCGGTTCATCAGCTCGTCGACCGCTGCCTGGATCGCGCCGGCGAGCGCGATCTGATGCGTGCGGATGTCGGCGAACGATTCGCGCAGCGCCTCGATCGGGCCGAGGTAGCGGTTGCCGTGCGGATCGAGCAGCTTCACGACCGCCTCGTCGACGCTCGCGGAGAATTTCAGCGGATTGTTCTCGCCCGGCTGGATCGTCGTCTGGCTGAGGCGCAGCCGGTTCTTCAGGTCCGAGCGGCCCTTCAGCACGTCCATCAGGCCGAGCACCGACTCGCGCACCATCTGGCCGGCGAGCGTCAACAGCGCGTTCTGCGTATCGGCGGGCAGGCTCGAAGGGTCGATGCCGGCGCCGCGACAGAAGGCGTCGACGCCGCTGGATGGCTCGGCAGAGCCGCTCTCGGCCGCGCGCTTCGGCCGCTCGGGCTCGGCCTTGTCGGGGCGGGCGAGCGCTGCCGGCGACGTGAGGGCCTGCAACGTCTTGCGATCGTACGGCCGGGTCTGCATCTGCCAGTCGTCGGATTTGCGTGCCTGCGCGCCGTTCTTGTGCTCGCCGCTGTTTTCCAGCAGCGACGCGAACGCGTTGCGCGGCTGCTTCGCGGGTGCCGGAGCAGCCGGCTTCGGCACGACCGTCTTCGCGTCGTCGCCATCCATTGCCAGGGCCTGCTCGAGATCGAGCAGCGGGCCGGAGTGGCCGGCGCGGCGCGCCGGCGGCAGAGTCGGAGCGGGCGCGATGGCCGAATCGCTCAGCAGGTCGGTGAGATCCAGCTCTTCGCCCAGGTCGCCATCGGTGGCCTTGGGAGCCTTCTTCACGGCCGACTTGTTGCGTACGCGCGGCGGCGCGGGCACCTGGCCGCTCTCGTCGGGCGAGAAATCGTTGCGCTCGTCGATGCTGACCAGCACTTCGTAGTCGCCGAGCCGCAGCCGGTCGCCGTCCTGCAGCGCGTAGGAGCCGTCGACGGAGGCGGGCGTGTCGGAGCCGTTGATGAAGACGCCGTTGGTGCTGGTGTCCTCGAGCATCCACTGACCGGCGCGGAACTCGACCTTGCAGTGATGGCTGGAGACGTAGCGGTCCGGGTCGGGCAGGATCCAGTCGTTGTCCTGCGCGCGGCCGATGCGGCCGCCGGTGACCCCGAACAGGCGCGAGCTGCGCTTGCCGAGCGCCTTGTAGTGATCGCTGATGATGCGAAGTTTCAGTGCCATGGACGGGTCGAACGCAAGTCGGACCGCACACTGCCCGCCGGACCCACCTGATGCCCGGCCTGCACGTGTGATTATGGATAATATGGGAGCGCAGCCTACCAACCCGATCCGGAACCCAGATGGCAGCCAGTCACATTTTCAAGGTCGTTTTCGTTAACCAGGGCAAGGTCTACGAGATCTATGCCCGCAAGGTCAGCCACGGCTCTCTGTTCGGCTTCATCGAGGTCGAGGAGCTGGTCTTCGGCGAGCGCTCCGCGGTCGTCGTCGATCCCTCCGAGGAGAAGGTGAAAGCTGAATTCGACGGGGTGAAACGCACGTATCTGCCGCTGCACTCGGTGCTGCGCGTCGACGAAGTGCGCCAGCAGGGCGTCAGCAAGGTCAGCACTTTCGAAGGCTCCAACGTGACGCCGTTCCCGGTGCCGCTGTATACGCCGGGAGACAAGAAGTAGCGGCCGCGGAATAGGGGTCCGGGGCGCTTTTCCGCTATCATTCGCCCCCGTTCACCGCTGGCTCCAAGATGCTGATACTGCCGGGCGCGCCTGCACTCTCCGACTTTCGAACAACGAGACTTCTTGCCGCGGTGACGGCCCGCGGCCACGCGGTCGAAACCCTGAGCGCGCGCTTCGTGCACTTCGTGCAGACGCGCCGCGAGCTGAGCGCCGACCAGCGGCGCATCCTGACGGCCCTGCTCACCTACGGTCCCCGCGAAGCGGACGGCGCGCGCGCGACGTTGCCCGCCGCGAGCCTGGTGGTCGTCATTCCGCGTCCCGGCACGATCTCACCCTGGTCCAGCAAGGCGACCGACATCGCGCATGTGTGTGGGCTCGATGCGATCGAGCGCATCGAGCGCGCCATCGCCTACGACGTGCGTGGCAGAGGCACGCTCACGAGCGAGCAGCTGCGCGCCATCGCGCCGGCTCTTTACGATCGGATGACCGAGGCAGCGATCTTCTCGCTCGACGACGCCTCACAGCTGTTTGCGCACGAGCCGCCGCGGCAACTGCGCAGCGTGCCGCTGCGTGAGCGCGGCCGTACTGCGCTGGTCGAAGCAAACGCGAGTCTCGGACTGGCGCTGTCCGACGACGAGATCGACTACCTCGCCGCGAATTTCTCCCGGCTCGGGCGCGACCCGAACGACATCGAGCTGATGATGTTCGCGCAGGCGAACTCCGAGCATTGCCGCCACAAGATCTTCAACGCGGACTGGATCATCGACGGCGAGCGCCAGCCGAAGTCGCTGTTCGCGATGATCAAGAACACGTACGCGCGCAACTCGCGCGGCGTGCTGTCGGCGTATCGCGATAACGCGGCAGTCATGGAAGGCCCCAGCGGCGAGCGCTGGTTCGCGGACGTGGACAGTCACGCGTACGCGCGCAACGCCGAGCCGATCGACATCCTCATGAAGGTCGAGACGCACAATCATCCCACTGCGATCTCTCCCTTCCCCGGCGCGGCGACCGGCGCGGGTGGCGAGATTCGCGACGAAGGTGCGACCGGCCGCGGCGGCAAGCCGAAGGCGGGACTCGCCGGATTCTCCGTTTCGCACCTGCGCATTCCCGGCTTCGAGCAGCCGTGGGAGCGCGATTTCGGCCGGCCGGCGCGCATTGCGTCTGCGCTCGACATCATGGTCGAGGGTCCGATCGGCGCGGCCGCCTTCAACAACGAGTTCGGCCGACCGAACATCCTCGGCTACTTCCGCACGTTCGAGACCGAGCTGGAGTCCAGCCAGGAATCGGGCACGCGCGCCGCGCTGCGCGGCTATCACAAGCCGGTCATGATCGCGGGCGGTCTCGGCAACGTGCGTCGCATGCACGTGGAGAAGTCGGACGTGCCGCCCGGCGCGAAGGTCGTCGTGCTCGGCGGGCCCGCGATGCTGATCGGGCTCGGCGGCGGCGCCGCTTCGTCCGTCGGCAGCGGCGCGAGCGCCGAAGACCTGGACTTCGCCTCGGTCCAGCGCGGCAATCCGGAGATCCAGCGTCGCGCGCAGGAAGTCATCGATCAATGCTGGGGATTGGGCGCGGCGAATCCGATCCTGCTGATTCACGACGTCGGCGCCGGCGGATTGTCCAATGCGATTCCGGAATCGATCGCGCACAGCCACCGCGGCGGTCGCATCGATCTGCGCGCCGTGCCGTCGGACGAGCCCGGCATGTCGCCGCTGGAGATCTGGTGCAACGAGGCGCAGGAGCGCTACGTCCTGGTGATTGCGCCGGAGCATCTCAAGCGCTTCGCTGCGCTATGCGAGCGCGAGCGTTGCCCGTACGCAGTCGTCGGCGAGACGACCGATGACGGTTGGCTGAAGGTTGCCGATCCGAAGTTCGACACCGCTCCGGTGGATGTGCCGCTCGAGGTCATTCTCGGCAAGCCGCCGAAGATGCTGCGTGACGTGCGCCGCTTGCCCGCGCTCAGCGACGCATTCGATGCAGCGCGCATCGACGTCGTCGAAGCGGCCTACCGCTTGTTGCGCTTCCCGGCGATCGCTGACAAGACGTTCCTGATCACGATCGGCGATCGCACCGTCGGCGGCATGATCAGCCGCGATCCGATGGTCGGTCCATGGCAAGTGCCGGTGAGCGACGTCGCGGTCACGCTGAGCGATTACACCTCGCATGCGGGCGAGGCGATGGCGATGGGCGAGCGCACGCCGCTCGCGCTGCTCGATGCGCCGGCGTCCGGCCGCATGGCCGTCGCCGAGGCGATCACGAACATTGCAGCAGCCGACATCGGCGCGATTTCCGACGTGCGGCTCTCGGCAAACTGGATGGCGGCCTGCGGCGAGCCCGGCGAGGACGCCGACCTGTACGCGACGGTGAAGACGGTCGGCGAGGAGTTCTGTCCCGCGCTCGGCATCACCATCCCCGTCGGCAAGGATTCGTTATCGATGAAGACGAGCTGGACGCAGGCGGGCAGCGCGCGAAAGATGGTCGCGCCGCTGTCGTTGATCATCTCGGCATTCGCGCCGGTGCGCGACGTGCGCCGCACGATCACGCCGCAGCTGCGCACCGACCGCGGCGACACCTCGCTGCTGTCGATCGACCTGGGCGCGGGCCGCAACCGGCTCGGCGGCTCGTGCCTTGCGCAGGTGTACGGCAAGATCGGTCGCGATGCGCCCGACTGCGACGATCCGGCGCGGCTCGCGAGCTTCTTCGCCGCGATCTGCGAGCTGCGCGAGCAGGGTCTGCTTCTCGCGTACCACGATCGCTCCGATGGCGGATTGTTCGCGACCGTTGCCGAGATGGCGTTCGCCGGCCGGTGCGGCGTCGAGCTGGACCTGAGTGCCGGCTCGTCGTCGATCGCCGCTGTGCTGTACAGCGAAGAGCTCGGAGCGGTGCTGCAGATTCGCGATGCGGATGCGCAGGCCGTGCGGGCAGTGCTCGAACGTCACGGTCTCGTGCAACTCGCGAGCTCGATCGGTCGCGTCACGAGCGCGGATCGCGTCTTGATTCGCGTCGAAGGCAAAGTCGTGCTGGACGAGACGCGCAGCGCACTGCGTCGCGCGTGGTCGGAGACGAGCTTCCGCATGGTCGAGCTGCGCGACAACCCGCAGTGCGCGCGCGAGCAGTTCGCCGCGGCGATCGAACCGAACGATCCGGGCTTGAACGCGCGACTGACGTTCGAGCTGCAACAGGACATCGCAGCGCCGTACATTGCGAAGGGCGCGCGCCCGAAGGTCGCGATCCTGCGCGAGCAGGGCGTCAACAGTCACGTGGAGATGGCGGCTGCATTCCACCGCGCCGGCTTTGCGCCGTACGACGTGCACATGACCGACCTGTTCGAGCGACGCCTGTCGCTCGACGAGTTCCGCGGCCTCGTGGTGTGCGGCGGCTTCTCGTACGGCGACGTGCTCGGCGCCGGCGAGGGCTGGGCGAAGTCGATTCTTTTCCACTCGTCGCTGCGCGACGCTTTCAGCGCCTACTTCGAGCGGCGCGACACCTTTGCGCTCGGCGTCTGCAACGGCTGCCAGATGATGTCTGCGCTGCGCGAGATCATCCCCGGCACGCAGCACTGGCCACGCTTCGTCCGCAATCGCTCCGAGCAGTTCGAGGGACGCCTGAGCCTGGTCGAAGTGGTCGATTCGCCATCGCTGTTCTTCGCGGGCATGGCCGGCTCGCGCATGCCGATCGCTGTGGCGCACGGCGAGGGTCGTGCCGAATTCGGCCAGCCTGCCGCGCTCGACGCGCTGGTGCGCGCCAAGCTCCTGTCACTGCGCTTCGTGGAGAACGATGGCAGGCCGGCGGAACGCTATCCGGCGAACCCCAACGGCTCGCCGCGCGGGCTCACCGGCATCACGACGCCCGACGGTCGGGTGACGCTGTTGATGCCGCATCCGGAGCGCGTGTATCGCACGGCGCAGAATTCCTGGCATCCGGACGAGTGGGGCGAGGACAGCCCGTGGATGAGGATTTACAGGAATGCGAGGGTGTGGGTCGGGTGAGAATCACTTCCCCTCTTTCCCCGCCGCCGCCTTCGCCACATCGTTCACCGGCCGCGCAATCAGCCCCGACTGCGTGATCGTCACTTCGTAACGCGCGCCGTCCGCCATCGGCAGGTATACGGCGCTGCCGTAGACCGCGTCGACGAACGGCAGCCAGCGCTGGTTGTCGATCGACATCGTCCACAAGTCGATGCCCGGATTCTCGCTCAGCGCGTACACGGTGCGCGCGTCGTTGCGCTCCTGCTCGATGTCGCGGTAGCGGCCGCTCACGCGCTCGAGGCGATACTGCGCGTCGAGCCCGATCAGGTTCGCCCAGCCCTTCCATTTCAGCACGCGCGCGTCGAGCTGCCACTCATCGCCCGACAGCATGAACATCTGCAACTCGCCGCTCGGCACTTGCGCCAGAGTCGCGCGGAAGTGCTGCGGGCCGCGCGCTTCGAACACGATCTCGGCGACCGGCTGCTCGTAGGTGAGCCGGTTGTAGGTGTGCAGGTTGAGGGAGACGACGAACAGCAGCCCCGCGCCCGCGAGCAGCAGCGCTCCCATCAACGCGCTGCCGCCGGCAGCCATGAAGCGGCCGCGAAACAGTCGCTGGCACGCGAGCGCCAGCAACAGCAGACCGAAGATGGCAATGAGCAGGACGACCGCGTCGGACGTCATGCCAGGAAACCCGTCAGCTCGCGTCGCTCGATCAGCGCGGCCAGCATCGCGATGTCGCGGTCGAGCCGGTGATCGTACGGCCGGTACGCGACGTGGCGGCGGATCAGCGCATGCACCTGCTGCAGCGGCTGGGTGGTCTGCAACGGCTGGAGCTTGTCGATCGCATGTGCGGCAGCAAGGGCTTCGATGGCGAGCACGTGGGCCGTGTTCGCGCAGATGCGCTGCAGCTTGAACCCCGCCCAGGGCGCCATGCTCACGTGATCTTCCTGGCCGGCGGAAGTGGTGACGTTGTCGACCGAAGCCGGATGCGCGAGCGTGCGGTTCTCCGACGTCAGCGCTGCGGCGGCGACGTGCGCGATCATGAAGCCCGATTCGAGGCCGGGCTCGGTCGTCAGGAACATGCTGAGCGCGGGATTGACGCGCCGGTCGAGCAGGTCGGTGCGGCGCTCCGACATGCTGGCGATCTCCGCGACGGCGATCGCGAGATAGTCGCTCAGCATCGCGAGCGGCTCCGCGTGAAAGTTGCCGCCCGACAGGATGTCGCGGCCGAAGATCAGCGGATTGTCGGTGACGCCGTTGACTGCTGAGCTGAGCACGTCGCGCGCGTGCGCGAGCGCGCTTTCGACTGCACCGAGCACTTGCGGCATGCAGCGGACGGCATAGGGATCCTGGACGCGATCGCAGTTCTCGTGGTCGCTGTGGATGGCGCTGTCGGTGAGCAGCATGCGAAAGCGCCGCGCGACTTCCATCTGGTGCGGCGAGCGGCTCGCCTCGTGAATGCGTGCATCGAACGGCGTGTAGCTGCCGGCAAGACCGTCGACCGTCAGCGCGCCGATGACGATGGAGGCATCGAGCAGCGCCTCGGCGTTGAACAATCCATCGAGCGCCAGCGCGAGGCTCAGTTGCGTGCCGTTGATCAGCGCGAGCCCTTCCTTCGCCTCCAGCGCGATCGGCTCGAAGCCGGCGGCGCGGCATACTTCCGCCCCTTCCACGCGGCGCTCGCCATGCGTGGCTTCGCCTTCCCCGATCAGGCACAGCGACAAATGCGCGAGCGGCGCGAGATCGCCGGAAGCGCCGACCGAGCCGCGGCTCGGGATCACCGGCAGCACGTCGCGGTTCAGCATCAGCAGCAGCGCCTCGACGACCTCGGTGCGCACGCCGGAGATGCCGGCCGCAAGGCTGTTGGCCTTGAGCAGCAGCATGCGGCGCACGATTGCCGGCGCGAGCGGTTCGCCGACGCCGACCGAGTGACTGCGCACGAGATTCAGCTGCAGCTGCCGGACCTGATCGGCCGAGATCCGCTTGTTCGCGAACGCGCCGAAGCCGGTCGTGATGCCGTAGCTGACGCGCTCCGTGCGCACGGCTTCGCGCACGACTTCGATGCTGCGCTCCATGCGGCTGCGCGCCTGCTCGCTCAGCGAGACGCTGCCGCGCGCGCTCTCGAAGCCGCGCAGGGCGTCCAGCGAGAGCGAGTTGCCGTCGATGATCAGGGAGGGTGCACTCATGGCGGCATTGTAGGTCGGGCTTCAGCCCGACAGCTACGCCTCCAGCTTCTTGTAGCGGATGCGGTGCGGACTGTCGGCGTCCTCGCCCTTGCGGCGCTTCAGGTCTTCGACGTATTCGGCGTAGTTGCCTTCGAACCAGACCGCCTCGGAGTTGCCTTCGAACGCGAGGATGTGCGTGGCGATGCGGTCCAGGAACCAGCGATCGTGCGAGATCACGACCGCACAGCCGGGGAAGCTCAGCAACGCTTCCTCGAGCGCACGCAGCGTCTCGACGTCGAGGTCGTTGGTGGGCTCGTCGAGCAGCACCAGGTTGCCGCCGCTCTTCAGCACCTTCGCCAGATGTACGCGGTTGCGCTCGCCGCCCGACAGCTCGCCGATCAGCTGCTGCTGCTGCGTGCCGCGGAAGTTGAAGCGCCCGACGTAACCGCGCGAGGAAGTCTCGTAGTTGCCGACCCGGATCATGTCGAGACCGCCCGAGATCTCCTGCCACACCGTGTTCGCGTCGTTCAGGGACTGGCGCGACTGGTCGACGTACGCGAGCTGCACTGACGGGCCGAGGCGTACTTCGCCGCTGTCGGGCTTCTCCTGGCCGGTGATGATGCGGAACATGGTCGTCTTGCCGGCGCCGTTCGGGCCGATGACGCCGACGATGCCGCCCGCCGGCAGGTTGAAGCTCAGGTTGTCGAACAGCAGCCGGTCGCCGAAGCCCTTCTTCACGCCCTTCGCTTCGATCACCAGCTCGCCGAGCCGCGCGCCCGGCGGAATGTAGATCTCGTTGGTCTCGTTGCGCTTCTGGAATTCCTGCGACGCCAGCTCCTCGTAGCGCTGCATGCGCGCCTTGCTCTTGGCCTGGCGCGCTTTCGGATTCGCGCGCACCCACTCCAGCTCGCGCTCCAGCGTCTTGCGCAGGCCTTCCTGCTGCTTCTCTTCGACCGCGAGCCGCTGCTGCTTCTGGTCGAGCCACGAGGAGTAGTTGCCTTCCCACGGAATGCCGTGGCCGCGGTCCAGCTCCAGGATCCAGCCGGCGACGTTGTCGAGGAAGTAACGATCGTGCGTGACCGCGATGACGGTGCCGGGATAGTTTTCGAGGAAACGTTCCAGCCACGCGACCGATTCGGCGTCGAGATGGTTGGTGGGCTCGTCGAGCAGCAGCATGTCGGGCTGCGACAGCAGCAGGCGGCACAGCGCGACGCGGCGGCGCTCGCCGCCTGAAATTTTCGTCACGTCCGCGTCCCACGGCGGCAGCCGCAGCGCGTCCGCGGCGACTTCGAGCTTGCGCTCCAGCCAGGCCACCGACTCGGCGTCGAGGTGGTTGGTCGGCTCGTCGAGCAGAAGCAGGTCCGGGGCGCGGAGGAGGAGCCGGCACAGCGCCACCCGCCGCCGCTCACCGCCGGAGAGGGTCGAAACGGCGGCGTCGGC
>DATEJG010000087.1:0-79883 GCA_035278165.1 Steroidobacteraceae bacterium
CATACGTGATCCACACCAGCGGCCCCACCCACGCAGCCTGCCACAAGAACTTTTCCAGCGAGATCAGACTGTCCGAAACCATGAACAGCACCGCGCCGAGCGGCACTTCGATCGCGCGAACGCGTAACGACAGCATCGCCATGACGACGATCGCCGCGATGTAGAGCACCACCGGCAGCGCCAACGCGCCGAGGTGTGGCCAGAGCATGGCGCCGTACGCAACAGCGAACGTCGGGATCACGACGAGCGTTACCTTGCGCCCCACGCTCATTGGCGCGGCCGTGCCCTTCGTCGCAAGCACGAAGACGACCGCATAGAGCACGTGAGTCACGAGAAAGCTCGCGAGGCCGGGGACGAACAGGCGCTCGCCGTCGTAGGCGAGGAACGCGTCGCCTGCGGCCGAGAACAGCAGCGCCAGCCCGAAGAGCTTGAGGTTGCTGCGAAACGCTGCGATCGCGAGCAAGACGCACATCGACGTCTTGAGCGCAACGTCGCCCGGATACGGACGCTGCAGGACCAGATACGCCAGGGCCACCGCCGCGGCAACCCAGAGGATCCACACCTCGACAGAGCTGTTCTTTGTCGCCATACCCGGCTCGATACCAGCAACCGAAGGCAGGCGCGATTCTGCATCAACCGCAAGCCGGACGCTCGCAATCACTGCCGGGCTGAGCGTTTCCGCTTTGCGGGCTTCCGTTTGACTGCCGGCCTCCGCCTCGACCGGTGCTTCACCTGGCAGCGCTCGCAATAGAACGTGCGTCGGTCTCTCGTGCCCAGGTACGCCCGCATCAAAGGAATGTTGCAGCGAGGGCAGATTCCCTTGTTGTGCACCAGCCAGTGCTTCCTGAGCACGAATGCCTTCTTCCACTCCAGAAACTCGAAGCTGTACTGGCGCGCCTGCTCCACCAACGCGTGCAGCTTGGCAGCCGGCAGCGTGCCGACTCTGCACAGCGGATGGACCCGGATGCGAAACAGCACTTCGTTCTTGATGATATTGCCGACGCCCGCGAACACATTCTGATCCAGCAGGGCGTCGCACACGAGGACGTCCGGCATGGCGCGCAACTTGCGCCGGGCGGCGGGCGGATCCCAGGCATCGGACATCACGTCGGCGCGCCAGTCGTACTCGTCGTCGAGGCTGCGCTCGATGTAGCGGATCGCGCAACTGTAAAAGTTGAGCTCGCGCCCGCGAGCGAACCTCAGACTCAGGCGCGGCTCTCTGTCCTTGCGCTCGTCGATGCAGTAGCTGCCGAACATCAGGAAATGAATACGGACGGAGAACCCGCCGAGCTCGATGAGGAAATGCTTGCCCCAGGTCCGCAGCGCCACGATGCGCTGGCCGATCAGCCGCTGCTTGTCGAGCCTGGCGTTGCCGATCGCCGACTGGATGCGCTGGCCGGCGAACGCCTGCGTCAGTTCCCGCAAGATGACGAGCGAAGGTCCTTCCGGCACTGCTGATCTCGACCAGGCGCCCTGCCTGATTTTGCAATGCGCCGGGCACGAGCATGTTCCTCACGGCTGACGCCTTCGCTAAGCTATCGACGCGGCGCAGTTTTCCCGCAAAGAGGTCCACGTGACGCAGCGTACCGATGCAACTCTCGCACAACTCGCGGCCGCTCTCGCCGAGCGCAAGGTGAAAAGCCGCGAGCTCGTCGAGCGCTGTATCGCGAACATCCAGGACAGCACCGGCGAAGGCGCGCGGACATTCCTCGCGGTGACGCCGGAGCGCGCATTGGCCACTGCCGACTTTCACGACGCGATGCGCGCACGCGGCGCAGCCATCGGTCCCTACGCTGGCGTTCCGATCTCCATCAAGGATCTCTTCGACGTCACCGGCGAGATCACGACTGCCGGTTCGAAACTGCTGCGCACTGCGCCGCCGGCCACTCGCGATGCCGTGGCAGTCGCTCGTCTGCGAGCGGCGGGCTTCGTCATTCTCGGGCGCACGAACATGACAGAGTTTGCGTTCTCCGGGCTCGGGCTGAACCCGCACTACTCCACGCCGCGTAATCCCTGGGAGCGCACGACCGGGAGAATTCCCGGTGGATCTTCTTCCGGCGCGGCAATCTCGATCACCGATGGCATGGCGTTCGCGGCGCTCGGCACCGACACGGGTGGCTCGTGCCGCATCCCCGCCGCCTTCTGCGGCATCGTCGGCTACAAGCCGACCGCGCGACGAGTCCCGCGCGCAGGCACGTTTCCGCTTTCCATGTCGCTCGACTCGATCGGTCCGCTGGCGAACACGGTTGCCTGCTGCGCGGCCGTGGATGCCATCCTCGCCGACGAAGCGGTTCACGCACTGCCCGCCGTGAAGCTCGGCGGATTACGCTTCGGCGTACCGCAATCGCTGGTGCTCGATGGTCTGGATGCCGATGTCGCTGCCGCCTTCGAGCGCGCGCTCGGCACGCTGAGCAGTGCGGGCGCCCGGATCATCGATGTTCCGCTGGTGGAGCTGAAGGAGCTGCAGGAGATCAATCGTAAGGGCGGACTCGCCACTGCGGAGGCATACGCAGTGCACCGCAAGTACCTCGCAACGGCGCAAGCCGACTACGATCCAAGAGTCGCGACGCGGATTCTTCGCGGCCGCGAGCAGGACGCTGCTGACTACATCGAGCTGTTGCAGCGGCGTCACGACTTCATCGAGCGAGTCGCAGCCGTCCTCGCGCCGTTCGACGCGATGCTGATGCCGACGGTGGCCATCCTCCCACCACGTCTGGATGCGTTTGCCAGAGATGAGGATTACGTGCGCATCAACGCTCAGGTGCTGCGCAACCCGAGCGTGGTGAATTTTCTGGACGGCTGCGCAATCTCGATTCCTTGTCACGAGCGCGGTGCGGCTCCGGTCGGGCTGTCGCTCTTCGGTCTTGCGAACTCCGACCGCCGGCTGCTCGCCATCGCTGACGCCGCCGAGCAAGCGCTGCAGCGGCGTCGCTGAAATCTCCGTCGATCAGCCGTCGGACCTGCGTACCTGCAGCGAGTTCTTCACGTCCTTCACGCCGCCGACGTTACGCGCCAGCTCGGTCGCGCGTGAGCGGGCCTCTTCCGAATCTACGGAGCCGCTCAACTGCACGGTTCCCTGGAAGGTTTCCACGTTGATCTGGTAAGCCTTCGTGACTTCGTCATCGACCAGCCTGGCTTTCACCTTCGCGGTCACGACAGCGTCGTCGACAGCGTCGCCCGCTGTCTGCTGATCGGCCGCAGCCGGCTCGCCGGCAGGCGCTGGCGCCGGGTGACGCGCCGCCGCTGGCTGTCGGGTCGACGTCGTTCGCTCAGTGTCCGTTGTACAGCCTGCCATCACTGTGCAGCCCAATGCGGCTGCCACGAGCAGCGCCCTGGTGAGAATGTGCGTCACGGTGCAGTCTCCTATCGGTTCACTTTCGCCGCTTGCTTCGCCTCATCGAACGCTCTGTTCGCTCGGTCCTTGCAGTCTTTCTGCGCGGAGCCCTCGAGCGCCTCGCACTTCTCGACGGCAACTCTGTGGTCGGCTTCCGCCTGCGCGATCACGATCTTCGACTTGCCCTCGTCGTACGTTTCGTTGGCATCGTGTGCCTGCTTGGCGACCGCGTCGTCATCGTGGTCCGCAATCGCGTCGGCCACCTGCTTGTCGGCGCCCGCGTTCGCCTCCTTCGCGTCGGCACGCGCGTCGGCCACGTCGCGCTGACCTTCTGCTCGAGCTTTCTCGACGTCGCGCGCCACTTCGGCGGGCGGCTCGGACTTGTTGCACGCGGTGACGAGGATTGCTGCGGCCGCGAGCGCGCAAAGTGCCTTGAGATGCATGTGTAAGCCCTCAATGAACCTGGCGAAATAACGCTCGTGACACGCGGACGGTTCCTACGTCGCTACGGGCGTGAGCCGGCACTCCCGTGGTGACAGCGACCGCAGCTAAATTCTTCCAAGCAGCAGCAGGATGATCAGCACCACCACGATGGCGCCGAGCAGTCCACTCGGACCGTAGCCCCAGCCGCGACTGTATGGCCAGCTCGGCAGCGCGCCGACCAGCAACAGAACGAGGATGATCACGAGAATGGTGCTCATGCGAGGCTCCGACACTACTTACGTTGTCAGAGCAATGCCCGCGCGCGTGGAAAGTTTCCGTGCGCGTCTAGTTGCCGGCCGCCACCACCAACTTCACACCCGTATTGCGCGCAACCGCGGTGCCCGCGGCCGGCGATTGGCTGATGACACGACCCGCCGGCACGCCCGAACCGGTTTGCTGGGTAACTGCTGAGACCGCGAGTTGTGCCTGCGCGATTGCGGTTGTCGCCGCGAGCTGCGACAACCCGGTCACTCGCGGCACGGTGATCGTCGGCGGCACCGACTTCACGATCGGCATGATGAAAGGGTCGAGCACCGCGTAGTTGGCGGTCCACGGCCCCGTGCGCCACGCATTGCCGGCGCGCGCCGCGACGATGTCGAGGCTCGGAATCACGAGGATGAGACTCTCGCCCAAGCCCCACGACCAGAAGGCATCGCGCGGGACGCCCGGCAGCGTGCTGTCGGCGTTCGTCCACCACAGCAGCCCGTAGTGATTCGACGCTTGCGGGAATCCGGTGGGATCGCGCACCGGCAGGCCGATCACTTGCGGCTGCGGCTGCTGCACTTGCTGGACGAAAGAGTCGGGAATCATCCGCTGACCGGCCCAGCTGCCACGACGCAGGTACATGTAGCCGATGCGCGCCATCGCGCCCACGTTGACGGTGATGCCGGCGCCCAGCTCTCTGCGCTTCACGCCATCCAGCAGATCCTCGCGATACGCGTTCGCGCGCCAGCGCAGGTCCGCACTGGTGATGCCCATCGGTGTGAACACTCGCGCGAAGAGCAACGAGTTGAGGTCGGCATGGAACGTCGCGGTGAGCACGTCCGCCAGCCAGTTCGCGCCGCCGTCGCTGTAGGACCAGCGCGTGCCCGGCTGGAACAACAGCTGCGTATAGCCGCCCGCCTTGTCGAAACCGGCGGTCTGCGTCGCAAGGTGCAGCAGCTGAATGTCATCGAGCCAGCCGGTGCTGGCGTTGGTGTCCGGCGGCAAGCCGATCGTCGGCAAGTACGTTCGAGCAGCATCGTCGACCGACAGCAGTCCATCGAGCAGCGCAACGCCGAGCGCGGTGCCGCCGATGGATTTGGTCGACGACTTCACGTCGTACCGCAATGCCGTGTCGCCCCAGGACATCACGACCTTGCCGCCGCGCGTGATCATTCCCGAGCCGGCACCGGTCAGCGCGTAGGTGCGTGCTTGTGCAAGCGTGGCCGCATTCATGTTCATGGTTGCGGGCGTGACAGCGGTCCAGCCGCTCGTCGGCCACACGGTCGCACTCGATGTCACGTCCGCTTGCGCAGTCCCGCTCACACCGGCCGCCGTGGCCCGGATCGTCTGCAATCCCGCCTGCGCGGGCGCCGTGTAGTGGCCGGCGCTCGAGATGACTCCTGCGGATGCAGTCCAGGCAGGATTGACGCTGACGATCTTGCCGTTCCCGTCGCGGGCGATCGCCGAGAACGTCTGCGTTTCAGCCCGTCCCAGCGTGACGAATCGCGGAATCACTTCGAGGCTCGCAACGGACTGCTGAGATACGACACGTATTTCCACCGTGTCGGCAGCCGACGCTGCGCCATCGCTCGCTTGCAGGCTCAATACGTACGTCCCCGGCGCGGCGAACGTCGCGGTGGTCTGCGCTGCGGTGGCATTCTGGAAGTTGACTGCCGCCGCACCGCTCGCAACGGTCCATCGGTAGGTCAATGTGCCCGACGGCAGGCCGTCGTCCTGTGCAGTACCGTAGAGCTGCAACGAGCTCTGCGGCCAGTCGATCGATTGATCTGCGCCTGCGTCCACGGTTGGCGGCGAATTCGCGGCCGTCACGGACCACCCTGGATCGCTCGCTTCGATCGCGTTGCTGAGGCCGCGCGTGCCCGCGTTGCCGTTCGGTGTAGCGTCGGTCAGCAACTGGCCGCTGCTCTCGTCGGCACGGTAGTAGGCAACGAGATCGGTTTCCGAGCCGCTCAGCTGCTTCGCATTCTGTTGCAGCTCGGTTTGCGTCAGCGCACGCCGCCATACGCGCACTTCATCGAGACCGCCGTCGAATGCGCGATCGAGCTCCTTACGATTGCCCAGCATGAGCGCCGCCGTGCTCACCGCGACCGCACCCGCGCGTGCAGCGGACGCAACACGGGCACCGTCCACGTACAGCACAACCATGGTGCCGTCGTAAGTGCCGGCGACGTGATGCCACTCTCCTGACGTCAGCTCACCGCCGCAGATTCGCCCATCGACACCCGCGATGGTGGCGCGCCATTGCACGGCGCCGCTCGTCCTGAATCCGCAACCCGTATCGCCGGTCGAGATCGTCAGCTCGTAGCTTCCGACCTTGCTGATGACGCGGTCCTGGCTCTTGTCGGTCGCGATCGTCGCCGGATTGATCCAGGCTTCGACCGTGATCTGCGCGGTCGGCGACAGCGAGGCGCTGTTCGGAACGGTCGCGATGTCGTTCTGACCGTCGAAGGACAGATACACGTCGTGCGCCACTGCCGCTTCAGCGTCGGCGCATCCGAGCAGCGTGGCGACGATCGCGGCGGCACGAAATATCCGGATCCCCATGGCCGAATACTCGCACTTGCGGCCGCACCGCACATGTCGGGCAAATCAGCGCGCAGCCTGCTCCGCGATCCAGCGGTCGACGCGCCGGTCGAGCACGTCGAGCGGCATCTGGGCGCGGCCGAGGATCGTGTCATGGAAGCCGCGGATGTCGAACTTGCTGCCGAGCCTGTCCTCGGCCCGCGTGCGCAGCTCCAGCATCTTCATCATGCCGATCTTGTAGCCGGTCGCCTGTCCCGGCATGACGATGTAGCGCCGCACCTCGGCGCGGATCTGGCCCTCGGCGTTCGGCGAATTCTCGGTGAAGTACCTGACCGACTGCTCCTCGGTCCAGCCCTTCGAGTGCAGGCCGGTGTCGAGCACCAGGCGGATCGCGCGCCAGATCTCGGTCGTCAGGCGGCCGAAGTCGGAATACCGATCCTGGTACGCGCCCAGCTCCTTCGCCAGCCTTTCGCAGTACAGCCCCCACCCTTCCTGGTAGGCATTGATGTAGAGGTATTTGCGGAAGTTCGGGATACCGGTCAGCTCGCGCGCGATCGCGAAGTTCATGTGATGGCCGGGCAGCGCCTCGTGATACGCGATGACCTCCAGCTGCGGAATCGGCATCGCGCGCATGTCCAGGAGATGTGCGTAGAACACGCCCGGTCGCGAGCCGTCGGGCGTGGAAAAGTAGTAGTGCTGCGGCGCGCCCGCCACCTCGCGATACGCCTCCACGCGTTTCACGATCACGTCGGCCTTCGGCAGGATGCCGAAATACTTCGGCAGATTCGAGTCTGTTATGGAGCCGCGCCGACGGCATTGACGACGCGCACAACACTGCCAGCCGCAACTCCGTCCGGCGGCGTTTCGATGACGCGGTCGTTCGCATTCAGGCCGGTCGCGATCTGAATGGTCGCGCCATCGTCTCGTGCGATGGTCACCGTCTTCAGCACCACGCGGTTCTGCGCGTCCAGCGTGGCCACGTAGAGACCATCGTGATCGAAGATGACCGCGCTGGCAGGCACCCGCAGCAACGAAGCGTCGTGCGGAAGCTCGAATCTCACGCTCGCATAGCCGCCCGGCAGCAGATCGCCGGCCGCATTGTCGACACTCAGCTGAACGAGCGTCGTACCGGTGGCCGCATTCACTGCGCCGGACGCCGCCTCGACGACGGCCGGGTACGACTTGCCCGCACGTTCCGGCACCGAGATGGTCGCCTTGGTCCCCGGCGCCAGGTTTCCGGCAAATACCTGCGGCACGCTGACGTAGACGCGCAGGCGGTGGGTATCCGAAACGACGAAGAGCTCCTGCCCGCTGCCGCCGGCGCTGATCAGCGCCCCCACGTCGGTGTCGCGCGCCGTCACGACGCCGTCGAACGGCGCAACGATTCGCGTGAACTGCATCATCGTTCGCAACCGCTCGACATTGGCGCGCTGAGCTTTCACGACGGCCTGCTTGGCGGCGAGATCGCCCGCCTTCTCCTCCGCTGCCTGCCTCGACACGGAGTTCGTGCCGAGCATCGACTGGTAACGCGTCGCCGTGCTGCTTGCGAGAGCCGCATTGGCTTCGGCCGTGGCGAGGTCTGCCTGTGCCTGCAACAACTGCTGCTCCACATCCGGCGCCTCGATCTCTGCGAGCAGCTGCCCCGCCTTCACACGCGCGCCGATATCCACTTTCCAGCTTTTCAGATATCCAGATACCCGTGCATACAGCGGAGCGCGTGAGGTTGCTTCGAGGCGGCCGGGCAGATCGAGCGCGGCGGCCTCGCCGCCGCCACTCGGAGTGACAACCGCTACGGTAGGCAGCGCCTGCTCATCGGTCCACTGGCGGACGTGGCCGGCGCTCACAGCGCGACTGACGATTCCCGCGACGACGACCACGAGGACGATCACCGCGGCGGCGATGCCGGCGACGCGCAAGCGTCGCGGCGCGGAAACGGTAACGGGAAGGCTGCCGCTATCGGGCACCATGCGGTTCTCCATGAGCGGGCGCCGGCACGGACTTGTCGCCATGGCGGGCGTGAACGATGCTGAACAGAACGGGCACGAACATGAGCGTCGCGACCGTCGCGAACATGAGGCCGCCGATGACCGCGCGCCCGAGCGGCGCGTTCTGCTCGCCGCCCTCGCCGAGTCCGAGCGCCATCGGGGTCATGCCGATGATCATCGCCAGCGCCGTCATGAGGACCGGCCGGAAGCGCACGACACCCGCGTCCAGCGCAGCGGCGACCGGATCGCCGAGCTGCTCCAGGCGCTCGCGCGCGAAGCTGATCACGAGCACGCTGTTGGCCGTGGCCACTCCCATGCACATGATCGCACCCGTGAGCGCCGGCACCGATAGCGTCGTGAAGCTCACGAACAGCATCCACACGATACCGGCCAGCGCCGCCGGCAGCGCACTGATGATGACGAGCGGATCGCTCCACGACTGGAAGTTGACGACCAGCAGCATGTAGATGAGCACGATCGCGCCGAGCAAGCCGAAGAGCAGCCCCGAGAACGAGCTGTTCATCGTCTGCACCTGGCCGAGCATCTGCACGGACGAGCCCTTCGGCAGATCGCGCGCATGTGCATCGATCACCTTGCGGATGTCGCTGGCCACGGCGCCCAGGTCGCGCTTCTGGGTAGTTGCATAGATCTGCACCAGCGGCTCGATGTTGTATTGCGAGATCACGCCGCTGGTCGCGCTGCGATGGATGTCTGCGATCGCTCCCAACAGCTGCGGGGCCGTGCTGGCCGCCGCGGTGATCGGCAGAGTCTGCAACGCGGACAGGTCGTCCAGCCGGTACTCCGGCGTCTGCATCACGATCGGGTACTGAACGCCGTTCTGCGGATTCAGCCAGAAGGTCGGCGACACCTGGCTCGAGCCGGCGAGGTTCACGACCAGGCTGTTGGTGACGTCGCGCTCCGTGAGCCCGGCATACAGCGCGCGCGTGCGATCCACGTCGACATTGAAAGTGGGCATGCCGCGCGACTGCTGGATCCGCGCATCGGCGATTCCCGGAACGCGCCGGATGTCGCTCAGCAGCTGCTGTGTATAAGCGAAGTTCGCCGCCAGATTCCTGCCGCGCACTTGCAGGTCGATGGGCGCCGGCGCGCCGAAGTTGAGAATCTGGCTCACGATGTCCGCCGGCGTGAACGAAAAAGTGATGCCGGGGAACCGCCGGGGCAGCTCCGCGCGCATCCGCTCGACGTACTCCTCGGTGGGACGATGGCCCTCGCGCAGCGACAGCTGGATGTCGCCGTCCTGCGTGCCGATCGTCCCCGTGTTGTTGTACGTCATGTTGATCCGGGATGACGGCAGGCCGATGTTGTCGACCGTGGATGCGAGCTCGTCCGCAGGCACGATCTCGCGGATCGCGCTCTGAATGGCGGCGAAGGCGCGCGCCGTCTCCTCGATGCGCGTACCGACCTGGGCGCGGACGTGAATCATGATCTGGCCGGCGTCGACGGCCGGGAAGAAATTACGTCCGAGGAACGGCACGAGCACGAACGAGCCGAGCACGAACAGCATGAAGCCGGCGACGAACACGCGCCGCTGCGCCAGCGCGAGCCCGAGCAACTGCCGATAACCGCCGCGAAACCGTGCGAAGCTCGCTTCGAACGCCTGCTGCAGCCTCTGCAGCGGATGGGCCGATGTGTCTCGTACAGCGACGCCGCTTGGCGCTTCCGCCTCGGGAGCATGCGGCTTCAACAGGTGGTTGGCCATGGTCGGCACGAGCGTGCGCGACAGGATGAACGAGCACACCATCGCGAATATCACGGCTTCCGCCATCGGCACGAACAGGAAGCGCGCCACGCCTTCCAGGAAGAACATCGGCACGAACACGATGCAGATGCACAGCAGGGAAACGAAGGCCGGCGTCACGATCTGCGCCGCGCCGTCGAGGATCGCCGGCTCCACGGCCTTGCCCTGCTCGAGGTGCCAGTTGATGTTCTCGATGGTGACCGTGGCATCGTCGACGAGGATGCCGACCGCCAGCGCCAGCCCGCCGAGCGTCATGATGTTCAGCGTCTCGCCCAGCAGCGAGAGGATGGCGATGGAGCCGAGCACGGACAGCGGAATGGAGATCGCGATGATGACGGTCGAGCGCCAGCTGCCGAGGAACAGGAGGATCATGAGGCTGGTGAGCGCCGCCGCGACTACGCCCTCGATCGCCACGCCGCGGATCGCGCCGCTGACGAACAGCGACTGGTCGCCGATCGGCTTGATCTCTAGGTTCTCGGGAAGCGAGGGCTTCATCTCCTGCACCATTTCCTTGATGCCGGCGATGATCGCGAGCGTCGAGGCCGAGCCGCTCTTCAGCACGGTGATCAGCACGGAGCGCCCGCCGTCCACGTGCACGATGTTGGTCTGCGGCGGATTGCCGTCGCGCACGTGCGCGACGTCCCGCAGGTAGACCATCGCTCCGTCGACGAGCTTGATCGGCAGCTGGCCGAGGTCCTCGAACTGTGCGGGACTGTTGTTGAGATTGATCGGATACTCGAAGCGGCCGATCTTCTGCGTCCCCACCGGAGTGATGAGATTCTGCACTCCCAGAGCGTTGGCGATGTCCTGGCCGGAGAGCCCGCGCGCCTGCGCCGCCACCGGGTCCAGGTCGATCTGCACCTGCCGCGTCTTGCCGCCGTACGGGCTCGGCACGGCGGCGCCGGGCACCGTCACCAGGCGCGTGCGGATGAAGTTCTGGCCGAGATCGGCCAGCGCCTGCTCGCTCATGCCCTGGCCCGAGAGCGCGAGCTGGATGATCGACACGGTCGAGGCGCTGTAGTTGATGATCAGCGGCGGGTTGGTTCCCTGCGGCATCTGCCTGAGCAGCGTCTGCGCGATCGCAGTGACCTGGGCGTTGGCGGTATTGATGTCGACGCCCGGCTGGAAGAAGATCTTGATCATGCCGAACCCGGTGTAGGAGTTCGCTTCGATGTGCTCGATGTCGTTGACCGTCGTGGTCAGGGCGCGCTGGAACGGCGTGACGATGCGCCCGCTCATCGGCTCGGGCGGCAGCCCCGTGTAGGTGAACACGACCGAGATGACGGGAATGCGGATGTCCGGAAGGATGTCGGTCGGCGTGCGCAGCGCCGCGAGCGGCCCGACGATGACGATGAGCAGCGCCAGTACCACGAACGTGTACGGACGGCGCAGAGCGATTCGAACCAGGCCCATCATTCGCGAATTGTAGCGGCATGCCCGCGCCGCGTGTGCCGTCCGGGCACACACATATGTACGTACATATGGTTGCAGCTGCTTCCAGCCGCAATCTCATTGTCACTTTCGTGCCGGCAGCGGCACCTCTTCATGGGGCGGCTCATGGATGCGGCCCTCCTGCAGCATCAGCCGTCCGCCGACGAAAGCTGTGCGCACCTTGCGCAGAGCGTTGAAATCCTCGTCCGGATTGCCGTCGACCACGATGATGTCGGCCAGCTTGCCGACCTCGATCGTGCCGAGGATTCCAGCTCGTGGATGTACGCACCCGGCATGTAGTCGGGCGCGTCGAGGATGAGGTCGAGACCGATGCCCATCTTCACCTTGGCCTGGCGCAGCTTCTTCGCCATCGCCACGATCGTCTCCTCGTTGAGCTCGAAGCGGCGCGACGTCGAGCCGAAGTACCGCCGCTCTTGCGCTGGATGATGCGATAGGTCACCAGCGTCGGCACCGACGCGATGCCGCGCCTGGCCATCAGCGCAATGGCCTCGTCACTGCGCGGCAGCGGGTGCTCGATCGAATCGACGCCCGCCTTGATCGCCATGTCGATGTATTGCGTTTCCGAATCGACCGTCACCGCCAGGCCCAGCGAGTGGGCCTCGTCGACTGCGGCGCTGATCTCCTCCTGCGTGTACTCGCTCGCGAGCTTGATCAGGTCCGCTCCCTTCGTGAACTGGATCCTCACCGCCTCGCGCCACTGCTCGGGACCCGATGCGACGCGCACCATGGCATTCGGATTGCCGTTGGGAACTTCCGGATACGCCGGCGTCATTGCGTGCAACGCCCCATGTCCGCCGGTCCCGGTGATCAGCTGGCCGGCAGTGAAGATGCGCGGCCCCTGGATTTCGCCGGACGCCTGCAGCCGCTTGAGCACGAACGGCGCATCGCCGTGCGACGCGACGTCGCGCACGCTGGTGACGCCCGCCTGCAAGTGGATCGCCATGCGACGCAGGCCGCGCATCACCGATTCCGCGCCGCTCGTGTTGCCGTTCGAATAGACACTGAGGTCGTCGACGTCGAGATACGTCAGGTGCGTATGCAGGTCGATCAGGCCTGGCATGACCGTCTTGCCGCTGACGTCATGCACGACGGCGTCCGCGGGCCAATTGCGCTCACCGGGATTCAGCAGCGCGGTGATCGTCTTGCCCTGGACCACGATCGTCGCCGGCCGGGCCGGCGCGCCCGTCCCGTCGAACAGACGGCCGCGGGCCGGTGTCCTGCGCGGCGGCGATCGCCGGCAGCAGCGCAGTCGCCACGATCAGCCGAAGCAACCAGGCACTCATTCGCAGGACCCCATTGATGAACCGCCGGCGGCGTTTTGCCGATTTTCTAGCATGGCCGCGCCGCGGCCAGCCGAAATTCTGGTAATGAGATCCATAACCGGCGCTAATGCTGCGGCCGGCAGCAGCGCAGTCTCGGGCATCGCGCGCAAGCTTCTCGCTGCAGCGGTTCGTCGCCGGCGAAGCATTCCTGCTTGCGTCAATACACGTCCTGGTCGGCCGCGAGGATCACTCTGCCGCGATAGCCGGCCGCGGCGATCTCTTCCACGGGGCCGTTCGGCCGCCCCGAATAGTTCATGACGTGATACAGCACCAGCAGCGCAGGCTGCACCGTGGCTGCGATCTCGGCGAGCTCCTTGGTTGAAGTGTGGTAGGTCGCCGCGATCTGCGGCACGCGCGCCGGCGCCTTGTCCAGGCCGCCCGTGGTGTACACCTCGTGCACCAGGATGGTGGCGCCCTTGGCCCATTCCGCGAACCCGGGCGTGGGGCGCTTGTCGCCCGAGACCACGATCACCTTGTCCGGCGTCGTGAACTTGTACGCGAAGCTGTTCGGCATGTTCCCGTGCAGCACCTTGAACGCTTCCACGCGCACCTGCTGGTCGCTGAACACCGGGCCCGACTTGAGGATGTCGTGGCCGCGCGCAATGGCCTGCGCTTCGTACTTCATGCCGCTGATCTCGCCGGCATCGATGACGTACTGGTAGGCGTCGAGGATGTGGCCCACGATCTTCTCGGTATTGCGCGGGCCGTAGATGTCGAGCTGGCGGTCGGCGCCGAGGTACCACGGCAGGTAGATGATGGCCGGCAGGTTGCTGATGTGGTCGATGTGGTGATGCGTCAGGAACAGCTTGTCGAGATTCTTCTCGGCGAGGCCGGCGATGCGACCGCCGTACTTCGGCGTCGCCGCCTGGCTGGCCCGCCAGCTGCCCTCGCCGGCGTCCACGAGATAGGCGCGATCGCTCACGACCACGGCCAGCGCCGGGCCGGCACGCTCGATCAGCGGAATCGGCGTGCCCGAGCCGAGCATGACCAGCCTGGTGATCTTCGAGTCGGAGAAGTCGCTGCCCTCGCGCACCGCCTCGTGCTGGCGCGCCGGCGGCGCTGTACCCGGCGCACCGGCAGCCATCGCATGGGCCGCGGCGAAAAGCGCGGCGAGCGGCAAAGCGGTGCGTCGTACGGTAGTGAGTGCTCGCATGCAGATCTCCAAAGGGCCTGGCCGCAACAATAGCAGAGAGCTTCATATGCAACGGAATGGAACCGCGCAGGGCCCTTTGATCAGGATTTGCGATCGGTATATCGAAATATGCGTTCGCGCACGCATGGACGAGCGGATCCCGATGCGCTAGAAAGCCTGCAGCCATGCACCCCACTCCAGAATCCTTCCCCGCGGCAGCGCTGCGCGGCGAATTTCCCGCCCTGCAACGTGCAGGCGAGTTCATTTTCTTCGATAACGCCGCCGGCGCGCAGGTGCCGCAACTCGTCCTCGATGCAGTAAACGAGCACCTGCTCGACCACAACGTGCAGCGCGGCGGGCGCTACGGCAAGAGCGTCGCCGTCGACGAGATGATCGCGCGCGCACGCGCCACGATCGCGGCCCTGCTCAATGCCCGGCGTCCGGAGGAAATTGCCTTCGGTATGAACGCAACCTCGTTCATCCGGCTCGTGAGCCTTGCCGTCGGCCAGATGCTCGGCGAGCGCAACGAGATCGTGGTGACCGATCTCGACCACGAGGCCAACGTCGCCACCTGGCTGGCGCTCGAGAAGCACGGCGCGCGCTTTCAGTGGTGGAAGGTGCGCGACGACGGCCACCTGCATCTCGAGGATCTGCAACCGCTGCTTTCCTCGAACACCAGGCTGGTGGCTTGCACCCTGGCGTCCAACGCCCTCGGCACGATCCTCGACGTGCGGGCGGTGGCGGACATGGCGCACGCCGCGGGCGCGGAGCTGTTCATCGACGCCGTGCACTTCGGACCGCACGGACCGATCGACGTGCAGGCCCTGGATTGCGACTACCTGGTGTGCTCCGGCTACAAGATCTTCGCGCCGCACATGGGCTTTCTCTGGGGCAAGTACCAGCTGCTCGAGCGCCTGCCGACGTTCCGCGAGGATTTCATCCCCGACGCTCCGCCGGGCAAGATCGAGGCGGGAACCTTCATCTTCGAGAACGTGGCTGGAATGGACGCGGCCGTGCGCTACCTGTTCGACGTCGGCAAGCGCCTGCAGATCGCGCAGTCGCCGTCCGATCCCAGGTCCTTGCGCAGAGGTCTCAATCTCACGATGCGAGCGATCCAGGACTACGAGCAGTCGCTGTCGCGGGAGCTGTTGCGGGTGCTGAAGGAGTGCGGCGCGCGCGTCTATGGCGTTGACGATCCGACGCAGGTGGCGTGGCGGGTGCCGACGTTGTGCTTCACGCTCGCCGGCGTGCCGCCTGCGCACATCACCGAGGTCATGGCGCGCGCCAACATCGGCATTCGCGACGGCCACATGTACACGCCGCGGCTCATGCGTCGGCTCGGGCTCGCGGTGGAGAGCGGCGCCGTGCGCGTCTCGCTCGTGCACTACAACACCCTGGCCGAGGTGCACCGCTTCGGCAACGTCCTCGAAGGGATTGCGAGCGCCGCGCGTCGCGCAGCCTAGGAGCCGAAGCAGAAATCACTTTCCGACGGCGCACTGAGCGGAGGACTCAGCCCTCGTCGTCGATCGAGCCTTCCTTCAAGTGGTACTCGCCCTTGGAGACGAACACCTGAAGGTTGCGCAGCACGTGGTGCAGCAGGTCGTTCAGCTGCTTGCGCTGGCTCTTGTCCAGACCCGCCATCACGGTTCGCGCATGCTCGGTCGCGGCCGGCAGAATCTGCCAGTACAGCCGGCGCCCGTGGTCCGTCAGCTCCAGCTTGACGACGCGGTTGTCCTCTGCGGACAGGCGGCGCACGACCAGCTCGTCGCGCTCCATCTGGTCGATCACCCGGCTCAGGCCGGATTGCGGAATGAGGGTCAGCTCGGTCAATTCGCTCAGGCTGCGCGGTCCCTTGTTCATCACGACCATGAGCACGCGCCAGCGCTGCACGGTCACGCCGTACGGCCGCAGGCGCTCCAGCAGCCTGCCGTTGAGCCCCGACGAGATCAGGTGGAACAGGTACGGCGGGAACTCCTCGAGGTTGGGCGTCGCGGGCTTCTTCGCCGGCTGCTCTACTGCGCGCTTTTTCATCCGGGGCCGCCTTGGTCGAGTCGGCGCACGATATATGAATCGCCTCGATTGCGCCACCGAAAAGCATGACTTATCATATTTTACGCGAGGCCGGCGCGCTGCCCGAAGCGCGACTCGCGATGGAGTGTCATGGCGGAACGTTCGTTTGCAAAAGAGGTCGAGGACCTCCGCCTGCGTGAAGGCGAGATATTCCGCGGCGAGGGCATTCTCGCCGTCACCAAGGCGCTGCTGCAGTCGGGCGTCAGCTATGTCGGCGGCTACCAGGGCTCGCCCATCTCGCACCTGATGGACGTCCTCGCAGACGCCAGGGACGTGCTCGACGAGCTCGGAATCCACTTCGAGGCATGCGCTTCGGAGGCTGCGGCGGCCGCGATGCTGTCCGCATCCGTCATGCATCCGCTCCGCGGTGCGGTCACCTGGAAATCGACAGTCGGTACCAACGTCGCGTCCGACGCATTGACCAACCTTGCCTCGGGTGGCGTGACCGGCGGCGCACTGATCGTGCTCGGCGAGGACTTCGGCGAAGGCTCATCGGTTCCTCAAGAGCGCAGCCACGCCTTCGCAATGAAGTCGCAGATGTGGCTGCTCGACCCGCGGCCGAACCTCGAATCCATCGTCAAGGCGGTGGAGGATGGCTTTGCGCTGTCGGAGGCTTCCAATACGCCGGCGATGCTGCAGCTGCGCATTCGTGCCTGCCACGTACATGGACAGTTCGTGGCCAGGAACAACGTGCGTCCCGGCTTCACGCTGCGTGAGGCTCTGGAGAAGCCCCGGCGCAGCGTGGATCGCGTCGTGCTGCCGCCCGCCTCGCTCGCCCATGACAAGGAAAAACTCGAACAGCGATGGCCGCGTGCCGTCGAGTTCATCCGCGCACATCGCTTGAACGAATTGTTCGGCCCGGGCGAGGGCGAGATCGGCATCGTCCTGCAAGGAGGCATGTACAACAGCGTCATGCGGGCGCTGCAGTTCCTCGGCCTGGCAGATGTCTACGGCGAGTCGTCGGTGCCGCTCTACGTGATGAACGTCACCTACCCCATGGTCGACGCCGAAGTCGCCGACTTCTGCCGCAGCAAGCGCGCAGTGATCGTGGTCGAGGAAGGTCATCCGGCCTACCTCGAACAGGCGCTCATCGCAGCCCTCCACCGCAGCGAGATCGGTACACGGGTGCACGGCAAGGACTTCCTGCCGCTCGGCGGCGACTACACCACTGCGTTGATCGAGAAAGGACTGAGCAACTTTCTCGCGAAGTACGCTCCGGCACTCGTCGCGCGCGAGGTGCGTTCGCCCGACGCTGCGCCGACTCTCGCGAACAAGAAGCTGCAGGCGCTCGCTGCAGTCGTGCCGCCCCGCCCCGCTGGATTCTGCACGGGCTGCCCGGAACGGCCGATCTTCGCCGCGATGAAGCTGACGGAGAAGAAGCTCGGCCAGCATCATGTGTCGGGCGACATCGGCTGTCACATCTTCTCCGTTCTGCCGCCGTTCAATATCGGCGGCAACACGATGGGCTACGGCCTGTCCGGGGCCGGCATGTCGGCCTTCAACGTCAAAGCCGGCAAGCGACCGATTGCGGTCATGGGCGACGGCGGTTTCTGGCACAACGGGCTGTCGAGCAGCATCAGCAATGCCGTCTTCAACAAGCACGACGGCGTGATCGTGATCATCGACAACCACTACTCGGCCGCGACCGGCGGCCAGGACATTCCGTCGTCCCGCGCGGCCAGCTCGCGAGCGTCGACCAATCATCCGATTGCCGAGGCCGTCAAGGGCGTCGGCGTCAAGTGGATACGACAGCTCGATCGCACTTATGACGTCGCCAGGATGCGCGCCGTTCTGACGGAGGCGCTGACGACCCCGGAGGAAGGACCGAAAGTCATCATTGCGTCGTCCGAGTGCATGCTCAACAAGCAACGCCGGGTGAAGCCGCAGTTCAACCGCGCAGTTGCGGACGGCAAGCGCGTGGTGCGCGAGCGCTTCGGCGTCGATGAAGACGTCTGCACGGGAGACCACGCCTGCATCCGCCTCTCCGGCTGTCCTTCGCTGTCGGTCAAGCACAGCGACGATCCGCTCAAGGACGACCCGGTCGCTGCCATCGACAATTCCTGTGTCGGCTGCGGAAACTGCGGCGAAGTCTCCGAAGCCGCCGTGCTCTGTCCTTCGTTCTACAAAGCCGACGTCGTCTACAATCCCACGCGGCTCGAGCGCCTCCTGACGAATGCGCGCGCCGGCATCATCGGCTTCCTGCAGCGCATCGCCGATCGTCGGCGCGTCGCCTTTGCGGACTGAGCCCGGAACCATGAGCGCGCAGCCTCTCGGTCGTTCACGCGCGCTTTCTGCCGACAAGCCGATCTCGATCGCGATCCTTGCGATGGGCGGCCAGGGCGGCGGCGTGCTGTCGAACTGGATCGTAGCCCTCGCAGAATCGCAAGGGTGGGCGGCTCAGTCCACTTCCGTGCCCGGCGTCGCGCAGCGAACGGGCGCTACGATCTATTACATCGAGATCCTTGCGGCGCGCGCGGGAAAGCGTCCGATCTTCGCACTCATGCCTACACCGGGCGACGTCGATATCGTGATCGCCGCCGAGTTGATGGAGGCTGGCCGCGCCATGCTGCGCGGACTGCTGAGCCCCGATCGCACGACGTTGATCGCCTCGACCCACCGCTCTCTCGCGGTAGTCGAGAAGCAGGTGCCCGGAGATGGCATAGCGGATCCCACCACGATCGTCGAAGCAGCCGAGATGACCGCCAGGCGTGTCATCGCCTTCGACATGCAGCGCGTGGCCGAGGGGAACGGAGGCGCGATTTCCGCGGCCATGCTCGGCGTCCTCGCTGCCGCCGACATCCTGCCGTTTGCCCGCAGCGCCTTCGAGAGCGCGATTCGTGAAGAAGGCAAAGGTGTCGAGTCGAGCCTGCGGACTTTCTCCGCAGCGTTCGAGCGCACGCGCGAGCGGCCGCGCGAAGCGGTGACGCGCGTGCCCGACAAACGCCTGCCGACTTTGCCCGCATCCGCCGGACATCCGACGCTCGACCGGCTGCTGCAGCGAATCCGTGCAGGCTTCCCCAGTGCCGTCCAAGCGATGGTCTTCACGGGAGTGAAGCGCGTCGTCGACTACCAGGACAGCGAATACGGCAACGAGTATCTGGACCGCCTGGAGAAGCTGCATCGCCTGGACGTCGCCCACGGCGGCGCAAAAAAAGAGTACCGGTTCACCGTCGAGACTGCGAAATACCTCGCTGTCGCCATGACGTACGAGGACGTAGTACGCGTCGCAGATTTGAAAGTTCGAGCGAGCCGCTTCCGCCGCGTGCGCGCGGAGATAGGCGTGAAGAACGAGCAGATCGTCCACCTCACCGAATACATGCATCCGCGCATGGAAGAGGTGATGGATACTCTGCCGGCACCCTTGGGCCGCTTCCTCGAGCGGCGGCCGCGCCTGTTCCGGGCACTCGATCGCATCGTCAGTCGCGGCAGGCGAGTTCGCACCGACAGCCTGAGGTGGTTCATTGCGCTGTATGCGCTGGCGTCTGCAAAGGCCTTCAGGCGTGCCAGTCTCCGGCACGCACGTGAGCTCGCACATATCGAGCGGTGGACCCGCACCGCGGCGGTCCACCTGCCAGGCAACTACGATCTCGCCACGGAAGTGGTTGCCTGCCGTCGTCTCATCAAGGGCTACTCCGATACGCATGCGCGCGGGAATTCCAAATTCGACCGCGTGCTGGGGCTGGTTCCGCGTCTGGAATCGCTGCCGGATGCGGCCGACTGGTTGCGTCGCCTGCGCGAGGCAGCGCTCGCGGACGAGCAGGGTGAGGCGCTCGACAGTGCAGTCAAGGCTCTCGGAGCCGCTGCTTCGCGCTGAAAGCTACAGGCTCACCCAACCTTCAGGCGGCTGTTTCCCTGGGTGCAGCGCGCCGCAGTGAGGACAGGTGCGCGCTTTCTCGTCGGCATAGAAGGCGCCGAACAGCGGCGGCAGATCCTTGACGATGCTGACGAGGTCGACCTCGACGCGATGCACGAGCTGCGTGCAGCTGAAGCAATACCATTCGAATGCGTCGAGCCAGCCGTCGGGCCGCTTCGGCTCCACCACGAGACCGATGGATCCTTTCTGCGGGCGCTGCGGCGAATGGCGCACATGCGCTGGCAGCAGGAATATCTCGCCTTCGCGGATCGGCACGTCGTAGGCCCTGCCCTCGTCGATCACCTTGAGGAGCATGTCGCCTTTGATCTGGTGGAAGAATTCCTCGACCGGGTCGTCGTGATAGTCGGTGCGCTGATTCGGTCCGCCGATGACCGTGACCATCAGGTCGGCATCGGTCCAGATCTGCTGGTTGCCCACGGGCGGCTGCAACAGGTGCCGATGCTCGTCGATCCACTTGGCGAAGCTGAACGCCTGCAGCCTGCCCTTCTCTGCCATCGCTCAGCCGACCCTTGCAAGCGGCACGTGCGAAACGTTCTTGATGACCGTGTAGTTGGACAGGCCCTCTGCCCCACCCTCGCGACCATAGCCGCTTTCCTTGACGCCGCCGAACGGTGTCTCGGCAACGGAAGCTTCGAGCGTGTTGATCGAAACGTTGCCCGCTTCGATGCCCTCCGCCAGGCGATCCACACTGTGAGCCGAGTGAGTGAACGCATAGGCGGCAAGGCCGAACGGCAGCGAGTTGGCCTTTTCGATGGCTTCGTCCAGCGAGGCAAACGGAGTGATCAGCGCGAGCGGGCCGAACGGCTCCTCGTGCATCGCCTGTGCATCGTCCGGAACGTCGGCCAGCACGGTCACCGGGAAGAAGTAGCCGGATTTGCCCAGCCGCTCGCCGCCCGCGAGGACTCGCGCGCCCTTCGCCTTCGCGTCGGCCACCAGCCGCTCCAGAGCATCGATGCGACGATGATTCGCCAGCGGCCCCATCTCGGTCGAGCTGTCGAAGCCGTTGCCGATCCTGACCGAGCGAGCCTTGGCAGCAAACGCTTCCGCGAACTCAGCATAGAGCCGCTCGTGTACGTAGAAGCGCGTCGGCGATGTGCAGACCTGGCCGGCGTTGCGAGCCTTGCGGCTCGCGCAGACTACGCCCGTCGCCACCGGATCCACGTCATCGCAAACGATGACCGGCGCATGACCGCCGAGCTCCATCAGGACCGGCTTCATGTGACGCGCAGCCAGCTCGGTCAGTTGCTTGCCGACCTGCGTGGAGCCGGTGAACGCGATGAGCCTGACCTGCTGTTGCGGAATCAGATACCCGGATATCTCACCCGGCACGCCGAAGACCAGATTCAGGACTCCCGGCGGCAGACCCGCCTCGTGCAGCGCGCGTGCAATGTGCAGCGCGCCTGCGGGAGTCTCCTCCGAAGCCTTCATGATGATCGAGCAACCTGCCGCGAGCGCGCCGGCGATCTTGCGCGACGGCTGGCTCATCGGGAAATTCCACGGCGAGAACGCAGCAACCGTGCCGATCGGCTGGTGCATCACCAGGTAGCGGATGCCCGTTTCGCTGGGAATCACCCGGCCGTAGGTGCGTTGACCCTCCGCCGCATCCCACTCGAAGAATTCGCAGCCGCGGACGACCTCGAGCCGCGACTCGCTGAGCGGCTTGCCGTGTTCCAGGGTGATGGCGCAGGCAATCTCCTCGATGCGCTCGCGCATGAGCGCTGCAGCTTTGAGCATGATCTCGGCGCGCTTGCGCGGCGCCATCCTGCTCCAGGTGCGCAGGCCCTCGGCAGCCGCGCCGAGCGCTGAGTCGAGGTCTGCGGTGCTTGCGACCGGAACGGAACCGATGACGTTCTCGTCTGCGGGATTGAGCACGGGCAGCTCCGTACGGGACTGCTGCCACGCGCCGCCGATGTAGAGCTGCAGGTCAGGATACTTAAACATGAGCTGCTCACGTTCGACTGTCCCGGCAACTTATATGATAGTTCATGCGATTTGTACATCGCGGCTACTTGGGACTCTTGCTCAGCAGCGAGACGAAGGCTTCGGCGGCGGGCGAAAGCGTGCTGCCCGCGCGCGTCACCAGAGTCGCGGCGCGCGTCACCGCCGGTTTGACGAGCGGAACCCACGACGATCTGCCGGTGCGCGACAGCTCGGCTGCGCGCTGCGGCAGCACACTGATGCCGAGCCCTGCCTCGACCAGCGCAACGGCCGTGCCCATGTAGCCGACCTCGAACCGCGGCGGCGGCACCGGCACGCCCTGGCTTTCGAACGTCGAGTCGATCAGCGCGCGAAATGCGCTGCTGCGCGACAGCGCGATGAAGGTCTGATCCTGCAGATCGGCCCAGCGCAGCGTGCGCCGGTCTGCAAACACCGAGCCGGGCGCGATCATCACGCCGAGCCGATCCTCGAACAACGTCACCAGCTCGAGCTCGGTCTGCGACCGTTGAAACGTGCCGACCCCGAGATCCACCGTGCCGTCGCGCACGAAATGCAGGATCTGGTCGGTGAGCACGTCGTGCAGCGTAACGGTCACCTCCGGATACGCCACGGAAAACTCCCGGATGACGTCCGGCAGCAGCGTTGCAGCCGCCAACGGCGAGGCTGCCACGGCGACGTGGCCGTGACTCTTGTTGAGCAGCCCCTGGGCCATCGCCATCGCCTGCTCGACATCGCTGAGGATACGCTGTGTGTGGATCAGGAAGGCGCGCCCGGCCGCGGTAAGCGTCACACTGCGCGTCGTGCGGTCGAGCAGCGCAAGTCCGATCTGGCGTTCGAGCTCGCGCAGCAAGCCGCTGACACTCGATTGCGTCAGGTGCAAATGGCGCGCAGCTTCGGAGAAACTGGCGTGCCGCGCGACCTCCGCGAATGCGCGCAATTGACGAAGCGTGGGACTCACAGCAGAAAACGATAAGTCCAGTGGAGAAAGTCGTTGGAATTGTAGGCGCGGTACGACTGTAATGCGACGCCATTGGCAGGATGGCACGATAGCTCGCTGATGAAGTACCTCAAGCACGAAGCTCGGGAATATGCGCAGGAGCATTTCAGGGGCATCTGGGCAGCTGCGCCCACGCCGTTCCTGGACGACGGCGCGCTCGACGCAGCGGGCCTGGCCAGCAACATCCGGCACTGGCTCGAGGACCTGCAGATCGACGGCCTGTTCGTCGGCGGCAAACAGGGCGAGTACTTCTCGATGTCGATCACCGAGCGCAAGCGACTCTTCTCGCTCGCGGTCGACAGCGCGCACGGGCGCGGCGCGACCATCCTGTCGTGCTCGGATCAGAATCTCGACACGCTGCTCGAGCTTGCGGCGCACGCCATCGGGGTCGGCGCCGACTACATCGTCGTGCACAGCCCCATTCTGCATTTCGGCGAGGACGTCGATTCCACCGTATACGAGTACTACCGGTACATCGCCGAGCGCGTCGACATCGGCATCGCCATGTGGAGCCATCCGGACGCCGGCTATGTGATGAGCCCGGAGCTGTGCACGCGCATCGCGCGCGACTGCCCCAACGTCGTCGCGATCAAGTACAGCGTGCCGCGCGACATGTACGCACAGCTCACGGAAATGGCGCAGGGCTCGCTGATCGTCAGCACCGCGTCGGAGTCCGAGTGGCTCGACAACATCGAGCAGCTCGGATGGCGGCTGTATCTGTGCTCGATTCCGCCGATTCTCTGCCAGACTACGGTCGACCGGCGCATCCGGACGTACACCGATCTCGCGTTCCGCGGCGATTGGCGCGGCGCACGCGAGGTCCAGCAGAGTCTCGAGCCGGTGCGCCAGGCGCTGCGCAACAGTCGTCCGCCCGGCACACCGCACGCACAGCAGAAGTACTGGCAGGACCTGCTGGGGCAGGTCGGCGGGCGCGTGCGCCGCCCGCTGTTGAACCTCACGCAGGCGCAGAAGGCAGTGATCGAGCGTGCATTTCACGATTGCGGACTGCAGCTCGGCGGCAATCGCCGCGATGCTTCGCGAGAGCCGCGGTGACCGGCGCCGCGCTTCGCGTATCGACGCGTCGTTCAGTTCGCCGATTGTGAATGGACCGCCGCGGCTCGAATCCACACGGCAGCTCGACCTGGACGGAGATGATCTACATGCCAACCCTTGTCACAGCGCTGAAGCGGCCGATGATCGTGCTCCTCGTCGCGCTTGCGGCGTGGTGCGGCAGCACGGCCGTCTACGCCGAGGTCAAGCCGCAGCAGTTCGTCGACGTCGCGAAAATTCAACTGCGCGCCGTGAAGGTGACCGACGCAATCTACGTCATCCAGGGCCTCGGCGACGAAGCCGCCATGCGCGGCGATGCACAGGGCCATCTGCTGGCAGATACTTTCAGCGGCGCGAACGTCGGGGTGCTGCTCGGCTCCGACGGGGTCCTGATGGTCGACTGCAAGTACGCGCCGTTGAGCGGCAAGGTCGACGAGGTACTGGCCGGAATCGGTGCGCGCCGCGGTCCGCCGCACTTCCTCATCAACACGCACATCCACAACGATCACCTCGGCGGCAACAGCGCATTCGGCGATCCGGCGACGACCGTGATCGCTCAGGACAGCGTTCGCAAAGGCTTCCAGGCGGGCACGCAGCAGCGCGAGCTCGCGATGCGCTACTGGCCGGCGCTGACGTTCGACCAATCGATGTCGCTGCACTTCAACGGCGAGGAGGTGCGCCTCGTCAGCTACGGCGGCGGGCATACCGCCGGCGATACGGTCGTGTACTTCGTCCGCTCCAATGTCGTGCAGATGGGCGACCTGTACTTCAACGGCTTTCTGCCGATCGTCGATACCGTCAACGGCGGCGACTTCCTGCGCTACCGCGAGACCATCCGCAGCATCTACGCGGGCCTCAGCGACGATGTGAAGATCATCCCCGGTCACGGCCCGCTCGCGACGCGCAAGGATCTCGGCAACTACCTGCGCATGCTGAATGAGACCGGCGACCGCGTGATCGAGCAGATGCGCCAGGGCAAGAGCCTCGCCGAGATCAAGAAAGCGGGGTTGCCCGAGGAGTGGCGCCCGTGGAGCTGGAGCAACGTGACGCCCGACGGGCTCATCGAGTCGATCTACGCCAGCGCGAAGAGCGGCCCGCTCAGCGGACAGCTCCCTCCGCAAGGCCCTTGATCCGGAAGATCTCGAGCTCGTGCGATGCGCACGTCTGCCGCCAGCGATCGTCGCTCGCGGTTGCACTGCGCCACGCGATCAACGTGAGCAGGCACGTCTCGCCTGCCATTCCGAGGCGTGCCCCCGGGATGATCTTGCAGACGATGCGCGGCACGACGCTGTCGGCGCTCTCGCCAACGTCGTAGTCGAGCTGCAGACGCTTGGGATCGGCGTGGATGCGGATGTAGGTCTTGCGGCCGTTGAACAGGCTCGTCCCGACGTGGATGTCCTGGCCGGCGGGCTGCAGGTCCCAGGAGCCGAAGGACCATTTGCCCATGGTCTGCGCATCGGTCATGAACTCGAACAGCTTCTCGGCCGGCACGGCGACACTGATGGAAGCGGTGTGACACAACGGATCGGACAGCAGCATGAAGAGATTCCGGTGAAGTTTCGCGTGCGCAACAGAGTACGCCATTTAGCGGAATACTTGATGGATTCAAATGCATTCTCCATAGGTCGCCTCTGCGCGAACGCAGATCTTGGGTTTATTCTCAACCACGACCCGGGTGACCTCATGGGGAACGATTCATGAACAGAGCGCTCGTTGCAGCTGTCGCGATGGTCCTGTCGTATGGCAATGGAACCGCCCGCGCCGCTGAGAATGACGGCGCGCCAGCCAATCAGGAAGTGCTGCAGACGGTTTATGTCACCGCCTCCAAGCGCGGCGAGATGGCGCTGCAAGACGTGCCGATGGCGATTCAAGCCATCGGCGCCGACGACCTGCAGCGGCGCGGCATCGTCGAGTTCACCGACTACGCCCGCTCGATCTCGGGATTGTCGTTCTCCGACGAGGGACCGGGCGACAAGAAGTACGTGCTGCGCGGACTGCAGTCCACGGGCGCGGCGACCACCGGCGTGTACTTCGACGACATCGTCATCACCGGCAGCAACCGGCAGGATGGCGGCGGCCGCCAGCCGGACGTGCGGCTCATCGACATGGAGCGGGTCGAGGTGCTGAAGGGTCCGCAGGGCACGCTGTACGGCGCGAGCTCGATGAGCGGCACGATTCGCATGATCACCAACAAGCCGGATGCGTCGGAGTTTGCCGCGTCGGTCGGCGCGGGGACCAGCAGCACGCGCTATGCGAGCGGCGAGAACTACGACGTCAACGGCATGCTGAACATCCCGCTGGTGCAGGACAAGCTGGCCATCCGCCTGGTCGGCTATCACAGCGACGACGCCGGCTTCATCGACAACGAGTTCCAGGGCGTCACCGGCAACCTCGGCAAGGACGGCATCAACAACCAGGTCGTGTCGGGCGGTCGCGTCGCCTTGCGATGGCACATCACGGACGCACTCGACCTCGATCTGATGTGGATCCGCCAGGACACCGACACCGACGGCCCCGCCTGGTATCAACCCCTCTATGGCGAGTTCGTCGTCGTCAACCACACGCGCGCGCCGTGGAATGAGGAGCTGAACGCCTACAACATGGCGCTCAACTGGAATGGCGAGCATGGCACTGTCACGGCCACTGCATCGTACATGGACCGCGACATTTTCTTCTCCACTCCGGGGACGCGCACGCTGTGCTCGATCTTCAATGCCAGCTCGCCGCGGTGTTTCGTGCCCGAGGATCCGATCCAGTATCCTGCCAACAGCACGGTCAATCAGCCTCAGGACCGGTCGCTCCTCACCAGTGAGCTGCGCTACGCGTCCAGGTGGGACAGCCGCTTCCAGGTGGTCGGTGGCGTGTTCTATCAGCAGGAGAAATCGGCGTTCCTGTCGCAGGTGCGCTTCACCGACCAGCTGGGAGTGCCGCTGCCGGCAATCGGTCCGAACCTGCAGATCCACCGCTCCATCGACGACGAGATCGACCAGACGGCAGTGTTCGGCGAGCTGAGCTACGACTTCACCGACAAGCTGACCGCCACGATCGGCATTCGCGCGTTCCGCTTCGATATCTCGTCGATCGGGCAGAACCGCGAGACTCGCGCCCGTCCCGTAGCTGCGGCGCCGGTGCACACGACCACCCGCGAGGAAGATCAGACCTACAAATTCAACCTCGCCTACAAGTTGAGCGACGATCTCAATCTCTATGCGACCTATGCCGAAGGCTATCGCAGCGGCGGCATCAATGAGCCCGATTCGCTCACCGGCCAGATCTTCCCGCCGTTCGAGTCGGACTCGCTCAAGAGCTACGAGATCGGCATGAAAGGCTTCGCCTTGGATCACAAGCTGCAGTTCGACCTCGCAGCCTATCGCATGGATTGGAGCGACCTGCAGGCGCGCGTGCTGACGCCGTTCTCGGCCGGGACGTTCCTGATCCTCGACAATGTCGGCCAGGCGCAAATCGACGGCCTGGAAGCAGGCGTTCAAGCGCGTCCGATCAGCGGCAGGGATTTCACGGTGGGCGGCAACGTCACGCTGTTGAAGCCCGAGTTATCCGCGAACGATGTCCAGGGGATCGGCGCGGACCGCGGCCTCGAGGGCGATCGCATTCCCAATGTACCGAAGGTCTCCGGCGGCCTGTTCGCCGAATACGGCTTCCCGTTGCTGAGCAGCCTCGACGCGATCGCGCGCGTCGACTACTCGACGGTGGGCGAGTCGTTCACGACCTTCAGGCCGACCTCGCGCGTGTACCGCAGCATCGGCGACTACTCGCTCGTCGACTTTCGGTTCACGGTCAACTACGGCAAGTCGCTGCAGACCACGCTGTTTGCGACCAATCTGCTGGATGAGCACGCGGAAGTGACGCATTTCGTCGACGCCAACCTGCGGCGCCCCGACCAGGTGACACCGCTGCGGCCGAGGACGATCGGCATCAGCTTGAACTACAACTTCTGATGCTGCGCCGAATTTCCACGGCGCTCGCGTCTGCGGGGCTGCTGCTCGCCGCCCCGCAGCTGCTCGCTGCGGAGGCCAAGCCGACACCGCCGCCCGCCGTCGCAAAGATCGAGCTGCAAGCTGCCAAGCTCGCGGACTCCATCTACCTCGTGCAGGGATCGGGTGATGGGGAGGCATTGGCCGGCAACAGCGACCGCCCTTTCAACGGCGAGCTCTTCAGCGGCGCGAACACCGGCGCCTATGTCGGCAAGGACGGCGTGCTGCTCGTCGATCCGAAGTATCCGCAGCTCGAGCAGAAGCTGATTGCGCTGCTGACGCAGCTGGGCGCCGCGCAGCCCGCGCCGCGCTACATCGTCAACACGCACGTCCACAAGGACCACCTCGACGGCAATCGCGCATTCGCCCAGCGCACGACCATCATCAGTCACGCTGGCTTGCGCAACGGGCTGGCCGCAGGGCGCGCCGAGTTCGTTCTGCCGCAGGAAGCCTGGCCGACACTCACATACGAGCACTCCATCACGCTGCACCTGGACGGGCGCGAGATCCGCATCGTCAACTATCCCGGCGGGCATACCGACGGCGATTCGGTCGTGTACTTCGTCGGCACGCCGGTCGTGCAGATGGGCGATCTGTTCTTCAACGGCTATCTGCCGAAGGTGGATCTGAAGAACGGCGGCAACTTCTTCCGCTATCGGGCCATCGTCAAGCAGATCCACGCGCAGCTGCCCGAGAACGCGCAGATCATTCCGGGGCACGGTCCGCTGGCGACCAAGCAGGATCTCGCGACGTACATCCGCTTGCTGGACGACACCGGCGATCTCGTGCAGGAGAAGATCAAGCAGGGCAAGAGCCTGGCGCAGATCCAGAAGGAAGGCATACCGGCGCAATGGCGCTCCTGGCGCTGGGGGCTCAACACGCCGGAGCACTTTCTCGAGCTGGTCTACGACAGCGCGAAGCAGTTGTGAGTCGCGTGAGACGGTTTGCGCCGCTGCTCGTGACGCTCGCCGTCATGGCGAATGCGCCCGTTACCTTCGCCAGGGACGTCGCCGTCGAAGGCGGGCTGATTGCAGATCGACCCGCTGAGGCGAGCGGCGTCCGCGTCTTCAAAGGAATTCCTTACGCGACACCGCCCGTCGGCGAGCGACGCTGGCGCGAGCCCGCGCCGCCCCAACCGTGGCGCGGCGCGCGCAGCGCCGACACCTTCGGTCCGCGCTGCATGCAGCAGCCGAGCCTCGGGGACATCGATCCGCTCAATCCGCGCATGAGCGAGGATTGTCTCTATCTGAACATCTGGACGCCGGCGCGGCGCGACGATGCAAAGTTGCCGGTGCTGGTGTGGCTGCACGGCGGCGGCCTGAACCTCGGCTCCGGCTCCGAGCCCTGGTACAACGGCGAGAACCTCGCGCGGCGCGGCATCGTCGTGGTCACGATCAACTATCGCTTGAACGTGTTCGGCTTCCTCGCGCACCCGGAGCTGACTGCGGAGTCGCCGCACAAAGTCTCGGGCAACTACGGCATTCTCGATCAGATCCTCGCCTTGCAGTGGATCCGTGCGCACATCGCGGCGTTCGGCGGCGATCCGGCTGCAGTCACAGTCGCGGGGTCGTCCTCCGGCTCGCGCTCGATCAGCGTGCTGATGTCGACGCCGCTCGCCAAGGGGCTGTTCCAGCGCGCGATCGGCCAGAGCGGTGTCGCCTTCTGGGGATTGAACCCGGATGCCGAGAACGTGCGGCCGCTGGCCGAAGCGGAGCAGCGCGGACAGTACTTCGCTTCGATGATCGACAATCCTTCGATCGGCGCATTGCGCGCCAAGCCGGCGCAGCAGGTGCTCGACATCGCGACGCTGGTCTCCGCGGCTTTCGGGCTGACGCAGGACGGCAGAGTGATGCCGAAGAATCCGCTGGAGTATGCGGCGTTCAACGACACGCCGCTGATTCTCGGCTGGACGGCCAACGAGGGTACGCGCTTCAACCTCGCCGGCCATTTCAACTTACGCGTGGGGGATTTCGCCAAGCGCGTGCGTGCGGCATATGGCGATCAGGCCGACGCACTTCTGTCGCTGTACCCGCACGATACTTTGCAGCGTGAGCGAGCCTCGTCCGACGACTTGAATGGCGACGAGCGCATCTCGTTTCCGTCGTGGAAATGGGCGCAGCTGCGCCAGCGCGCCGGCAAGGCGCCCACCTATCTGTACGTATTCGATCATCGGCCGCCGGCGCCGCCGCTCGTGCTGCTGCCGTTGACTGCGACGGGTGCGTTTCATACATCGGAGATCGTCTACATGTTCGACAACCTGCAGACGCGCGCGTGGCCCTGGAGCGCGGCGGATCGCAAGCTTGCCGAGCAGATGTCGTCCTACTGGATCAACTTCATCAAGACCGGCGACCCGAACGCGCCGGGATCGCCGCAGTGGCAACCTCGCGGCGCGCGGAGCGGGCTGATGAGATTCGGCGAGCAGACGGGAATGGCTCCCGATCCGCATGCCGATCGCTATCGCGTGCTTGACGCGGTCTCCACCGCGCGGCGACGCTAGCGCCATGAATGACACCGCTCTTTCGGCCACTGCGAGCCCCGCACCCACGACATATGCCGGCCCGCCGCCCTGGCGTGCCGCCCTCGCCGCCGGCCTCGGCACGGCGATCGAGTACTACGACTTCCAGCTCTACGCCGTCATGGCCGTGACGCTGAGCCCGCTGTTCTTCGCCAATCACGATCCCACGGCCGGGCTGCTGCTGACGTTGGGGATCTTCGCCGGAGCGTTCGTCGTCCGGCCGATCGGCGGTGTGTTCTTCGGATGGCTCGGCGACAAGCATGGTCGGACAGCAGCGTTGCTGGTCACGATCCTGGGCATGGGTTGCGCCACCGCGCTGATGGGCGCACTCCCGACGTATGCGACCGCGGGGATTCTGGCGCCGCTGATGCTGCTGGTGTTGCGCTTGATGCAGGGCTTCTTTGCAGGCGGCGAAGTCACCGGCGCGGCGACCTATATCGCCGAGTGCTCGCCAACGAACCGGCGCGGCTTCTTCGGCGCGCTCAACCCCGCGGCGGCAACTCTGGGGTTGACGGTCGCGACGGCCGTAGCTGCGATCACGGCGACGGCCTTCGGCACGGACAACATGGCGAGCTGGGCCTGGCGCGTGCCGTTCCTCATCTCCGTACCGCTGATTCTCCTGTGCTACTGGGCGCGCACGACGATCGAGGATTCGCCGAAGTTCAAGGAGATCGCGCGCCAGCACAAGCTTCCCAAGGCGCCGCTCAGGGAGATCATCAGAAACCACCGTCCCGGCCTGCTCAAAGTCATCGCGATAGGCTTCGCGCAGAATGCAACCGGTTATGTGTGCCTCGTCTATCTCAACATTCACCTGACGAACACGCTGGGCTACGACAAGATCAGCGTGTTCTGGCTCATTTCCGCCGTGAGCTTCCTGGCCGTGTTGCTGAAGCCGCTGTTCGGTGCGGTTTCCGATCGCGTGGGACGCAAGCCCATGCTGGTTCTCGGCTTTGCCGGCTACATGGTGATCGCACCGGCCACCATGTACGTGGCCTCGCTCGGTTCCTTCACGCTGGTCATCATCGCGGTGACGATCAGCATCCTGCCGTTCTCGGTCGTGCAGGCGGTGGGCTATCCGCTTTACGCCGAGTTGTTTCCGACACGAGTTCGCTACAGCGGAGTGTCCCTGGGATTCAACATTGCCACGATCGTAGGTGCAGGAACCGCCTCCTACATCGCCGCGTGGCTGACCGCCGTGACCGGCAACCCCATGGCCCCGGCGGGCTACGTCGTCATAGCCGCCCTGATCGGTTTGCTGACTGTGACTACGGTCAGCGAGACCGCAGCGCGGCCGCTAACCGATTGAACGCGCCGAACCGCATACCATCGAGCGCTGCGCTGATGAGGCTGTGACCGGTTATCGCCGAAGTTTTCGGGTTGGTGCGTGACGGCGTGGTGCGGATCTCGAAACGGTGTGCACCGAAATCGCCCTGCGTCTCGATGATGCCGAGCGGGCCGCCGAGCGACGGATCGGCACCGAGCTGCACTTGCGTCGCATCGAGACCGAGGCCGGCGATGGCGATCGTGGCGCTGACGTTCGCGTTCTGCGGATAACGCGTCGCCGCTTCGCGCGCCGTGCCGCGAAAGAAGATGACGCGCCCGGATTGCGGCGATTGCGCCAGCAGCGACTCTCCGGGCGTGCCCTTCCATGCGAGCGGTGGCTTCAACGACGTGTAGATGACCGAGCGCAGCCCCGCGCTGCGCGCCGCAAGGATGCCGTCGATGCCGGCGGTGGCACCGGATGCGAGCCACACCTGTGCCCCACCCGCCGCGCTGCGCATTAGCTGCTGTGCCAGAGAGTCCTTCGCGAGCGCGCCAGCGGAAGCCGCGAGCACGTCGACGCCGTTCGCGAGGAGGGTCGGCGCGTATGCTTCCAGCGCCGCATGGCCCGCCGCCTCGATGACCAGGTCGGGCCGCAGCTCGAGCAGCTCCTCGACCGATGCGACCACGGGGAAACGTCCGCTCGCCTTCGCTCGCAGCGGCTCCAGCTTCGACGCCCGACCGAGCGCGCCGGCGAGGCGGTGGATGTCGTTACGCTGTTCGAGGCAGCTCACCATCTCGTCGGTGATCGCCCCGTAACCGAGCACGGCGATACGGCTCAAGGGATGCTCCTGGCGCGGGCGGAAAACTCCGCCGGCAACGATAGCAGATGGGTTCATATGCAAACGCATGGAAAGCCGCAGCCGCGGGCGCTGGCCGCGCCGCGCCCGCCCCCTTAGAATGGCCGTGGAGCCGCGGTGGCCCCGGAGAGAATCCATGCAGAAGACTCAGCGGAAGAAGCGCAGCGGCGCGCGCGCGGCCAGGGCCGGCAACGCCAAGGCCGGGCGCAGGCGCAGGGCAGCGGCCAGGCAGCCGGGCGGCGCGATCAAGCCGGACCACTGGCTGGACACCTACGTGCCGTATCACCTCTACCGCGTCACCAACAAGCTGAACGCGCGGCTGCTCAAGCGCCTGAAGACCCGGCGCATCAACTCATCGCAGTGGCGCGTGCTGAGCGTGCTGCGGGCGTACGGCTCCCTCAGCATCAGCCGCATCGTGCAAACGACGCTGCTGGAGCAGCCGACCACCAGCCGCGTCGTGGCGCAGCTCGAGCGCCTCGGCCACGTGTGGCGCCGTCCGTCCGAGCTGGATTCGCGAGTCACCGAGATCTCCATCACGGCCGCCGGCCTGGAAGCCTTCGGCGGCATCGTGCCGTCGGCGCTCAAGCATCAGACGCTGGCCTTTCAGGACATAAGCCCCCGCAAGATGGCGTTGCTGGTGGCGGTCCTGCAGCAGATCGAGCACAACATCACGCGCGAGGACTGATCCCGGCTGGTCGCGGGCGGCGACGTGCCCGGTTGCGGTGCATCCGCCGCGACTGCTGTTGCTCTTTGGCGCGCGACTGTTGCCACCGCTGCAACGAAACCGGGCGCGCGGCGCGCGCCGCCGCGGATTGCGCTCGCTCACACCCGCTTTGTATCAGCGACCCCAACAAATCGCATCGCGACGGCAGCAAAATTCACTTGCGCCGGCACTGCATTTCGTATTCATATGCAAACAAATATATCGCTGTATGCAGAGCGCGTGACGACTGGTTCGACAACTAAAGCGGGGGTTTTGCCAATGCGACTGTATGTAATGTCCACGGCGGGTACGGCGTGCTTCGCCCTCGCCGCACTCACCAGCGTGGCGCACGGCGCAGAGGACGGGGTTCTCGGCGAGGTGCTGGTGACGGCATCCAAGCGCGGCGCGACCTCGGTGCTGGACACTCCCATCGCCATCCAGGCGATCACCGGCGAGCAGCTGCAGGCGCAGGGCGTCACGCAGTTCGCCGATTACGCGCGCAGCATCTCCGGCATGTCGTTCGAGGACCAGGGTCCCGGCGACAAGAAGATCGTGCTGCGCGGCATGCAGTCCACCGGCGCCGCCACCACGGGCCTGTACTTCGACGACCTGGTCATCACCGGCAACAACCGCCAGGACGGCGGCGGCCGCCAGCCCGATCCCCGCCTGGTCGACATGGAGCGCATCGAGGTGCTGAAAGGACCGCAGGGCACGCTGTACGGCGCCGGCTCGATGAGCGGCACCATCCGCATGATCACCAACAAGCCGGATCCGAACGAGACCGCCGGCTCGGTGCATGCGAACGCCAGCTACACGGCGCACGCGACCGACCCGAACTACGACTACGACGCCATGCTCAACCTGCCCATCGTCGAGGGCAAGCTGGCGATGCGCGTGGTCGGCTACCAGAGCTCGCTCGCCGGCTTCATCGACGATCCGATGCTGGGCCGCGAGGGCGTGAACAACGCGCGCGTCAGCGGCGGCCGCGTGGCGCTGCGCTGGCTGATCACCGACGACCTGACGCTCGACGCGATGTGGCTCAACCAGAACACCAATTCGCACGGCGCGGCCTACTACCAGCCGTTGTTCGGGCTGTACGAGCAGCACAACAACACCGAGTCGGACTGGGAAGAGAAGATGAACGCGTACAACGTCGCGCTCAACTGGAAGCTCGACAGCGGCAGCGTCACCTGGAGCGCGTCCAGGATGGACCGCGACCTGTTCTACCGCTTCCCGGGCGCGCGCATCCTGTGCACGCTGAACGCCGCGGGCTTTCCGCGCTCCACCTGCTGGGATCCCAACTCCAATCCCACGCTGGTGCAGTTCCGGGCCTCGGCCGACCAGCCGCAGGATCGCAGCATCGAGGTGAGCGAGCTGCGCTACGCCTCGGACTGGGACAGCCCGTTCCAGGTCGTCGGCGGCCTCTTCTACCAGAAGGAAGAGAACAACTTCACCTCGCGCATCACCGACGTGAACGAGCTGGGCGAGCGCCTGATCGGCCGCGAGCACTACAACTCGAACCGCATCGTCAACAACTCGATCGCGCAGAAGGCGGCCTTCGGCGAGCTCAGCTACAGCATCACCGATGCGCTGATCGCCACCGTCGGCGTGCGCACCTTCCAGTTCCGCGTCAACGAGAAGGGTCAGAACCTGGTGACCCGCACGCGCGCCGTGGAGCAGCCGCCGGTCTTCACCAAGTCCGAGAGCGAAGACACGACCTTCAAGTACAACTTGAAATACAACTTCACGCCCGACCGCATGGTGTACCTCAACTATGCCGAGGGCTTCCGCAGCGGCGGCAACAACGAGCCGGACATGGCGACCGGCACGGTGCTGCCGCCGTACGACTCCGACAGCGTGAAGAGCTATGAGATCGGCGCGAAAGGCGCGTTCCTCAACGGCTCTCTGCAGGTCGACCTGGCCGCTTACTTCATGGACTGGCAGGACCTGCAGGCGCGCGTCTCGGCCGGCATCCCCGGCTCGCAGGCGCTCATGCTGGGTAACGTCGGCTCCGCCGAGATCGAAGGCCTGGAAGCGGGCCTGCAGGCGATTCCCTTCGACATCGACCTGACGCTGGGCGGCAACGTCACGTTCCTCGACGCGAAGCTGACCGAGGACGGCCCGTTCGGACCGCCGAATGCACAGGGCGTGCGCGCGCCGCTCGCCGGCCTGGATGGCGACCGCATCCCCAACGTTCCCGAGTTCAGCGGCAGCGTGTTTGCGTCGTACGGCTTCGACGTCGCTTCCTGGGAGAGCACCGCGCGCCTGGACTACCAGTACGTCGGCAATTCGTACTCGGACTTCAATCCGACCAAGCCCGTGTACACCAAGCAGGGCGACTACTCGCTGGTGAACCTGCGCATGGCGTTCGAGCGCAACCAGTACAAGTTCGAGCTGTTCGCCAACAACCTCCTCGATGAGAAGGCGATCGTGAGCTCGTCCATCGACGTGCGCCGGCCGCTGGAGATCATTCCGCTGCGGCCGCGCACCTTCGGCGTGGGCTTCGGCTACAAGTTCTGACCGCCACGGGGACGCACGCATGAGAGCGAAAGTACTGTGCGCAGCGCTGCTGGGCATGAGCCTCGGCGCCGCGATGTGCGGCGCTGCGGAGCCGGCGGCGAAGATCAGCGCGGACCTGATCCTGCGCAACGGCAAGATCGTCACGGTGAACAAGGCGTTCGACGTCGCGAGCGCGATCGCCATCCGCGGCGACAAGGTTCTCAGCGTCGGCAGCGACGCTGCGGTGCTGGCGCTGGCCGGGCCCGGCACCCGCGTCGTCGACCTGAAGGGACACACGGTCATCCCCGGGCTCATCGACGACCACCATCACTTTCTCAGCAAGTCCGTCGACGCGTACATGGGCGTCGACATCGCGCTGGCGAAGTCCATCGAGGAAGTGAAGCAGAAGATCAAGGAGAAGGTGGCGAAGACGCCGCCCGGCCAGCTCGTCTACACGACTTCGGGCTGGCTGCCGGCGCAGTTCAAAGAGAACCGCCCGCCGACGGCGGCAGACCTCGATCCGGTGTCGCCGAACAACCCGGTCGTGGTTCAGGGCGGTCACTCCGTCTATCTGAACAGCTACGCGATGAAAGAGGCAGGCATCACCAAGGACACGCCCTCGCCCGAAGGCGGCGTCATCGAGAAGGATCCCAAGACCGGCCAGCCCACCGGCCGGCTGATGGAGAACGCGGGCCGGCTCGCCAACAAGTGGCCGCGCGGACGCGCGACTCCGCAGGAGAAGCTGGCCGCATTGCGCGAAGGTCAGCGCAAGATGAACGCCGCCGGCATCACCGGCCTGCGCGAGCCGGGCATCAGCGCCAAGGACATGCGCGTGTTCCAGGAGCTGCACGACAGCGGCGACATGACGATCCGCGTCAGCATGAACTACAGCCTCGATCCGTCGCTGACGGCGGACCAGCTGATCGCGCAGCTCGAAACCTGGGGCGTGAGCACCGGATTCGGCGACCACATGCTGCGCCTCGACGGCATCGGCGAGTTCGGCATCGACGGCGGCTTCGAAGCGGCGCTCATGAGCCAGCACTACGCCCATCCGCCCGGCCACGAGAATCCCGACACCTACTTCGGCCTGCAGCGCATCCCGACCGACAAGTTCGAGAAAGTGATCGTGGCGATGAACCGCCTCGGCTGGCGCGCCACCATCCACACCGCCGGCGACAAGGGCCTCGACATCGTGCTCGATGCCTACGAGAAGGCCAACAAGGAGCGACCGCTCGCGCGCAAGCGCTGGACGCTGGAGCATCTGCTCTATACGCGTCCCGATCAGTACAAGCGCATCAAGGACATGGGCCTGGTCGTGTCGGTGCAGTTCCACGGCTACATGGCCGGCCAGGACATGATCAATTTCTGGGGCAAGGAGCGCGGCGACAATTCCACGCCGGTGCGCGACTGGATGGACGCCGGCCTGGTCGTCGGCGGCGGCAGCGACTGGTCGCTGCTGCCGGCGGATCCTTTCTGGATGATCTACTACTTCGTGACCCGCGATACGCGCCTGTGGGGCGTGATGGGCCCGCAACAGCGCGTCACGCGCCAGGAAGCGCTGCGCATGATGACCATCAACAACGCGTACATCACGATGGAAGAGGACGTGAAAGGCTCGCTCGAGCCCGGCAAGCTCGCCGACCTCGTCGTGCTGTCCGGCGATTACCTGACGGTGCCCGACGAGCAGATCAGGGAACTGAAGGCGCTCGCCACGGTGCTGGGCGGCAAGGTCGTCTACCAGCAGGCCGGCGCGCCGGTGGTCATCAACTGAACGAACCGACGAGCGAGATCACGACGACATGGAGCCCAACTTCGCCGCCCTCCGCGAGGAATTCCCGGTTCTGCGGCACAAGACGTATCTGAACAGCGGCTCGTACTGCGCGCTCGCGAACAACGTCAAGGCTGCTTTCGAAGCGTACATGGACGACCGGCTCGCGGTGGGTGCGAACTGGGACGTGTGGGTCACCAAGAACGAGGCAGTGCGCGAGCTGATGGCGCAGGTGTTGTACGCCTCGCCGGACGAGATCGCCGTCACCGCCTCCGCCTCCGCCGGGCTCAACGCGCTGGCCAGCGCGCTGAGCTTCTCCGGTCCGCGCAACAAAGTGGTGGTCAGCGATTTCGAGTTTCCGACCAACGCACAGATCTGGCATGCGCAGCAACCGCGCGGCGCGCGCGTAGTGCACGTGCATCGCGACGCAGACGGCTACATCCCTGCCGAGATGTTCGCCGACGCCATCGACGAGCAGACGCAGCTGGTGGCGATCACCCACGTGTGCTTTCGCAACGGCGCCAAGCTCGACATTCCCGGCATCGTGCGGTTGGCGCGCGCCAAGGGCGCCAAGGTGCTGCTCGACTGCTATCAGTCGGTAGGCTCGTGCGACATCGACGTGAAGGCACTCGACGTCGACTTCGCCGTCGGTGGCATGCTCAAGTATCTGCTGGGCACCGCAGGCATCGGCTTCCTGTACGTGCGTGGCTCGTTGATCGAGTCGCTGCTGCCGACGAACAGCGGCTGGTGGGCGCAGGAGCGGATCCAGGCGATGGACATCACCGCCAATAAACCCGCGCACACGGCGCGGCGTTTCGAAGCCGGCACGCCCGCGGTCGTGAATTGCTACGCCGCCGAGGCCGGGCTGCAGACGCTGCTGCGAGTGGGCACGCCGGCAATCGAGAAGCGAATCCGCACGCTGACCCGGCAGTGCATGCAAGGGCTGCAGGAGATCGGCTGGCCGGCCATCACGCCGGACCGCGACGAGCGGCGCGGCGCCACGGTCTGCATCGCATCGCGCGACAGCGCCGGCCTGTTCGAAGAGCTCGGCAAGCGCGACATCGTCACTTCATTCCGCGACGACAACCTGCGCGCCAGCCATCACTTCTACAACAACAGCGATGACGTCGCGACGTTCATTGCCGCGATGAAGGATCTGCGCGACAGGTTCCGCCCCAACCGCACGACCGGCTAACGCCGCGCCGGCTCGAAGAGCTCGACCGGATTGCCGTCCGGGTCGAGCAGCTGGATCTGCCGGCCGCCCGGTCCGGATTCCAGCTCATTGCGGAACTGCAGGCCGCTCTTCTCGAGAGCTGCAACCACGTCGGTCAGCGCCGCGACGCGCAGCACGATCCGATTCCAGCCTCCCGGCTTCTGCACGCTGCCATCCGGCATGGCGCGCGAGCCCGAAGCTCCGGGTCCGCTCAACAACAGATGCAGAGCCCCGAGCGAAACGTTCGCGAATGCCGGCAGCTGCTGATGCTCGAGCCTGAAGCCGAGCTGTTCGACGTAGAACTCGACGGAGCGGGCAACGTCTGCGACCTGATAGCGGACTCCATGAAACTCGCACTGCGTGGACATGAGAGCACTCCTTAGCGTGGCGACTTGTACACCTGCCCGAGCGGCTCGAGACTGGCGCTATCGACATGACGCAGCGTGCCGGTCGCGTAGAGCTTGATCCAGTCCGCGCCGTACTTAACCTGGCGGCGTCGAGACGAACAGGCGCGGGCCGGGGACGATCCCGCGTGCGCCATCGGGAATTTTCGCGGTCGCGCCGACCTGCTCGATACGCTCGCCGCTGACGAGGATGACGGCATTCTGGATGACGGAGCCATCGACCGGGTTGAGGAGCCGGCCGCAGCGAATTGCCGTAACGCCGTCCGCTCGCGCCGGTGCGCAAGGCAATGCGAGCAGCGACACGATGAGGAGGCCGGCGAGCGTTGCTGTTGCGAAGCGGTTCAGGGAGCGTGCGTTGACCATGCTGGCTCTGCGTTATCTCGCATGCTGGCTCAGCGGGTTCGGCGTCGCGGCGGCGATTCGCCGCAAGGTATTCGTGTCGCGGTGGTCGAAGGGCGGCGTTTGGCCGCGGATCGCCAGGTCGGTGCGGGTCACGTAGGTCCAGCTGTCGTCGCTGTTGAAGGTGATGTCGATGCGGTAGTAGTCCGTGCGAAACGCCTCTTCGAGGAAGCCCGTGGAGCAGATGCCGAACCGTGTGTCGCCGCGTCGCGCCTCGACGGAAATCCGCTCGTCGTCGGGGCGGGCCGTGCCGCCCGCGAGGACGACCTGCCCGCGCGGTATGGCGAGCGACTGCATGATGAGCCCGGTCGCCGGCTCCCACAGCCAGTAGCCCACCTGGTCATGGAAGGTGATGGCCTCCTCCGGCGTGTTGATGTGAATGTTGTAGCGCAGCCCATACAGCAGCTGCGGACCGTTGCTCTGCGCATCGATGGGATCCATGCGCACGTACTCCCGGTACACGCGCCGCTCGGGTCCGTCCGCCTTGGGATTGATGTCGACGCCCTGGTCGGACTGCCACACGCCGGCCATGCGACGCAGCGGACCCAGATTCGCCAGCGTATCCGGCGAGACCTCGGACTCGGTGTAGATGTCGTCGGGAATGCTCTGCATGGGATTCCTCATGAGTCTAGGCGCTGCACAGCGGAAACTGCACTTCGACCATGCCGCCCGCCGGCTGGCCCGCGTACAACTCGCGCATCGGTCCGGCGACACGATAGCCGAGCGCCGTCGCTCGCTCGATGGCGGCGCGATAGGCCAGCCGCGTATCGCTGGCGCCGTCCTCGTGAAAGACGGACGCGACGGTGCAACCCGGAATCTCGACCAGGTCCGTGCCCGCCGGCCGCGTGTTGCGATCGAGAAATACCAGCGCCTCGCAGTCGATCTGCGGGCCCCGCGTGCTGCAGCGATGCCAGATCGCTCCGTACCGGGCGACCGGCACACGACGCGGCAAGTGGGCGCGAATCGTCCGCAACAACTCGCCGACATCGTCATACGAGTCGCAGCGCCGCCGCAGGCTCATCGCGAGAGACGGCTCGATGCTGCGAATCGCCACTTCGTACCTGGGAGCACCGCCGTCGCGCTCGACTTGGGCGATGCGTGCCTCGACCTCGGCGAGGCGTGCCCGCTCGATTGCGACTCTCGCCGCCAGCGCCGTGCGCCGCGCAGTGAGCATCTCGCGCAGCTCGTTTGGTGGGGTGTCCACGCCCAGCAACCGACGAGTTTCCTTGAGCGAGAACCCGAGGCTGCGATAGATGAGCAGGCGGTTCAGCGTCGCGAGCTGCGCAACGTCGTAGTAACGGTAGCCGGTGCTGCGGTCGACCGCCCGGGCTGGCAGCAGCCCAAGCTCATCGTAGTGACGCAGCTGTTTGATCGATACTTTCGCGAGTCGTGCAAATTCGCCGATCTTGAGCATGGTTCATCCGCGTTACCGGCCGGCCCGCTGCCGATTCTAGCGCTTACTCGAGCCGCGGCAGCACGAGATCGGTAGCACGCGCAACCTCATAGCGACGCACGAACAGCGTGCGGACCTGGAGCTTGCGCAGCGCCAGGCGGAAGCGCCGCAATGTGGCGCCCTGCAAGTGAGCATTCAGAGCGCGGTCATCGCGCCAGCGCTCGCTCAACTGCAGACGAGTGGCCACGGCGACGTCCAGCGCGAAGGCGTAGTGCAGGCAACCCGGCTCCTGCAGCGTGTCCGCCATCATTTGCCGGGTGAGATCGATGAGCTCCTGCATGTGCGCCTGGTCGACCTCGACCTGCGCGAGGACGATGACCTCGCTCCCCGCGGAGGGCAGCACCGCGACCGCCTCGATCTCGATCAGCCAGTCCGGCCGGACCAGGCGGCTCACGAAAACGAAAGTGCTGGCGGGCGGCGACTGGGTGTTCACGAACCGATCGCGAACCTCGACGATCGCACGCTGCTGCGCCGGCTCGACGCTGTCGACGCAGTAGTAGTTCAGCTTGACCACGTCGGCGAAGCTCGCGCCGGCGCCGCTCAGCGCCACGCCGAGATTGGTGAACACCTGCTCCAGCTGCGCGCGAAAATCGGCGGGGCCGATCAGCTCGCCGGCCGCATTGCGCGGGACCTGTCCCGACAGATACAGGAGCTTGCCGGGCGTGACCTCCGCGACCTGCGAGAAGCCGACGCTTGGCGGCAGCCCCTGCGGATCGAACAGTCGCACGCCGGAATTGGAAGCAGATGACATGGCGCTCTCTCCTGAAGTCTGTGCGGACGCAATCGACGCTCTGCCGAGCGCGAGGCCGCCGGCTCCGACGAGGAGCGCTGTTTTCACGATGTCGCGGCGCGAAGCGGATACTTCTGGGTCGGGGCTCATGGCGACAGGTCCTCGCTGCAGATCGGCGGCGAGTGTCGAGTCTCCCGCGCTGGGAGAGTCAAGGCCCCGGCAACGGGGCGTTGCCGTGGACGGAAAGCTGCGGCGTGAGAATTCTCAAGGCCGACGACCGGGACAATCATCAACCTCTCGCAGGAGGACCCCAGCGCCGCAGCTTCCGTGTACCGCTCTAGAACTTGACCGTCACGCCTCCGAAGATGAAGCGACCGAGGGCGTCGTACACCTGCGGATAGGTGTTGCCGTTGCCCCGCGTGCCGACGCTGGCGTTGATCTGCGGATCGTTGTCGAGCACGTTGTTGATGCCCAGACGGACGTTCGCCGAGTCGGTGACGTTGTAGCTGCCGAACAGGTCGAAGTAGCTCTCATGGCTGAAGTACCGATCGATACGCTCGGCGGCAGCCCCTTCCTGGGAGACCGCGCTGACGTAGCGATGCGTGAGAGCCATGTCGAAGTTCCATGGCGTTTCCCAGCCGATGCGCAAGCGCGTGCGGAACTCCGGATTCACGGTCGTCGTCAGGCTGCTGACGCAGGCGCCCGCGTGCAGGCCGACGCAGTCGAACGCGGGGAAGCCCGAGGCGCCCGGATCGGTGATCAGCTCCCGCAGCCAGGTGCCGGTCAGGTTGAACGTGAGGCTCCCCATGCTGCCGATCTCGAAGCCCGTGTAGTTCATGTTCAAGTCGACGCCGGAGGTCTGCAGACCGCCGATGTTGGTGTTGATGTCGTCGACATTGCCGTCGCCCACCCACAACGAGCCGTTCGCGTTGCGGTGAATGCGGCTGCACGCTGCCGCGTCGCTGAACTTGTAGCAGGCATCCAGCGTGTTGGCCGCGCCGAACGTCGAGATCAGGTCCGTCACTTCGATGTCGAAGTAGTCGATCGACATGCTCAGCCCGGGCGCGAAGCGCGGCGTGAACACGATTCCGTAGGAGATCGTGTCCGACGTCTCGGGCTTCAGCGAGGTTTCGCCGCCTTCCATGACGTTGTACTGACCCGCCGGGCTGTCGAGAGCCGGACTGCGCAGCGCGGAGTCGGGCACGCCGGTGTCCAGACACGCCTGTCTCGGCGCGGCGCCAGCCTTGTTGGCCAGCGCGGCGCCGCACGGGTCGCCGTCGATATCGAACAGGTTCAAGCCCTGCGCGGTGAACAGCTCGACGATGTTCGGCGCACGGACCGCGCGCTGGAAGCTGGCGCGGAAGCGGACGTCCTGGAGCGGCGCGTAGTCCACGCCGAACTTGTACGTATCCGTCGTAGTGCCGGAGCTGTAGTCGGAGTAGCGATACGCGGTATCGAACGACAGCTGCTCGATGCCGGGCCGGCCCTGCGCGATCGGCACGCTCGCTTCCATGAACACGTCGTTCACGTTGGTCGAGCCCTTGATGCCGATCGTCGGGCCACCCGCGCCGCCGAGCAGTCCGTTGGTCAGCAGGTAGTCGGTGACGTTCTGCAGCTTGTCGCGGCGGTTCTCGACGCCGAACGCCACCTTGATCGACTCCTCCGCCCACGGCAGCTTGGCGCCGATCGTTTCCAGGTCGCCGGTCACGACGCCGGTGATGACGTTCTGATCGATCACGCCCGATTGCACCGCGGGTACCTGCAGGTACGCCAGCGCCTCGGGAGTCACGCCGCCGACGCCGAACGGGTTGTAGGGCACGCAGCTCGGATCGCTGCCGTCGAGCACCGACTGGCAGACGATCTCTCCGGTGTCCGGATCACGCACTGCGTGCAGCGCCCGCTGCAGGTTCGGGATCGCGAAGTCGTTGGCGTTGGTTTCGTCCGCGGTCACGCGCGAGAACTGCACGCTCACGTCGTAGTTCCAGCCCGCGGCGATATCGCCACGCGAGCCGATGAGCGTGCGGAACGACTGGTTGTGGAATTGCGCCTGCCGGCCGCCGCCCTCGATGTTGCGGCGACCGATGTACAGCGGAACGATGTTCGGATCAGCCAGGTACGGCTGACCGGTGCGCGGGTTGATGGCCACCGCCGCTGCCTGCGCCGGCGCGCCGCAGCCGATCGTGTCCGCTTGCTGCGCCGACAGGAACGGGTTGTCGCAGTTGATCGTGCTGAGATTGAAGAAGCTGCCGCCGGGCGCGATCTGTGCGACCGAGCGGACGTCCGTGTACATCAGCTGCGTGTAGATGTCCGCGAACGGCGCCAGCTCGTAGTGGCCCATCGCGCCGAGGCTGTAGCGCGTATCCGGACGCTGGTAGAAGTTCAGCGGGCCGAAATTGTACTGGTCCGTGTCGGCGTTGAACGGCCGGAAGCGGCCGGTCACCTGGTCCACGGTCGAATTGAACGAAGGCAGCGGATTGGTATCCGGAATGTCATCGGCCGTTCCGCGCTTGCCATCGGGACCCGCGGACGAGTTGTTGTTACCGCCGAAGTCCGTGAACGTGCCCGGGAAGGCCGTGCCGGAGCCGCCGCACGTGAACGAGGTCGTCGGGTTCGCGCCCAGCGCGCACGCCGAGTAGTCGCGGTCGCGTTGCAGGACGGCTTTCGAGTCCTGGTACGACACATAGGCAGTGATGTTGCCGCGACCGTCTTCGGTGCTGACACCCACGGTCAACGAGCCCTGTATGCCGTTGCCGTCCGTCACGTTGTCGTCCGGCAGAGCGAATTGCGCCGGGTTGGTGGCATGACGGGCCTGGATGACGTCGCGCAGCTTGATCGCGCCCGGGCCGCCGAAATCGTTGTTGTGCTGATAGAGGCTGTACTGGCCGTCGACCTGCACGCCTTCGAAGTCCTTCTTCATGATGAAGTTCACGACGCCCGCGATGGCGTCCGAACCGTAGACGGCGGATGCGCCGCCCGTCAGGACTTCGACGCGCTCGACCATTGCTGTCGGGATCTGGTTCAGGTCAGCAGCGGCCGACGCGGAGGTGACACCGCCGTACGGCATGCGGCGGCCGTCGATGAGCACCAGTGTACGCGCCGAGCCGAGGCCACGGAGGTTGACCGTTGCCGTGCCGGTTGCGCCGTTGGACACCGTGCTGTTCTGGGCGGCGAATGCCTGCGGCAGCTGGTTGACCAGGTCTTCGATTCTGGTCACACCTTGCGTGAGCACGTCTTCCGCGGTCACCTGCGTGACGGGGCTGGTCGTCTCGAGATTCGGCTGCGCGATGCGCGAGCCGGTCACGACGACCTCCTGAATGGTCTGATCTGCTGCGAACGCAGGCCCCACGACCGCGGCAGCAGCGCCCGTCAGCAGCGCAGCGCGAACCGCTTTACGTAGAGCGGCATTTGAAGGCGACATTGTTAGCTCCTAGGTGTCGGCGTCCTGCCACAAGGAAGCCTTTGCTTGCAGTTGTCCGCCAGCGACACTGCGGCGGTTATGTAGCGTGCGGTACGCACACGCGTGGCGCGCCGGAGCCTATCCCGGAAGTTTCCGCACGCGATCCAAATGTGATGAGGCGAGTTGCGACAGTGACGATGCCGGACGTTGCGGTGGTGAAGCGTCATCTGCATGTCGTGGGCGCGCGGGAAATACTCGCTCGTGCAACCGGTTCAGCAGCGCTCGCGCCGTTGTGGTGACAACGCCGGACGATCCTGTTTTCCAGGACGCTGCTGCCGTTGCGAAAAGTCCAGTACTACGCGAGCTGCGCGTAGCGGATCTTGCGCTGGATTTCTTTGCCATACGCCTCGCCGGAAACGAGACGCCGTCCGCTGCGCAACGTGAATGCATAGCAGCCGCCGCCGATCTTCTCCATGAACGCGACGCGCGGCAGATTGATCAGCAGCGAGCGCTCGATCCGCAGAAAGCCGAGCGGTGCGAGCGTCAACGCGAGTTGCTTGAGCGTGCTGCGCGCGATGTAGCGGTCGGCGTCCGTGTGAACCACCACGTAGTTGCCGTCGGCCTCGATGCACTCCACGTGCCCCGGCTCGATGAAATGCAGGCGACGCGACTTCTCCGCCAGCAGCCGCGTCCGCGCGCCAGGCGTGCGCATCTGCCCGTCGAGCGCCGCGCACAGCGCCGCTGTCATCTGTTCGCACCAGTCCGCCGTCAATGCCTGCGGACGGCGTTGACGCGCACGGTCGATCGCTGCCTCGAAGCGGCTCTCGTCGATCGGCTTGGTCAGGAAGTCGAGCGCTTCGACATCGAATGCCCGCAGTGCATGCTCGCGATGCGCAGTCACCATGATCGTGGTGGGCGCAGCGCCTTCCAGCGCAGCCAGGACGTCGAACCCGCTCATGTCCTGCAGCTCGACATCGAGCACTACGAGATCGGGCCGATGCACCTGGATGGCCTGGATGGCCTCGCCGCCGGATGCCGCTTCCGCGGCGATATCGAGGTCGCCGCACTGGCGACACAACTGAACGAGATGGGAACGTGCCTGAGGCTCGTCATCCGCGATCACGACTCGCATTGCGACTCCCTGCCAAGACCAGCGACAAATTAGCCGAGCGTGGCCGGGAAGGCTTGGGGAATCTTGCAGGGCACGCCCATATATATATGTATGGCCATCGTGGCTCCCCGTCGGGGTCCGGGGTGGGCCGGGTGGACCGTTGTAGGATGACGGGCGTCCGCGGACGGTTTCGACACCGCGCGGAGCTATTTTCCGGCGGCCGTCGACCAGGCCGTGCGGGATGCGCACCGGGCGAACCGCGCCTGGCTCCTGCAAGCTACACGACTCGAGGCCGAGAGATTGCGAGCGGCCGGCATCCGGCAGCTACGCCCAGCCGCGGCGGATCGCGACCGGTTTGCAGCACGCTCCGCGCCGCTCTACGCAGACATCCTGCCGGCATCGCTGCTCGGTCAGCTCAGGCAGTGGGTGGAGGAAGTGCGATGAGCGGCCCGACCGACGCGCTCGGCTGGACCAGTGCGATCGTAGTCGCCATCATTCCACTGTTCGCACTGATCATCGCCTTTCATGCGCTGGTCGGAATCTGGACCAGCGCCGCCGGACGCGGGCGGCCGGCAACTCCTCCGGCAGGTTGACCATGAACGTTCACAGCTTTCTCGACACCAACATCCAGCACCGCTACGACTGGACTGCCAAGGGTCTCGCGCCGGCGTGGGACGGCTGCACTGCCCGTGAGATCGGCGCTACGGCCTTGCGATTGTTCGACGACCAGCTGCTGCTGCCCGCTGCGATCCTCAAGCGTTCGGTGATGGACCGCAACCGTGCGTGGATGCGTCGCTTCCTGACTCTCACCGCAGCGAAGCTCGCGCCGCACGGCAAGACGACGCTGTCGCCGGAGCTGTTCCAGCTGCAGATCGAGGACGGCGCCTGGGCCATCACGGCGGCTACTGCGCATCACGTGCGCGTGTATCGGCGCTTCGGAGTAGCACGCATCTTCATGGCCAACCAGCTCATCGGCGCGGGCAACATCGCCTTCGTCGCCGATGAAATGCACCGGGATCGCGACTTCGAGTTCTACTGCCTGGTCGATTCGGTCGCGGGCGTCGAGCACCTCCACGACGCGCTGGCGCGCCGGCCGCTGCAGCGGCCGATGCAGGTGCTCGTGGAGGTCGGACGTTCCGGCGGCCGCTGCGGAGTTCGCAGTATCGACGAAGGGCTGGCCGTCGCGCGTGCGGTCGGGGCGCGGCGCTCGCATCTCGCGCTTGTGGGCATCGAAACGTTCGAGGGGATCGGGCAATCCGCTCCGAACGCGCCAGCGCGGGCGCAGCTCATGCTCGACAGCGTCGTGGCGCTTGCCGAGGCTTGTGCTGGCGAAGAACTGTTCGCGACGAGTCAGATCCTGCTGAGCGCCGGCGGCAGCGCTTTCTTCGACCTGGCAGCGGCGACGCTGGCGCGCTCAGCTTTGCGGGAGCGCGCGCAAGTCGTGCTGCGCTCCGGCTGCTACATCACGCACGATGACGGGCTGTACGCGCGGCTGTTCTCGGAGCTTCGTGAGCGCGTGCGGAATGTCGATACGCTGGGCCCCGGACTTGCGGGCGCGCTGCAGGTCTGGGCTCACGTGCAGTCGATGCCCGAGCCCGGTCGCATGATCTGCGCACTCGGCCGGCGCGACATCGGCGCGGACTCGGGACAGCCGCAGCCGCTTGCGTGGGCGCGTCGCGGCGATCGGGCAGAGCGCGCCCTGCCGGCCGGGTTCGCGGTGGCCGAGCTGTACGATCAGCACGCGATCCTGACCACGCCGCCGGCGCACGACGTGCAGATCGGCGACATGCTCGGATTCGGCGTCTCGCATCCGTGCACGACCTTCGACAAGTGGCGCACGATCCTGGTCGTGGACGACGAGTATGTGGTGCGCGACGTCGTGCGCACCTACTTCTGAAGCGCAAAGCTCACGGCAGCCCGCGTCTGCGAGTGATCGGGACCCAAAGCGGCCGCCAGCGCTTGCCCGGCGCGCTGCGCAGCGGCCTTGGCGTTCGATGAATCACCGAGCGCCCGCTGCGTCCCGGCAAGCGCCATCAACGCTGCGCCCACAGAGGCGCTGCTCTGCGGATCGAGCGACATCGCCTCGGCGATCGTGACTGCGCTCTGCGCAGTTGCGGCGGCGGCGGCGACCCGACCGAGTGCCAGCTCCGCACGCGACTTCAACGTCAGCATCGCTGCCAGCTGCTTCGCGGTTCGCGTGCGTGGATAACCGATATCTGTCAGCAAGCCGTCGACCTCGGCCAGCGATGCGGACGGGTCGCCTCGCGCGAACTGCCACTGTGCTCGAAGCAGGCGCGCCGCACGCAAGTAGTACTGTACGTCGGTGGGATTCTCTGCGAGCAGACGCTCGACCTCCGTCAGGTCCTGCAACGCAGGATCGAGACGCCCCAGTGACAAGCTCGCGGACGCGCGATCCAGGAGCGCCCTGATGCGCAATCGATTCTTCGGCGCCGCCGCCGCGACACCACGATCGAGCAGCTCCATCCCGGCAGCGGACTCCTCGACGCGTACCTCATAGAATCCGAGTCGCTGCGCGATGCTCGGCGGCACGCCATCGTTGCCCTGCTGCGCGGCAATCCGCTGCACGACTGCCCGCTGAATCTCCAGCGCAGCGCGTGGCGCGCCCAGCTCGTAGCGATGATTCGCCTCGTTGTGACGCGTCAGGTGTTGCGACATCGTAGCGCCGCGCCCTGCCCGCTCGTTCGCATCGCTCGCCCGGCGATTCCAGTCGAGCGCCTCGCGATGCCGGCCTGCATCGCCGAGCATCAGCTCGAGCGTCGACGCCGCCGTGATGTAGCCGAGCGCGCCCGTCTCGCCGCGCGCTTCCATGCCGTTCGCGACCCTGGTCGCCGCCACGATACCGTCGTCGACCTTGCCCTCGGCCCAGCGCAAGCGCGCCTCGGCGAGCCCGCATTCGCGCAGGCGCTGCGGCGAAGGATTCGGCACCTTGCGGAGACTGTCGAGCCCATCGCGCATGCGCTCGGCTGCCCGTGCCGGCTGGCCGGCCGCAAGCTCGGTTTCGACCGTGTTGCACTGGACGAACGCAATGAGGTCCGGATCGCCGAGCCGGCGCGCGATGTGCTCGGCCCTGGTGAGCGCCGCCAGCTCGCCTGCCGTATCGTCGATGTCCATGTAGCGACCCGACATGTTCACGAGCATGCCGATCACGAACCGCGGATCGTCGGCAGCGTAGTTGCGCTCCAGGACTTCGATGCCCTTCTCCATCAGATTCTGGATCGTGACCGGCCCGTCGTCGCCGACCTCGGACATGATCTGGTACGCGAAGCGCGCCTGGAACTCCGCGCGGCGCGATTCGTAGAGTGCGGCGTCGCGCTGCCGCTGCGCTTCGATCATCTGCAGCGTTACTACGACGGTCGCGCCGAGCAGCAGCAGCAGCACGATCGCGGCGGTCGCGACGCCGCTGCGATGCCGCCGGACGAATCGGCTCACGCGATATCCGAGCGAATCGGGGCGAGCCGACACCGGTTGGCGCGCCAGGAACCTTTCGAGGTCCAGCGCCAATGCGGCGGCTGTCGCATAGCGCTCCAGCGGGTCCTTCTGCAACGCCTTCGCGACGATGTTGTCGAGGTCGCCGCGCAGAGCGCGTGCACGCCGCGGATCGGCGGCAACTGCGGAAGGTTGCGGTGGCTGATGCTCGATCGTGGCGCGGGCGAGCTCGGCACCGGACTCGTGTCCTTCGATGAAAGGATGTCTGCCGGTCAGCAACAGGAACAGCACGACGCCGAGCGCATGAACGTCGGTCGCCGTCGTGACGCGCAAGCCGAGCAGCTGCTCCGGCGCTGCATACCCGGGTGTGAGCCCGGGGTCCGACTCGCGAGTGAGCTCGGCAACGGCAGGCGCGAGCAAGGCGGCGACACCGAAATCGAGCAGCTTCACGACACCGCTGCGCGTCACGAGGATGTTCGACGGCTTCAAGTCGCGGTGCACGACGAGATGGTTGTGCGCATGCGCGACCGCGGCGAGCACATCGAGGAACAGCCGCACGCGCGCTTCCACATCGAGGCCCTGCTGCTGCGCATAGTGATCGATGCGCTCGCCGTCGATGTATTCGAGCACGAGGTACGGCTCGCCGCTCGGCGCGACGCCGGCGTCGATCAGCTGGGCGATGTTCGGGTGGCGCAGCTCCGCGAGCAACGATCCTTCGCGCACGAAGCGCTGCTCGGCCGGCCGGCCGAGCAATGCCGCATCCAGCAACTTGACCGCCGCGCGGCCCTCGTAGCGGCCGTCGCTGCGACGTGCGAGCCAGACCTCGCCCATGCCGCCGCGCCCGATGCGCTCTTCGAGCGTGTACGCGCCGATGCGCGTGCCGGCCCACGAAACCTCGCGCGCCGCCGCGCTGGCCTGCGATCGCAGAAGAAAGCCGCGTGCGTCGAGCGAGGCAATCTCGGCGAGAAACGCGCGCACCTGGCCCGCAATCTGCGGATCCGTGCTGGTGAGATCGGCCAGCCAGGTGTCGCGCTCGCGCGGCTCCAGCTCGAGCGCCCGATCGACATAGGGCGCGATGCGACTCCAGGCTGATGCGTCGGCGTCCGGGCTCACTATCGTGGGTTCTCGTTGCCGTCGAACCCTGATTGTCGCAGCACTCGCGGTTGCCGGTGAAGGTCGCAGTCTTTAGAAGGTCAACATGACCCGGCTGGCATCATGGCCGCGAACGCACAGCACCGCGGCACGGGCGTCGGTGAGGTTGGGTCTGAACGCGATGCCGCCATCCACCAATTCCACCAGGATGCGACGTGCAGCGTTGGCATTCTGGTCGGGGGGGACATAGGACTCCGCCGACCAGTAGGGAAGCTGGGACTCCGCAGTCGACAGAACGAACGGGTGCCCCGGTGGCAGCCTTGGCGTGAACTGCGCTACGGCCACGGAGGGATCGATCAAGGACTGCAGCTCGGCGATCGTGGGCAGACGCCACCCCATCCGGTTCCCGATGACCACCTGCCGACACGTGTGTGAGGCAGTGTAGCCGAGGGAGATGCTCTGCACGGTCCTGCGGGCCCACACGAGGCCGGTCTCGCGATCGAGCACGGCATCGTGGTTGAAGTTGCTCAGGATCACGAACCGGAGGTTCGGCGCGAGCGTCTGGCTCCATGCCGGGGGTGCGGTGTTCGGCGACGCCGCCGTCGGCGCAACCGTCGGCGGATAGCCGCCTATGGGTGCCGGCATGAGCACCGGAAGGCCCTGCGGCAGCTCGATGGCCTGCGGGAATTCCTGCGCCATGGCGTTTCCGCCGGCGAACAGTGCCGCGACGAGGACGCCTGCACCGACCGCGACGCGCCTGCGAACTGCCACCACGCCGAGCCATGCGAGAGCAATCGCCAGCAATGCCGGTGTGCCCGGCTCGGGCACGGGCTCCGGCTCGGACACGACCTCGCCGACCGGGTCGATCGGACCGTCGCCGGTGCCCAGTATCGTGAACTCGATGTACGCGAGGATTCCGTTCCCCGACGGCGCCGGCGGGAATCCGCCGAACGCGCCGTGCATGCCGAAGAGTCGCCCGGTCTGCGCCAGCGTGACGGGATCGAGCTCGACGAACCCCGGAATCAGCAGGTTGAACGGCGCCCCCGCCGCAAAGAAATCGCCTTCCGTGACCGGACCGGTCAGCAGCGAGCAATAGATATCGCCGCTGAACGGGTCGCAGCCGACGTTGACCTGCACGTCGGTCGGATCGTAGGTGAGGTCCAGGAACCACTCGGAGACCCCGACCGCATCCACGATCTGGACCGGCAACGCGAAGGTGCTGGCGGTAATGTCGATGCGATTCCCGAACGTGATCGCGACCGCCTGCGCCGGCCGGATTTCGCAGCAGAGCAGCAGCAGCGCCGCGCCGAACAGCTGCAGCCACGTCGCGGCTCTGCTCGCTACAGTTATCCGGCGACTCGGGATTATGTTGTTCATGTTCTCACCGTAGAAACACGCTGGGGGTCTATACGGGTAGTCGGAATCGGCGGTCGAAAGGCGACACCGGTTCGGCTACTATCTTGCGGTGCACGAATCAATGGAAACAGCCGTCGAGAACCGCGACCGTCTGTTCGAGTCGCTGTATCGGGAGCTGCATCGCGCGGCGCAGCGCGAGCTGCAGCGCAACTCCCAGATGACGCTGAGCCCGACCACGCTGCTGCACGAAACCTATCTGAGCATGTCGGGCGGCAACGGCGCCGCCCTCGGCGGCCGGGCGCAGTTCATGGCTTATGCCGCGCGCGCGATGCGCGGGGTATTGATCGACTACTTGCGCAGCCGGCAAGCGCAGAAGCGCGGCGGCCAGTTCGAGATCACTGCGCTGCCGACCGAGTTACCGCGCACGGACGAGGACGCCGAGGTCGAGAAGCTCGCAGTCGCGCTCGACGCGCTGGCCAAAGTCGACGAGCGGCTGGCGCACTGCGTGGATCTCAAGTTCTTCTGCGGCTACTCGTTCGCGGAGATCGCGGAGCTCTGGTCGGTATCCGAGCGCACCGTGCAGCGCGACTGGGACAAGGCGCGGGTGCTGCTGCACCGGCTCGTCAGCGACCAGCCGCTCGCTTGAGGCGCTGCTCGCGCACGAGCTTCACGTCGGCGTGATCGGCTCCGAGCGTGTGCAGTAGATTCGCTTCCGCGCTCGCCAGCGCGGCATCGGCTGCGTCGTTCTCCCCCGCCTCGCGCAATATTCCGCCCAGGGTCAGCCATGCGCGACCGGTCAGGTCGGAGTACTCGTTGCCTCCTTGCAAGGTACGCGCAAGATCGAGCGCGCGTTGCGCATCGTTGCGAGCGCTGTCGGAGTCACCGCGCGCGGCTTCCAGCTCGGCGCGCTGCCGATGAGCGTTGGCGAGCGCCGGATGAACCAGCTGATTGCTGGTCATCAGCGCGATCACGCGGCTGAACGCCTCCATCGCAGTGCTACTCTCGCCTCGCGCAACCTGTAGCTGAGCCTGGACCATCGCGTGGCGGATTCGCACGGCGTGTGCCTCGGGCAGCTCGCTGGCCATCGACGCGGCTCGACTCAGGGATTTCGCAGCGCCTGCCAGGTCGCCGATCGCGATTCGTACGCTCGCCTGTCCGACCAGCGCATAGACCATGCCTGCCGGGAAGCCGGAAGCCTGCGCGCCGGTGTGCGCATCCTCATAGGCCGTCAGCGCCTCCGCATAGCGCCCCAGCTGCTCCAGGCCGAAGGCGCGATTGGCGACGATGGCCGTCTGCACCGGCGCATTGCCCTGCACGCGCCGCGCGAGGCCCAGCGCCTGATCGAACATCTCGACGCCGCGCTTGAAATCGCCCATCGCGTAGCGCACGAGCGCCCAGTCCACCAGCATCAGCTGGCTGTAGTGGCTGTGCTGGCGACCGAGCGCGGTGAGGCGATCGAACGCCTGCTGGTAGTGGCGGTCGGCGTCGCGATTCTTGCCCATCAAGTGATGTGCGAAGGCCAGGTCGCCCAGCAGGGTGGCCTCGGTCTTGCGATTCGGCTGCTCGGCCTCGCGCAGCCGCTGCAAGCCGGCTTCGGCAAAGCGCGCTGCCCCGGCAGCGTCCGTCAGTTGCTGAGCGAGACGCGCGCGGGTCTGCAGACAATACGCGGCGACGTTCGGTTCCACGCCCGCGGTGTTCGTCCATTTCTCCTGCAGGGCGCCGGCCTCTTCGTGCCGACCGAGCTGCATGAGCGCGCCCGCGTGGATACACGCGAGCTCCGCCTGCAACGAGATGTCCGTCTTCGGTCCCACCATCTGCAGCGCACGCTGCGTCAATGCGAGCTGCGGCTCCGGCTGATCCAGGATCGTGTAATAGGAAGCCAGCACGCGCAGCAGCTCTGCCTGCTGCTCCGGCTGGCCCGCGAACACCTCGTCGATCATCGTCTCGCTGCGCTCGAGCATGCGCTGAATCGCCAGCGCCTCGCCCGTGGCGAGCTCCTGGGTGAACATCAAGTCGACGAAGTCGATGATGGCCTCGTTGCGGCCGAGCAGCGCGTGGGCCCGGTCGCGCTGTTCCAGCGCGCGTGCGCGCTGAATGCCCGCCTCGTACGCCTGCCACGACGTACCGACGATGCCGGCGAGCAGCGCCAGCAGCAGCGCCGACGCGCCGCCCATGGCGAGACGGTGCCGGCGCACGAACTTGCCCATGCGATAGCCGATCGAATCGGCCCGCGCCTCGACCGGCTCATGGTCGAGATAGCGCCACAGATCGCTGCCGAAGGCGTCGGCGGTCGCATAGCGCTCGGCCGGAGCCTTCTTCAGTGCCTTCGCGACGATGTTGTCCAGGTCGCCGCTCAGCGTACGCTGCAGCTGTCGCGACGATGACTGGCGCGCCTGCACCAGCTCCGCGCTCATCTCGCCCACCGCCTCGCTCGGGCGTGTCGGCTCGCGCTCGACGAGCGCACGCATGCGTTCCAATGGAGTGGTAGTGCCGCCAGCCGTCGGATGCGTTCCTACCAGCAGGAAGTGCAGCAGCACGCCGAGGGCATAGACATCCGTAGCCGTCGTCACCTCCACGCGTTCCACCTGCTCCGGCGCTGCGTACTCGGGCGTCAGCGGCGCACCCAGCTTGGTGAGCTCGCTCGGCGCGCCGGTCTGCCCGTTGGCCTCCAGGAGCTTGGCGATGCCGAAGTCCAGCAGCTTCACGCGGCCATCGGCCGTGACGAGGATGTTCGACGGCTTCAGGTCGCGATGCAGGATCAGCCGGCCATGCGCGTGCGCCACCGCAGCGAGCACTTGCGTGAACAGCCGGATGCGCGCGGCGACGTCGAGCTTGCGCGCGTCGCACCAGCGATCGATCGGCTCGCCTTCGACGTATTCGAGCACGAGATACGGCTGCCCGGCTTCGACGCCGGCGTCGATCAGGTGCGTGATGTTGGGATGCGCGAGTCGCGCCAGGGCAGTGGCTTCGTGCGTCAGGCGCTGCGCGCCGTGCTGGCCGAGCAAGCCGAGGTTCAGCAGCTTGACCGCGGCCCGGCCTTCGTAGCGGCCGTCACTGCGGCGCGCGAGCCATACGCTCCCCATGCCGCCTTGACCGAGCGGCCGCTCCAGCGTGTAGCCGCCGAAGCTGCGCCCTTCGAGCGTGCCGAACGCCACGGGATCGACCGGACTGTCTTCGAGGAAGTGCTCGACCTCGATCGCCGACTGCTGCGCCAGCAGCGTCGCCAGTTGCTCGGCCAGCGCCGGATCGTCGCGTCGCACTTGCGCCAGCCGCGCCGCGCGCCGCTCGCTGTCCGCGTCGAGCAGCTCATCGAGCGCCGCGCTGATCGCCCGCCAGTTCTTGTTGTCGATTCCGTCCATTGCCGCCCGCAGCCCGCAGTGACGTCACGAGAGTTTTTGTCGGTATGCACGCAGCACGCCTGCACCGTCATCGCCCGTGGCAGGCTCTGCCATTGCCGCTTCGCCCCTCGCTTCCAGGCCGGCGAGGACACGCTGCATCAGGGCCGCGATCGGCGGGTTGCGGGACTGCGTCAAACCGAGCGTGAGCTTCTCGCGGGCTGCCTGCAAGTCTTCCTCGGCGAGCGCAACCATCGCCGCGGCGAACGTCGCCAGTCCGGGATCCGAGCTGCCGCTCAACGCCGCCAGATTCTCCCTGGCTTCGGCGCGACGATTGCCGTCCAGCAGCAGCAGGCCCAGCTGAAAGCGCGCGATCTCCATGTTCGGCGCGATCGCCAGCGCAGCCTTGAAGCCGTCTACCGCGCGCTCGTACAGACCGATCTCCGCGTGCTGAGCCGCGAGGAGATACATGGCGGGTGCGTGGGTCGGCTGCTCCTGCAGCAACTGCCGCAGGTATGTCATGCACGTGTGCGGCTGCCCGCTGGCGCTGGCGTGCAGCGCGAGATGGAAACATTCCTCTGAATCGAACATCGATGTTCACCTTGCGTGGATGGAGCGGTTGAGCCTCACTCTCCCTCGTGCAGCTGCGCCGCCTGCGTGCGGTTGCTCGCCTTCAGGATCTTGAGGATGTCGGTAACGTGATTCTTCACTGTGCCTTCGCTGATACCCAGCACCTGCGCGATCATCTTGTTGCGCATGCCTTGGCGCAGCAGGCCGCGGATCTGCTGCTGTCGCGGCGTCAACGCAAGCTGCTGCTGCGCCGCCTGCGACCTGGAGTCCTCATACGCCAGCTTCCGGCCGTGCATCGCCGCTTCGATAGCCGAGCGCAGGCTGCCGCTGCTGGCCGCTCTCGGCAGGAACGCATGCACCGTGGGGATGCGCAGCACCTGGCTGGCGACGTCCCGCGAGCTGAGCGCCGCGATCACGACGATCGGCACGTGCGGATGCCGTCGCGCCAGCTCGAACAAGCGTGCGCCGCCGTGCATGCCGGGCATCCGCAGAGCGACCAGGGCCAGGCGGATCTCCGGGCTCTGGCGCGCGGCGTGCAGCAGCGAGTCGCCATCGTGCGCCTCGAGGAATCGCGTGCTGCCCAGCGTGGCTGCGGCGACTGTCTTGAGGCCTTCGCGCACCAGCGCGTGATCGTCCGCCACCAGGACCGTGGGATGCGGTGCAGCCCGGCCGTCCGCGACGGCCGCGTTTTTCATCTCCCAGTCCATGCGCGCTCGAGGTTGGTGCCGATGACCGGTCCGGTTCGCAGCTCGCGCTGCCCAACCTGTTAAATCACCATCGGCGCCCCGATCCCGACATCGCCCGGCACATATATATGTGTGCCGGGCGACCGGGCGGCGCACGACCTAGGGTCCGCTGCCCAGGATCATGGTGTAGCCGACGCCGGAGCGGTAATACTCCCGCGCCGCGGCCCGCGTGATCTGCCCGTACTCCGGTGTCTTCACCAGGAACTTGACCGCCGCGCGCTCGTTGAACACGCCCTTGCGATTGAAGAAGTAGCCGGGATCGACCCGCGACTGCACGGCCATCGCGCCGAGCTCCATGCGCAGCGCGTAGACGCCGTCGGTGTTGTACCTCGCCGCGCTCGAGTTCTGCAGCACGTGCTCGATCTCGTGCGCCAGCACGCCCGCCGCTTCCGTGGAGCTGCGCAGGTGGGCCACGTTGAGATCCACCTTGTTGGTGCCGATGGGGTGCGCACCGTTGCGAACCTGTTGCGGCAGGTTCCAGCTCCTCACGGCGACACTGTTGGCGTCGACCATCGCGCGCGCCGCGCGCCCTTGCAGCGAGCCCGACGCGGTCAATGCGTCGATCGCCGACCTCTCATACAGATTGCCGGCCGGCAGGAATCCGACCGGAGCATTTGCGATCATCACGCGCCGACCGCCGCCCGGAGTGACCGATGCAGCCAGCGCGGCGTGACTGTCGACGAGCTGCCGGCGTGCGCCGAGCGCGCCGGCCGCAAGTCCGACCTTGAGCGAAGCGAGGCCACCGACCATCTGCGCCTCGAAGTCGCTCGCGCCCAGGGCTTTCGCGATCAGCTGACCGCCCGCGTCGGCTGCAAGACCCAAGGCGCCGCCGGCGAGATTGCCGCGTGCGCCCGCGACGCCGGTGGCCAGCGCAGTCGCCGTCTGGCTGATGAGCCCGGCGACTTGCGCGTCGACGCCGACGGCCTGCAAGCCTGCAGACAAGGTCGGCTGCGCGATCATCCCGCCCATGTTGATGAGTCCACCGCTCGGGCCGCCCATGATGAACCCGACCGTCACCTGGCCGATCAGGTTGCCCGCCGCAGCGGCGTTCTCCATGCGGGACAGGTTGCGGTTGATGTGCTCGGTTCTCTCGGTGCGGTAGCCGACGAACGCTTCCTTCAGGCCCGCCGTGCCGCCGGTCTCGCGGACGTAGCGCCTGCTGAACTGCTCGTACGTCTCGACGTCCGCCAGGCCGGCGCGCCGCTGCTTCTCGGCTTCGCTGCTGTAGTCCTGGATCGCGATGATCTCCATCCAGCTCACCGGCGCCTCGCCGCGCTCCCGCGCGAGTTGCTGCGCCTCCTTGTACTGGTCGAGCGCATTCGTCACGTCGCGCGCGTCGACCTCGATCGTCGCCATCCTCGTGGCGTACGGGGCGGTGAGATCGCTCATGCTGAGCGAGGGATTGGTGCTCATCGTGCCTTCGAAGCTGTCCAGCGGCATGCCGTCCCAGCTGGATCCGCTGCCGAACTTCATCAGGAAGCCGCTCTCGTACATGTCGCGAATGACTTGCCGGTTGGCCTCCTCGATGTCCCGGGCCAGGGCTGCCATGTCGGCGCCGCCCGAGAAACGACCGGCCAGCTTCGCAGCGCGCACTTCCCGCGCGCGGTCGGCGTTGTACTGGTCCACCTGCTGGTTGTGCGCCTCGATCTGCGCGTTGTACGCGTCGATGTCGCGCAGCTCCGCCGCGATCTGCGCATCCTGCTCCAGCACCTTGCCGAGAATGATCTCGCGCTCGTCGGCCCGCAGGTGCCCGGTGCCGCCCTCCTCCAGGAACCCGCGCAGAATGAGGTTCGGATCGCGCGCCAGGATCTTGTTCATGTCGATACCGAACAGCGCGCCGCGCCGCGCCCATTTCTCGGCGCTCGCCACTTCGCCGCGCAGCAAGCCGAGCCGGCGCTCGAAGTCGGCTTCCGCATCCTCCTGCGCGATCTGCTGCCGATCCATCGCGTCCCAGCGCTCGAGCTCCTCGTCGGGCCCGAGGTTGTTGAACCGCTGGGTGCGGACCAGTCCCTCGATCTTGCGTTGCATCCAGCTCGCCGGCCCGTCGATGGCCACGCCGGTCAGCGCGCCTACGGCGGCTGAGGCAATGCGGTTCCAGTCGCCCGTCAGAGCGGCGCTGGTGATCGGCCCGACTGCGCTGCCCAGGTTGCCGGGCACGTACTGACCCCAGGCCGCGTTCGCCATGGAGAACGCCATGTCGACCGGGTGCGCGAAACTGCCGCCGGCCACGGCGGCCATGCCGGTGTTGGCGAACAGATTGGCGGTGGCGCGGCCGAGCCGCGCAGCGGTACTACCGCCGGGCACAGCTCCGCTGATGCCGCCGCTGAGCAAGCCTCCGGCTGCCGCCACGCCGACCTGACCCCAGCTGAAGTCCTCTTGCTGCCCCAGGCCGATCGCGACTCCCTGGCCCGCGATGCTGCCCGCTGCTGCGCCGACGCCGCCGGCAATAGCGCCCGACAGGATCGGGCCCAGTGCCGCAGGCATGACCGCCGTCGCCGCACCGGCTGTCACCGCAGTGACGAGTGCCGTCGCCGCGATGATCACTGCCATGGACAGGAGCTGGCCGGTGCTGACGCATTCGGCGGCCGGCGGAGCGGGCAGCGCTGCCGGGTTGGGCGTCAGCGTACTGACGATGCTCGCCGGGTTGTACGGCTGGAACGCCGTAGCGCTGTGACGCAGGTTCGTCACCACGTTCGGAATGCGATAGGTCTTGCCGACCTCCTCGCCCGGCAAGGTGGCATCCGGACCGAACGTGAGACTGTTCGCGTCCGCGATCAGGTACCACAGCGAGCTGTCGCCCCACACGGCCTGCGCGATGCGCGCCAGCGTGTCGCCGGAGCGCACCACGTAAGAGCCGGGGCTCATCGCCGGATAGGCGGCGCTGATCGGCGTGTACGCGAAGCTGAACTGCGCGATGTCCAGCGATCCCGAGCCGAGCATGCCGACCTGGCGCCCGTTGGCGAAGAAGTGCTCGCGCGTTCCCTGGGTCTGCGGCGCGTTGTTCTTGTTGACTGCTTCGAACTGCGAGTAGACGCGATCCTGATTGTCGTAGCTGAACAGGCGCGTCCTGCTGACGGTGTCGTCGCCGAAGTCCGTCGCGACCTCGCGCTGCTTGCGGCCGAGCGAGTCGTAGAAGCTGAGCGTCTTGTGCGTCAGCTCGTCGCCGCGATAGACGTTCAGGGCGGTCTCGCGCCGCTGCCCTTCGAGCGTGCTGTTGTAGGTGTACTTGTATTCGTCGGTGTAGACGATCTGATCGTCGACACGATACTCGTACGTGTACGACTTCACGCTGCCGTCGTCGTTGCGCTGGTAGGTCAGGTGCACGGCATACGACTGGCCGTTCGCAGTCTTGCCGAGCGTGCTCTGGTTCTGGATGCCGCCCGACGGGAAATAGCTGGTACCGGTATAGGTATAACCGGTGCGTGCGCCTTCGATAGCGTAGCGGCTGTCTGCGAGCTCCCAGGTCTCGCGCGCGCTCACCTCGCCGCGCGCGGAGATGACCGCGCGGCTGTCGACCAGCTGATAGCTGCCGACGAAATCCGCGGCGCCCTGGACCGCGCCGTAAGTGGTCTGCCAGTAGCCGTTGGTGCTGCCGCCGGTGATGATCCAGTCCTTGTCGATCTGCTGCTGCGTGACGTTCTGCTGGCGGAAGCGCGCGCTGATCGTCTTCAGCTGGCCGAGGTCGTCGTACGCATAGCTCTCTTCGCGGACCGAATCCCATTTGAAGATGCGATAGTCGCGCTCGTACGTGCCGTCCGGACCGTAATCGGCGCCGTCGCCGGCATCCCACTGGCGTTGCTCGCTCACACCCGCCCTGTCGAGCCGCGACGTAGTCGCGCGGCGGCCGAGCGCGTCATAAGTGATCTGCGTGCCCTTGACGATGGCACCGCCGACCAGCTCGCCCTGGTCGCGCGTCAGGCGCCCTTCGGCATCGTACGTGTACCAGAGATTGTCGGCGCCGCTGCCGCCGCTCTGCTTGGTCCAGGCCGAGCCGATATTGCGGACGTTGCTCAGCTCGTCGTAACGATATTGCAGCGTATTGACCAGGCTGCCGTTGTTGCCGCCGGCCGGCGTCCATACGCGCTTCATCCGGCCTTGCTCGTCGTACTGCGTATAGGTCGTCTTCTGCACGACGCCCGTGCGGTGAATGCTCTGCGAAGTCAGGATCTCCTGCGCGATCTCGCCCTTCACCGTGTAGTGCTGCGCGAGGATGTCCTCGAACTCCTTGGTGGTCCAGCCTTCGACGTAGTCGAAGTAGTTGGTCCGGAACAGCAGCCCGTTCAGGTGATAGGAGAACGTGCGGTAGCCGCGCCAGCCGGCGTTGAAGTCGATCTTCGCGACCTGCCCGAAGTCGTTGTAGTGATAGTCGTTGCGGAACCCGTCGACCTCGTAGTCGAGGCGGCCCACGGAGTAGTCGTTGACTGCGTTGCCCGAGCTGTCGAGCAGCCGGTAACCCCACGACTTCGTGTAGCCATCCGTCGTTTCCTGCGTCTTGTCGCCCAGCACGTCATAGCTGGAGGTCGTCAGCCAGGTGGTGCCGCCGGGCTTGCTGGTGGCGCGCACCAGCCCGCGCTCGTCGTGCTTCGTGTAGCTCCACACGACGACGCTGCCGTCGGCATAGACGTCGTCGGCAGTTGCGTAGCGCCGATTGGCCTGGTCGTACTGATTGAGCTGCAGCCACCGCACCACCGGAGCCGTCTGGTTGGCAGCGCCCTGATAGTAGTTCTCGCCGTTCGCCTGGCGTAGCACGCCGTACTTCTCGACATTGCCGTTCGCGTCGAACTGGCTCACGAACACCGTGCCGAGGCTGTTGCGCACGCCGACGCGATTGCCGTGGATGTCGTAAGCATAGGAGGTCTTGACCCCCGTCGCGTCAGTCTCCGACATCAACTGCCCGGACGCGTCGTACCGCTTGGTGCGCGTGCGCAGGACCGTGCTGGTCAGCGGCGCTTGCGGATTCTGCACGACGTCGCGCTCCAGCACGGCGCGTCCCTGCATGTCGTAGCCGATCTGATGCGTCACATGCGCGCGGTACGTGGTGCCGTTGCTCCGCGTTGCATCCGACTCGGGCAACTCCTCCGCGATCACCTGGTTGTCGTGGTTGTACTCGTAGTGATACGTGGACTGCTGCTCGTACGCCGGCTGGCCCGTCGACTGGTCGACGTACGCGCCCTCCTGCCGGGTGTGCACATTGTTCCAGCGGTCGTACCACTGGTAGCGCAGCGGCGTGACGGTCTTGAGGAACATGCCGTTGCCGTCGCTCGTGACGAACGACGCACGGAACGTCGGCAGCCGCTGAATGACCGCGCGTCCCAGCAGGTCATAGCCGGTCTCGGTGATGCGGGCGAAGGTGCTGTCCGCTTCCGAGTTGTCGCCGCGCTGCTCCTGGCGCGTGACCTGGCCGAGCAGGTTGTAGAAGTACTTGGTCAGGCCGTCGCCGGCGGTCTTCTCGATCAGATGGCCGGCCTGGTCGTACTTGTAGGATGCGACCACGGCGCTCTGCATGCCGTCGAGGACGGCGTCGGTGCCGTTCCACGCGACCGCGGCCTGGCCCCAGGTGCGGTACTCGCCCGTCACCTCGCCGAACGCGTTGAACACGCTGCGCTGGCCGCTCTGCGTGGAGGTCGCTCCGTCCATGAACACATCCAGCACCGCGACCTGCCTGCCCTGCGCGTCGTAGGCATAGCGGCGCTCGATCGTGTGAGTGGTGCTGCCGAGCTGGCCATTGCCGCCATACGGTCCGGCAGTGTCCAGCTGCACGTTGACCGACTGCGTCTCGCGGATCACGCGACCGGCGTAGTCGAACTGGCGGTACTTGGTGTTGCCGCGTGCATCGGTGCTGCTGACGGCATTGCCTGCGTGATCGTAGCTCTGGCGCGTGATGAGGGTTGCACCGGCGCCGAGATACGGCCCGGCGTTGCGCTCGGTCATGACCACGTTGCCGAAGGCGTCCAGCGTGAACGAGGTCTGCGGATTGCTCACGACCTGGCCGCCGGAGAACGGGTCGACCTGGCCGGCCTGCGCGGTGTAGCGCGAGGGCTCGACCACTTTCACCAGCTGATCGAGCGCGTTGTACTCCATCGACGTCCAGCTCGCACCGCCGTCGATGTAGCTGGTCTGGCGCGTAACGTTGCCGTTCGCGTCGTAGTCCATGCCCTGGACGGTGACGCCTTCGTTGCGGCCTTTGACGACCTCTTCGTAGCCGCCCTGGCCGTTGTTGAGGCTGACGTTCCAGCGCGTGTAGCGGATGTTGTACCGCTGGATGCTCTCCAGCTGGTTCACAGCGTTGTACGTGTAGCCCGTGATGCGGTCTTTGGCATCCGCTTCCGGGGTCGGCGGCACGAACATGCTGCTCGCGTTCATGTACCCCAGCTTGACGTATTCGATCGCCCTGCTGAGGTTGCCGAGCGCGTCGTATTCGCGCGTGGTGAGGTAGGCGAACTTGTGGATGTCGCCGTCCACGATCTCGGTGAACAGGTTGGCGGTGCTGACCTCGCGACCCATGGAGTCGTAGTGATGCCAGGTCTCGCGCCAGTGGCTCGTGTCGATCTGCGCCCGCTCGACGTACACCTCGTTGAAGGTGTTGTACTCGTACCGGGTCACCGCCTGCGCGCTCACGCCGTTGTACTGCGGTCCCTGGTCGGTCACCAGCGTCGGATCGAGCGTCGTGAAGTGATAGTTCTGCGCCGTCGGTTGGCGCACCTCGGTCTTGCGGCCGAGGTTGTCGTAGCTCATCGCCACGGTGCGTGCTGCAGCGTCGCCTGCCACCTTGGCTGCAACCTGGGACGCGGTCCAGTAGCTGTTGTAGCCGTCGTTGGTCGGCGCGCCGGTGATCGTCAGGCTGTGACGCGTGATCTGCTGCTGCTCGCCGAAGGTCGTGTACGCGAACGTGGTCACGTGGCTCGACGCGTCCACTTCGTGGACGACGCGACCGAGCGTGTCGTACGTCTTGTACTCGAACTGATAGCCCTCGGCACTGTTGCGCATGCGGGTGCGCACTGCGTTGCCGAGCGCGTCGTAGGTAACCTGAACTTCCCGGCGGAAGCGGCCCGGTGCGTTGTCCTTCTCGACCTTGCCGGTCGCCGGGTCGTAGTAGCCCGGCAACGTGGTAATCGTCAGGCGGCCGAGCGTGTCGTAGTTGTAGCGCGTGGTGCGGACGTCGCTCTCGAAGCGCACGCCCTCCGCCACGGTCTCCAGGTTGCCGAGCGCATCGTAGTAGAAGCGATCCTCGCGCGCGCGCAGCTGCGGCGCGGCGTCGACCGGATCGCTGCTGAGCTTCATGAGCACGGCGGGCGCGAACCGGATGAACACGCGTCCCAGCCGATCGTAGGTATACGCCCAGACCGCTCCCTTCTTGTCCGTGTACTTGATGCGATCGCCGACGCCGTTGTACACGTTCTCTTCGGAGTAGCCCTTCGCATCGGTCGTCTTCAGCACGCGCCCGGCGCGGTCGTATGCGAATTTCTCGCCGCGGGTGACGCCGTCGCCGACTGCGCGAGAGCCGCGCAGCTCGCTCAAGGCCGCTTCGCTGCGTGCGACGTCGTTGCCGACGAGCAGATTGAAGCGCCGCGTCTCTATCACCTGCCCCGCCGCGTCGTACACGGTTTCGCTCAATGAGCGGTCTGCCGCCACGACGAAGCGTGTCCGCCCCGCAGCGTCGTACACGTACGAAGTGCTCCGGTCCGCGCTGCCATTGGTGCTGATCGCGCCCGCGATCGTCGCGGCGCGATAGTCGGCGAGCGCTCCTGCCGCATTGGCGTAGGCGGTGCTCTTCACGACCTGGCCCAGAGCGTCGTACTCCTGACGCGTCACCAGGTGCTCGATCGCGACGCCCTGCGCGCTGATCGTCTGCACCTGCGCGCTGTACACGACCCGGCCCGCGGCGTCGTACGTCAGCGCGCTGATGCGGTTCTGCTGGTGATTCTTGACGCTGGCAACCGCGGTCGCTGCATCGAGCGCCTCCTTGCTGAAGGCGGTCAGCCCGAGCGCCGTCGCATAGACCGTCGCCTTCACCGTCTGCCCGAGCGCGTCGTACTCCTGCTTGCTGACGAGGTGCTGGCCGTTCGCGCCCGGGCTCAGCACTTGCACGCTATAGCTCAGCCGACCCGCGGCGTCGTACGCGAAGTGGCTGACCTGGTTGCTCGCGTCGTTACCCAGATTCGCCGCGGCGATGGCCGAGGCGATCGTAGTTTCGGTGTAGCCCGTCAGTGCCGGGCGCACGGCATAGCGACGCGTGGTGATCACGTTGCCGGCGGCGTCGTACACGCTCTCGCTCACTCCGCCCAGCGCATCGACCGTGAAGCGCAGACGATCCAGCGCGTCGTACGCGAAGCGCGTGCGCTGCACGAGACGCAACGAGCTCGCATCGCTGTCGTTGTAGCCCAGGGTCGCGAGCTCCGCTTGCATCTCGGACACCGAGATGCCCGGCGAGGCAGCCGTGTCGATCGCGTTGATGCGGGCGTCCTGCAGCCACTTGTCGTAGCGGCGCGTCTCGATGACGTTGCCGTTGGCATCGTAGCGGCTTTCGCTGATGTTCCAGGCCGTCGAGCTGGTGCCGTTGTCCGCCTGCACCATGAAGCGCACGCGGCCGTCCTTGTCGTACACGGTGAAGACGCGCTGGTCCTGCACGTGCGCGGCTGGCGGCGCGAATGTGCCGATGGCGTCGCCGAAGCCGGCGATCGTCGCGGCGCTCAGGCGATTGACGTAGCGCAGCGACTGAATCACGCGTCCGTTGGCGTCGTACTCGTTCTCGCTGACCTCGCCCAGCGCATTGATCGTATGAGTCTGCTGCCCGGCCGCGTCATACACGTACCAGGTGCTGTTGCCGTTCGCGTCGATCACGCGACTGACCTGTCCGGCAGCGTCGTAGCGATACTGCGTCGTGATGTCGCGAGTCCCGGCTGCGCCGGCGCCGAAAACGGCGCTGGGCGCAATCACTTCCTTCACTCTTCGGCCCAGAGCGTCGAACTCGTACACGCTCACGCGCTGGTTCGGCGCACTCGAAGTGCCCTGCGCCAGACGCACGGTGTTGCCCGCGCCGTCGTAGCCGTAGTCGGTCGTCAGCTTCAGGCCGTTCGGATCGACGGTCATGCGCGTCAACTGACCTTTGCGGTCGTACGCGTAGGTCGTGAGTCGTTCCGCGGCGGTCCCCACGGCTTCGGTCACCTGGAACTGCTGGCCGAGCGCGTTGAACTCGTAGCGGGTCCGCAGGTTCAGGCCGCTCGGATCCACGGCGCGCTCGAACACGCGGTTGAGCTGATCGTACGTGAAGCGTGTGACCGTGCCGCGCGCGTCCCTGCTCTCGAACAGCCGCCCGCTGTTGTCATAGCTGCTCGTAGCGATCACCTGGCCGGCGCGCTTCACCTGCGTCACCTGGCCATTCTTGTCATATGCGTACTCGGTGAGAGTGCCGCGCCCGTCCTGCACGCTCAGCGTTTCGCCAAGCCGCGTGCTGGTCGTAATCACCTGCACGCCTTCCGGCGTAGTCATCGTGACTCGCCGTGCCACATCGTCGTAGACGTACTGCGTGGGCTGCCCGAACGCGTCGTAGACCTTCAGCATGCGGCCGAAAGCGTCGTACTCGGTGCGCGCCGTGCGGTTGAGCGGATCCGTCACGACGATGGTGCGCCCGCTGTCCTCGTAGCTCGAGCCCGTGATCCGCCCGGCGCCGTCGATCGACTGGATCACGCGCCCGAAGGCGTCGTACTTGAGACGGACGTTGAAGTTGGCGCCGCCGACGTCGCTGGTCTGCGCCAGCAGCGCGCCGCGCAGGTCGTAGTCGTACTGGGTCGCAGTGCGCTTGCCCTGGAGAATGTCCCGCACCTGCGCCGCGAGCTGACCGTAGATGTCGTAGGCGCTCTGCGTCACGAATCCTTCGGCGTCGGTCGCCTTCACGACCAGGCCGCGACGGTCGTACTCGAACGCGGTCACCTGGTTCAGGCCCGGCATCACCGTCGCCAGCGCGGCGATCCGGTCGAGGAAGGTCGTCGTTCCAGAAAGGAGCTGGTGCGCCGAGCCGCCGCCGCCGCGCACGAGCAGCAGATCCATGTCGGCGTCCTGCAGCCGCGCCGCATAGCGGCGCACTGCAGCGACCTGGCCGAACGCATCGTAGACGGTCTCGCTGACTTCGCCCTGCAGAGTGTCGTTGCCGGCTTGCCCGATCACGCTCACCGTATGACTCAGGCGATTCTCGCGATCGTAGTAGTACAGCGTCTTGTTGCCGTTGGCGTCGATCGTGCGCACCACGCGGCCGAGCGCGTCGTACTCATTACGCATGCCGTACTGCGCGATTGCCGCATCGATCTGCGCCTGCGTCGGGTTCGCACCTAGCGTCGCATCGCCGGCGCCGCCGAGCGTGCCGGTCACCTCCCCGAATGCGTTGTAGCGCGTACGGATCCCGCGTGCTTCGGCCCAGCCGTCAGCTGCCACGACCCGCACCAGGCGGCCGGCCGCATCGTATTCGTTACGCGTCTGCGTGCCGTCCACCGCTGTGGTCCTGAGCACGCGCCCGAAGCCGTCCATCGCGACGGCCGTGGTCTGGGCCGTGCCGGCGCGGTTCTTCAGCGCTGCGAGCGTATCGCTCGCACCGATCGTCACTGCGGTCAGGTATCGCTTCACGAGCTGCGCGTTCGCGTAGTCGTCATAAAGCGTCTCGGTGAGGAAGCCCCTCTCATCGACCGCGCCGACGACTCTGCCCAGCCCGTCGTAGAACATCCGGGTGCGCAGACCGGCCGCGTTCGTCGGACGCCACGCAGCCAGCTGATCGCTGCCCGGCGTTTGCGCGACCGGCGCCGTCGAGCTGCGGATCTGCATCGATATCGTGCGATCGGTCGACTGGCCGCTTGCGTCGGTTGCGCGCAGCACGATCGTATAGAACCCGACTGCAGTGCTCGCGCCGGTGATCGTGCGCGTCGTCGCGTTGAACGACAGTCCGGCTGGCAGGCCGCTGACGATGCTGTAGGTCAGCCCTTGACCGCCTGCAGCCGGCACGACGAAGTTCAGCGCAGTGCCCGCCACGCTCTCCAACGGCGGCAGCGTGGTCCACGTCGGTCCTTCGCTGCGGATGCTCAACCCGAACGACAGGCGCACGTCTCCGCCCGTGGCGTTCGTGGCCTTGAACTCCACGGTCTGGAAGCTCGTGCCCGCCGGAATCGGGCCGGTCACGCTCAACTTGCGTGTGCCCGCATCGAACGACAGCCACGACGGCAGCGCTCCGACGAAGCTGTAGCTCAGCGGCTGCCCCTGCAGATCCTCCGCCGGCGGTAGCGTCATGCTGAAGGGAGCGCCGACGTACACGGCCTGCGGCAGCACCGCAGACCACTTCTTGTCGCTCGGGGCGTTCTGCCGCGCGATCGTCAGAGTAAAGCTGCGATCGACGGACAGTCCCTGAGCGTCGGTCGCACGCGCAGTGATGGTGTAGACACCGCGGGTCTGCCGGCCTTCGAACACGAACTCGCGCGTTGCCGCGTTGAAAGCCACGCCGGCAGGCAGCGTCGAGAGAATCGAGTACGTGATGCCCGGATCGGCATCCACCGCCTGCGGCAGGATCAGCCGGTAGTTGCTGTCGAGGAATTCATCGCTGTTGACGATCAGCAGGCTGTCGGGCAGCTCGGCCCACGTCGGAGCGGTATTGCCGACGGTGACCTTGAAGGTCACGTCGGAGGTCTTGCCCCGGCCGTCCGCGGCACGCAGCGTCACGCTGTAGCTCGTCTGCGCCGCCGGCGGCGTGCCTTTCAGCACGGGCGTTGCGCTCGTCGTATCGAGCGTGAGCCAGCTCGGCAGTGTTCCCACCACACTGTAGGTCAGCGTATCGCCATCCGCGTCATACGCAGGCACGCGATACTCGAACGGCTGATTGCCCGTCACGCTCTGGTTCGTCACGCCGATCCACACCGGCGCAGTGACATCCGCCGCATTCGCGCTGCGCTCGCTGTAGCGCACCGTCTCGATCACCCGGCCGGCCGCGTCGTACTTGTACTCGGTCAGATAGCCGAGCGCGTCGACCGTGCCGACCAGGCGGCTGTCCTTGTCATAAAGATTGCGCGATACGCGATCACCGGTCTGCGTCATCGTCACGCGCGACAGGCCGTCGTACTTCGTCGTCGTCACGACGTTCGCGGCGTCGGTGACCGTCTCCAGTCGGCCCGCGGCGTCGTAGCCGTAGCTCGTGATTCGATCGTTCGTCGGGTTCGCGATCACGTCGGTCCCGATCGTCAGCGTCGCTTTGCCGACCACACCGGCTACGTACCAGCCGGCCATACTCGCCTGGCTGATCTGAGTGGCATAGCGCGTCTGCCGTGTCAGCTGACCGGCCGCGTTGTACTCGAAGCGCGCGACTGCGCCGGTTGCGTCGACCGTGTACTCCAGTCGGCCGGCGGCATCGAAGAAGCTGTAGCGCCGGCCGCCTTGCGCGTCCTCGACCATGCGCAGCTGATCGGCGTTGTCATAGACGTACTTGGTCTCGCGCGTGCTGTTGTCGCCCGAGAAGCTGACGGACAGCAGGCGTCCGCGCGTGTCGTAGCTGCGCGCTTCCACCAGGCCGGTGGCGCTGTTGGTCACGACGACCTTGCGGTTGACTCCATCGTACGCAGTCGTCTGGGTGCCGTTCGCGCTCGTGCTCGCGATCATGCGGCCGAGCCCGTCATAGCCGTAGCTCGTCAAGACCGTGCGTTGATCGCGGTTCGCGCCGCGAACTGCGATGGTCTGCAGCAGCGCGCCGTGCGCGTCGTAGGTGAACTCCGTCACCGTCGCTTGTCCGTCGAGCACGCCGGCGCCAGTCGCGTCCGCGCTGGCATAGCTCGTCTGCCGGCTCACCTGGCCGCGCAGGTCATAGTCGAACTTCGTGATCTGCACCTGTGACTTCGCCGCGAGGCCGCTCACCCAGCCGTTCAACTGCGCTTCGCTCGGCGACACCGTCTCGGCGAGCGCGCTCACGTCGTACGTCGCAGCGGTGTACTGGCGCGTCTGCGTCAGCAGGCCATAGCTTTCGTAGCGGTTCTCGGTCACACGGCCTTCCGCGCTCACGATGAAGCGCAGCCGCGAGCTGGAGTCGTACACGTAGCGCGTCGTCAGCCCGCCGCTCGGCTGGCCCGCGCCGGCGCCGTCAGCGTCCGGGGTCTTGTAGCGCGTCTCGGTGAGCACCTGGTTCGCGGCATTGAAGGTCCGCGTCACGGTGTTGCCGAGATGATCGCGCTCGAGCGTGCGATTGCCGCGTGCGTCGTAGCCGTAGGTGATGCTGCGATTCTGCGCATCGGTGACTTTGACGACGTTGCCGTCGGCGTCGTACTCGAACTTCGTCGTCAGCTGCTGGCCCGCCACGCCCGGCAGCGTGACTTCGGTCAGCTGCCTGGTGACGCCGTCGTACTTGTAGGTCCAGATCTGCCCGTTGCCGTCGGTCACCGTCGTCACGTTGGTGCCGTAGCTGAAGGAGAGCTGCACCGGCGCGTTCGGGCTGCTGCTGTCCTTGACGGTCGCGACCTTGCCGTCTGCGTAGTACGTGAAGAAGACGCTCGTGCCGTCGCCCTGCCTGATGCTGGCGACTCGCGAGCTGGCGCCGTCGTAGGTGTAGCTCGTGACGTAAGTGACGTTGTCGGTCGTATTGCTCGGGGTCAGATCGGTCGTGACCGTCGTCAGCCGGCCCGATGCGTCGTAGCCGTACTCCACCTGCTTTACGAGGCCGCCGAGTGTCCCGGTCGGCGCACCGCCGGCGCTCTCGATCAGCGCACGCGTCTCGACGCGTTGCAGACGAATCCGCCCGCTGAACGTTGCATACGTCAGGACCAGCTCCTGGCCGCTCGCGGTGTCCTTCACCGAAGTCAGGCGGCCGCTCGTGTCGTACGCCAGAGCGACGGTGTTGCCGCTCTGCGTATCGGTCACCTTGACCAGCCGGCCGATCATGTCGGGTGCCGTGGACTTCGAGTACGTCTCCACGCGACCCGCCGAGCCATCGGCCCAGGTCCACTGACCACCGCTCGCGTTGCTGTACGACAGCGTGTCGTGCGCGCCGTCGCCCTCCGTGCTCACGTACTCGTTACGCGCAGCCACGAAGGTGTAGATCGTCTCGTGACCGTCGCCGTCCGTGCGCGTGACCTGGCTGCCCGCCTTGTTGGCCGTGCCCGCCGTCAGCCGCACCGTGCTTTCGTAGCCGAGACGCCAACCGTCGCCGTCGCCGTCGTTGAGCTGGCCCTGCGAGTTGTACGTGCGCAGCTGGAACAGATCCAGGCCGCGGCCGGCGAGCTGCTCGTCCTGCATCTGCAGCACCAGATTGCCGGTCGCCGCGTTCACGTACGAGCGTGCGCCGCCCTGCCCCAGCACGCTCTGGCCGAGCGCGCTCGTGCCGCCGAGAATGTTGAGCGAGGTGTTGAACAGACCCAAGCCGTTGCCGGCGACGATCGCGACCATGAAACTTCAACTCCAGACAGTGTGATCCAAGGGTGATGGGAGAGTACGAACGCTCGATCATGACGACCATGTGAAAATGGTCATGGCATGGCGAAGGTCATGCTCGCTTGCGCAAGTGCTCCACGTGCTGCGCGAGAACGTCGCGGAACGGCAGCCCGCTGCCCGGCACCGGACGCTCGAGGAATTTCTCGAGCACTGCGCGCGCTTCTTCGTGCTTGTCTTCCGCTCGCAGCAGCAGCATCTGCGCGTAGTGCGGCGACATCGATTGCGGATTCAATCGCAGCGCGCGCTTGATCGAGATGCGCGCAGCGTCCTTTCGTCCATGCATCGCCGCCACGACGGCAAGGCCGCCATGCGTCTCGCCGAAGTTGCGATCCAGCGCCAGCGCCTTGTCGAACGCCCGCTCGGCAGCTGCAGCATCGCCACGCAGGATCTCGATCCACCCGAGCACGTGCCAGGTGCCGATGTGCTGCGGCATGTGCAGGGCCGCCTGCTCGACGTCGTGCCTCGCGGCTTCGAGCTCCAGGTTTTCGACTTTCATCACGGCGAGCTCGTGCCACGCTCGGCCGCACTGGGGATCGACCGCCAGCAGCGCGTCCAGCGACTGCACCGCGGCTTCGTAGTCGCGCTCCTCTCGCGCAATGGCTGCGCGAGCGAGCAGCGCTTCGCGTTGCTGCGGGTTCAGCGACAGCGCCGCCGCGGCGTGCATCTTTGCCTGCGCGATGCGTTGCTCCTCCTGCAGCAGCAGCGCCAGAAGGCCGTGTGCGTCCGCGTGACCGGATGTCAGCGCCAGGCACGCCTCGCAATCGGCGATCGCCTCTGCCCGGCGCCGCAGATGGTGCTGGGCTCGGGCGCGCAGCAGCAGCAGCTCCACTTCCGACGGATGCAGCCACAGCCCGGCTTCTATCAGCTCGCAGGCGCGCTCCCAATCGCCGACTCCGCAAGCTTCGCGAACTGCGTCTTTGCGCAAGGCGAGATTGCCGACGTCCTGCTCGAGAAAGCCGACCAGGCGCCCCAGGCGCTCCACGGATGCAATGGATGAGACCATGATTCGAGACCTCGGAAACAAGAGTGAGTTGGGAGGGCGGCGCGCTACGCGTAGATCCCGGCGAGCGCGCGCAGCAGCAGCGACCAGCCGTCGATGAGCACGAACAGCATCACCTTGAGCGGCAGCGAGATCGACGAGGGCGGCACCATCATCATGCCGAGCGCCATCAGGATCGCGGCGACCAGCAGGTCGATCAGCAGGAACGGCAGGAAGATCATGAAGCCGGCGACGAACGCGGCGCGCAGCTCGGACAGCATGAATGCCGGTGCGAGCACCCGCAGCGGCGTGTCCTGCTCCTGCACGGCGGGCTCGACCTTTGCGAGCTCGCTCACCGACTGCAGGTCCTCATCGCGCACGTGCGCAGTCATGAAAGTCTTCAGCGGCTGCAGGCCGTTCTCGAGAGCTTGGGTCGTCTCGATCTTGCCTTCGAGGAACGGCACGACGCCGTCCCGATAGCCCTGCTCCAGCGTCGGCGCCATCGTGAAGAACGTCAGCAGCATCGCCAGCGTGATCAGCACGATGTTCGGCGGCGTCTCGGGCATGCCGAGCGCATGCCGCAGGAACGACAGCGTGACGATGATGCGGGTGAAGGAAGTCATCGCGACCAGCGCCGCGGGAATGAAGCTCAGCAGCGACAGCCCGACCAGCAGGCGCGCATAAGGAGCAGCCTGTTGGCCGGCGAGCTCAGCCGCGCCTGGAGCATTTGCAGCCAGGGCAAGCGACGGCAACACCAGCGAGGCGACGAGCGCGCCGATCGATGCTTTGCGCATCATCGCGGCGCTCCCTTGTAGAAGCGTTGCGCCCAGCGCGGGACGAACGGCCCTGGCGCGCGCGGCGCATCGGCGGCCGGCGTCCACTGCAGTACGGTCGCGCGTGCCGACTCCACCAGCAGGTGCGTCCTGCCGTCGACTTCGAGCAGATGCAGGCGCGTATCCGCGGACACCGCCAACGATTCGCGCAGACTCAAGCGCTGACCCTGCGGCGTGCCGCTCGCGACCGGCACCACGAATCGCTTGAGCACGAGCGCGGCAGCGACGCCGATCCCGAGCACGAGCGGCAAAGCCCAGGCCAGGCGTAGCAATGCATCCGTCATGATGTCGTCCCGCTCGCAGCGGCCGGCAGAGTAGCAATCGCCGTCTCCGTGATGCGCACACCGAACTGCTCGCCCACGGCAACCAGCGTGCCGCGCGCGACGACGAAGCCGTCGATCAGCACGTCCAGCGGCTCCTCGACGCCCTTGTCCAGCGCCAGCACGGCGCCGTGCTCCATCTTCAGCAGCTCGGATACGCTGATCTCCGCACCGCCGACGCGGACGGACACGCGCACCTTGACGGAACCGAGGAACGGCAGCACCGAGCTGAGCATCGGCTTGCCGTTCTGCTGCTCGTGAGTGAGGGGCTCGAGCTCGATTTCATTCGCGATCGTCGTCATGAGAGTTCTCCTCGTTGATCATGGGTCGTACTTGTATGCACTTGCGGCGCCGCGCCTCGCCCAGCAGCGCATGGGCGAGCGGCTGGCCTTCGCACAGCACTTGAATTCCTGCATCGAGCCGCTGCGGCAGGCGCAGCACGTCGCCGCGGCGCAGGTCGAGCAGTTTCGGCAGCTCCAGTTCCACGCTGCCGAGCATCACGTCGACACGCGCCGTCGCCCGATCCATGGCGCGATCGAGCGGCGTGACAGCCGGACGAGCTCGTGAATCGGTGCGCGCGGCAGGAGTTGCCGAGCGCCACGCGCCGCCGTCGGCAATCGCGTGCAGGCCCAGGGCCTCGCACGACAGGAGCACCGCTCCGGACCCGAAGGCGAACAGCGCCGGATTCAGCGGCGCAGCCGGCTCGTCCACGATCTGTGCACCGAGCAACGCACCAGCCACAGCGCGATTGCGGGCAACCCATGCGCGCTCCGCGATGCCGCCGACCCAATCGTCGACATAGGTGGAGCCCGACATCAGTGCGCCGCCGACCACGGCTTCACCGAGACGCAAGCACTCGCCAAGCCCGCTGCGAAACCAGATCGTGCCTGCTGCGGAGCGCACTGCGTCCCACTCGTCGCCCGGTCGGACACGTACATCATCGAGCACCGCGCTCACGCGCACGGACGCAGCCAACGCAGCGCCGTTCGCACACTCGATGACCCATTCGCGCGCCCATCCGTCGATGGCGGTCTGAACACGCCCGCGCAGCGCTTCGCATGCGGCCTCACCGGGAATGTGAATCGGACGTACGGCAGCGCTCATCGGCGACCCCTCAGTCCGAGCAGCTCCTGCAGCATCTCGTTGGCGGTGCTCACCACCTGCGAGGACGCCTGGTAGCCACGCTGCAGCAGGATCAGCTCGCTGAACTCCTCGGTCAGGTCGACGTTGGAGCGCTCCAGCCCGCCGCTCTTTACTTTCAGGTCGTCGCCGCCTTCACGCAGCGTCGGCGGCGTATCGCCGCGATAGTCGAACAGCGAGTTGCCCGTCTGCACCAGCTGCGCCTCGTCGCCGAACACCGCGAGCACGAGCTTCGGGCCGTCGGCCTTGTCGCCGTTCGAGTAGGTCAGCTTGATCGCACCCTTCTCGTCGAACGTGACGGCGCTGATCTTGCCGGCCGCGCTGCCGTCCTGGCTCTTGACCGAGAGCGTCGAGGCCGTACCGACGTTCGCACCGCTCGCCTGGCCGAAGTCGAAAGCGATCTCGCACGGCTCCACGTCCTTGAGCGGCAGCGTCAAGCGCAACGGCGAGGAGCCCGGCTTCGGCACGCCGCCGCCGATGAACTCCACCGCCCCGGAGCCGAGCTCCGTCGTGCCCTCGAACACGCGCAGCGTCCACTTGGCTTCCGTCGGCGACGAACTGCTCTCCTTCTTGAATTCGAGCTTCAGCGTGTGCTTGCCGCCGAGCTTGTCGTACACCGCGACCGCGTCGATCGTGTGCGTCGTGTCGCTGTCGGACGGCGACAGCGAGTTCTCCAGGACGACCTCGCTCGTCGCTTTGTGCGGCCGGCTGCCGAGGCTGCTCACCTCGATCGGCATGAGCTGCCCGGCAGCGTTGCGGCCCATCACCCTGAGGGTCGTGCCGCGCACGACGACCTCGCGCTGCTCGTTCAACTCGAAGCTGCCCTTGCGCGTGTAGAAGGTCGCGCCGCTTTCGTCCTGCACGATGAAGAACCCGGCGCCTTCCAGGCGCAGGTCCAGGTCGTTGCCGGTCTGCTGCGGCTCGCCGGCGCGCAGATCCAGCGTCGTGACCGCCGCATTCAGGCCGCCGCCGACGCCGCGCTGACCGGCGGAGCCGCCCGCGTCCGCGCCGACGAACACGTCCGCGAACGTGACCGTCGAGCCGCGAAAGCCGGGCGTGTTCATGTTCGCAATGTTGTTGCTGAGCACGCCGAGGCCGCGCTGGTGGCCTTGCATGCCGCTCATGGCGACGAAGATGGAATCGATCATGGCTGCGCTACCTCGGGAGCTAGTTCGGATTGCGGACCAGGCGGATCTGGCCGATCGAGATATCGGTGAAGTTGCTGCCGTTCGCGTCGCGAATCGACAGGCGCGGCGCGCCGTCGGTCAGCGACATGGCGATCACCGTGCCGGTGACTTCGCCGCTCTCGGTCGCGAACGTCACGCTCTTGCCGATCAGGCCGACCGACTGGTTCATGGCCTGTACCAGCAGCAGGTCGCTGATGTTGGAGTTAAGCCGCTGCGAAGAGTCGAGCGAGGCGAACTGCGCGATCTGCGCCATGAAGTCCTTGTTCTCGACCGGCTTCAGCGGGTTCTGATGCGTCAGCTCGGTCATCAGCACGCGCAGCAGGTCTTCCAGCTTCAGGCTGGAAGCCGCGGCGTTCACGGTGGAGGTCGGGGCGATTTCCATGGGGAATCCTCGTTTCAATGAAAATGGGGAAGCGCAGTCAGCAGGCGAACTCGAGCACCGGTGCGCTCTGCTCCGCACGCGCGAGCTGCGATGGCTCGCTGGACCGCTGCTGTTGATAGATCGTTCGACCGTTGAGTGTCAGGTGACGCAACGTGTCGCTGCGGCCCGTGAGCTCGCGCGCGGTCTGTAACGCGCAATGCATTGCTTCGTCGGCGGTGAGCAAGGTGTCGCGAACGACGATCGCGACGGAAGTACCGCGGAGGAATACCTGTACCGACTCAGCGTCTGCAGGCTGCGCCGGCGACTCAGGCGTTTCGTTGGCGCGCTCGGCCGCGTGAGGCCCGCTGCCTTTGCGATCTGCAGCCTGCCTGTCGACTACTACGCTTCGCTGCAGGGTTGTGCTGGACGCCGATGCAGTCGGCTGCGTGCGCCCGCCAGCAACCTCCTTCGCGACCGGCTTCGCGAGTGTTGCGGCTTCGACGCTCACAGTCTTGCCGGCACTGGAGCGCGCGTTGGAAACGCCATCTCCACTGGAGCCGGCCTGCACGAATTCCGTGACGCTTCGCTCGCGCGGCTCGCCGCTCGCCTGATCGGCATCGCGATGGAGCTGGCTCGCGTCATCGTGCGCCTGCTCGACAGCGCGTGAGTTCGCGAACACGGCCTTCCAGGCCGCATACACGTCCTCGGCGCGACCGATATCTACGGGCGCCTGAGGAAGGCCCTGAGCGCCCAGCGACGCGGCTGCAGAGCCGGACAATTGCACGGCAGTGCTCACGGCGACACCCGCCACGAGTGCTGCAGCCACAGGTCATCCACATCGAGCATGTCACGCGCCTGCTGCTGTAACGCATGCTTGCGCTGCTCCGCACGTAATGCGCGATCCAGCGAGCGCTCGCGGTTACGCAAATCCGCCAGTACCGCCCGCGCCTCCTGCTCATGTTCCTGTGCTGCTGACAGGCGTTGCTGCCAGTCCCGCAGTGCCTGCGCGTCGAGTTGGTGGACAGTGCGCATCGCGGTGAGGAGCGGCGGATTGATCTGCGCTCGCTGCATCACGTCGCGCAGCTCTTCTGCCGCGCGGGCAACACGGTGCGTCAAATCCGCGACCTTCTCGTTTGCAGCCAAGCTCGCCGCCGCCGCATGTGCAACGTCCGCCATTGCTTCGGCGAGCGCGAACTGCACCTGCGCCCGCACGGCACGCAGCGCCGCTTCAGGCGATCTCATGATCTGCTCCCAGCGACGCAGCAAGCTTGCGTAATTGTGCGAGCGATTCGGCTCGCGGAGTTTTGTGGCCCAGCGGCTGAGACAGGAACGCGCGGATCCGCGGCATCAACTGCACCGCGCGATCCAACGACGGGCTGACACCCTGCTTGTAAGCGCCGACCTCGATCAACTGGCGGTTGCGCTCGTACAGCGCGCAGCAGGCCAGCACTCTGCGGGCCGCGGCCAGGTCTTCCGGCTTGCCGACGCTCGTGTGTACACGACTCACGCTGTTGAGCACGTCGACAGCCGGATACTGCCCGGCGTTGGCGATCTCGCGCGACAGCACGATGTGACCGTCGAGCGTGCCGCGCAGCGTGTCTGCCACCGGCTCGTTCATGTCGTCGCCATCGACGAGCACGGTGTACACGCCGGTGATGGAGCCGGCACCGACGCCCGGACCGCTGCGCTCGCAGAGCTGCGGCAGCTCCGCAAACACGGAGGGCGTGTAGCCGCGCGCCGTCGGCGGCTCGCCCACGGCCAGGCCGATCTCGCGGCGCGCCATGGCGAAGCGGGTCAGCGAGTCCATCATCAGCAGCACGTCCTGACCCTGATCGCGGAAGTACTCGGCGATCGTGGTCGCGGCATATGCCGCCTTGATGCGCACGACCGCGGGCTCCGCGGCAGTCGCGACCACGACGACCGAGCGCTGCAAGCCCTCGCTGCCGAGCTGATCCTCGATGAACTCGCGCACCTCGCGCGAGCGCTCGCCGATCAGCGCGATCACGTTGACGCCCGCCTGCGCGCCGCGCGCCATCATGCCCATCAGCGAGCTCTTCCCGACGCCGCTGCCCGCGAACAGGCCGATACGCTGCCCGCGCGCCAGCGTCAGCATCGAATCGATGACTCTTACGCCGGTATCCAGCGCCGTGTCGACACGTTGCCGCCGCAGCACGCTCAGCGGCTGAGCGCGCAGCCCGCGGGACCTGCCGGCAGTGAACGCCGCGCCCTCGTCCAGCGGCCGGCCGAATGCGTCGACCACACGGCCGAGCAGCTCGTCGCCGACACGAATCTCGGGCAGCCGCCCGAGCGCCACGACGCGCTCTCCCACCGATATCCCTTCGACGCTGCCGACTGGCATGAGCACGGTCACGCCGTTCGTGAATCCCACGACTTCCGCAGCGATGCTCTCGCCGCGCGCGGCACCTTCGATCCGGCACTGCTCGCCGATCTGCGCCGCCGGTCCGGTCGACTCGACGATCGAGCCGCGGACGGCAACGACGCGCCCGGTGCGGGCGACGAGCTCCGTGCCGGCAATTGCGCGCGCGAGATCGTGCATCACGCGCCCTCCACGTCCGCGGAGCGCTCTGCGCTGCCGGCAAGCGCTGCGTGCAAGCGCCGCAGCTGCACGTCGAGTCCGCCGTCGTATTGACCAGAGGCAGCCTCGAGCACGCAACCGCCGAGCTCGAGCGATTCGTCGGCTATCACCTTCAGTCCTAACGACTGAATGCGCAGCTCGTGGTCCTGCATCAGCTCGCGCAGCGTTTCGAGGTCGCGCGGGTGCAGCCGCGCCGTGGCCATCGTGTCCGCGCGCAACTGCGCGCACGTCTGCTCGACCATGCCCATCACGAAAGCTCGCGATGCGGCCTTTGCGCCCGCGATTCGACACACGGCGGCGAATGCGATCTCGCCGACGCTCGCTTCGAGGCGGGCAAGCAGCTCCTCGTGCGATCGCTGCATAGCGGACAGCGCGCTGGCCAGTTTTCCTTCGAGCTGTTCGCGAGCTTGCTGCAGCTCCTGCGCTGCGGCCGCCTGGGCCTCGGCTTGCGCCGCGGCACGGCCCGCGGTGCGGGCGCGGGCGCACTCGCTTTCGTAGACCTTCTGCATCTGCGCTGCGAGCTCCGCTCGCAACTGCTTCTCGAGCTCCGCACGCAGCGTCTCGGGCGCAGCGGCGGATCCATGGCGCTGGTGGTTGCCAGTCTGCGCGACGGCGCTGACTGCGGCGGCGCGCGTGGGCGCTTCGCTCAAGCGCGTGCGGAACGGCGCCAGCGACGCGGAACGGATCAGCGCGTCCATCGGATGAATCTCCGCAAGCGGGCGCCGACGCTGGAGCGCGGCGCGACGACGGTCGCTCGAGTGGCTGCGGGTTGCGAACGGATGGTCTTGAGTCGCGCCGCTTCCTGCAGCACTCGCTCGCACAGCAGCTCCAGCACTGCAGGAGCGACTCCGGGCGATTCGCGCCGCAAGCCTTCGAGCACGCGTGCGCGGCGCGGTTCCGGGATGAGACCGAGCAATTGAGCCTTCCAGCTCCAGGTCTGCGCACGCAGGAGTTGCGCCACCGTCGACGTCGAGCACGACTGCAGCGCGCGTGCGACGTCATCGGCGTTGAGTTGTTCCAGTCGCTCC
>DATEJG010000088.1:0-12108 GCA_035278165.1 Steroidobacteraceae bacterium
AGCGCGCGTCGCGCCGGGCCGCAGGACGGGCCCACCTGCGTCTGGGTGCACGGCGGTCATGCAGTCGGCAAGACACATCTGCTGCAGGCGATGTGCGCGCGAGCCCGCGCCGATGCGCAGAGTGCAGCCTACCTGCCGCTGCGCGAGATCGCACAGCTCGGCGGCGAGAGCCTGTCGGGATACGGTGAGTTCTCGCTCGTCTGTCTGGACGATGCGGAGGCGGTCGCAGGGTTGCAGGACTGGGAGCGCGCGCTGTTTCGCCTGCACCAGGAGCTCGACGAGCAAGGTGCGCGGCTGGTGCTCTGCGCTGCCGCGCCGCCCGCGGCACTGCCGTTCCGTCTCGCCGACCTGGCGTCGCGCCTGAATGGGGGCGTGGTTCTCACGCTGCAACCTCTCGACGACCAGGAACAGATCGGTGCGTTGCAACTGCGTGCGCAGTTGCGCGGCTGCGAGCTGCCGGAGGAAACGGCGCAGTTCCTGTTGCGTCGCCTGCCGCGCAACATGGCCGCGCTGTGCGCATTTCTCGACGAGCTCGACGAGGCTTCGCTCAGCGCACAGCGGCGCAGGCTCACCGTGCCGTTCGTCAGGGCGGTGATGAAGAGCCCGTAGCTCGCAGGTACGCGATCAGCAGCGCGAATGTCGCGAGCAGATCGAGCAGCAACAGCGTCGCCCACGCGCGGCTTGCCGGATTCGCGACTGCTTCAGTGAGACCGAGGATGAGTGCCGGCGCGAGCGCGAGAGTCATCCATATATATGTGCGCCGATGTCCTGCATGTAGAAACGGCGCGCCGAGCGCTACCGGAACGCCAACGACTGCTGCGATGACGATGCGCGCGATGGACGGCGCCACGAGCACCCAGCGCAGAACGAGCGCGAGCAGCACGACGGTCGTCAGAACTGCCGCCAGTCGCAATCGAGCAGCGGCGGCGGCTTGCTTCGTGGCGATCCGATCGCTCAAGTGCGCAGCTTGACGGCGAGCTCGGCGACGCGCTTGCCGAGGAGCATTGCAAGCGTGCGTTCGTCGTCGGTCAGGCGAGGCTGCGGAGCATCGCCGGCAAAATGACTGGCGCCGTACGGCGAGCCGCCTGCCCGTGTCGTACTCAGCGCCGCCTCTGTGTAAGGTATTCCGACGATGTACATGCCGTGGTGAAGCAGCGGCAGCATCATCGACAGCAACGTCGTCTCCTGGCCGCCGTGCAGGGTCTGGGTCGAAGTGAACACGCCGGCCGGCTTGCCGGCGAGGCCGCCGCTGAGCCACAGCGAGCTGGTGCCGTCGAGGAAGAACTTCAGCGGCGCCGCCATGTTGCCGAAGCGGGTCGGACTGCCCATCACCAGGCCATCGCATTCGCGCAGATCGTCGTGGGTCGCATAGGGCGGGCCCTCGGTCGGGACCGCCGACTGCGGCGCTTCGATCACGGTCGCGACCGCGGGCACAGTGCGCAATCGTGCTCGCGCGCCGGTCACGGACTCGACTCCGCGACACACCTGTCGAGCGAGCTCGGCCGTGCTGCCTTTGCGCGAATAAAACAGCACCAGTATTTCAGTCACGCGTCAAAACCCCGCACAGTGGAGCAAGCACACGGCAGCGGCGCTGTTCTTGTGGGAGTAATGCAACGCAACAGTCGGGTGCCGGGCGCGTGCATTGTATTCAGCCCAGTCTTGACGGTGTAGGCTTTCGGTTGCTACGGTCGATTGAAAAATCCACCATGCCTCACGTCGCTCGCATGCCGGCACTTCTCGTCGCCGCAGCCCTCGCGCTCGCGGCGTGCGCTGGCGCACCCGTGCAGGAGATGAGCAACGCTCGCCAGGCCATCCGTGCGGCGCGCGACGCGGGCGCTGAAAGGACGGCGCCGCAGAAGCTCAACGAAGCAGAAGCACTGTTGAACCGCGCCGAGGACAGCCTGGAGCGACGTGCTTATCGCGAGGCGCGGCGCAGCGCGATCGCAGCCCGCGACAAGGCGGCGGAAGCTCTGGACTCCGCACAGCCGGGCAGCAACACGGGTTGACGTTGTCGGCGATCACCGCACGGCGCTGCTTCGTGTCCGGGCGCGTGCAAGGCGTTTTCTTTCGTGCGTCCACGCGTCAGCGCGCTCAGGAGCTCGGCTGCCGCGGCTACGCGCGCAATCTCGCAGATGGTCGCGTCGAAGTGCTGGCAGTCGGCGAGCGTGCGGCTGTCCAGGCGCTCGTCGAATGGTTGTGGCAGGGTCCGCCCGCAGCGCATGTGACCGACGTGCAGACTCAGGATGTCGCCGTCGCCGACATCGGCGACCTGCCGGCCAGCTTCAACACCCGATAGAGCACTCGCGATTACTGATAGTGCCAGCGGCGGGCGAGGCGCTCGAGCACGAGGTCGGCGTAATTCCTGCGGCCGACGCTGCCGTTGTAGCGCGCCAGCGCGCGCGTGTAGTCGCCGCGCTCGCGGTCGAGATAGAACTTGAGAATCGTGCAGCCCATGCGCACGTTCTGCGGGATTCGCACCAGCTCCTGATTGGTCATGCCCAGCTGGCGCGGCCAGAACGGCATCACCTGCATCAGACCGACCGCGCCCGCGCTCGAGACGGCCCAGCGGTCGAAGCGGCTCTCGACGTCGATCACTGCCATCACCAGTCCCGGCGGCAGGTTCAGCCGGCGCGCCTCGCAGTGCACGTGATGCAGCAGCTCCATGCGCTCCCTGGAATCCTTGAGCAGCGGCTTGAGCTTCGGCTCCATCGCGGCGAGCCAGACCTGCTCGTCGAACTTGTCCTCGAAGCACGCGCCGGCGGCCAGCGCCTGCTCGAGGAGCTTGCCGAGCTGCGGATCCTGCTGACGGTCGGCGTAGGCCGGCGCGCCGCTGCCGAGCAGGAGCAGGAACAGTGCTGCAGCAGGGATTTTCAAGGGATTTGCAACTGCGGGAACCCGATCCGCCGAGTCGGTTGTGCGCGCCGCGCGTCGCACAATATCATGTGCGCACCTCCTCGCACCCATACCATGAGCGCCGAGAACTACGACACCGGCGATGTGCCGCCCGCCAGGAATCCCGGCCGCGGCGTCTACTGGCTCCCCAACGTGTTCACCACCGGCACGTTGTTCGGCGGCTTCTACGCGATCGTCGCGGCGATCAACGGCGACTTCTCGCGCGCCGGTATCGCGATCTTCGTCGCGATGCTGTTCGACGGCCTCGACGGTCGCGTCGCCCGCTGGACCAACACGCAGAGCGATTTCGGCAAGGAGTACGACAGCCTGTGCGACATGGTCGCGTTCGGCGTCGCGCCGGCGATCGTCGCTTATCAGTGGGGCATCGAGCGCATCGCGGACTACGGCAAGTTCTGGGGGCGCTTCGGCTGGCTCGCCGCCTTCTTCTACGCCGTCGCCGCGGCGCTGCGCCTGGCGCGCTTCAATGCACGCGCGGCAAGCGCCGACAAGCGCTACTTCGAGGGCCTGCCGAGCCCGTCGGCCGCTGCAACGGTCGCCAGCTTCGTGTGGCTCGCGAGCGAGTTCGAGCTCACCGGGCTGCCGGCACTGGTGCTCGCGTTCACCATCACCATCTGCATCGGCGCGCTGATGGTCAGCCGCTTCTCCTACTGGAGCGGCAAAGAGCTCAACCTGCGCGGGCGCATTCCCTGGGTGTACGCAGCGCTGATTCCGCTGATCTACGTCATCGTGTCGCTGGCGCCGGAGTCGCTGTTCGCACTGTTCGGCGCGTATGCGGTGTCGGCGCCGCTGTTCTGGCTGTGGCGTAAAGTAGTGAGAAAGAAGCGGGTAGCGGATAGCGGATAGCGGATGGCCCGAACGATGGATTCCCGTCGCGTTGCGTATCTGAAGGCGCTCGACATCGATGTGTGGGAGCGGCGCGGGCTTGCGCCAGTCCCGGCCGTCGCGGCGGCCGCGAGCGCGCAGCCCGGGTGGGCGGAGCTCGAGCGCGCCGTCAAGACCTGTACGTTGTGCCCGCTGCACCAGACCCGCACGCAGGGTGTATTCGGCGTCGGCAACCGCAACGCGCAATGGATGGTCATCGGCGAGGCGCCGGGCGCCGACGAGGACCGGCAGGGCGAGCCCTTCGTCGGCCGCGCCGGCCAGCTGCTCAACTCCATGCTCAAGGCGATCGGCCTGCCGCGCGAGCAGGTGTTCATTGCCAACATCCTCAAGTCGCGGCCGCCGAACAATCGCGACCCGCGGCCGGAGGAAGTGCGCGCCTGCATTCCATACCTGTTCCGGCAGATCGAGCTGGTGAACCCGCAGCTGATCCTGTGCGTAGGGCGCATAGCGGCGCAGACTCTGCTCGAGACCGACACGACGATCGGCAAGCTGCGCGGCCAGCTGCACCGCATCGCCGGGAATCGTCCGATGGTCGTCACCTATCATCCTGCCTACCTGTTGCGCAGTCCCGGCGAGAAGCGCAAATCGTGGGCGGACCTGTTGCTGGCGTTGCGCACGTTCGAGCAGCTGGCTGGAGCAAGGCCGTGAGCGCAGAGATCGATCGCAGCCGATTGTTCGAGAGCGTGCGCTTCCGGCCGATGGCGCTCGGCGACGTCGCTGCAGTCGTCGCAGTGGAGCGCGCGTCCTACGTTTTCCCGTGGAGCGAAGGAGTGTTCCGCGATTGCATCCGCGTCGGCTATCTCTGCCGTGTAGTCGAATTCGCGGGCGAAGTCGCGGGCTACGGCATCATGTCGTACGGCGCGGGCGAAGCTCACATCCTCAACATCTGCATCCGCAGCGACCTGCGCAGCGCCGGCGTCGGTCGTCGCCTGATGGATTTCCTGCTCGAGCGCGCCCGCGCCGCCGAGATGCGCGACGTTTTCCTCGAAGTGCGTCCGTCGAACCCGACGGCGATCCGCCTCTACGAGTCGCTCGGCTTCGCGCGCGTCGGCGTGCGCAAAGCGTATTACCAGGCGACCGGCGGCCGCGAAGACGCCTGGGTGTATCGACTCGCGCTCAGCGCATCCTGATCGGAACCAACTTTTTTCCGAGCCCGTTACTTCTGTGCCGGACGTTCGTCCGGCGCATGCACCCATTCATTCACTGCGACTTCGCAAGAGGAGTCTGACAATGGCATTTGGCAATTTCTGGCGCGGCGGCGGCGGGCGTGAGCGCTACGGCGACGAGCACGAGCGTGATCGCAACCGCGATCGCTGGCGCGACACTGAGCGCTACGGCGCGGAGCGCGAGCGTGACGAATACGGTCGCGAGGGTCGGTATGGCTCGTCCGAGTGGCAGTCCGCCGACGACTACAGTGGCCGCTCGCGTGGCTACGGCTCGGAGCAGGGCTATGGCTCGCAGGGTTACGGATCGCAAGGGCAGGGTTACGGATCGCAAGGAGGATCGCAAGGATATGGCTCGCAGGGCTATGGCAGCCGGCAGAGTTACGGCGGCTACGGCGGCTCCGGGTACGGCGGCCCGAGCTATCGCGGCCAGGGTCAGGGCTCGCAGTCCGGCTGGGGTAGCGAGGAGCGCGATAGCGACTACCAGGGAACGCAGTACGGCAGCAGCGAATACGACTATCGCGGCGGCAGCGGCGGCGGCTTCAGCCGAGGCTCTCGCGGCTCGTACGGGCAGGGTTACTCGCAGGGATCACAGGGCTCCCAGGGCTCGATGGGCCAGGGCGGCACATACGGCACAGCCGGCAGCTACGGCGAAAGCGGCTACGGACGCAGCTCCTATGGCGGCTACGGCGCGCAGGGTCGCTCGCAAGAGCAAGGCATGTTCCGCGGTCGTGGACCGCGCGGCTACCGACGCTCGGATGAGCGCATCCGCGAGGACGTCTGCGATTGCCTGACGGACGATTCGCAGCTCGATGCTTCCAATCTCGAGGTGACCGTGAAGGAGTGCGAGGTCACGCTGACCGGCAGCGTGAATCGGCGCGAGGACAAGCGTCGCGCCGAAGACCTGGCGGAACGCATCTCGGGCGTGAAGGACGTGCGCAACAACCTGCGCGTTTCCAACGAGCAGAGCGGCGCGTTCGGCCAGCAGAGCCAGGGGCAGCAGAGCGGACAGCAAAGCCAGGGACAGCAAGGTCAGGGGCAGCAAAGCGGCCAGACCGGGCAGTCGCCGCGTCACTAGCGCGAGACTGCGACTGCGGGAGAGGCGCGCCGGCGCCTCTTCGCAGTCGAGAACCCGCGCCGCCGCGGCGGGCAGGTTAGAATTCTCACGTTGTGTGCGGCCCCGTGCACACGTGAGGATTGCCGCTGATGTCGAGTGTTCCGCCGCCTTCCGCCAATGCCGAGCTGCGCGCCGAGATCGGCCGCCGTCGCACGTTCGCGATCATTTCCCACCCTGACGCCGGCAAGACCACGCTGACGGAAAAGCTGCTGCTGTTCGGCGGCGCAATCCAGCTGGCCGGCACCGTGAAAGGGCGCAAGGCGGCGCGTCATGCAACCTCCGACTGGATGGCGCTCGAGCAGCAGCGCGGAATTTCCGTGACCTCGTCGGTCATGCAGTTCCCGTACGACGGGCGCATGGTGAATCTGCTCGACACGCCGGGCCACGAGGATTTTTCCGAAGACACGTATCGCACGCTGACCGCGGTGGACTCCGCGCTGATGGTGATCGACTGCGCCAAGGGCGTGGAGGAGCGCACCATCAAGCTGATGGAAGTCTGCCGGCTGCGCGACACGCCGATCATGACCTTCATCAACAAGCTCGACCGCGAAGGCCGCGAGCCGATGGAGCTGCTGGACGAGATCGAGCGCGTGCTGAAGATCGCCTGCGCGCCGGTGACCTGGCCGATCGGCATGGGTCGCGACCTGCGCGGCATCTACCACCTGCTGGAAGACCGCATCTACATCTACCAGGCCGGCGAGAAGGGCCGCGCCGGCACGCATGCGACGATCGACGGGCTCGCCAGCGCTGCGGCCGACGAGTTCCTCGGCGCGCGCGCGCGCGCGTTCCGCGACGAGGTCGAGCTCGTGCGCGGCGCCGCGCCGCAGTTCGCGGCCGACGAGTACCTCGCCGGCCGGCAGACGCCCGTGTTCTTCGGCTCGGCCATCAACAATTTCGGCGTGACCGAGCTGCTGGCGGCGTTCGTGCGCCACGCGCCCGGCCCGCTGGCGCGCGAGACCACCGCACGCTTCGTCGAGCCGCTGGAGGAGAAGCTCAGCGGCTTCGTGTTCAAGATCCAGGCGAACATGGACCCCGGGCATCGCGACCGCATCGCGTTCATGCGCATCTGCTCCGGCCGCTATGCCAAGGGCATGCGGCTGTTCCACGTGCGTCTGCGCAAGGAGATGCGCATCAACGACGCGCTCACTTTCCTGGCCGCCGACCGGCAGCACACCGACGAGGCGTTCGCCGGCGACATCCTCGGCCTGCACAATCACGGCACGATCAACATCGGTGACACCTTCACCGAGGGCGAGTCGCTGATGTTCACCGGCATCCCGAATTTCGCGCCGGAGATGTTCCGCCGCGTCGTGCTGCGCGATCCGCTGCGCATGAAGGCGCTGCAGAAGGGGCTGGACCAGCTGTGCGAAGAGGGCGCCACGCAGGTGTTCCGGCCGCTGCGCAACAACGATCTGATTCTCGGCGCGGTCGGCCAGCTGCAGTTCGACGTGGTCGCGTTCCGCCTGCAGGACGAGTACAGCGTGCAGGCGACGTTCGACACCGTCAACGTCTTCACCGCGCGCTGGGTGTATTGCAAGGATGCGAAGAAGCTCGAGGAGTTTCGCGTCAAGGCCTACGAAAACCTGGCGCTCGATCATTCCGGCGCGCTGGTGTACCTCGCGCCGACGCGCGTCAACCTGCAGCTCACGCTCGAGCGCTGGCCGGACATCGAGTTCCGCGAGACGCGCGAGCACCTGGCCGCCGCGGCCTAGCCGGCAACGCTCAGAGGTCGTCCGATGAAAGCGCCGTTCTTCGAGAAGAAGGTGTTCGCCTGGGCCCTGTACGACTGGGCAAACTCGGCGTTCGCCACCACGGTGATGGTGGCGTTCTTCCCGGTGTTCTTCAAACAGACGCTGGCCGCGGGCATGTCGCCGACCGACAGCACCGTCTGGCTCGGCAATGCCAACGGCATTTCGAGCCTGGTGCTGGCCCTGACTGCACCGTGGCTCGGCGCGCTCGCCGACAAGGGCAGCGCGCACGTGCGCATGCTCGCGATCTTCACCGCGATCGGCGTGCTGCCGACTGCGCTGCTGGCGTTCGTGAGCACCTCCGACACGCTCACCGGACTGACGCTGTTCGTGATCGCGTCGATCGGCTTCTGGGGCGGCCTGATCTTCTACGATTCGATGCTGATCCGCGTCGCGCCGCCCGGTCGCGTCGATTCGGTGTCGGGCTTCGGTTATGCGCTCGGCTATCTCGGCGGCGGTCTGCTGCTGGTCGTGAACGTGCTGATGTTCCAGAAGCCGCAATGGTTCGGGCTCGCGGACGGCGCGGCCGCGATTCGCGCATCGTTCGTGACGGTTGCGGTGTGGTGGCTGGTGTTCGCGATTCCGTTGCTGCGCCAGCGCGGCGCGCTGGCCACCGGGCCGTCGATCGGCCTGGCGCGCGCCGCGCGCGCAGGATTCGCCGAGCTGCTGCGCACGTTCCGCGAAGTGCGCAGGTTCCGGCCGGTGATCCTGTTCCTGCTGGCGTACTGGATGTACATCGACGGCGTGAACACGATCATGAAGATGGCGGTCGACTACGGGCTGGCGCTCGGCTTCCCGGCGAGCAGCCTGATCACCAGCATCCTGATGATCCAGTTCATCGGCTTTCCGGCGACGCTGCTGTTCGGCTGGCTCGGCGATCGCATCAGCCCGCTGCTCGGCATCTTCGTGGCGATCGCCGTGTACACGGCAGTGACGTTCTACGCGGTCCAGATGACCAGCGTCACCGAGTTCTACGTCATGGGAGCCGCCATCGGCTGCGTGCAGGGCGCGATCCAGGCGATGAGCCGCTCGTACTACAGCCGGCTGATCCCGGCGGAGCGCGCCAGCGAGTTCTTCGGCTTCTACAACATGATGGGCAAGTTCGCCGCCGTGCTCGGGCCGTTCCTGATGGCTGCGACCGCGGCGATCACCGGCAACTCGCGCACTGCGATCCTGTCGGTTGCGATCCTGTTCGTGGGCGGGGCGATCATGCTGGCGCTGCAGGCGCGCAGCACACGCGTCGCGCGCGTCGCTTCTCAGGAACCGGCCTAGCGACAGGAACCGTGCTTGCAGCGCGGACGTTGCCTCTGCACGCCAGTGGAGGCAGCGATGCCGAGTCACACGCCTGAGCCCGTCGCGCCCCAGGTCCGCAAGGGCCAGGGCGACATGCAGATCTCCCAGGATGTCTTTCGTGAGCGCTTTCGCGAGCGCTTCTACGATCCATCGTTCGATCGTGCCGGCGCCGCTGTCGATGAGCTGGCGGACATCGCCTGGCGTGTGTACCACGAGGCTCACAAGAGTCCGCGCACGCGCGCCGCCGGCGAGGGCTTCGCCGATCCGACAATGGAATTGTCGGTGCAATGGCTCGCGACGCGCGCTGCGATCGCCGCAGCCCAGCGGCAGCATGACGAGCCGGACGCGCAGTCACGCGTATTGCTGATCTGCGCGGCAGCTCGCAACGATCAGACTTGCCCCGGCGAGATGTCGAAGACCTACCGGTTGTGCTCCACCGCGCGCGGCATCCTGTCGAGCGCCAGCGATTTCTCCGTCGACTTTCTCGACCTCAGCCGGCTCACGGCGGAGTACGGCCGCGTCATCTATCCATGCAAGGCGTGCGTCTCGACCGCGATGCCGCTGTGTCATTGGCCGTGCTCGTGCTATCCGAACCACGGTCTCGGCCAGGTGCAGGACTGGATGGGCGAGATCTACCCGCGCTGGGTCGCGGCGCACGCAGTCATGATCGTCACGCCGGTGTACTGGTACCAGGCGCCGAGCACGCTGAAACTGATGATCGACAGGCTGGTGTGCGCCGACGGCGGCAATCCCGATCCCACTTCGACAGGCGGCAAGGATCCGGCGAAGGCCAAGGAGCTCGAGCTGCGCGGCTGGCCGTATCCGCGCCACCTTGCGGGCCGCGCATATTCGGTGATCGTGCACGGCGACGCTGCGGGCGTCGGGACGCTGCAGCGCTCGCTCAGCGACTGGCTTGCCGATATGCAGCTAGTGCCGGCCGCGCATGCAGCGAACTTCGCTCGCTACGTCGGCTACTACCAGCCCTACGCCACCAGCCACGACGCGCTCGACGAGGACGCGGCGGTTCACGAAGAAGTGCGCAACGCTGCGCGCGCACTGATGGGCAAGGTGCGCGAGCTGCGGGGCGGCTCGCGCTTCGACGAGTCGCAGCTGGAAGATCCCCGGCCCAAGTAGGTCGGGCTTCAGCCCGACGGACAGCAACCGCGCTACCAGCGCGCCGGATCCACCCGATAGTACCGCCGCAGCTGCTCGTACAGCCCGGCGTGCTGTGCTTCGAGCTCGCGCGATTGCTCGAAGAACGCCTCGGTGACGACTGCGAAGAACTCCGCAGGCTCGCTCGCCGCGTACGGATCGAGGAATGTCGGCTGGCCCGCAACCAGCGTGGCGCGCAGGCGCTGGTACTCCTCCCAGAACACTTTCGACCACTCGCGATAGGCGCGCGCGCTGCCGAGGCCGGGCGCGCCGTCCATGGTCTCGTCCTCCATGTCGAGGTAGTGCGCGAACTCGTGCAGCACGACGTTGTGACCGGTCGTGAGCCCTTCCTCGATGTCCTGCCACGAGACGATGATCCTGCGCGAGTCCCACGCCTGGCCGGACAGCACGCGATGCCCTTCGGTGATCACGCCGTGACCGTCGCGCTGCGTGTGCGGGACGATGAACGGCGTCGGGTAGACGAGGATCGAGAACAGGTCGTCGTAGAAATGCGCGCGCGGCACGTCGGGGCGGTTGACGACCAGCAGGCAGGCATAGGCCGCGATCACCACGCGCATTTCTTCGGTGACGCTGAGGCCGTTGCAGCCGACGAAGCTCTTCTCGCCGACGAAGATCCGGATCAGCTGGTGCAGGCGCGTGCGCAGCTCGGGCGGCACGCGTGCGTAGATCGATGTGCGGGCACGCAGCCAGTCTTCCCAATGCGCGGGAAACGACTGGCGCGCCAGCGCCGCACGCCGCCGGCGGCGCCACCACTCCTGGCCGGCGAGGAACCACACGGCGACCGCTACGGCGATCGTGACGAGACAGACGAGCAGCAGCACGCGGGACTTCTTCGTTATCGGCCAGTCGACATCGCTCGATGTGGGCGCGGCTTCAGACTTTCAACTGATTGATGAGGAATTTGAGGCGGCTCAGCTCGGACTTGTTCAGCTGCGGCCCCCACGAGCGCGGCCCGTAGCGCAGCGCGACGTACAGGTTGCGTGCTTCCACCAGTTGCGGCGCCAGCTCGGGCCGGCTCTGCAGTACCCGCGCCACGTAGTCGCTCGGACCCTCGTGTGCGGCTCGCGGCAAGCCCTGCCGCGCCAGCTTGCGGCACAGCTGCTCGTAGATCTGCGCGAGCGCATCGGCGCGCCGCGGGCGGAAGCGCCAGGCGAGGTAGCCGGACATGAGCGCGAAAAAAGCGACCAGCGCCAGCACCAGTCCGATGCCCAGCTCCCGCCAGTCGGCGTCGTCGATGTCGAGCCGCTGCAGCAGCCAGCGTTGCTGCGCATCGCCGAACGCGACCACCTGATTGTTCCAGAACGTGTTGGCAGCGTCCCAGGCGAGCCGCAGCTGGAGCAGCGCCGTGTTGCGACGGAGGAAACCGCCCGGCAGCGCCTCGCCCTCTTCGGTCAGCGCGGCTTCGATGCCGCGCTCGATGCGATTCGGCGCGACGGCGGCTGTCGGATCCACGCGGATCCAGCCGCGCCCTTCGAGCCACACTTCCGACCACGCATGCGCGTCCGACTGGCGCACCAGCAGGTAGCCGCTCAGCGGGTTGTACTCACCGCCCTGGTAGCCGGTGACGACGCGCGCCGGGATACCCGCGGCGCGCGCCAGCACGGTGAAGGCGGAAGCGAAGTGCTCGCAAAAGCCGCGACGCGTATTGAACAGGAAATCGTCGACGGAGTTCAGCTCCAGGTGCGGCGGCTGCAGCGTGTAGAAGTATTCCTCGTCGCGAAACTTGGCGAGCACTGCTGCGATGAATGCTTCGTCGCTGCCGGCGCGCTCGCGCATCTCGCGGGCGAGCGCGAGCGAGCGCGCGTTGCGATCGACGGGC
>DATEJG010000089.1:0-65907 GCA_035278165.1 Steroidobacteraceae bacterium
CGCGGCGATGAGACACGCGGTGTTGAGACAGTGGCTCGCAGTAGCCGGCATTCTCTTTCCCTTGCTCGGCCTCGCCTGCGAAGGCAGCGATCGGCGCGAGTGCAAGAAGCAGTTCCGCGAGCTGGTCTCCTACCGCGCCCAGGCGATCGACACCGCGTTCGGCGATCTGTTCGGCGCGCTGCCCGCCGAGATCCAGATCAAGTTCGTCACCGCCAAGGATGCCGAGTACGTGCTGTTCGGCGGCCGCGAAGGCTACGACCTCAAGCGCCGCACGTTGATATTTCCACGGCGCGTGCTCGGCGCCAAGACGCCGAATCCGCTGCGCTGGGCCGCATACTACTGGCCGTTCTATCAGAACGAGCAGTACCGCCTGCAATTCCCCGTCGTCGAAGTGATCGACAACGTGCTGTGGAACGCCTTCCTGCAGGAAGCAGCCACGGCGCGCGGCATGCAGTGGCCGCCCAAGGATTGCGGCGCAGTCGACGTCGGCCGGCGCTTGCCGTGCGAGATGCTGGTCAAGGGCATCGCCGAGAACGTCAAGGCGCTGCGCGGCCCGCTGTTCAACGTCAATCGCGTCGACCAGATCTGGCCGGAGGACTACGCGGACTTCCGCAAGCGCGTCTGGCGCACCGACCAGGAGTATCTCGACGTGCAGCGCTACGGCGGCATCATGCTGGTCAAGCCGCTGATCGAAGAGTTCGGCGTGCCGCGCACGCTCGCGTACGTCGCGCAAACGCCGTTCCGCGTCGACGACAACAACATGCGTGAGGCGGCCGAGCAGTACCAGGAGCGCGCTCGCGAGTCTTTGCGCATCGCAGCGCCAACGGTACCGGCCGTCGCTGCCGCACCGACGCTCGACGACCCGCAGCTGCCGCAGCTCACGCGCGCATACAACTTCGTCGCGAGCCCCGCGCCGAAGCCGGTCGGCCGCTCGGAATGATGCAGTCGGCCGAAGCCTGACCCGCCGCACAACCGCTCTTTACGCTCTTTACATGTGTGCTACATATATATGTAGTGCACGCATGCGCTTTTGCGACCTGGGCGAATCATGGTTCCGGCGATAGCACCGAAATACGTAGTCCTGGCGGTCTATGTTTCGACCGCGCTCTACGTGCAGCTGCGCGGCCACGTGCGCCACAAGTTGCGGCGCCTCGCTGCGGATCACGCCAACCTGCTGGCTCCGTACAACACGCTGATGTACCTGTTCTCCGCGGTGCGCGCGCGGCCCTACGCCGACGTAAAGCAGTTCCCCGAGCTGAAGCAGCTCACCGCGCAGTGGCAGATGATCCGCGACGAAGCGCTGAAGCTGTTCGACGAGGGCTACATCCGCGCCGCCGCGAGCCACAACGACATCGGCTTCAACACCTTCTTCCGCACCGGCTGGAAGCGCTTCTATCTGAAGTGGTACGGCGACTTCCTGCCCTCGGCGGCGGCGCTGTGCCCGCGCACCACCGAGCTGCTGGCGCGCATTCCCTCGGTGAACGCTGCGATGTTCACGTTGCTGCCGCCGGGCAGCCGCCTCGGCGCGCATCGCGATCCGTTCGCGGGCTCGCTGCGCTACCACCTCGGCCTGGTGACGCCGAACTCGCCCGAGTGCTTCATCGTCGTCGACGGCGAGAAGTACTACTGGAAGGACGGCGAAGCCGTCATGTTCGACGAGACCTACATCCACACCGCCGAGAACCGTACCGATGTGACGCGCGTGATCCTGTTCTGCGACGTCGAGCGGCCGCTGTCCAATCCGCTGGTGCGCGGGCTGAACCGTACGGTCGGCCGCCGCATGATCAAGGCGGCCGCGACCCAGAACATGCCGGGCGAGCACGTCGGCGTGCTGAACCACGTGTTCGAGTACGTCTACAAGATCCGCATCCTCGGCACGCGCATCAAGGCGTGGAACCGCCAGGTCTACTACCTGCTGAAATGGCTGCTGATCGGCGGGTTGCTGTACGCACTGTTTCTCTTGTAACGGGCATGACGCGGCGCGAGGGAAACTCGCTCGCTCGCCCGCGCGTTGAAAGTACGACACGAAATACGGCGGAGCTCTTCCGGCAGGAGGAGGCGTATGTACGGCATCAAGGCGCTCGAGGGTCAGTGGTATACGGACCGCGCCCACCATGACTACTTCCTGGTCATCGCCATAGACGAATCCGACGGCCTGATCGACGTGCGGGACCGCTACGGCGACATCGACGAATTCGACCTGGACGAGTGGGAGTCGATGGACCTGGTGGTCTGCACCGCACCCGAGGACTGGGACCTCGGCGGCGACGACGCGGACGAGCAGCCGCAGTCCCGCAGCTAGCTCACCACTTCAGGTCGTCGGGAACGACGAAGTCCTTGTACGGGTCGTCCTCTGCCGGCGTCGCGGCGGCGGTATCCTGCAGGTTGATGACCGCGCGCGCATCGTATTCGCGAATACGCTCACCGATGTCGCGCGGCACGACGTCGTGCTTCCCTTCGCAGCGCACGATGACAACCTCGCCGCCGATGATGCGCTCGCGCAATGGCGCATCGACCGACAGGCGCCGCACCTTGCCGCGGCTCACGAAATTGAAATAGTCGTCGGTCTCCAGCTTGGGCAGGCGGTGCTGCTCGATCAGCTGTTTGATCTGCGTCCAGCGCTCCTTGCGATCCGCTTCCTCCTGGCGCCGCTGCTGCTGCGCTTGCGCGCGCGCGGCCTTGGCGGCCTGGGCTGCCTGCACCTGCGCGATGCGCTGCTGTTCCTTCGCTTTGCGCTGCTGCTCCTGGACCTTGCGTTGCTGTTCCTGCGCCCTGCGCTCCTGCTCCTTGGCCTGGCGCTCGGCCTCCAGCTTCTTGCCGAAGCCTGCCTGCAGCAGCTGCTCGCGCAACGACATGCTCATGAAGTCGATCTCGAACGGGGAATGCGCGCAACTATGAAATAGGCCGCCGGACAGGTCAATCCGCTTGCTCCGGCGGCGGCCAGCGCAGCGCCCATTCGAGCTTCTCGGGCCGTTGCAGGCGCTTGAGCGCATGCTCGGCCTGCTGGGCCTGCGCGCGGCTGGCAAATGGCTGGGCGCCCAGGATCCGCACCGGCCGGTTGGCGCGCGTGAACTTCGAGCCTTTGCCCGCGACGTGCATGCGAAAGCGCGCGACGACGTCGAGCGCGATGCCGGCATAGGTCCGTCCGTCCGTGCAGGCGAGCAGGTACAGCCACCAGATCTGCTCCGGTGCAATGGCAGGCGCGACGGGCTCGCCTTCGCTCATCTCACGTCGTTCCCCGCAAACAATTTCGCGATCTGCGCATCGTCGAGCACGCGCCATTTGCCGCTTTCGAGCTCGTCCAGGGTCAGTCCGCCGATGCGGCTGCGATGCAGGGCCATCACGTGATTGCCGACCGCCGCGAACATGCGGCGCACCTGATGATACCGCCCCTCGGTGACGGTCACGCGCGCGCTGCGCGGGCCCAGAGTTTCGAGCATCGCTGGCGCGAGCGGAGCTCGCTCGGACTCGAGCAGCAATTTGCCGCTGGCGAAGATCCCGCCTTCGTCGCCGCGCAAATCGCGCGCCAGCGTCGCCTCGTACACCTTCCGCAGCTGCGACCTGGGCGAGACTATTCGATGCAGGAGCGCGCCGTTGTCGGTCATCAGCAGCAGGCCGGTCGTATCGCGATCCAGCCGACCGACCGTGGCGAGCGTCGGCGAGCGCCGCCGGAAGCGCGGCGGCAGCAGGTCATAGACGAGTGCGCCGGCATCGCTCGTCGAGCACGTATAGCCGGTCGGCTTGTTGAGCATGAGCACGAGGCCGGGCGCCGGATCGAGCGGCGCGCCGTCGATGCGCACGCACGCGGGTTCGACGACATCGTCGCTCGACAGTACGCGCCCCTCGATATCGAGAATCCGTCCGTCGCGCAACATCGCTGCAACTTCCTTGCGGCTGCCGTAACCGAGATTCGCAATCAGCTTGAGCAGCTTCACGCGCGCTGCCCCTTCACCGCCTCGACGATCTTGAAGCCGTGCTGTTGCGTGACGATACGCACTCGCTGGAAGCCGGCGCCGAGCGCGTTCTCGTAAGGCAGGTGTCGATTCGCGACCAGCCACAGCCGGCCGCCCGGCCGCAACGCATGCGCCGCGGCGGCGATGAAGCGTCGCCCGATGTCGGGCCGGTCGGTGCGCGCGTGAGTGTGGAATGGAGGATTGCAGACAATGACGTCGTAGGCGTCGGCGAGACCCGTCGTCACGTCGTGCCAGCAGAAGCGGATTGCAGCGCGCTCGCCTAGCGCCGCGAGGTTGCGACGCGCCAGGTCGAGCGCACGCCCTTCTGCCTCGTAGACATCGAGCGAGTTGATCCCAGCGCAACGCTGCAGCAGCTCGACACTGAGATAGCCGAACCCTGCGCCGAGATCGGCAGCGCGACCGGCGAGATCAGGCGGCAGCTGCGTTGCCAGCAACTGCGAAGCGATATCGATCCGGTCCCAGGCGAACACACCCGGCCGGCTGATGAAACGGCCGTCGGCAATCGCACGCGGCGCGTCCAGCTCTTGCCATTGACGGGCAAGCGCCGTATCGCGCGCGCCATTCAGCGGCGCGCCCCAGAACACCCGGCATTTGTGCTTCGACACCGTCGTCACCGGTCCGACGAGCTGCTCGAGATCAGTCTCGCCCGAGCGCGCGCCTTCGTCGTTGCTCATGCACGCGATCACCCGTCCGCCCGGCTCGGTCGCACTGACCGCGCGGGCAAACAACGCGCGCGCCTCATCGCGCTGGCGCGGCGGCAGCAGTAGCACGAGCGGATACGAAGGGCCGGAGGAATCGAGGTCCTGCGTCAGAACACGCAGCTGCAAAACCTCGAGCGCCGCGGCGTCAGGAGCAAATGTCTGCTGGCAGACCAGTCCTGGCCACGGGCGCGCCTGCAGCGGCGCCCCTGCACGCGCGCGCAAGAACAACGCGCCACGCTCGGGCCAGGCGATGCGCCCTTCGAGCAGCGGTAGAAACAGGGTTTCGAGCGGGCGGTCGTCGCTGTGATCAGCGGACATCGAGCACTGCGGAGAGGATGTTCATCTCCGTAGTGTAAGGGGTCGCGCGCCCCATCTCCCTCCCCCGCTCGTGCGGGGGAGGGCCAGGGAGGTTACTGCTGCGGAGGGGTCTGCGGCTCCTGGTCCGGAGGCGGAGTCGTCTGATCCGCCGGCGGCGGCGCCGTGCTGTCGCTCGGCGTTCCCGGAGTCGTCTGGTCCGGCGGCGTCGCGGGCATGGTCGACTGGTCCGACGGCGGCGGCGGAGCCGCGTTGTCCTGGGTCCCATCGTGGGTCTTCGAGCAGCCGGCCGCGAACAGCAACGCAGCGGCGCACAGGCTAATCAATGCACGCATGAGCGGGTCCTCGCAAATGGGAAAGTTGCATCTGTAAAAAGCCGCGCGCACGCCATAGTTCCGCCGCAGCGCGCCATTCGAATCCGACGCCATGTACGCGGGCGCCTGCTGCTCGCCGACTGGCGCGGGCCCGCGGTCGCCAACGCAGCGCAATAGTGGCAATTCTTCGCATGGAACTTGTGCTTGCGTGTGCGAGTTTCATGCACGGCTTTCTTCCTGGCGCAAAGCTTTCCACCCTTCACATGAACGATTTCGGTCGCTTGCTGCGCACCGCCGCCCGCGTGTCCCGAACGAGGTATCCAGGCTTCATCTTCGGCCTGCCGCTGGCGCACGGCGAGATTCCGGTCTTCACGTACCACGACGTGACGACCGAGGCGTTCGCGCGCGACCTGGAATTCCTGCAGGCGAACGGCTACCGGACGCTCGGACTGGATGAGTACCTCGCCGCACGCACCTGCGGTCGCCGGCGGTCACGAGCAGTGCTGCTGACGTTCGACGATGCGCGCAAGAGTTTCTGGACGATCGCGATGCCGCTGTTGCGCACGTTCGAGGCGCGCGCGGTGCTGTTCGCGCCTTCGTACTGGATGCAGACATCGGGACATGCGGACCTCTTCATGACCTGGCAGGAGCTGCGCGGTTGCGTCGAGTCGGGCCTGGTCGACGTGCAGTCGCATGCGCATCGGCATGCGCTGGTTGCAACGGCGCCGCAGCTGGTGGACTTCGCGCATCCGCAGGCTCTCGAGCGCTTCGACATCTACGACTGGCCGATGCGCGACATCGACGGCGCCGAGGAGCTCGGCCGTCCGGCGCCGGGCACGCCGATCTATCGCTCCGCGCCGCTGCTGTCGGCGCCGCGCCGCTTCGTCGAAAACTGGGAGGTCACGCAGGCGTGCCGCGACTTCGTACAGCGCAACGGCAGCAACGAGTTCTTCGAGCGTCCACAGTGGCGACAGCAGCTCACCGAGCTGCATCGCGAGCGAGGTGAGCGCGGCCGCGGCAGCTACATGGACGAGCAAGCGTTTCGCGCATTGGTCGCATCCGAGTTCGAGCTGAGCCGCGAGCTGTTCCACGAACATCTCGGCTACGCGCCGACCTGCATTGCATATCCGTGGATGCTCGGCTCGCCGCTGTCGCTGGATCTCGCCAGGCGTCACGGCCTGCGCACCGCGTTCGGCGTCGCGCTCGACTATCGCGCCGAGCGCCGCAGCGCACGCCTGCCGATTCCCGTGTACGGCCGTCTCAAGTGCGACTGGCTGCAGTTCCTGCCGGGCAAGCGGCGCTCGAGCGTGCTCGCGGTGGTGGGCCGCAAGCTGTCCGGCATCGCGAAGCTGCAGCACCTGGCTCACTGACGGCCCGGCGATGAGCTCACGCACCATTGCAATCATGGGCCGGCTCCTGGATCAGGACGACGGTCTGGGCGTCTACGGCCTGCAGCTGCTGCGCGAGCTGCTGCGGCTCGACCCGCACACGCGCTACGCGATCCTGCTCGACAGCCCCAAGTCGCAGCACCTGTTCCGCGAATTCGGCAACGCCGAGGCGTGCGTGCTGCCGGCGCGCAGCAAGCTCTACTGGGACCAGGTCGTAGTGCCTGCCGCCGCGCGGCGCCTCAATGCCGACCTGATCTTCAACCCGAAGTTCTCGATTCCGCTGTTCACGCGCCGGCCCTGCGTCTTCGTGCAGCAGGGCTCGGACTGGTACGTGAATCCGCGGAATTATCCGTGGTGGGACAACATCTACATCCGCATGATGCTGCCGCTCTACAGCCTGAAGGCGACGCGCACGCTCGCGATCTCGCAGGCGACGCTCGACGACCTGGCGAAGTACACCTGCATCGACGTGCGCAACTCGGTCGTGAGCTATGCCGGCGTCGGCCACAACTTCAGCGGCGAGCGCGACGAGGCGGCGCTCGCGCAGTTCCGCGCCGAATACCGGCTGCCCGAGCGCTTCATCCTGACGGTGGCGCGTGCGCTGCACGTCGGGCACAAGAACATGCCGCCCTACCCCGGCGGTAACAACGAGCGGCTGCTGCGCGGCTATCAGCGCTATCGACGCGAAGGCGGCAAACTGCCGCTGGTCGTCATCGGCAAGCGCATCGACGAGTACCTGCGCGCGCGCGGCTTCAGCGAAGCGGACCTGGCGGATGTGATCTTCCTCGGCTTCGTGCCGAACTCGCGCATTCATCTCGCCTACCAGCTCGCCGAGTGCTTCGTGCTGGCGACGCTGTGCGAGAGCTTCGGCATCCCGATCGTCGAGGCGTTCGCCTGCGGCTGTCCGGCGATCGTGCCGTCGACGTGTGCCGGGCCGGAGATCGCCGGCGGCGCTGCGCGCCTGATCAATCCGCTGAGCGAGGAAGACATCGCGGGCGCGCTCGCCGAAGTGACCGGCTCCCCCGAGCTGCGGCAGCGGCAGCGCGAGCTCGGATTCAAGCGCGTGCAGGCCCTCACGTGGCGCGAGACCGCGCGTCGCACGCTCGCAGTGTTCAACGAGATCGTGCCCTTCGAAGTCTCGCCGAGCGCCGAAACGGCGCGGCTGTGAGCGAGGCCGCCGCGGCATGAAGTTCTGGTTGCGCATTGCCCTGTCGATCGTGCTGGTCGTGCTGCTGTTCACCTACGTGGTGGACGCACGCGAAGTCGTGCATATCCTGCAGCGCTTCGATCCGGCGTACCTGCTGCTCGCGATCGCGGTCGTCACGCTCGACCGCGTGCTGATGACATTCAAGTGGACGCTGTTGTTGCGCGCGCAGGGCTATCGCCTGCCGCTGTTCCAGGGCGTGACGATCTATTGCACGTCGATGGTGTGGGGGCTCGCGCTGCCCGCGACGGTCGGCGCCGACGCGATTCGTGCAGTGATGGTGACCAAGCGCGGCTTCAACGGCACCGATGTCGTGACCTCGATCGTGATCGAGCGCATGGTGGGCTTCGTGCTCGCATTGAGCCTCGGCCTGGTCAGCCTGGCGATCCTGCGCACGCTCGGCGTGCTGGACGGACGCTTCGACCGCGCGCTGTATCTCGGAGTTGCGATGCTCGCGGGCGTCGTCGCGCTGCTGGTCGCAGCGCTCAATGAGAAGCTGGTGGGCAAAGTCGTGGCGCGGCTGCCGCAGTCCGTGCGCGAGTCGCGGATCATGCATCACCTGATGCGCTTCGCCGCCGCTTATCGCTCGCTGGGCGGCGCGCGCGGAACGATCGCGAAATTCAGCGGTCTGACAGTGCTCGAGCAATTGTTCGCGGTGATATTTCCGTGGACGCTCGCGCTGGGGCTCGACGTGCCGGTGAATCTGCTGCTGCTGCTCGGCGTGCTGCCGATCAGCACGCTGATCTCGCGGCTGCCGATCTCCTTCGACGGGCTCGGAGTGTTCGAGGCCGTGTTCGTCGGATTGCTGGTGCTGGCCGGCATCGACGCCGAAGCAGCGCTGGCGATCGCGATCAGCGGCCGCATCATTCAGTTGCTGGCGTTTCTGCCGTGGTGGTTCGCGCACGTCGCGCGTGCCGGCGCGATCCGCCCGCCGCAGGCTTCGAAGGAGCTGCCCAGCAACTGAAGCGGCATCGGTGACACGAGTGACGTCGGGTGATGCTTACGCTCTCACGGGGGCGATTCGCTCCACTCAGTAACCCGTGTCACCCATGCCGCTTCGCAATCACCTCGCGCCGGCGGTCAGCTTCTCCATCGCGGCCAGCAGCACACACACTGCGACGCCTTCGGCGGCCACTGCAATGTCAGCCGCGTCCGGGAACGTCGGCGCAATACGCAGCGTGCGATCGTGCGGATCGATGCCGTGCGGATGCGTCGCTCCCGCCGGCGTCAGCTCCACACCCGCTTCCCTCGCCAGCTTCACGACCTGCTTCGCGCAGCCGTCCAGCACGTCGAGCGTGATGAAGTAGCCGCCGCGCGGATCGTTCCACTGCGCTGTGCCGGTGCCTGCGAGGTTCCTCTCGAACGCGGTGCGCACGCTCGCGAACTTCGGTGCGACGATCTCGCGATGCCGGTCCATCAGCCGATCGATGCCCTGCGCGTTGTGCAGCAGCCGCAGGTGACGCAGCTGATTGATCTTGTCGCCGCCGAGCGTGCGCTTCTCCATCCGTTTCAGGTACCACGCAACGTTGTCCTTCGAGCCGCCGAACACGCCGAAGCCGGAGCCGGCCAGCGTCACCTTCGAAGTCGAGCCGAAGATGAACGCGCGGTTCGCCTGACCATGACGGGCACACGCTTCGTCGATGTTCGCGATGCGGATGCGCTCCGGCGTCAAGTGGTGCACGACGTACGCGTTGTCCCAGAACAGCCGGAAGTCGGCCGCCGCGGTCTTCATGCGCGCGAGCCGCTCGATCGTTTCCGCCGAGTAGACGGCGCCGGAGGGGTTGCTGTACTTCGGCACGCACCACATGCCCTTGATCTGCGGATCGGCTGCGACCAGCTTCTCCACCGCATCCATGTCCGGGCCGTTCTCGCCCAGCGGCACGGTGATCATCTCGATGCCGAACTCGGCGCAGATCGAGAAGTGGCGGTCATAGCCCGGCACGGCGCAGATGAAGGCGATGCGCGATTCCTTCGACCACGGCCGGGCGCTGTCGCACGTGCCCTTCAGCAGCGCGTAGACCACCGCGTCATGCATCAGGCCCAGGCTGGTGTTGCCGCCGATGACCAGGCGGTCCGGCGTGACGTCGTAGATCGGCGCGAGCACTGCACGCAGCTCCGCCAGCCCCTGCAGCTCGCCGTAGTTGCGGCAATCCACGGCGCCGGACATGAAGTCGCGCGTGCCGGGCATTGCCAGCAGCTCGCTGCACAGGTCGAGTTGCGCCGCGGAAGGTTTGCCGCGCGTCAGGTTCAGCTTCAAGCTGCGGCCGGCAAACTCGTCGTAGCGTTCGCGGACACGCTGGTGATAGGCGCGCAAATCGTCGGCGCGCAGCGTCGTGAGCTGGGGCATGGATGATCCTGGGAGCCGGGGAGCTACGGGCACGATATTAGCCGGTGGCAGGCTAAACTACCGCACATGAACATCCTCATCGTCGGCGCCGGCGCTGTCGGCGCGCTGTTCGGGTCGGCGCTCGCCCGGCAAGGCGCACGGGTGTCGGTGGTCTGTCGCTCGGACTACGATGCAGTGAGCCGCGACGGCTACGACATCCGGAGCCCGGTCTTCGGTGACCACCGCTTCCGGCCGGAGCATGTCCATCGCGAAGTGGCCGAGTGCCGCGAGCCGCCCGACTATCTGATGCTCACGTCGAAGGTGCTGGAGAGCGTCGACCGCCCCGCGCTGATCCGGCCGGCGGTCGGACCCCGCACGGTCATCGTGCTGATCCAGAACGGTGTCGATATCGAGGCGCCGATCGCGGCCGCGTTCCCCGACAACGAGCTCCTCAGCAGCCTGGCGTACGTGGGAGTGGGGCGCGGCGCGCCGGGACGCATCAATCATCTGTCGCTCGGCTCGCTGGCCCTCGGCAGGTACCCGGCAGGCGTCACGCCGGCCGCGCAGGCGCTCGCGGCAGCGTTCGAGGCGGGCAAGGTGCCGTGCAGGCTGACCGAGGACGTCGTCGGCGCGCGCTGGCACAAAGCCGTGTGGAATGCGGTCTTCAACCCGATCTCGATCCTGGGCGGCGTGCTCGATACGAGCGCAATCCTGCGAACCGACGCCGACGTGCTGTTCACGCGGCGCACGATGCAGGAGGTCTGCGACGTGGCTCAGGCCTGCGGCCATCCGCAGAGCCCGAGCGTCATCGACCAGATGCTGACGACTACCCGGGCGATGGCGGCGTACAAGACCAGCATGGCGCTGGACTACGAGAACGGCCGGCCGATGGAGATCGAGGCGATCCTCGGTAATACCGTGCGGGCGGCACGCCAAGCGGGCGTGGCGACGCCGAACCTGGACGCGATCTACGCGCTCGCGAAGATGGTCGCCGGAAAGTCCCTAGCCTGACTTCTTCTTCGCCATCGCCTTCGGCGGCTGCCGCACCGTGTGCAGCACGTTGTCCGCGACGCGTGACATCCAGCCGCCCGAGTACAGCATCATCTTCAGCACGTGCAGCAGCACCTGGCCGGGACCTTCGACGGCGAGGCGGCAGTCCTCTTCGATCTTGCAGTTTTGCATCTCGAACAGGCCGTTGCCCTCGATGATCAGGCTCGCGTCCTTGAAGTGGCACTCGACGAACGATTTGCCATCCAGCACCACGCGCTGCCCCGTGAACGTCTTGCCGCGGACTATTTTCATCTGCTGCTCACTGAACGGGTGCCGGGAGAGAAAACCGGGGGAAACTCAGCACCGCAGCACGTGGAATGCTGCACTGCTGAGTTTCCCCTCTATTTCTCTCCCGGCACCGCGACCCCTCACTTGCCCTTGCGCGCCTTCTTCTTGGCGCCGGAGCGCTTCTTCGCGGCCTTGCGGCCGGCCTTCTTCGCCGCCTTGCGCGACGGCCGCTTGGCGGCTTTGGCCGCGGCCTTCTTCTTGGCGGCTTTCTTGGCTTTCCCGGCGGGCTTCTTCGCCGCCTTCTTCGCCGCCTTCTTGGCAGCCTTTTTCTTGGCAGGCGCCTTCTTGGCGGCGGCCTTCTTCGGCGCCGGCGGAGTCGGTTCAGCCGGAGCAGGCGCCGGTTCGGCCGCAGCGGCAGCCGTGGCGCTCGCGGCCGCAGGCTTGGCAGGCTTCAGGTCGGCCGCCAGCGTATGCACGGCGAACAGCGCGCCATACGGATCGACGAACTGCGCGATCCAGTCGCCGCCCGGCACTTCCATCGGGCCGTTGACGAGCGTGCCGCGCGCGCCCTTGGCCTTCTTCACGGCGTCGTTGACGTCCTTGACCCGCACGTAGCCCAGCCAGGCCGGACCGCCGGGCATCGACGCCGGCTTGTTCCACATGCCGCCGCGCTGCACGCCGTTGCTGCCGAAGAGCACGTACTTGCCCGCCTCCGGGCCCATGTCGTGCTCGGCCATGTTCTCCCAGCCGAAGACGGCCGAGTAGAAGTCGATCGCCCCGCGCCAGTCGCTGGTGGCCAGCTCGTGCCAGGAAAACTCGCCGCGCTTCGGCGGCGCTTCCTTGCCGCCCTGGTCCAGCGGCGAGGAATAGACAGCGAACGTGGCGCCCTGCGGATCGGTCAGCACCGCGTACTTGCCGCCGCTCGGGATGGCGGCGATTTCCTTGGTCACGCTCGCGCCGCGGCTCTTGGCCGCCTGCACGGTCGCTTCGATGTCGGGCGTGCCGATGTAGTGCAGCCAGGCCGGCGCGCCGGTGGCCTGCGCCACGGAGCCGCCGAGGGGGCCGTTGGCGCCGACGAACATCTGATAGGAGGGATCGTGTTCCCAGGCCTGCGACTTCCAGCCGACGACCTTCGAATAGAAAGCATGGGCACCGCTCGGATCCGGCGTCATCAGCTCATGCCAGACAAAGCGTCCACGTACTGTGTTGTCTGCCATCACGATCTCCCTTACGGAGTAAGTTGATTGTTGGGTCGAACGAAAAACGTGAGCGGCGGAGGATACTCTGCTCGCCGCCGCAAATGTAAGGTCGTCGCGCGCGCCCGGCACTGCGCGCGCCGTGCGGGGCTTGCCAAAACGCCGCGATGAGGTACAACACGACTCGCGCAGGAACTGGGCTGCGCGTGCACGACCGAACAAGAACATGACAATAACGATCGGGCCGCGGCTGTCGCGGCGGGCGTTCGTGGCTGCAACCGGCGCGGCCGCGGCGGCGGCACTCGTGCCGGCGGCAGCACAGACCAGCGGCGCCCTGCAGATCTGGTTCGTGCGGCACGCCGAGAGCGAGATCAACGTTCCGGGCAGTCCCCGTCCGGTGCCCGACGGCGGCGTCTCCTACCCGCTGACACGCAAGGGAGTCGAGCAGGCCAAGGCGCTGGCGGAGGCGACTGCGGCGACCCCCATCCTGGCGATCTACACCAGCACTTACCTGCGGGCGGTGCAGACCGCCGACGCGCTCGCGTTCCGCCACGACCTGACGCTGCGACTGGCGCCCGAGGCGGTCGAGATCGACCTGGGGATCAAGCCCGGCTCGGGCGAGGATCCGCGCGCTGTATACCTGGAGCTGGCGCGCAAGTGGACGGTGGACCGGGACCTCGAGGCGCGTCACGGCGAAGGCGAGAGTTTCACGGACGTGCAGCGCCGCTTCCTGCCGTTCGTGCGCGAAGTCATGAACCGGCATGCGCAGGACAGCGGCGTGGTCGCGATCGTCGCGCACGCCGCCACGATCGGCTTCATGCTCCCGGTGCTGGCGAGCAACGTGCCGGCGGATTACGCAGTGCTCCACCCGCTGCCGAACACGGGCATCGTCCGGACCGAGCTGCGCGACAGCCGCCTGTTCTGTCTCGACTGGCTCGGAATTCCGGCCGAGGAGCTGAAGGGTCAGGCTGAAGCCTGACTCTTGTTATCCTCGACAAATGAAAAAACTCTTCTGGATCCTGATCGCCGTGATCGGCGCCTGCGCCGTCGGCGGCATCGCCCTGCACCGGGGCGAGACCATCAACGCCATGTGGATCGTGGTCGCCGCCGTGTGCGTGTACGCGATCGGCTACCGCTTCTACAGCGCCTGGGTCGTCGCCCGTGTGCTGAGCGCCGATCCCAATCGCGCGACCCCGGCGCTGCGGCTGAACAACGGCCGCGACTTCATGCCGACGCACCGCTGGATCGTGTTCGGCCATCATTTCGCAGCCATTGCCGGACCGGGTCCGCTGATCGGCCCGACGCTGGCGGCGCAGTTCGGTTACCTGCCCGGCACGCTGTGGATCCTGGTCGGCGCGGTGCTCGGCGGCTGCGTGCAGGACATGACGATCCTGTTCCTGTCGACGCGCCGTGACGGCCGCAGCCTCGGCCAGATGGCGCGCGACGAGCTCGGCCCGGTCGGCGGACTGGCCGCGATCGTCGGCACGCTGACCATCATGATCATCCTGATCGCCGTGCTCGGGCTCGTGGTCGTCAACGCCATGAAGCACAGCCCGTGGGCCACCGCCACGGTGTTCGCGACGATACCGATAGCGGTGCTGGTCGGCCTGTACCTGCGCAACATCCGCCCGGGCCGCGTGCTCGAGGCATCGCTGATCGGCGTCGCGCTGCTGCTGTTCGCCGTCGTCGGCGGCGGCTGGATCAACGAGCACCCGACCCTGCGCGCGCTGTTCGACCTGGACAGCAAGCCGCTCGCCTGGTTCGTGATCGGCTACGGCTTCGTCGCCGCGGTTCTGCCGGTCTGGCTGCTGCTCGCGCCGCGCGACTACCTGTCGACGTTCCTCAAGCTGGGCACGGTCCTGCTGCTGGCGATCGCGGTCGTGGTGATGAGCCCCGAGATCAAGATGCCGGCGGTCACGCAGTTCATCGACGGCACCGGACCGATCTTCGGCGGCGCGCTGTTCCCGTTCGTGTTCATCACCATCGCGTGCGGCGCGATCTCCGGCTTTCATGCGCTCGTGTCGAGCGGCACGACGCCGAAGCTGATCGGCAGCGAGACCGACGTACGCCTGATCGGCTACGGCAGCATGATGCTGGAGTCGGTGGTCGCGATCATGGCGATGATCGCCGCGACGCTGCTCGATCCCGGCGTGTACTTCGCGATCAACAGCGGGCCCGGCGTCGTCGGCGCGACCGCGGATGCGGCGGTCGCGACGATCACTTCGTGGGGCTTCCCGGTGACGGCCGAGCAGATGCACGCGCTCGCGGCGGAGATGGGCGAGTCGACTCTGTTCGCGCGCACCGGCGGCGCGCCTTCGCTCGCTGTCGGCATGGCGAACATCTTCGCGAGCGTGTTCGGCCAGGGCCTGCTGGCGCTCTGGTATCACTTCGCGATCATGTTCGAAGCAGTGTTCATCCTGACGACGCTCGACGCCGGCACGCGCGTCGGCCGCTTCATGCTGCAGGATGCGCTCGGCCACGTGTGGCGGCCGCTCGCGCGGACTTCGTGGTATCCGTCGGTGCTGATCACGAGCGCCCTGGTCGTGGCGGGTTGGGGTTACTTCCTGTACATCGGCGTCGTCGACCCGAACGGCGGCATCAACATTCTCTGGCCGCTGTTCGGCATCGCGAATCAGCTGCTGGCAGGCATCGCGCTGTGCGTCGCGACCGGAATCCTGGTGAAGCACGGCAAGCTGCGCTACGCGTGGGTGACCGGCGTGCCGCTCGCATGGCTGGCGATCATCACGACGGTCGCGACCTGGGAAAAGGTGGTGTCGCAGGACGTTCGCGTCGGGTTCCTCGCCGCGGCAGAGCAGCTCGCCGACAAGCTGGCTTCCGGCGCGCTCAGTCCCGAGCAGGCGGCGGTTGCGCCCCAGCTCATCTTCAATCAACGCCTGGACGCCGCGCTCGCAATCCTGCTGACTGCGATTCTGTGGATCGTGATCGCCGACATGCTGCGCGTGAGCTGGCGCGTGGTGAAAGGTCTGCCCGTGCCGCCGAGCTCGGAAGCGCCGGCGATTGCACTCGCGGAGGTGCGCTCATGAGCCACCGGCTGCTGCAGCTGTGGAAGCTGTTGCGGACGCTTGCGACCGATGACGCGTACGAGCGCTATCTCGTGCATCACCAGCAGGCGCATCAAGGCGCGCGGCCGCTCTCGCGACGCGAGTTCTACCTGGGAGAGCAGCAGCGCAAGTGGACCGGCGTCTCGCGCTGCTGTTGACCTACACCGTGAATCCCTGCGTCGCGATCGGCAGCTTCCTGATCCGCTTGCGCGTCGCCGCGTAGATCGCGTTGCACACCGCCGGTGCAACCAGCGCAACCGCCGGCTCGCCCATGCCGCCGGGCTTCTCGGTGCTGTCGACGACGTACACCTCGACCTGCGGGGCTTCGTTCAGCCGCAGCAGCCGATAGCTGTCGAAGTTCTGCTCCTTCACCCGGCCGCCGGCGATGTTGACTTCGCTGAACAGCGCCGCCGTGAGGCCGAACACGATGCTGCCTTCCGCCTGCGCGTGCACGATGTCCGGATTGACCATCTGCCCGCAGTCGATCGCGCACACGATGCGGTGAACCTTCAGCTTGTTGCCCTCCAGCGAAATCTCCGCGACCTGCGCCAGGTAGGTGTCATAGCCCGACATCAGCGCGATGCCGTGATGGCGCCCGCTCGGCGCATGTCCCCAACCGGCTTTCCGCGCCGCGGTGTCCAGCACCATCTGCCAGCGCGGCTGCTTGTCGAGCATGCTGCGACGGAACTCGTAGGGATCGAGCTGCGCCTCGTACGCCAGCTCGTCCATGAAGCTCTCCACTGCGAAGCAGTTGAGCGCGTGGCTCACCGAGCGCCAGTAGCCGACGTCGATGCCGATCTCGTGCTGCAGGTAGTCCACGTAGACGTTCGGCACTTCGTACGGGAAGTTGTGAGCGGCCTCGACCGCGAACGGATCGATCGCACCGTTCGCCACGGCGGGCGGGAACCAGCGGGAAGTGATCGAAGGCGCCACCAGGTGAATCTTCACCGCGCTCAACTTCCCCGAGTCGAACGTGCCCGACAGCGTGTTGCGCGCCGGCGGGCGGTACTTGTCGTGCGTCATGTCGTCTTCGCGCGTCCACAGCAGCTTGACCGGCTTGTTCGCGGCCTTGGCGCATTCGACGGCGGCGGGGACGAAGTCTGCTTCGAGCCGGCGCCCGAAGCCGCCGCCGAGGAAAGTCGTGTGCACGAACACTTTTTCGGGCGGCAGTCCCGCAGCCTGCGCTGCGACCTGCTGCGACAGCTGCTGAACCTGCGTCGGCACATAGACGTGGCAGCCGTCGTCGCGAAACTCGACCGTGCAGTTTTGCGGCTCCAGTGTCGCGTGCGCCAGCAGCGGCAGCTCGTAGGTCTGCTCGAAGCGTCGCCCGCTCTTGAGAGCAGTGTCCGCATCGCCGTCCTTGCGCACTTCCTTGCCCTTGCCGCTCGCCGCGGATCGCAGCCCCGCGCTGATCGATGCATTCGTCAGCTTCGCATTCGGCCCGGCGGCCCATTCGATCTTCAGCGCGTCGCGCGCCTGGTGCGCCTGCCAGAACGAGTCGGCGATCACGGCGACGCCCGATGAGGTCTGCAGCACGTGGCGCACGCCCGGCATGCCCTGCGCGGCAGCGCCGTCGAAGCTCTTCACGCTCGCGCCGAGCTCAGGCGGCTGCGCGAGCGCGGCGTACAGCATGCCGGGCAGACGCACGTCGATGCCGAACTGCGCGCTGCCGTCGACCTTCGCCGGCGTATCGAGACGCTTCTGCGGCTTGCCGATGAACTTGAAGTCGTTGCGGCCTTTCAGCTGCACGTTCTCCGGCTTCGGCAATGCGGCCGCGGCTTCGGCCAGCTCGCCGAACGATTTGCGGCGGCTGGTGAACACGACGTAGCCATCCGCGACCGAGCACGATTGCGGCGGCGCGCCCCAGTCCTTCGCTGCTGCGGCGATCAGTCGCGTGCGCGCTTCGGCGCCCGCCATGCGCAGCTTCTCCCACGCATCGCGCACGCTGGTGCTGCCGCCGGTCACCTGGCCGCCGAGCAACGCGTTGATGTACTCCTTGCCTGGCGGCGCGAACTCGACCTTGACGCTCGACGGGGCTACGCCGAGCTCTTCGGCGATCAGCGTCGGCAGCGCCGTGTAGACGCCCTGGCCCATTTCGGACCGGTCGCACAGCACGGTGATGGCGCCGTCGGTGCCGATCCTCAGCCATGCGTTGGCCGTCACTTGCTTCGCAGGACCGGTGCCCTGCGCCGCGTTCTCGGGCTTGCTGCACGCGGGCAGATAGACGGCGATCACCAGCCCGCCGGTCGCCGCCGCTGCCGTCTTGAGGAACCCGCGCCGCGTGAAGTCGCCGCCGGTCACGGGCACGTCATGATTGGCTTGTAGAAGCTTTTTCATGTCAGGCGCCCTCCTTGCTGCTCATCTGCGGCCCGCCGCTGCCCAGCTCGGCCGCGCGGTGAATCGCCTTGCGGATGCGTGGGTACGTGCCGCAGCGACAGATGTTGCCGGACATCGCGCTGTCGATGTCCGCATCGGACGGCTTGGGATTCTGCTTCAGCAGCGCCGCCGCCGACATGATCTGGCCGGACTGGCAGTAGCCGCACTGAGGCACGTCGAGTTCGATCCACGCCTGCTGCACCGGATGGCTGCGATTGCTCGACAGGCCTTCGATCGTCGTAATCGATTTCCCGGCAACTGTCTCGACCGGAGTGATGCATGCGCGCGTCGGCGCGCCGTCGATGTGCACCGTGCACGCGCCGCATAACGCTTTGCCGCAGCCGTACTTGGTGCCGGTCAGCCCGAGCGTATCGCGCAGCACCCACAGCAACGGTGTGTCGCCCGCTACGTCGACATCCTGAGCCTGACCGTTGATCGTGAGCTTGATCATGTCCAGTCCCCCTGTGCGCCGCGGTCGGCGCCGACTCATTGTTGTGGCTGCGTACTATACGCCCCGCACTTGCGCCAGTGTCGGCAGCTCGCGACGCCGCGGTTGGTACGTTTGACACCCTACAGCTGCCTGTGTAATTACCTTCGCTCGCATTCAATTCTCAGGAGATCGTCATGGCGTTGTGGAAAGACCAGTACGGCCGCGAACAAAACTCGCCGGACCCGGCGCCGGACAAGCCCGCGGCAGCCGCGCCGGTGAGCATCGAGTCGGCCCGCCAGCCGGCAGCGGCCGCGCAGCCGCGCGGTGACGCGAAGGAATCTCTCCTGGCCGCGGGCCTGACGATCGAAGGCAAGATCGAAGGCTCGGGTCACGTGCGCATCGCCGGCAACTTCAAAGGCGACGTTCACGTGCAGGGCAACCTCACGATCGAGGCCGGCGCGAAGGTGACCGGCGGCGTGCGCGCCAACACGGTCGTGGTCGGCGGCGAGCTGGAAGGCAACATCGATGCCGCGGCGCGTGTCGAGCTGCTGCAGACCGGCGTGCTCAACGGCGACCTGAAGGCAGGCTCGCTGACAGTGGCCGCGGGCTCGCGCATGCGCGGCCGCGCCGAGTTCGGCTGGGACGAGAAGGGCGGACGGGGCTAAGAGGCCTCGTCCGTGAACACCAGCCGCGTGGCACTCACCGGCAAGACGCGCACCTGCCCACACTGCAAGGCGACGATTCTCGAAAGCTCGAGCGTCTGCCCGGCTTGCCAGCATCATCTGCGCTTCGACCCGAAGGCGATCGTCGAGCGCCGGCTGCAGCCGGCGTTCTCGGCGCTGCGCGTCGAGGGCGGATTCAAGCATCCCGCCGGCGGTGAGCCGTGGGAATACTCCGTCGTGGTGTCGATCCGCAACGATCGCGGCGAAGAGCTGGCGCGCAAAGTGGTGGGCGTCGGCGCGCTGGCGCCGAACGAAGGACGGCAGGTGATGGTGTCGGTTGACGTGTTCACCGCCACCGGCCCGGCGGTCGAAGTCGAGCGGCGCGCGGACACGACGCGCGTGCCGGACGCCAAGCCGACATCCGCACCCGCGGCCGCGCCCGCGACCACGGCAAAGAAGGAGCTGCCGGAGCCGCAACGGAGCCTGCAAAGCCTGGCTCAGCAGAGCAAGAGTCAGCTGAAGCCTCCGAAGTAGCCGCCCGCGCGCGCATGCCGCGAATATACCTGGTGAGACACGCCAAGCCGGCGGCTGCCTGGGGCGACGATCCCGATCCGGGCCTCGATCCGCTGGGGGTGACGCAAGCCGCCGCTACTGCGCAGCGACTGGCGCAAGCGTTGCCGCGATTGCCGATCTACACCAGCCCGCTGCGTCGCTGCCGCGAAACTTCGCGTCCGCTGTGTGAGGCATGGAAATGCGAGGCGACGGTGCTGCCGGCAGTCGCCGAAATCCCCGCCCCACCGCTTGGCGTAGCCGAACGACGCGAATGGCTCGCGGCGGCGCTGCGCAGCACATGGCCGCGACTCCAGGATGGAGCGTCCTCGAGCTCGATCGACTATCAGGGCTGGCGCCGCGGCGTGGTGGACGCACTACTGGCCCTGCCGCACGACTGCGTCGTGTATACGCATTTCATCGCGATCAACGTCGCGGCAGCAGCCGAGCAGCAACGCGATGACGTGGTGTTCTTTGCGCCAGACCATGCTTCGATCACGGTCGTCGAGGCAACGCCGCACGGGCTGCGACTGATCGAGCTCGGCCGGCAAGCACAGACAGCGGTGCTCGCCCGGTAGCGTCGGGAATCACTTCACTCGTGAACGCGAGACGAGTAATCGCGCGCGCCCCATCGCACCTATAATCCGATCCCCTCACCCCTGGCGGCTACGAGAGCGCACTCATGAAAACCTCCATGTACGAAGCGTCGATTCCCATGTTCCTGCTGAGCCTGCGTAACCTGAAGGCGATCCTCGAGAAAGGCATCGCGCACGCCGAAGCCCGCAAGTACGACCCGAACCTGCTCGCCGCGACCCGCCTCGCGCCGGACATGCTGCCGCTGACGCGGCAGATCCAGATCGCGAGCGACGCAGCCAAGGGCGCCGCGGCGCGCCTCGCCGGCGTCGATCCGCCGAAGTTCGAGGACAACGAGACGACGATGGCCGACCTGCTCGCGCGCATCGACAAGACGATCGACTACCTGCAGGGCTTCAAGGCGGAGCAGCTCGAAGGCTCCGAAGACCGCACCATCACGATCCCGACGCGGCTGCAGACGTTCACGTTCCCCGGACTGATCTTCCTGCGGCACTGGGCGATTCCGAATTTCTTCTTCCACGTCACGACCGCGTACAACCTGCTGCGTCACGCGGGCGTGGAGATCGGCAAGGCGGACTATCTGGGCCGGGTGAGCTGAAGAAAGAGAGTCACTTCTCCTCTTGCCGCGCTGGCTGTCCCAGAAACATCAGCTGGTCGTTCAGCGCGGCGAGCATGTCGACATAGGCGATCGCGCGCTGCTCGCTGCGCGCGATCGCATCGGCAGCCTGCAGAGCTTCGTTGAAGATCGCCGCAGCTTCTGCAACGTCCCCGGTCTTGACGCGCGCCGCCGCGAGCGCGGCAAATGCGGCGGGCTTCGGCTGCGTCTCATCGATGTTGCGGACCGCGCGACGTGCCGCTTCGATCGTCTCCTTCGATAGCGGCGCGGCGCGCAGCAGTTGCATGCCCAGCACGCCGAATTGCGCCGCCGCTTCGATCAACGGATCGTCGAAGTCATCCGCACTGGCCGACGCGGAAGTGCTGTCCGCATTGGCCTGCATCGTCACGATATCGCGCACCAGCAGTGCACGCGCGAAGCGATCGTCCATCTGCAACGCTGTCTGCAGCGCGGCCGGAAAGTCTCCTGCACGAGCCAACCCGCGGCCGATGTGATCGAACGTGTCCTCGCGCCGCTCGCCGCGCTCGATCTTTTCGGCGGCTTGCCGCGCGAGTGCGAGCGTTCTCCGGGCTGCCTCACCGTCGCGCACCACTGCTTGCATGCGACCGATCTGCGCGAAAGTGAGTGCCCGACGGTCCGGCTCGTTCCGATACGCTTCGACTTCAGCGACCGCCGCTGCGAACATCTGCTTGCCGGCGCTCGCGTCGTTGCCCATGCGCGTCACGGCGAGCCGCCCGCGCATCACCGCCCGATACAGCGCGTCGTCGACCTTCTGCAGCGTTTCGACCGCGCCGTTGATGTCGCCCTGCTCCGCACGCGTCAGCGCGATGCGACCGTAGACCTGTGCGCGATCGGCGCGGCGAACACGCGATGCCATGGCAGTCGCCGCGTCGTTGCGACCAGCGCGAACTTCAGCAACTGCGATGTCGCCCGCGGCCAGCGCCAGTGAGAACGGATCATCGATGTCGCGCAGGATGTTGCGTGCGGTCGCGAGATCGCCGCGCGACGCGGCAATCGCAACGAGCTGTCGCAGAACATCGCCCTTCGGCTCCGGCTCGCGAATGACGGCCGCTGTCTGCTGGGCACCTGCGACGTTGCCTGCACGCAGCTGGACTGCCGCGATCTGCGCCAGCGCCGCACCTTGCTGGCGACGCGCCTCGATGCGATTTGCCGTTTCGCGCGCACCGGCGAGATCGTCCGCGGCGATCTGCGCGAGCACGATGTCGTTCAACACCCAGTCGCGGAACGCAGGCTCGCGGATCTGCGCCACCGCGGCGAGAGCCTGGTGAATCGTGCGATCGGTGCTCGACTCCGCAACCACCGTCTGCACGCGAGCGATGCTCGCGAGGCCCTCGGCGCGTCGATACGGATCGGAGATGCCTTCAGCTGTCGTGAGCGCGCGCGCGAGTGCCACGCTGCGCCACTCGCGAGGATCTTCGGGAGCTTGAGCGGCAGTGGGCTGTGTCGGAGGTTGCTCGACAGCCTGGGTGCGCGCCGCGGCGGGGATCAGCGCGACTGACGCCGCAACGAGCACGAGCCGCGTGAATTGCATGATCGGCCGCAGACATTACCGGGAGCGGCTAGCGTCTGCCGCCCGCAACGAAAGGTCAACAGCCGGTGACGCAACTGCGACCGCGCGTCAGCCGCCGATGATCGGTGCGATCGCCGCGCGAATGCGCTGCATCTGCGGCTGCGACACCATGCCGCCGAGCAGCTTCATGAAGTGCGGATGCTGCGCGCCGGACGCGATGTACTGCCAGCGATATGCGCGCAGCACGGTCTCGCGAATCGCGTGCTGCTCAGCCGGCGCGAAGCTGCGCTCGCACAGGCGCATGAAATACGCGGCGTCCGCGGCCGACTGTCCCTGCAGCAGATGATCGAGGCCGTGGATCAGCGCGATCAGATCGTCGACCGCCGCTTCGCGTCCAGCAGGGTTCAGCGCGCGGTCTTCGCGGCACCACTCGATCTCGTCCATCACTGCGTGCTGGCATTCCTCGAGCCAGTGAAAGCGGAACACGTCGCGATACAGATCCGACAGCTCCTCGTCGCGCTCGATGCTTTCGCGATAGTGGACCTGCGTGAATAGTTCCACGTGGCAGGTCATCGCCAGCACGGCCCAGCCGGACCGGCCGAGCACGGTCCGTGCGACTTCGTTGGCGTCTGCGACCAGCACGTACCCGCCGGGCATCTTCGCGGCGAGCGTCGCTTCGATGCGCCGGAACATCTCCTGGTGCTTGATTTCCTCTTCGCTGAAGCGCACCAGGCCCTCGAGCGCCACCTGGTCGCCGAGGCCGTAGCGGACGGCGACCTGCAGCGTCTTGGTGCTGATGAAGCGCTCCAGCAGCCCGAAGAGGCAGGCGTAGCTGCGCCCCTGCACGTGGCTCATCGTGCGCTTCTCCTGCGACGTGAGGAACGGCAGGTCGTTGACCTTGGTGAGCCCGTCCGGCAGGAACTTGCGGCGGAAGTCGAAGCTGCGGCCGCGGAACACGTCGGCGTCGATGTCCCAGCGCACGCGCTTGGAGGCCTTGATGCAGCGTGCATAGCGGGCGCGGTCGCTGTTCTCCTGGAACAGGCGCTCGGCGGCGGGCGAGACGACGAGTTCGACGGCGGCGTTCATGGCATGACCCTGACGGTGAGCGGCACTTCGCGGATCGTGCGCCAGCGCCGCAATCCGCACATGAGGCAACTGCCTCATTTGGTAAATCGCATTTGGCGGGACAAATGTCCCACTGCCGAAGGCCCACCGTCACAAATGCTGCAGTGCTGAGTTTCCCCCCGTTTTCTCTCCCGGCACCGCTAAAGGCCGCGGTCGCGGGCGAGGACGATGGCGCGGGCGCGGGAGTCGACGCCGAGCTTCTCGAAGATGTTGGTCAGGTGGTTGCGGACGGTCTTGTCGCTGATGAACAGCTTGCGGGCGATCTCGCCGTTGCCCTCGCCCTGGGCCACCAGCCGCAGGATCGCGTTCTCGCGCGCCGTCAGCTCCGGCAGATCGCCGCGCTGCGGCTTTTCCGGGGCGGTGGCGCCGGGCCCGAGGAAATCCGCGAAGGCGTCGCAGAAGCGCTCCCAGGCGGGCTCGCTCTCGGTCAGGATGTGATTGCGGCTCTCCAGAGTCACGAAGCGCGCGTCGGGGATTTCGGCGGCGAGCAACCGGCCCTGTTCGAACGGAATGCGCGCATCGCCGCGCGCGTGCACCACCATCGTCGGCACACGCACGCGCGGCAATAGTTCACGCACGTTGATTTCGCCGAACGATTCGAGGATGCGTGCCGCGATTTCCGGCTGAGTGGTGGTGCGCATCAGGTCGCTGAACCAGCGCACCTGCTCGGGATTCGCGTCCGGGATGAACAGCGAGGCGAACAGCTGCCGGAACGCGGGGTTCTCCTGGCCCCAGCCCTGCCGGATCAGCTCGATGAGCGCCTGCCCGTGCCGGCGCGATTCCTCGCCGCGCTGCGCCCAGCCTTCTGAATAACACCCGTAAAGGATCAGTTGCGTGACGCGCTCGGGATGGCGCACGGCGTACTCGATGCAGGCCGCGCCGCCCTGCGACACGCCGAGCAGCGGGAAGCGCTCGACGTCGGCGGCGTCGATGATCGCCTCCAGGTCTGCGACCTGCGCCGCGTGCGACAGATCGTCGGCGTTCCAGTCCGACAATCCACAGCCGCGCGGATCGAAGCGGATCAGCTGGCGGCCCGACGACAGAAAGCGGAACCAGTGGCGCCACACCGGGCTCTGCCAGTCGAACTCCAGGTGCGACAGCCAGTTCGCCGACTTGACGAGCGGCGCACCGCTCCCCGAAGTCGCGACCGCCAGGCGCACGCCGTCAGCGGACTTGATGAACCGGATGGTTTGCTGCATCGACGACAGAATAAGAGCGTTGCGCGCGGCCGGCCAGTCGTCCGACTGGCCGATATCGCAACTCCACCGCTGCGGTCAGATCGCGCGCAGCGCCGTCGCCACCGGCAGCCGCGCCGCCCGCACCGCCGGGAACAGCCCGCCGATCAGGCCGATGCCGCAGGCCCACAGGATACCGATGGCGATGAGCATCGGACTGACGCTCAGCTCGAAGATCAGGTGGCCGACCCCTGCCCCGCCTGCGGAAGTGCTGACCTGGTGGCCGTTGAAGAACAGCCAGGCGATCGCCGCGCCGATGGCGCCGCCGATCAGCGCGAGCAGCAACGCCTCGGCGAGCACTGACATCACCATCGCGGTCGCACCGAAACCGATGGCGCGCAGCGTCGCGATCTCGCGCAACCGCGCGCTCACCGCCGAGTACATCGTATTCAGCGCGCTGAAGATCGCGCCCACCGCCATGATGCCGCCGACCACGTAGGCGATGATGTAGATGACCTTGCTGATCGTCTCCGACTGCCTTCGGTAGTAGTCGCGCTCACGGCTCACATCGACAGCCAGCGCCGGATTCGAGGTGAGCGCATCCTTGAACTTCTGGAACGCGCCTACCGATTCCAGCTGCACCGTCACGCTCTGAAATCCGCCGCGCTGCTCGGCGCCGATGAGCGTCTCGGCATCGGTGATCAGCGTCGATTCGTGCGAATCACCGCCGGTCGTGAACACGCCGACGACCGTCCAGGTCGCGCCGCGCGTCTTGAACTGGTCGCCGAGGTTCAGACCCTTGAACTCGTCGTGCGCCGCCTTGCCCACGATCACCTCGGTGACGGCGGGACGAAACATGCGCCCCTGGACGATCTTCAGCTCCGGGCGCAGCGCCTGCACTTGCGGGCCGACGCCGCGCATCGCGACGCTGACCTCTGCGTTGTCCTCTTTGCGAAAGACGTTGATCAGGCGCAGGGACTCTGCCGACGCTATCGGCTTGCCGGCGGCGTCGCGCCGGATACCGGGCGCGTCTTCGACCAGTCGCGCGGCGTCGCGACCCAATGCGCTGCCGGTCTCGGACGCGGAGCCGTTGCGCATCACGATCGCGCGATCGTCGCGGCCCGAGTGCTCCATGGTCTCGATCATGCCGGTGGACATGGCCAGCACGGAGATCAGCACCGCGACCACGCCGGCAATGCCGATCACGATGACGATCGAAGTGCCGACCCGATGCGGCAGGCTCTTGAAGTTCATCGTCGTGACCGCGGCGATCTGCTTGAACAGGGTCATGAGCTGCCTATCTCCCCGCGAGCGCGTCGACGATATTCAGCTGGCGCGCGCGCCAGGCCGGCGGCAGCCCGCTGATCAGCGCGAGCAGCAGCGCCGTGCCGCCGCCCATCGCCATGACGATCGCCGGCATGCCGAAGTTGCCGAAGATCCGCCGCAGCGCGCCGGATTCGAAAACGAACGTCGCCAGCCCCAGCCCGATGGCGGCAGCGACCACGCAGAGCAGCAGCGCCTCGATCAGCACCAGCGTCAACACCTTGCCGTCGGAAAATCCGAGCGTCTTGAGCACCGCGAGCTCCGGCGTGCGCTCCCGGACCGACTGCATCATCGTGTTGGCGGTCAGGAACAGCAGCGTGAACAGCACGGCGCCGACGATCGCGTTGACGATGAAGTTGATGTCGCCGAGCTGCTTGAGCTGCATCTGCGCGAGCGCCGATTCGGTCTGCGTGCGCGTCTCGTAGGTGGAATTGGCGAACAGCGCGTCGATCTGCTTGGAGATGCGCGTCGCCTGGTGCGGATCGGTGATGCCGACCAGGAAGTAGTGGCCGGTATGCGCGCCGAAGGCGGCGTTCTCGTCGAAGTAGTCCTGGTTGATGTAGAAGGACGGGAAGCCGCCGAAGGCCGACGCGTCGAACGTGCCGACCAGGTCGAACATCCAGGTGCTGCTGCCCTGCTTGGTGGTCCAGATCGACGTGCCGAGCGGAATGCGGTCGCCGATCTTCCAGTTGTACTGCTTCGCCAGCTGCTCGCTGACCACCACGCCGGTGCGCGTCTTTTTCATCGCCTCGATGTACTCGGGCTTGATCTTCAGCTCGCGATAGATCTGGAACAGCGGCTCCACATCGGTGGCGAACGCGGGGATCGGATTGCGCGCGTCGCGGTAATAGCCGCCGAAGTAGGTCCAGTGCGACACGGCGCGCACGCCGGGGACGGCCTTGATGCGCGCCGTGTACGACAGCGGCAGGCCGTCGGTCATGTTGGTCTTGGCCGAGACGTACAGGCGATCGACGTTGAGATTGGTGACGACGGTGTTGAAGCCCTGGTTCAAGCCCTGCAACAGGCCGAACAACAGGAACGCCACCACGATCGAGGCCATCGTGAAGAACGTGCGCGTGCGCTTGCGCCACAAGCCCGCCCAGATCAAGCCGAAGTACTTCAGCCCGGGCAGGCTCATGCCGCGCGTCTCGCGGCCTCGTCGACCAGCTGGCCCTTGTCGAGGTGCAGCTCGCGCCGGGCGTATTCCGCCGCTTTCGGATCGTGCGTCACCATGACGATGGTCTTGCCTTGCGTGCGATTCAGGGCCTGCAGCAGGTTCATGACTTCCTCGGCGCTGCGGCGATCGAGATCGCCGGTCGGCTCGTCGCACACCAGCAGCGTCGGATCTGCGACCAGCGCGCGGGCGATCGCCACGCGCTGCTGCTGACCGCCGGACAGCTCGTTCGGCTTGTGCCGGCCGCGATCCGGGAGCCCGACCAGCTGCAGTGCCGTCGCGACGCGCTTGCGTCGCTCGGCGCGCGACAGATTCGTGAGCAGCAAGGGCACTTCGACGTTCGCCTCGGCAGTCAGCACCGGCAGCAGATTGTAGAACTGGAATATGAAGCCGATGTGCCGCGACCGCCACGTCGCGAGCGCCGCCCGCGACAACCGGTCGATGCGCTCGCCTGCGACGCGCACCTCGCCGCTGGTCGGCTGATCGAGGCCGGCGAGCAGATTCAGCAGCGTGGTCTTGCCCGAGCCCGAAGGACCCATCAGCGCCAGGAATTCGCCGGCAGCGATTTCGAGATTCACGCCGTGCAGGACTTCGACCTGCTGCTTGCCGCGCAGATAGCTCTTCGCGACGTTGCGCAACGAAACGACTGCGGTCATGACTGTTCCTTCGGACGGATGTGCAGAAATTCAGCGGCGGCGAGTTTACGACGGCGCGCAGGCCGCGGTGAGGCGAAGCCGGTGAACGGCCGATACGCGCCGGCCAACGGCCAGCAGCGCTATCAGGCGGCGGCGGGCTGCGCGACGCTGCGCGCTTCATGGATCGGCAGGTTCACCACAGCAGCCAGCAATGCCAGCGCGATGTCGGCGTACCAGATCCACTCATAGTTGCCGGTCTGCGCGAGCGCGATGCCGCCGAGCCACGCGCCGAGGAAGCCGCCGACCTGATGCGACAGGAGCGTGAGACCGAACAGCGTCGCGAGATAGCGCGTACCGAACAGCTTGCCGACGAGCCCGGAAGTCGGCGGCACGGTCGCGAGCCACGTGAAGCCGAGCGCACCGGCGAACAGGTAGACGTTCAGTGCCGTCTTCGGCATGAAGATGTAGATCGCGACGATCACCGCCCGGCTCGCGTAGATCAGCGCGAGCAGATGCTTCATGCGGTAGCGCTGTCCGAGCCAGCCGGCTGCCAGGCTGCCGGCGACGTTGAACAGGCCGATCAGCATCAGGGAGGTGGCCGCGACGTCCGGCGTCAGTCCGCACAAGCGCAGATCGTTCGGCAGATGCGTCACCAGGAACGCGATGTGAAAGCCGCAAGTGAAGAAGCCGGCGTGCAGGAACAGATAGCTGGGGTCACGTAGAGCTACGCGCAGCTGCTCACTCAGCGTCAGATGCGGCACCGGCGCGAGGCTGGACGCTGCGGCCGCCGGTGTCGCGGAGCGACGCAGCGGCAAGACGAGCGGAATAGTGAGCAGAGCGGCGAACGCAGTTGCGAACATCGCGCTGGCCCAGCCCGCAGCGCCGATGATGAGTTGCACGAGCGGCGCGAACACGGACTGGCCGATCGAGCCGCCGGCATTGATGAGCCCGGCGGCGAACGAGCGCTTCTCGGGCGGCAGGCGTTGCGCGGCGATGCCGATCAGGATCGAGAAACTGCCGGCCGCTGCGCCCGCCGCAGACAGCACACCCATCGTGAGCAGCAGTCCGGCACCGGAAGTCGCGAGCGGCGTCAGCACGGAGCCGAGCGCGAGCATGATCGCGCCGGCGATGACCACTTTGACCGCACCGTACTTGTCGGCGATCGCACCGAACACCGGCTGCGCCGCGCCGAACATGAACTGCCCGACGGCGAGCGCGAAGCTCATCGCGACGATCGAGACGCCGGTCGACTGTGTGATGGGAATCAGGAACAGGCCGGACGTCTGCCGCACACCCATGGTGATCAGCAGGATCGCGCTGGCGGCGAAGATCAGCAGGTACGTCTGTCGCCGTGCGCAGTGGGTGCTGGCAACGCTCATTCCTCAGTATCGCCAGGGCTGCGCAGGCGCGACAGATACAGATCTGTATCGCGGCGGGATTACACCCGCGCGGACCATACCCTTTGCTTATGACGACATGGGGAATCTGCAGATCAGCTGCGTGCGGCGGCGCCGACGATCTTCGCAGCCTGTGCGTGGAGCTTGCGCTGCAGCGCGCGCGGCTTGACCACTTCGGCTTCCGCACCGACTTCGAACAGCACGCGCAGGGCGGTGTCCTCGCGGTCGAACTCCAGCGTCACCGGCTTGCGGCCGCGAAAGCGCTCGCCGAGCGGATCGAGCCGCGGCCGCAGCCACTGACCGAACGCATCGAGCAGGCGACGGCGGCCGCGCGCGCTGATGTTCAGCTCCACGGCGAAATTGCGCGGCGGGGGATTGGTTTCGAACCGCTCGCACCAGCGCTTCCAGAACTTCTGCAGGTCGAAGTCGGCGTCGCGCGCGAACGTCGTGCCGCTCGGCGCCAGCGTCTGGATGCGCGAGACGCGGAACACGCGCATCTCGCGTTGCACGCGCCCGATCAGGTACCACGTGTCCACCTTCACGACGAGCGCATGCGGCTCGACGCGGTAATCGCGATGCTCGTGATTGCTGCGCTCGTAGCGGATGTCGATGCACGCGTCCTTCCAGATCAGCGTGCGCAGCTGATCGAGGAAGGGCGAGGCGTCGAGCGAGCGAAACCACGGCTTCGTATCGAACAACAGCCGGCCGCGCGCGTGCTGCGCACGCAGCTGGTGGATTGCAGGTACCGCTGCCGCCAGCTTGTCGAGTGCTGAGTGCGCCGGCATTGCCAGCTCGCGCACCCCGCCGATCGAAGCGGGGCTCGCGATCAGGGCCAGCGCCTCGGCCTCGCCCGGCGACAGGCCGGTGAGATCCGAGCTGTAGCCCTCGACCAGGCGGATGCCGCCGCCGCGCCCCGCCTCGGTGTACACCGGCACGCCCATGCTGGAGAGCGCGTCGATGTCGCGAAAGATCGTGCGTACCGACACCTCGAGGCGCTGCGCCAGCTCGCCCGCCGTGAGCGGGTGGCCGCGCTGCAGGGCCATCAGGACCGAAATGAGCCGCTGTGCGCGCACGCTATCTCAGCATCCCGGCTCCCATGAAGGCGGAGACGTAGTCGGCCTGGCTGCGACGGATCGCCTCGTAGGCTTCGTCGCGGCCGTAGACGTGCGTGATCTCCACCTTGTGCTCGGGTGAGCCGGGTGCGTGCTTGTAGGTCAGGAAGTAGTGGCGCAGGCGCTCGATCACCGATACCGGGCATTGCGCGATCTCGGTCAGCTGCCCGTACAGCGCGTCGTCGCGCATCACGGCGATGATCTTGTCGTCGGCTTCGTTGTTGTCGATCATGCGCAGCCCGCCGATCGGGATCGCCTGCATCAGCAGGTCGCCATGACCGATCGACTTCTCGGTGAGCACGCAGATGTCCATCGGATCGCCGTCGCCGACGATGCCGGCACGCCCGGTACGCTCGCTGCAATAGGCGCCGACGCGGTCGGCGCACAGCGTGCGCGGCAGGAAGCCATACAGCGAGGGACAGACGTTCGAGAAGCGCTGCGGCCGGTCGACCTTGAGCAGGCCGGTGACCTTGTCGAGCTCGTACTTGACCGTATCGGTCGGCACGATCTCGATATAGGAGGTGACGACTTGCGGCGCCTGGGCGCCGAGCTCGACGCCGTGCCAGGGATGCGCGCGGAACGCGGATGGAAAAAGCGTAGGCATGAGTGGCCGGGTGTGACGGGCGCCGTGGGGTGGTGAATACTTGGCCCGCAATGATCGACCTCAAGTCTTACATCCGCAACGTCGCCGACTTCCCGCAGCCCGGCATCCTGTTTCGCGACATCGCGCCGCTCCTGCGAGACGCGTTCGGCGAGACCATCGAGGCGTTGAGCTCCCTGCTGGATGCAAGGGAATGGGTAGAGATCGATGCGGTCGCCGGCGTCGAATCGCGCGGCTTCATCCTCGCCGCCGCGCTGGCGCTGCGCCATGAGAAGGGATTCGTGCTCGTGCGCAAGAAAGGCAAGCTGCCGCCGCCGGTCGTCGGGCTCGAGTACGGCCTCGAATACGGCAGTGGGGTGCTCGAGATGCAGCCCGGCCGGGGCCGGCTGATCCTGGTCGACGACGTGCTCGCGACAGGCGGAACGCTGCAAGCTGCGGCTACGCTCGCGGAGCGCGCCGGCTACGAGGTCGCTCAGTCCATCGTCCTGGTAGATCTCCACTTGAATCCGCCATTTCGGTGGGATCGGGCGCCGGTCCGGGCAGCCGTGGAGTACTGAGCGCGCCCGTTCCAATCTGCGGAACCGGCATTACAAATCTTTGCCCGGCCGTGCACGGTCCGCCACGCAACCTCTCGCTGACAACACTGTAGATAGGGCATCGGAGCGGCTATTCTCCGGCTGCTCCCGGATCTGTTTGCGGCGCGAGGGGTGGCAGATGAAAACGGTTCTGCGTTGGTCGGCGCTGCCGGCCCTGTTGGCGATCGTGGGCCAGGCCTGGGCGATCCAGCCCGGCGAAGTCGTCGACAACTTCCGGCTGCTCGACCAGAACGGCAAGTCGCACGAGCTCTACTACTCCTCCGACATGAAGGCCGTCGTGCTGATGGTCCACGGCAACGGCTGCCCCATCGTGCGCCAGGCGCTGCCGGCACTGCGCGAGGTGCGCGAGAAATACCAGTCGCAGGGCGTGGAATTCCTGCTGCTCAACTCGAACCTGCAGGACAAGCGCGACGCCGTCGCCGCGGAAGCCAAGGAATTCAACGTCGACTTCCCGATCCTGCTGGACGAGGCGCAGCTGATCGGCGAGTCGCTCGGCGTCGTGCGCACCTCCGAAGTGTTCGTGATCGACCCGAAGGGCTGGAAGCTCGTGTACCGCGGCCCGATGGACGATCGTCTGTCGTACGAGAAGCAGCGGCCCGCCAGCAAGCACTATCTCACCGACGCGCTCGACGCGACGCTCGCCGGTCAGCCGGTCAAGGTCGCGAAAGCGGACGGCGTCGGCTGCCTGGTCAACTTCCCGGAGCGCGACCGCAAGACCTCGCACGCCAGGATCTCTTATTCCGAGCAGATCGCGCCGATGCTGATCGACAAGTGCACCGCGTGCCATCAGACCGGCGGCGTCGGCCCGTGGGCGATGACGAGCTACGACATGGTCAAGGGCTTCGCGCCGATGATCCGCGAAGTCGTGCGCACGCAGCGCATGCCGCCGTGGCACGCCGATCCTCACTACGGCGCATGGCAGAGCACGCGCGCACTGACGGACGACCAGCGCAAGACGCTCGTGCACTGGATCGAAGCGGGCGCGCCGCGCGGCAGCGGCGCGGATCCGCTGCTCAAGGTGAAGCCGGACACCAACGAGTGGAAGCACGGCAAGCCCGACCTGATCGTCGATGTGCCGGCGTACGACATCCCGGCGACGGGCGTCATCGAATACCAGTATCCGCGCGTCAAGAATCCGCTCGGCCGTGACGTGTGGATCACGGCGGTGGAGATCCACCCGGGCGCGAAGCAGGCGATTCATCACATCATCGCGCAGGAGCCGGTGTTCCTGAACGGCAAGCAGACCACCAACGCCGGCGGCAACCTCGGCGGCTTCGCGCCGGGCATGTCGCCGATCGTGTATCCGCCGGACACGGGCGTGCTGTTCCCGAAGGACGGCGACTTCGTCTTCCAGATGCACTACACGCCGAACGGCCAGGCAGTCACCGATCACAGCAAGGTCGGCTTCTACTTCCGCGAGGCCAGCGACCCGCCGAAGTACCCGCTGCATCTCACGGCGCTCACCGACTTCCGCTTCCAGATTCCGCCGGGCGCGAAGGAATACGGCACGACCGTGACGCGCGACATCACGCGCGACATGCTGATCTACAACTTCATGCCGCACTCGCACCTGCGCGGCAAGTCCGCGACCATGAGCGTCGTCTATCCGGACGGCAAGCAGGAGATCCTGCTGAACGTGCCGAAATACGACTTCAACTGGCAGACGGTGTACGAGTACCAGGAGCCGAAGAAGATTCCGGCGGGCTCCAAGCTCGTGTGGAATTTCAACTGGGACAACTCGCCGCAGAATCCCGGCAACCCCGATCCCACCAAGTCCGTGAAGTGGGGCGACCAGACGTTCGAGGAGATGGGCATCGGCTTCGTGCGCTTCCGCTGGCTCGACGAGGAAGTGGGCAAGCCGGCGCCGGTCGCCACTGCCGCCAGTACCGGCGCTAAAAACAACTGAGGCTTCCGCGCACACGGTGTGGTGCATCGACCGGCAGCGCGCAGCTGGCGGCAGGAACCGTGGGGCCCGGCCATGCGTTTCGTGAGCGGAAGGACTCAATGTTTTGGGCGATGCGGCACGAGGCGAAAGCAATTTCAAATCGAGCCGTGTTGAGCTGAAAACCGAGGACTTCCGCCGAAGCCTCGTCCGCAAGGACGGGGCTTCACTCTTTTCGGGATCCGGTTTTCGCTATAGTCGCGAGCCAATTGCCAAGGTCCGCGATCAGGAATCGTTCGATGCGAAAACTCGTGCTGGGGCTGCTGCTGGCCGTCTGCTCCTTCGTCAGTGTCCCCGCACCCGCTGCCACGCTGTACATCTCGGACCAGTTCACCGTGCCGCTGCGCCGCGGACCGTCGAACTCCCACAAGATCCTGCATGCCGGCTTGCCGAGCGGGACCGCGCTCGAAGTGCTCGGCGAGGATGCGGCCGCCGGCTTTACGCAGGTGCGCACGCAGACCGGCACCGAAGGCTGGATCCAGACGCAATACCTGACCGATCAGCCCATCGCGCGCAGTCAGCTCGCCGCTGCGACCCGCCGCGTCGAGTCGCTCGAATCGCAGTTGAAGACCCTGCGCGATTCCTACCAGGAGACCCGCGGAGCGCGCGCACAAAGCGACACCCGCGCGAGCGACCTCAGCAAGCAGACGGAAAAGCTCCAGGCCGAGCTGGCCGAGGTGCGGCGCATCTCGGCGACGTCGATCGCCAACTACGAAGAGAACCGGCAGCTCAAGGCGAGCAACCAGGAGCTGCAGACCCAGGTCACGCAGCTCACCGACCAGGTCCGCCAGCTGGAGCGCAACGTCATGCTGCGCTGGCTGCTGGCGGGCGGCGGCCTGGTATTGCTCGGCCTGCTGCTGGGCGCGTGGATCAAGTCGCGGCCCAAGCGCAGCAGCTGGGCGTAGCGCGCCACCGGCGGGCGGCGCCGTCGGCTAGAATCCGCGCTCCCGACAAACATCGAATACCAAGGGAGCCGACATGAACACCGTCGTCCGCTCATTGCTGATCGGCGCGCTGGCGGCAAGCGCCGGCATCGCCAGCGCCCAGCAGGAGGACTTCAGCAAAGTCGAGATCAAGGTCACCAAGGTCAGCGGCAACGTCTACCTGCTGGAAGGCGCGGGCGGCAACATCGCCGCGTCGGTCGGCGCGGACGGCATCGCGATCGTCGACGATCAGTTCGCGCCGCTCGCCGACAAGATCCGCGCGTCACTCAAGGGCGTCACGGACCAGCCGCTGCGGTTCATCATCAACACGCACTACCACTTCGATCACACCGGCGGCAACGCGCAATTCCGCGAAGCGACGATCATCGCGCACGACAACGTCCGCAAGCGCCTCGCGTCCGGCAACGTCATCGGCAACGGCGGCTCGGTGAAAGTGGAGCAACCTGCGAGCCCGCAGGAAGCGCTGCCCGTGATCACATTCGCGCACGACGTCACGTTGCACGTGAACGGCGAAGACATTCGCGCCCTGCACGCGCCGCACGGCCACACCGACGGCGACAGCATCGTGTTCTTTCCGCAGTCGAACGTCGTGCACTTCGGCGATGACTTCGTGCGCTACGGCTTCCCGTTCGTCGACATCAACGGCGGCGGCAGCACCCGGGGCATGATCGACGCGCTGGAAAGCGCGATGACGCAGCTGCCGGCGGACGTGAAGGTCATTCCCGGCCACGGCGCGCTCAGCACGCTCGACGACGTGCGCAGCTTCGTAAAGATGCTCAAGGAGACGCGCGCGGCCGTGGAGAAGGCGCTGAAGGGCGGCAAGACGCTGGAGCAGCTGAAGCAGGAGAAAGTGCTCGAGCCCTGGCAGAAGTTCTCCGGGCCGTTCATCTCGAGCGACGCGTTCATCGAGACGCTGTACCACGAGCTCACCGGCACGAAGGCAGCCGGACTCGTGAAGCACAACTGAGACGCGTCAGCGCACCAGCTGCAGCGCGCTCGGCAGCTGCTTCGAGAACGAGCAGGCTCTCTTCCGATTCACAACGCAGCACGACCTTCGGCATGCCATCCGTGAGCCACGCGCGCCGGATAGCTGCCGGCGCTTCCAGCATCGCTGCGACCGACGCATGCGCGACCTGCGCCGCGAGCTTGCCTCGCGGCAACTTCAGCGCCTCGTTGACGACGATGACCTGCTTCAGAACAGCTCGCCGGCCGGTCCTTTGAGCATCTGCGCGCGCACCAGCGGGATCGGCGGACCGCCGTACGACAGGAACTCGTCGTTGAACTGCTTCCACGACTGCTCGCCGCCGCGCGTCGCCGCCCAGTCGGAGCGCAGCTTGCGGATCATCAGCTTGCCCATCGTGTAGTTCAGGTACGCGGGATCGTACGTGCCGCGTGCGGCTTGCTGCCGCGCGTTGCCGGCGTCCTGGTGGCCCTTCTCCTTGAACATCTGCTCGCACTGCTCGACCGTCATGCCCTTGGTGTGCAGACCGATCGCGCACATGTATCGTACGTTACGCAGCAGGGCGTTCAGCAGCTGGCCGATGTGCAGCTCGGGCGCGTCGTTCGCGAGACCCTTCTCGACCATCAGCTCCTCCGCGTAGTGCGCCCAACCCTCGGCGTACGCGTAGCCGACGAACAACTGGCCGAAGCGCCACGGCGCGCGGTTGGAATGCAGGAACTGCAGGAAGTGGCCCGGCCACACCTCGTGCACGGACGTGAACAGCAGATCCGCCTTGCCGGGGACGTACGCTTCCTGCTCGGCCTTCGTCCAGGACGGATCGGGTGGCGCGATGTAGTACACCGAAGGCAGGTTCTTCTCGTACGGCCCGGGAATGTTGATGTACGCGAAGTTCTGCGCCCGGTACGCCGGCGCCTCCATCACCTTGGCCTCTTCCGTCCCGGGAATCGTCACGACGTCGTGATCGACGATGAATTGCCGCAGCTGCGACAGCTGCTCGCGCGCGCCTTCGACCGGGCCGCCGGCCGGCTTGTCCGCATTCATCTTGGCGATGCACGCATCGATGCTGGTGTCCGGCGAGTATTTCTTGCAGGCCTCATCCAGCGCGGCGAGGTTGCGCTCCAGGTCGGCGCGGCCGATCTCCTCCAGCTTGTCGAGCGGCGTGGTGACGTTCTCCGTCATGCGCACCATCGCGGCGAAGCGCTCCGGCCCGAGCACGTAACCGTCGCTCTTGCCGGGTTTCTGCGCCGCCAGCCACTTGCTGAACTCCTGCATGGCCTTCGCGGCCGGCTCGCTCACCTCCGCCAGTTGCTTCTTCAACTCCGCGTCCTGCACTTCGGCGAATGCCTGCGGCACGTCCTTGCGATAGAAGTCGACGAAGCCGCCGAAGCTCTTGCTGCCGAAGTCGAGGAAGGTCTTGGGCAGCGGCATCTGCAGGTTCTTCTTGATCTGCGCGACCGCGCCGGGAATCTGCTGCGCGTACTTGATGAACGCGCGCAGCCGCTGATCGGCCGGCGCGTACGGCACGGTGACGTACGTGCTCGGATCGATACCGACGTTGAAATACCAGCTCGGGTTGGTGAACGGCGCACGCGCATCGCGCAGCCAGAACAGGTCGCCGTCGATGCGGGCGATCACGTAGTCCCGCTGGAAGCGCTCTTCCGGCGACAGCGAGTCGTCCTGGAAGCCGACTGCGCGCTGCCGTGCCTGCTCGAGACGCGTGATCTCCTTCTGGATGCCTTCGGCAGTCCAGTCCGGCAGCTGCCCGTCGAACTCGTGGCGGCCGCTCTGCACCGCAAACGGCGGCTGCGCGACAAAATACGCCTCGATGAACTCGTCGACGTACTTGGTCCACTCGACGTTGACGGCGGGCTTGGGCGCCTCGCTCTTGTGCTCGGGCGACGGCGACTTGCTGCAGCCGGCGAGCGCAACGACAGCGGCGAGAATTGCCAGGGAGTACGCAAAACGCGGGCGGATGTGCGCCATGTTCGGACCTCGTCGGAATGAAGTGCACGAAAGGCGCGAATGATACTCGCCCTCCCCCGCGTGGGGGGAGGGCGATTCTTCCAGAAGGTCTTACACGGCGCCGCGGCGCGGGGCGTGCATCAGAAGTTCATCCGCAACGACACGCCGAACGTGCGCGGCTGATTCGTGAGATAGCCGACGCGCGCGCTGGTGCCGCGCTCGCGGTCGAGCGCGAGGAAGGCCCGCTCGTCCCACAGGTTGTTGATGAACAGCGCCGCTTCCCACACGTCGGAGCGCACGCCCACCCGCAGATTGCCGATGCTGTACGACGGCATCTCGTTGTCGTAGCGAATGCTCGTGATGGTGGGATTGCCGATCGTGATGAGGCGCGGCGAGCCTGCGCAGCCGACGCAGCCGAAGCCTGCCTCCTGATCGGCGAGCTGCGAGAATGACGAGCCCACGTACTGAACCGAGAACACGCCGAACCCTTCCAGCGTGCTGAACACCGGCTGCTGATAGGAGATGCTGGCGGTCGCCTGCAGCTCGGGAGACGTCGGCATGCGATTGCCCTTGCGCATGCCGGCCAGCGGCGTCGTGCCGATGCCGGTCACGTTGCTGTCCACCTCCGCCTCGACCCACGTTGCGCCGATGCCGAAGTCCCAGTTCGGGCTCGGCCGCGCGAACAGCTCCGCCTCCACACCGAGCGTATGCGCCTTCGGCACGTTCACGACGATGCGCGAGGAGCAGTTGCCGGAGTCGACGTTGGCCTGCAGATCGTCGATGTCCGAATAGAACACCGCGGAGTTGAACGTGACGCGGCCGCCGGCGAGCTCGGTCTTCGCGCCGATCTCGTAGTTCCACGCGCTCTCGTCCTTGAAGTTCGTGCTGAAGATGCTGTTGAACAACGGCAGATCGGCGCCGCACAGCGGCACGTTGAGCGGATCGTTGATGCCGCCGAGGCGGAAGCCGCGCGCGAGCTGCGCGTTGATCGTCACGTCGTCGTTCACTTCGTACGACAGGATGGCGCGCGGCGAGAAGCCGTCCGAGCTGACCTGGCCCGGCACCCGGGTCACGCCGGCGAGGTTGCCCAGCGCGGCCGAGAAGACGCCGCCGAAAGTCAGCACGCGATCTTCGTCGTAATCGTAGTAGCGCGCGCCGAGTGTCGCGGCCCACTGATCCGCGAAGTGCCAGGTGCCCTCTCCGAACAGCGCGAACTGCTGCAGGTTGTACTGCAGCCGCGAGTAGAACGGCGTGTCCGGCGGGGCGCCGGTCAGCGAGCTGTCGCTTTCGAATGCGGAGGTGATCGAGAACGCGTCATAGCCTGGCGTAGGCAGTGTCTGGCCGTACTTGCGATCCACGTCCTCGAAGAACGTGCCGACCAGCCACTGGAAGGTATCGTTGCCGTTCGAGGCAACGCGGAACTCCTGCGAAGTCGCTTCCAGTTGCGTACGGTCGTACAGCGGCGAATTGAAGCGCGCCTGCGCGGGCGTGCCACCCACGTCGACAGTGACGCTGCCGGTCAGCTGGCTCGCGTCGCGCAGCACCAGCACGTCGCGATTGGTGCGCGAGGTGATCGAGGTCAGCGTCACCGGGCCGACGTTCGCTTCGATCTTCAGATCGCCGAGCCGGAACTCGTCGGTCAGGCCTTCCGGAATCTGCGTGACCTGGCCGCGCTTGCCGGGATTCACCGGCGGCTGCGTCGTCGTGAACGGATTGCCGAGGATGTTCCACACGTCGATGCGCGGATAGCCGTCGGTCTCGAGCTTCTGGTACACGATGCGCGGCGTCACCGAGAAATTCTCGGTCGGCTGGATCAGCCACGCGAGACGCGCGCCGCTCTTGGTGCCGCTGTTGACGTCCTCGCGCTTGGGCCGGCCCGGATACACGGAGTCGATGAAGCCGGGCAGCTCGTTGTGATAGCCGACGAGGCGCATCGCAGTCGTGTCGCCGACCGGCACGTTCAGCATGCCTTTGAGCGAGCCGCCGAAGTCGCCGTCGGTGGGCTGCAGCGCCTGCACTTCCACGGTGCCGCCGAATTGATTCAGCTCCGGCTGCGCAGTGATGTAGCGCAACACGCCGGAGATCGAGCCTGAGCCGAACAGCGTGCCTTGCGGCCCGCGCAGCACTTCGAAGCGGTCGAGATCGAACAGGTCGAGGTCCGGCGTGAACAGCGCCACCGAGATCGGCGACTCGTCGAGGTACACGCCGACCTGCGCCTTCACGCCAGGCTGGTCGCGCACGACCTGGCCCGCGCTGATGCCGCGCAATGCGACCTGGCTCTGGCCCGGGCCGAGATCGGCGATCGCGAGGCCCGGCACCATGCGGCCGAGCTCCGGCAGGCTGCTCGCGCCGGCATTGCGGATCTGGTCGCCGGTCGGCGCGGCCACCGAGAACGGCACGTCCTGCAACGCGACTGCGCGCTTCTGCGCGGTGACGATGATCTGCTCGATGATGCTTTCGTCGCCGGGCGCTGCTGCGAATCCGAGCGCCGGTGCGGCCAATCCCAACGCGACCGCTACGCTCCCGGTCAATGTCTTGCTTCTCATGTCCTGGTCTCCCCCATGTGACTGTCCTACGAACTCATGCGTGCGTGCGCCGGCCAGGGCGCAGGAAAGCGAAAGGGGCGCTCAGGCGCGCCCCTTTCATGGCTCATCCGCTTGCCTTCGATTCGTCCATTCAGAACTTCACTGCGGCGCGGGCGTGGATATAGCGGCCCGGCACCGGATACAGCGTTCCGTCGTAGTTGCTCGCGTCGCACGCGCGGCACGGCGGCGGATCCTTGTCGAGGATGTTGTTGATGCCGAGCGCGAACTGCACCTGCTGGTCCCACATCGACGGCGTCCACGCGACCTGCAGGTCCGCATACACCCTCGCGTCCAGCTCGTCGATATTGCGTGCCGGATCGCTGCACAGGTTCTGCGCGCGTGCGTTCGCCGTGCAGGCACCGTCGATGGCGCTCAGGTACCGAACCGTCAGCGACGTGACGAAGTCGCGAACCTGCCAGTCGGTCGCCAGCGTCGACTTGTAGCGCACGTAGCCGCGCGTCGGCGAGCCGAGCTCGATACCCGCCAGCTCGCGCCCGACCAGGCCGTTCTCGCCAAGCGTGAACTCCTTGTAGCCCGCGAGGTAGGTGTTGGCCCAGGTGAAGCGCAGCCCGCCGAAGCTGAACTCCGGCGTCGACAGCGTGACCGTCCAGTCGAAGCCGTCGGTCTCGACGCGGCCGATGTTCGTCAGCTGGTTGGCGAACGCGACGATCGCGCCGCCGCCGGCGCGCACGATGCCGTTGCAGAACAGCGGCGACAGCGTCGCCACGCAGCTGTCGAGCTGGACCTGCGCGTCGAGCGCCTGGATCGCATTGTCGAGCTTGATGTTGTAGTAGTTCAGGTCGAACGTGAGCGACTCGATCCACGAGGCGTTCTCGGCCCACGAGGGGCTGTAGCCGAGCCCGATCGTGTACGTTTCGGACGTCTCCGGCGTGAGATCCCTGTTGCCGCCCGTCTGCACGCTGATCTGCGGATTGAGCTGGCTGAAGGTGCCCGGCACGCCGAGCGCCTGACAGGCCGCGGTGGCGCCTGGATTCAGCGTCAGGTAGCGGTCGCACGGATCGTCGATCGCACTGTCGAAGCGCGCGCCCGTGTTGAACAGCTCGCCGATGTTCGGCGCGCGGAAGCCTTCCGCCCAGTTCGCCCGGAACGACAGGTCGTTGAACACGCGCCAGTACAGGCCGGCCTTGTAGACCTCGTCGCGGCCGAAGGTGTCGTAGTCGGACGAGCGCACCGCCGCGGAAAGCTCCAGGCGCTGGATCGCGGGAATGTCCGCCAGGATCGGCGCACGCAGCTCCAGATACGCTTCGTTCACCTTGACCTCGCCCGCGGTCGGCGAAGCCGGCACGTCCGCCGTCTCGCCTGCCTGCGCGATCGAGTCCGGCGTGAACGTGCCGCGCTCCTTGCGGTTCTCGAAGCCGAGCGCGTACGCGAACGCACCGCTCGGCAGATCGAACAGCTCGCCGGAGAGGTTGAGTGCGACGTCGTTGAGCTCCTGGTCGCTGTGATCGTTCTGCGTGAACGTCGCCCACTCGAGCATGTCAGGCGTGATGGTGCCGACGCCGCCGAAGATGTTGAACGGCACGCAGCCCGGCACCGCCAGGCACTGGTCCTCGGGCCCGAGCGCGAGCGCCAGCTTGCGCGCGTTGAAGATGTTGTGACCGGTCTGCGAAGCGTCGTTGCGGCCCCAGTTCAGGCTCACGTCCCAGTAGTGAGTGCGGCCGCCGAGCTCGAAGTTGCCGTTCAGGCCGCCCGACAGCATCCAGCTGTCCACGTTCTGATCGAAGATGCGCGGCCCGGCCTCGACCGGCCGGCGCGCAATCGTGATCAGGTTGTTGCTGCCGTTGGGACCGAACCCCGGTCCGAGGTCGATGCCGAACGGATTGAACGGCTGATCGGCCGGGATGAACACGTTGTCGAGATAGAAGCCGGCGCCGGCGTCCGAGCCCATGAACAGCGGGTTCGGCGCTGCCTGGTTGTGCGAGCGACGGTTGGTGAACGACGCCGTGAAGGTCAGCTCGACGTTGTCGGCGATGTCATAGGCGGACTTGCCGAACACGTTGACGCGGCGGCTCGGCGTGGAAAGGTAGTTGTAAGGGCGGAAGTTGAACCGGTCGGCGTTGGTGAACGCGTGCCAGTCGCCGCTCGCCGGATTGTTCGGGTTGTAGTTCGCGCCGCTCGCACCGGTGTTCAGCACGATCTGGATCACATCCGGGTCGGTGCCGGGATCCGGACCGTCGCCGCGCGGATCGAGGAACACGGACTGGCCCTGCGGGATGCCGCCGCTGCCGCCGAAGTTGCACGGGGTGGCGCCGAAGACGACGCACTTCGACAGGTCGCGGTCGCCCGCGAACACCGGGTCCTGGCGCGAATAGCCGACGCTCAGGAACGTGCGCGTCTTGTCGCCCTTCGCACCCCACGACAGGTTGTAGTCCTGCGTATAGCCGTCGCCTTCGTCGTACGCAGCCTGGTTGGTCTCGAACTCGAAGCCCTGCGCGTCGGACTTGGTGATGACGTTGACCACGCCGGCGATCGCGTCCGAGCCGTAGATCGGCGACGCGCCGTCCTGCAGCACTTCGATGCGCTCGATCGCAGCTGTGGGAATCGTGTTGAGATCGACTGCGCCGGAGACGCCGCTCGCAGACGAGCCGCGCACCCAGCGCTTGCCGTCGACGAGCACCAGGACGCGCTTCGAGGTCAGGTAACGCAGATCGATCTCGCTGGCGCCGGCGCCGATGCCGCCGCCGTCCGGCGGAAAGCCGAGGTTGCCGCTCGCGTTGTTCGAGCGGTTGATCGCGGAGCCGGAGATCGGCATGCGCTGCAGGTAATCGGCAATCGAGATCTCGCCGCTGCGATCGATGTCGGCGGACGTCGTCGTCTGCACCGGAGCAGTCTGTTCGACGGGGCTCTGCCGGATGCGCGAGCCGGTGACGATCACCTCTTCCGGCTGCTCGGCGGCGAACGCCGGCTGTATACATGTGGCGGGGATGAGACACGCTGAAGCGAACAGCGCGTAACGGTTCTTACCGGCCAGGGCACGAAACGTTCTTATATCCATAAAGACCTCCACGAGAGGGCGCTGACGCTAGCACTCGGTATTGTAAAGAAGCAAGACGGTGAGGCCAGGTAGACGAGTCAATAGCCGCGTTTGATGCGCGAAAGCAACGCTCTGGCAGCACTCGTGCTCAACCAGTGCTTGTGTGAACGAGCACGTATCGGGCCGCGCGGCACGCGCGCCTGCTCGGAACCTGAGCGGCCGCCCATGCGTCACGTTTGCGGAAGCTGCGAAGTTATCTGCCCGAGCGAATCCCAGGTGTCGAACCGACGATTCGCGACGGCGAAAACCAAGCTCTTCCGCACGCCACCTGCCGTTACTTCATGTACGGCACGCGGCACGAAGCCCCGCCTTCTGCGACGGGGCTTCGCTTTTTTCCGGGCCTAGAAGATGGATTGCAGCAGGTAGCTGTACGCGCGCGGCTCGGTCAACGCGACGAACACGAGACCGGTGATGGCGCCGCCGAGGTGCGCGTCGTGATTGATGCGCCCGTGCGGATGTTTCGCGGCGTAATACGTGTAGGCGAGATAGAGCACCGCGAACAGCGGCGCCGGGATCGGAATCGGGATCGGCAGGATCATGATCGACTGGTCCGGCGCATATACGATCGCCGCGAACAGCACCGCCGAGATCGCGCCCGACGCGCCGAGGCACGCATATTCCGGGTTGCGCCGCTGCTTGTAGTAGGTGCCGGCGTGACTGATCACCAGGCCGGCGAGGTACAGCACCAGGAACGGCACGGTGCCGATGGTGCGCTCCAGCGCAAACCCGAAGAAGTAGAACGTCATCATGTTGAACAGCAGGTGCATGAGATCTGCATGCACCAGGCCGCTGGTGATGAGCGTGTCGTACTGCTTGCGGCGCAGGAACCAGTAGGGACGGAACAGGCTGCGCTCGATCAGTTTCGGCGCACCGAACAGCCCGATGAGGCTGACGGCGATGGTGACGACGAAGATGACGAGCGCGGCCGAGACTTGCAGACCCACTGTGCAGCTGCCCCGATGACTTGCCCAACGGCGGACCGGGGCATTGTGCCGGATTCAGCCGCTGCAAGCGTGTGCATCGCATTCGATCGCATGCACGCGGCCCTGCAGGTCCGCTGCATAGACGACCCCGTCGGCCAGCGCAGGCGCGGCGCCGAAACCCCACTCCGCTTTCTTCGCCAGCGTCTGCTCGCCCGGCGGATCGAGGTACATCCAGCGGATGGCTCCGGTTGCACGATCGATCGCGACGAGCGAGCCGGCCCGCATGCCGGGATACGCGCCCTGCCCCACCGTTGCCGCCACGACCAGTTGCTTGCTCACTGCCGTGCGCGGCCAGGCCCAGCCTGGCACCGGCGCTTTCCAGCGCAGCTTGCCGTCGCGTGCATCGATTGCGAATACGCCGACGCCGTCTGACGAGCCGGTATAGACGATGCCATCGCGCACCACCGGCGGCGATTCGATCCACGAGAACCAGTAGTAGTGCTTCCACAGCTCCTTGCCGCTCGCGGCCTCGAGCGCGATCAGGTCGTAGCTGCGGCTGCCCACGAATACGCGGCCGTCGTCGATCACGAGATCGCCCGCGACCGGCAGCTTCGCGTCGTAAGTCCAGCGTACTTTTCCATCGCTCGCGCCGACCGCTTGTACCAGGCCCTTGTAGTCCGCGAACAGCACGAGATCGCGATACAGCGCGGGGGTCGCCGTCAGCATGTCCTTGGTTTCGACCCGCCACTGCTCCTTGCCGCTGGCGGGATCGAGCGCGTAGAGCGTGCTGTCGCGGCTGCCGACGTAGACGCGCTTGTCGTCGGCGACGATGCTGGAGCCGTAGCGATCCCAGCGCGATCCTTCCTGGCTCGTGGGAATGCGCTCGGGACTGCCGCGATCGATCCGTGCGCGCCAGCGCTCCGCGCCGGTGCGCTTGTCGAGCTTGTAGAGAAAACCGCTGTCCGACGCCAGGTAGAGCGCGTCGCCGACGACGGCCGGCCGCGCTTTGACCGGCTTGCCGGTCGCGAACTTCCAGCGCTGCGCGCCTTGTGCATCGAGCGCGTACAGCGTGCCTGCGTCGTTGCCGACGAACAGCAAGCCGCTGGCAGCATCGCGCTCGATGCCGGCCCAGACGGCGGCGCCGGTGTCGAAAGTCCAGCGCACCTTCGGCCGCGGGAAATTCCAGGTCGGCGGCGCCGGCCTGGCGAGCGGCTCGATGCGGCGGAACTCGACCGGAATCTTGTAGACCGGCACCGCCTCTTCGGCGAGATAGCCGCGCAACGTGGCGGATTCGCGGTCGAAGCGCAGCGGGAACGCGAAGGGCTTCATGTCGAGCGTCATGCCGTCGATCGTCACGATGCCGATCGGCACGTCGTAGCCGCCGATGCCGAGCAGCGAGAGGCGGACCGCTTGCTTGCCGTTCTCCTCCAGAAAGTGCAGCACGACGCGCGAGGACTCGCCACCGTACTGCGGCTCGGCCGACCACCAGCCGGCGATGTCCGCAAACTGGAAAGTATCGGCGGCGCGCGCGGCGCCGCCCGTTGCCGCCACAACGGCGAGACTCGCGAGCAGCGCGGAGCGAATCAGCGTAACGACGTTCATGGCCGTCTCCGAAGTTCGAATTGCCGGCAGTGAAGCGGAGCAGCGACGACGGGTCAAAGTTACGCGTTGAACGAACGCGGTTCCGCGCCGAACCGCCGTCCGCCTGCACCAAAGTCCACCCTACTTGTGAGCAACCCTTGCGCCTGACACAGTGACGCAACCCAGCCCGCAAGGCGGCCCGCATGAGCACCCCTCTGGTTCCGACCGAGCACAAAGAACGCATCGGCATGCTCGATGCCACTCGCGGCATCGCCGTGCTCGGCATCCTGCTCATGAACGTCACCGGCTTCGGCCTGCCGCTGGCTTACGACGATCCGACCAACTGGGGCGGCAGCGAGGGCGCCGATCTCGCAGTGTGGCGCATCGCCGCGCTGCTGTTCGAAGGCACGATGCGCGGGCTCTTCACGCTGCTGTTCGGCGCCGGCGCGCTGTTGTTCCTGCAGCGTCACATGGAGCGCAATCCGGGGTTGCTGCCCGCGGACCTGTACTTCCGCCGCACGATGTGGCTGATCGTCTTCGGTTTGGTGAACGCTTACGTGCTGCTCTGGCCGGGCGACATCCTGTACTCCTACGGCATCGTAGGGCTGCTGCTGTTCGTGTTCCGCAACGTCGCACCGCGCAAGCTGGTCATCGCGGCTGCAGTCATCATGGTGCTGCAGACCGCAGTGACGGTCAGCGAGTGGTACGGTTATCACGAAGCGAGCGCAGCCGCGGCTGCGGCGCAGGCAGCGCGAGCCTCCGGCAAGGCGCTGACGGACGAACAGGATCAGGCGATCGACACCTTCACCTCGACCAACGAGGAGTTCAAGCCCGCGCGCGACGAGCTGGAAAAGATGGTGAGCCGCATGCGCAAGAGTTACCGCAGCGCGCTGGGCCTGGTTGCGCCGGAGAGCTGGCACTTCGAGACGGCGTTCTTCTTCCGTCACACCCTGCTCGAATGCCTCGGCATGATGCTGCTGGGAATGGCGCTGCTGAAATACGGCGTGCTCACTGGCGCGGCATCGCCGCGTGTGTACGCGAGCATGGCGCTGGCCGGCTATGCGCTCGGGCTGACGGTCAACCTGTTCGAGACCACGAGCCTGATACGCGCGCAATTCTCGGTCGGGTCGCTGGTCGCCTCCTATCTCACGTACGACCTCGGCCGCATTCCGACGACGCTTGGCCACGTCGGCATGATCGGCTTGCTGTATCGGATGCCGGCAGTGTCCGGCGCGATGCGCACGCTCGCAGCCACCGGCCAGATGGCGCTGACCAACTATCTCGCGCAGAGCGCGATCTGCATGTTCGTGTTCACCGGCGTCGGGCTCGCGTGGTACGGCCAGCTCGCGCGCCACGAGCTGTACTACGTCGTGGCCGCGATCTGGGTCGTGCAGCTCATCTGGAGCCCGCTGTGGCTGCGCCGCTTCCGCTTCGGGCCCGCCGAATGGCTGTGGCGGTCGTTGACGTACTGGAAGCTGCAGCCGATGCGGAGCGAAGTGAGGAAGGAAGTGACACAGGTGACACAAGTGACATAGGTGACACAGGCAAGAATGACCTGTGTCACCTGTGTCACCTGTTCTGCCCCTCGAATATCTTCCACACCGTCTCCATCGTATCCGCCTCTGCCACTCGCTTGTCCGCTCGATAGCGCTTGACCCGCGCGAGACGCAGCGCGAGTCCGCCCGGATAGCGCGAGCTCGCCTGCAGATCGCTGAACGCGATCTCCACCACCAGCTCCGGCCGCACGTAGACGGTCCAGCCGTCGTTGCGGATCTCGCGTGCCTGCAGCTCTTTCGTCTGCCATTCGAGCAGCGCGTCGGTGAGTCCTTTGAAGGTCTTGCCGAGCATCACGTACTCGCCCGTCGCAGGATCGAGCGCGCCGAGGTGCAGGTTGGAGAGCTTGCCGGTGCGCCGTCCGTGGCCCCACTCCGCGGCGAGCACCACCAGGTCGAGCGTGTGCGAGCGCTTGATCTTGAGCCAGCTGGCGCCGCGATTGCCGGCTTCGTACGGCGCATCGAGCGACTTGGCCATCAGACCTTCGTGACCCGCCTCGATCGCTGCGTCGTAGAACTGCTGCGCCTCGCCCGCTGAAGCGGTGATGAGGCGCGGGATGATCAGCGCCGCCGGCACCGCACGCTCCAGCGCCGCGAAGCGCTCGCGCGCCGGACGGCCGGTGAGGCTCTCGCCTTCGAAATGCAGGCAGTCGAAGAAGAACGCCTGCATGGGCAGCTCGCTGCGCAGCTTCGCCACATCCAGCTTGCGGCCGAAGCGGCGCATGGTGACCTGGAACGGATGCGGCCGGCCGCTCGCGGCGAACGCGATCGCTTCGCCGTCGATGATCATCTCGCGCGCCGGCCAGCCTTGCGCCGTCTCGACTATTTCCGGCACCGCGGCGGTCACCTCGTTCGAGCTGCGCGTGTAGATGCGCACCGAGTCGCCGGACTTGTGCAACTGGATGCGCGCGCCGTCCATCTTCCACTCGAATGCGACTTCGCCGCCGAGCTGCTCGAGCGCCTCGCCGACGTCCGCCGCGGTCTGCGCCAGCATCGGCGCGATCGGCGACAGCGGTTCGAGCTGAAACTGTGCGAGCGCTGCAGCTCCGCCGCTCAACGCAGCATGCGCGACGGCACCTAGATTCTTCGCATACATCGCGCCACGCCGGATCTGCTCGACCGGTACGTCGGACGCGGCGGCAATCGCATCGACCATGACACCTTCGAGCGCGCCCTGCCTCAGCTCGCCGACCAGCAGGCGGATCAGGAACTCCCGCTCGTCCTGCGTTGCGCGCGCGAACAGCGCTTGCAGGGCCAGCGTACGGCTGGCAGCCGAACCGGCTCCCCGGATCGCGGCAATGTCCGCGAGACTGCGGTCGACTTCGCCGATCGTCAGTGTGGACGCCGCGGCCGCGGCGCATGTTTCACTGGCGTTACGCAACACCGTGTAACCGATGCCAAAGCGCCCCTGAGGGACTTCGCCGGACAGATAGTGCACGGCGATGTCGATCTCGTTAGGCTCGACGGCGCGCAGGCAGGCCGCGAGCTCGCGGATCTTCGCGAGCCGCGCGCTCGTTGCACCGACACGCTGCGACGCTGCGACCAGGTCTGCGAACAGGCTCATGACAGGATAATAATGCCGAAACGCCTCAAACGATTTCTGCCGCTGGTCTGGCTGTCGATCGCCGGCGTGGCGGCCTGGGTGGTGGTCGAGCGCATCGAGGCGATCGACTTTCACGAGGTCGCGCAGGACCTGAGCGCCGTGCCGGCGTCCACCATCGTGGCAGCGCTGCTGTGCGCGGCCGGCGTCTACATCCTGATCGGCATCTACGAAGGCATCGGCGTGAAGATTGCCAGCGGCCGCTCGCTGCGGCGGCAGGCATTCCGCACGGCCGTGATCGCGAATCCGCTCGGCCGCGCGATCGGCGTCGCGATGGTCAGCGGCGGCGCGCTGCGCTATCGGATGTACGCGCCGGAAGGGCTGACGATCCGCCAGATCGGTGCCGTGATCCTGCTGGTGGCGATGCCGTACGTCTTCGGCGTCGGCTGGCTCATCGACGTGTCGCTGCTGCTGCACCTCGAGGAAGCAAGCCGCGCGTTCAAGATGCCGATCGCAGTGGTCACGGCGTTCGCTGTGCTCGGGCTGGTGAAGGACGTCGGCTGGCTGGCGTTCGTCGCTTCGCGCAAGGAGCCGATCACGATCGGCGGCCAGTCGATCCGCCTGCCCGCGCTGCGCGACGCGCTGCTCCAGATCGGCTTCGGCCTGGCGCAGATCTCGCTGATGACGACGATCCTGTTCCTGTTCATGCCGCCCGAGCTGGGCCTGAGCTGGCCGGCGTTCGTCGCGATCTACTGCATCGCGTTCGTCGCCGGACAGCTCAGCAACGTGCCGGCAGGGTTGGGCGTGCTGGAAGCCGCGCTGTTCCTGATGCTGCCGCACGTGCCGCCGGGGAAACTGGTCGGCGCGGTGCTCGCGTATCGCGCGGTGTACGAGCTGGTGCCGCTCGGTGTGGCGCTGCTGATGCTGGCGATTTACGAGACGACGAACGAGGCGGGAATAGTGAGGAGAAAAAAGCAGAAGAGTCAGGCTGAAGCCTGACCCACAGGGACTACCTGAGTCTCTGTGACTTCAAAACCTGAGGCTGGTCTCCGTCGCCCAGGTCTTGCCGTTCCCCGCCTGCGCCACCGGGATGCATGCCTGGAAACCACCGGGCACGGCCACGTACTGCAGCACCTGCGTCGCTCCAGCCTGCGAGCTGAAGAATCCCAGCAAGGTCAGCTCCTTCACCATCAGCACGAACGGTCGCTTGCGGTCGGCCGGCGGGACCTCCTGCTCCTCCGCGCCTTTGCGCTCGGCAATCGCGGCTTCGTCGTGGACCTGCTGCAGGAATCCCAGGCGCTGGGCCTGCGGGAGCTGCAGGAACGGCTTGCCGTGCGCGCGCCGTGCGAGCGCCTCGAACTCCTGCAGACCGCGGACGAAGCGCTGCTGATCCTCCACCGGATACGCTTCCTTCAGGATCACGTCGATGAACGCCGGCACGCCGACGTCGCGCGCGCCCGGCGAGGTCGTGTGCGGCAGGATCAGCTCGGCGATGTCGTCGACGAGCGCACCTTGTTCCTTGCTGAGGAATTTCGGCTCCCAGCCGGTCGCGTCCTGCGGCTTCGGCGAGCAGCCGCTGAGCACGCCCAGCACCGCCGGCGCCGAAATCGTCCCACCCATCAACCACGCCACGCGCTGCAGCAGCTCGCGCCGATTCATGCCCTGTGTCACTTGCGTCACCTGTGTCACTTCCTTCTTCACACATTCATGCGCTTCAGCTCGCCGACCGCGTGGTCGACCGCGCGCGCAGTGAACGCCATGTAAGTCAGCGAAGGGTTCTGGCACGCGCTCGAGGTCATGAACGAGCCGTCTGTGACGTACACGTTCGGACAGGCGTGCACCTGGTTCCACTTGTTGAGCACCGAGGTCTTCGGATCCTTGCCCATGCGCGCCGTGCCCATCTCGTGGATGCCGAGGCCGACGCCGATCTTGCGATCGAAGGTGTTCACGTCCTTGAAGCCGGCAGCTTCGAGCATTTCAGCGGCGTCGCTCGCCATGTCCTTGCGCATCTTCAGCTCGTTCTCGCGCAGCTGCGCGTCGAATGCGAGCAGCGGCAGTCCCCACTTGTCCTTGCGCGTGCGATCGAGCGTCACGCGGTTGGCGTGATTCGGCAGGATCTCGCCGAACCCGCCCATGCGGATCGCCCACGGACCGGGAGTCGCGGCCTTGTCCTTCAGCTCTGCGCCGAGCGTCGTGTCGAGCATCAGCCGCGTCCAGCCGAGCCGGCCCGCGCCGCCCTGGTAGCCGAAGCCGCGAATGTAGTCGCGCTTCTCGCCGCCGAGATTGCGATAGCGCGGAATGTAGAAGCCGTTCGGGCGCCGGCCCGTGTAATAACGGTCGGTGAACCCTTCGACCAGCGCACCCGCGCCGACGTCGAGATGATGATCCATGATGTTGCAGCCGAGCTCGCCGCTGTCGTTGCCGAAGCCGTTCGGGAAGCGTGACGAGACCGAGTTCAGCATGATGAACGTCGAGCCGAACGTCGATGCGCACAGAAAAATCACCTTGGCAGTGAACTCCAGGTGCTCGTTCGTTTCGGCATCGATCACTCGCACGCCGGTCGCGCGGCGCGTGCTGTCGTCGTAGATCAGCTCGTACACGATCGAGTTCGGCCGCAGCGTCATGTTGCCGGTGGCTTCGGCCGCCGGGAGCGTGCTCGAGTTGCTGCTGAAGTACGCACCGTACGGACAGCCGCGGATGCAGAGATTGCGGTACTGGCAGGTGCCGCGTTGCGGGCTGTGCGCGAGCGGCGCGGTGAGATGCGCGACGCGGCCGATCGTGAGCTTGCGCTTGAACTTCTCCGCCATCGTCTGCTGCAGATGAGTCTCGACGCAGTTCAGCTCCATGGCGGGAAGGAATTTTCCGTCCGGCAGCTGCGGCAGTCCATCGGCGCTCCCGCTCACGCCGATGAAGCTCTCGACGTGATCGAACCACGGCGCGATCTCGGCGTAGCGGACCGGCCAGTCGACCGCAATGCCGTCGCGCGCGTTCGCCGTGAAATCGAGATCGCCCCAGCGATAGCTCTGCCGGCCCCACATGATGGAGCGGCCGCCGACGTGATAGCCGCGGATCCAGTCGAAGCGCTGGATCTCGACGTACGGATGCTCGGTGTCGTCGACGAACCAGTGCTTGGATGCCTGCGTGATCGCGTAGCCGCTGCGCGCCGCGACTTCCTGGCGCTTCAGGTCCTCGTCGGTCGCACGACCGCCGTAGGGAAACTCCCAGATGTCCTTGGTGGCAGTCGGGTACTCGCCGTGCTTCACGTTCCGGCCGCGGTCGAGCACCAGGGTCTTCAGCCCCTTCTCGGTCAGCTCCTTGGCGGCCCAGCCGCCGGTGATGCCCGTGCCGATGACGATGGCATCGTAAGACCGGCCCTGGGTTGCGCTCGAATCGTTCGCCATACTCCCCCCGTTGCGCTCACCGGCGACTTTACGTCATCGGCGGTTGCGATGCGCGTCGTCGAAAGCAAACTTCGCCCTGCGCCGGCTCATCGAGCTCGCGGGCGTAACGATGGCCGGCATAGACGGCGTGGACGATCAGTCCCGGCGCGAGGCAGTCGCCGATCGGCGTGACGGCCTCGACGCCTGCGGCCTGCCAGTCGGGCGCAAGCGCTTCCAGAGACTGTTGCAAGGCGTCGTTCGGCAGGCGCGCGGTGATCGCGAGGATCGACGCGCAGCTCACGCGCTGCTCCCGTCCGCTATATACGCAAGCGAGCAACGCGCCTTCGGCGTCGACGGCGCGGATGTTGTGCGCGGTCACGATGCGCATCCCGAGCGAGTGCAGGCGCTTCTGCACGTGCTTGTATTCCTGCGTGTACGTCGTCCACGAAGCGACCACATCGTCTGCGGTCACGTAGACGACTTCGCGCCCCGCCGCACGCAGCACTTCTGCGAGCACGCTGCCGATGTAAAACGCATCGTCGTCGAACAGCAGCACCGGGCCCTCCGGCATGCGCCCGCGCATCAGGTCGTCGGGTGTGAACACTTGCGCGGAGTCGAAGCCGGGGATCGCGGCGCCGTTGCTGCGTCCGTAGCCGTCGCGCCGCCAGTGACAGCCGGTCGCGAGCACGACGCGCTCCGCGCCGAACTCGAGGACTTCGGCCGCACCGATGTCGTTGTCGCGATAGATGGCGACGTTCGCCATCTTCTGCAGCTGCGTGACGCGCCAGTCGCGCACGCGCGCCCATTGCGCAAGACCCGGCAGACGCGCCTCCAGGTTCACGCGGCCGCCGAGCTCGCGCGATGCTTCCGCCAGGTGAACTTCGTAACCGCGCTGACCGAGCGCGCGCGCCGCTTCCAGGCCGGCAGGACCTGCACCGACGACCAGCACGCGCTTCGCACTCTTGCTGCGCGCGATGCGCTCCGGATGCCACTCCTTGCGCCACTCCTCGCCCATGGTCGGATTCTGCGTGCAGCGGATCGGCGTCGAAGTCATGTCGCCGGTGACGCAGATGTTGCAGCCGATGCACTCGCGAATGTCCTCGACGCGGCCTTCCTCGATCTTGCGCGGCAGGAACGGATCGGCGATGGACGGCCGCGCCGCGCCGATGAAGTCCAGCACGCCGCGGCGGACCTGGCCGACCATCGTGTCCGGCGAAGTGAAGCGCCCGACGCCGACCACCGGCTTGCTGGTGATGCTCTTGACCCAGGCGGTGAACGGCTCCTGGAATCCCTCGCCGGCGAAGCGCGAAGTCTGCGAGTCCATGTGCCAGGCGGCGATGTTGACGTCCCACAGGTCCGGCAGGTCCGCGAGCATGTGCACGATCTCGCGCGCCTCGACTTCGCGCACGCCATCGACGCCGACGAATTCCTCCGTGGCGAAGCGCACGGCCACGGCGCACTTGTCGCCGACCGCGTCCTTGGTGTCCGAGATCAGCTCGCGCAGCAGCCGCACGCGGTTCTCGAGCGAGCCGCCGTACTCGTCCTTGCGGTGATTGCGCCGCTGCTGCAGGAAGTGCATCGCCAGCGACAAATCGTGCGCGACGTAGACGTACACGATATCGAAACCTGCACGCTTGGAGCGCAGCGCGGCTTCACGATGCCAGCGGCGATAGTCGCGAATGTCGCGCAACGTCATCGCGCGAGCTTGCTGCGGATAGCCGTACTTCAGCGGCTGATGCGAAGGCGCGAGCGCGACCTCGCGCGAATACAGGTTCGAGGACGTCGGGCCGTTGTGCGTGAGCTCGATCGCAGCGAGCGCGCCGTGCGCGTGAACCTTCGCGCACATCAGCGCGAGCGCGGGGATGTCCTGGTCGTCCCACAGGCGCGCTTCGACGTACGGCGAAATGTCGCCCGACGGATGAATCTCGCATTCCTCCGTGCTGACCACGGCCCAGCCGCCTTCAGCCTTCACTTCGCGCATCGCAGCGTGCGCTTCCGGCATGGCGTGACCCATGCCGTTGCAGTGCGGGACCTGGAAGAAGCGATTCCTGGCCGTGACCGGACCGATGCGGACGGGCTCGAACAGGATGTCGTAGCGCGGATCGCGTTGCATGGGAGACGTGCGTGAAGAGGCGAGCTACGGCCGGGACGTGGCGACGGCGATGCTCGCGGTGCGCCGCTGCCACCATTTCATCAGGAAATACAGCGGCACGCCGAGCGCGAACAGGCCCATGCCCCACTTGAACGCTTCCGCACCTGCTCCCCACAGCGTCCATACCGAGTACAGCGCGGCGAGCATCGCGACGGCGAGCAGCCCCATCATCTTGCGCCCGTGCACGCCCATGTCGCCGCGCAACGCGAGCTTGAACGCGGCGAGCGAGCAGAACAGGTACATCACCAGATAGGCGGAGGTCGAAACGAGGATGATGAACGTGAACACCTTCACCATCGAGCCGCTGTAGTTCATCAGCATGACGATCGTGACCAGCGCGCTGGTGATGAACAGCGAGTAGTCCGGCGTCTGGTAGCGCGACTCGTGCGCGAACAGCTCCGGGAAGATCTTCTCCTTCGCCAGCACGCGCGGCATCTCGCCCTGGATCAGGATCCAGCCGTTGAGCGCGCCGAAGCCGCTGATGAACGCGAACAGCGCCAGTGCGGTCGCAGCCCAGTCGCCCCAGAACAGGCGCATCACGTCGGCGAACGGCGCGCTGGAATCCGCGAGCTGCGAGCCGGGAATCAGCAGGATCACTGCCGAGCACGCGATGACGTAGATCAACGCAGTGACCACCGTGCCCCACAACGTGGAGCGCGGGATGTTGCGTTGGGGATCGATGACGTTCTCGGCCGGCACCGTTGCGGACTCCAGCCCGAGCAGCGGCCACAGCGTGAGGATCGCGGCAGCGGTCATCGCCGAGATCGTGAACGGCTGCGGCTCGACCCTGATCACCGACGCATCGCCGCGGCCGAGCAGCAGGAACGCGAGCACGATCACCGCGAGCAGCGGCATGATCTTGAGCACGGTGGTCACGAGCTGGAACACGCCCATCTGCTTCACGCCGCGCCAGTTGACGAACGTGAGGATCCAGATCAGCGCGACCGAGGTGAGCGCCGGCGCGCCCTGCGTATGCTTGATCGCCGGCACGAGCTCGGCCAGGTAAGCGACGCTGCCGATCGCGATGGCGGCGTTGCCGACCCACACCGACATCCAGTAGCCCCAGGCCATCACGAAGCCGCAGCACTCGCCGAATGCAACACGCGGATACAGATACGGGCCGCCGGCCTGCGGATAGACGCGCGCGAGCTGCGCGAACACGATCGCGAGCAGCACGCCGCCGCTGGCGGTGAAAATCCAGCCGAAAATGCTGTTCACGCCATATGGCGCGAGCGAGGCGGGCAGCAGGAACACGCCCGAGCCGATCATGTTGCCGACGACGAGAGCGAGGCACATCCAGAAGCCCAGCTGGCGCGGCGGCGCTGCGGTCGGTCGTGGCTCGCTCATGCAGTTACTGTTGTCGTGCTTTCTCGGCGTACACGGCCTGCGCCGCGCGCAGATAGGCGAGCGTCGCCTGGCGCTCGCGCTCGTCGTTGTAGTCGGTCCGGCCTTCGGCCGACGCGATCGTGCGGTCGAGCCAGTGTACGAAATATTGCGCGTCCGCAGGCGAATTCGCTGGCTGGCCGCCGATGCTCACGTACACCGGGCTGGTCGTGGCATACGGATACAGATCCAGGATCAGCGGATCGGAGCGGTCGTTCCAGGCACGCGCGACGATCCAGCCGCTGCCGTTCAGCTTGAGCGTGCCGGCAACGTCGGCTTGCGTGCGCGCCTGCGAGAGTCGATGGCGCGCGACGACGCGGCCGTTCTGCACGATCTCGAAGTGGTCGACTGCGACCGGAGAGCGCAGCGCAGCGCGATAGCGAACCGCATGCTCGCCCGCAGGCAACGTCAGCGTATCGCCCGGAGCCTTGCCGTCGATGTCGAGCGCGAGCTGCGGGCCGTTGCTTGCGACCGTACGCCCTTCCTTCAGCGCGGCATGCAGCGCCTGCGGCGTCACACTGCCGCCAGTGTTGAGATAGACGCGATTCATGCCGACTGGTCCGCGCAGGCTCGCGTAGTTCGCCATCGCATCGGTTCCGGCGCCGGCAGGCACGCGGAACCCGAGGTTGAGCAGCTTGTACCAGACCTCCGCAGTCGCCTTGTGATCGGAGAAGCCGACGACCTCGACGTAGTCGGTCTTGCCGAGCGCGACATCGGCGGGCAGGGCGTTCGTCAGCACTTCACGCTCAGGCACTGGAACCGTATCGAACGGGTGCACGTACCCGACGAGCCCGCCCTGCTGGTGAATCAGGTCGGCGATCACGCCGTTGTGCGGATACGGCGAGGTCAGCGCGCTGTGCTGGTACGCGCTGAAATCCGGCGTCACGTAGCCCTTGGGAAACAGCAGGCCCAGGTGACCCCAATAGCTCGTGTGGTACTCCTGACCGCTGATGATCGTGGCTTCGCCGGTGGTCGGCTCGGTCCTGAACGTCGCGATGTCAGGAATGCGCTGTTCCTTGTTGACGATGAGATTGTGAATGACGTCCAGATCTTCGGCGCGCGCTTGCTGGATGAGCGAGCGCTCGGTGTTGCGGTAGTGACCGCCGTAGTTCATGTGGACGTGCAGATCGGCGCTCACCGCGCGCGGCGCCCATGCCGGCAGCGTCAGCTCGCGCAACGTGAGAGCTGCTTCGGTGGTTGCGCCAGCCCCGACGTTGAGCCGCTGTTGCACCGGCGTGCTCTCCTGCCCGCGCCACGCGACGAGCTCGATCTCGCCCGCCGGCACGGTCACCGTGCAGTCGTTGTAGCAGTGAAAGTAGCGCAGCTCCGATGGCTGGCGCTGCGGATCGAAGCCGTCGTCGGCGTGCACCCATGCGTCGTCCGGCGCGTAATAGCGCCAGTCGGCGCCGAGCACGCTGACCCGTCCGCTCACCCGCTGACCGGCGGAGCTCTGCAGCACGATGTGCAGCTTGCCCATCGGCCGCTGATATTGCCGCTCGCGCACGGCGATCACCGTGCTCGTCGCGCTCACGGCATCGCGTACGCGCAGCGTGAGATTCCCTGTCTCGTTCTCGATGTATGCGATGCGCCTGCCGTCGGGCGACCAGCGCGCCTGTGTGGCATCGAAGTCGCCGAACGTGAGCGGCAGTGTGGCGTCGCCGGCGAGTGTCGTGAGCCACAGCTGATGCCACTGCCGGCCCTGATAGCTGCTGTAGAGCACGCGACGACCGTCGGGCGCGACTTCCGGACGCGCACGCCAGCTGGTCTCCTCGTGCACGAAACACTTGAAATCCGCGGGATCGTCGACCGCGGCGCTGCACAGATCGCCGGTGCCGTAGGCGATCTCGCGATTGGTGACGAACACCAGCCGCTTGCCATCCGGCGTCCACGACGGATTGATCGTGTGATCGTGCGTCGAGTAGTAGTAGCGCGCGATCTTGCTCTCGCGCGGCGCGACCACCGTGCGCGGCGTGCCGAGCCCTTTGATATCGAGCGGCGCAACGAACAGGTTGAAGTGCCCGCTGCCGTCCGTCGAGACGTAGGCGAGCCGCTTGCCGTCGGGCGAGTAGCGCGGCTCGAGGTTCACGGCATTCGATGCGGTGAGCTGCTGCGCCGCGCCCGATTCCACGTCGAGCTGCCACAGCTCGATTGCATTCTGGTCGTGTCGCACGAACGCGATGCGGCGCCCGTCCGGCGACCAGTCCGGCTGGTAGTCGTAGCCCGGCCCGCTCGTCAGCTCGATCGCGCGGTCGCTGCCGATCTGCTGCCGCCACAACGAGCCGGCCATGCTGTAGACGAGCGACGCGCCGTCCGGCGAGAACGCGACGCTCGACGGGCCGCTCGTCAGCTGCGGCAGGTACATCTCGCGATAGTAATAAGAGTGCGGCAGGTCGATCTGCTTCAGGACCGGCTGACGCTCGGCCAGCGCAGCAGCGGCTGCAACCAGTGCGAGCGCCGCAACGCAGCGCGCCGCTGCTCGTGTGGTGCGGCTCACGCGGCCCGCGTTTCGCCGAGGCTGGCGTCCAGGATCGCTATCGCTTCGTCGACGTGCTCCTTGCCGATCATCAGCGGCGGCATGAAGCGGATCGTGCTCACTCCGCACGACAGCAGCAGCAGGCCGTTCTGGTAGCACTGCCGGATCAGCTGCTCGGTCAGCTTCGTCGCCGGCACTTTCGTCGTGCGGTCCTCGACCAGCTCCATGCCGAGCATCAAGCCCTTGCCGCGCACGTCGCCGATGCACGGATGCTTGCGCTGCAGCTCGCGCAACTTGCCGATGAAGTACTCGCCGACGCGCGCTGCGTTCGCGCAGTACTCGGAAGATACGAGATCGAGCGTCGCGAGCGCCGCCGCACAGCACACCGGGTTGCCGCCATACGTGTTGCCGTGCGCGCCGCGATGCCAACGCTCCATGATCGAGCGCTTCGCAACCGCCATGCCGATCGGCAAACCCGAGCCCAGGCCCTTGGCGAGCGTCATGATGTCGGGCGCGACGCCGAAGTGCTCCGCTGCGAACATCCTGCCGGTGCGCCCGATGCCCGACTGCACTTCGTCGAAGATCAGCAGAATGCCGTGCCGGTCGCACAGCTCGCGCAAGCCTTGCAGGAAGCCGTCGGGCGGGACGAGATAGCCGCCCTCGCCCTGGATCGGCTCGATCAGGATGGCCGCGACTTCATTGGAGGGCACGTTGGCCTTGAACAGCACGTTCTCGAGGTAGCTCAGCACCGCCGCACCCTGGTCGCTGCCGGCGAGCAGCGGCCGATACGGGTTCGGGTAGGGCACGTGCGTCACGCCCGGCATCGAGGGGAAGAAGCCTTTCTGCTGCGTGTATTTGCTGGAAGTGAACGACAGCGAGCCCATCGTGCGGCCGTGGAAGCCGCCGAGAAAGCCGATGAAGCGCCCGCGCCCGCTCACCGCGCGCGCCAGCTTGAGCGCAGCCTCGACCGCCTCGGTGCCGCTCTGGCAGAAGAAGCTCATCGCCGGACCGCCGACCGGATTCAGCGCGGCGATCTTCTCGCCGAGCGCGATCTGGTTCTCGTGCCAGTAGTCGCTGGAGATGTGCACGAACTTCTGCGCCGCCTCGGTGATCGCCTGCACGACCTTGGGATGACTGTGCCCGGTGCCGGTCACCGCGATGCCCGCCATGAAGTCGAGGAAGCGGTTGCCGTCGACATCCCACGCCTCCGCGCCCTTGGCGTGCGAGATCACGAACGGGTAGTCGCGCGGATAGGAGGGCGATACGACCTGCGCGTCGCGCTTGAGCATCGCCTCGGCCTTCGGGCCGGGCAATGCAGTCTTGATGTGAGGGGTTTTCATGACCTATTCCACCACTGTCTGTGACTGCTCCCGCATGTATTGCGCCAGGTAGTAGAACGAAGCAATCGCCTTGCCGGTATTGCCCGAGCCCTTCCAGCCGCCGAACGGCTGATATCCCGGCCACGCGCCGGTCGTCGCGCCCTGCGCGCGGTTCGCATACGTGACGCCCGCCTCGATGCCCTGGAAGAACCGCTCGACTTCGGACGGCGCGCCGTACATCCCGGCCGTCAGGCCGAGGTCGGAGTCGTTCGCCAGCGCGATGCCTTCATCCAGGTCGCGGATCCGTCGCAGCATCGCGATCGGCAGGAACATCTCTTCGCGCCACAACGCGTCGTCGTTCGACGCCTCGGCAAGCGTCGGCTGCACGTAGAAGCCGCGCGCCAGATCGCCTTCGAGCAAGGCCCGGCCGCCGAAGCGGATATCCGCTCCTGCGCTGCGCAGCCGCTCGATGTACGAAAGGTAGTTGCGCTGCGCCTTCTCGCTGACGACCGGCCCGAGCCAGTTCTCCGCGCGCGTCGGATCGCCGACGCCGAGCGCAGCGACCTTCCTGCCGAGCCGATCGATCAACTCGTCGGCCACGCAGCTCTGCACGTACAGCCGCGACAACGCGGAGCACTTCTGCCCGCCCATGCCGAAAGCGCTGCGTACGATGCCCGTCGCCGCGCGCTCCAGGTCAGCCTGCGCGGTGACGATGCCGGCGTTCTTGCCGCCCATCTCCGCGATGCACGGCCGCGGATATTTACCCGCAGCAAGCGTGCGAATGATGTGCATGCCCGTGTCGTACGAGCCGGTGAACGTGACGCCCGCGGCGCGACGATCCTGGACGAGCGCATCGCCGATCGCGCCGCCGGGGCCCATCAGGTAGTTGAACACGCCCGGCGGCAGGCCCGCGTCGCGCAGACAATCGGCCAGCATGCGGCCGGCCCAAGGCGTTTCGCTCGCGCCCTTCAGCACGACGGTGTTGCCGGTGACGAGCGCCGCCGCCACCGGACCGCCCGCGAGCGCGAACGGAAAATTGAACGGATTGATCACGACCCACACGCCGTACGGCTTCATCACGCTGCGATTGCGCGAGACGGCGTTCGGCAGCGGATCGTTCGGCAAAGCATGATCGAAGCCATGCTGCCGCTCGAAGTCGTCGCAGTAGACGTTGAAGAAGTCCGCGGTCTCCTGCACTTCGCCGAGCGCCTCCATGCGGTTCTTGCCGACTTCCAGCGTGAGCGCGGCGCCGATGTGATAGACGCGCTCTTCGATCAGCTGCGCGACCCGGCGCAGCAACCGCATCCGCTCCTGCGGCGGCGTAGCGCGCCACTTGGGATACGCCGCCGCGGCGGCCGTCATCGCGCGATCCACCTCCGCTGTGCCGGCTTGTGCGAACGAGCCGAGCACCCAGTCGCGATCGATCGGGCTGCGCTTGTCGCGCGCCGTGGCGGTGTCGAGATCGACGCTGTCGATGTGCAATGGATGACGGCGGCCGAGCTGCGCGCGCACGTCGCGCATCGCGGCATCGAAGCGCGCATGCATATCGGGCGGCGGATCGAACATCGTCGAATAAGTCAGTTTGTACGTCATACGTAGGTCTTGCCCAGCAACTCATCCAACAGCGTCAGTGCATCCTGCAGCTCCTGTTCCTCGATCACCAGCGGCGGCGCGAGAATGATCAGATTGCCTCGCGTCGCGAACGAAACCTCGCGCGCCAAGCCATCCTTCACGAGTTGCACGAGCGCCGGATGCGACTCGGGCCAGGCGCGCGGCGGCTCTTTCGACACGCGATCGCGCACCAGCTCGACGACCGCGAACAACCCCTCGCCGCCGCGGACGTCGCCGATGATCGCATGCCGCTGCTGCAACTTCTGCAGCTCGCGATACATCTGTGCGCCCAGCCGGCGCGAGCGCTCGATCAGACCCTCGCTCTCGTACGCTTCGACCGCCGCCACGCCGGCAGCGCACGACAACGGGTGTCCGCAGTACGTGAGCCCGGTATACACCATCTCGTTCTCGAGTCGCTGTGCGATCTCGGCCGACATCACCACAGCACCGAGCGGCAGATGCGCGCCGGTGAGGCCTTTCGCGAGCGTCATCAGATCCGGCCGGCCGTCCTCACCGTAACGCTGCCAGGCAAACCATTCGCCGCAGCGGCCGAAGCCGCTCATGACCTCGTCGGCGATCAGGTAAACGCCGCGCTCGCGCGTATGCGCCCGCAGCAACGGCCAGTAATTCTGCGGCGCGACGATGCCGTTCGTGCCGGCATTGGGCTCCATCAAAACCGCGGCGACCTGCGCGGCGCCGTGCGCATCGATCAGCTCGCCGACGTGCGCAGCGCTGCGCTCGCCGCATTCGATCGCGCTCGTCGTGCCGAAGGGACACCGGTATGCGTAGGGCGGCAATGCACGCACGACGCCGAATGCCTGTGCATCGACTTGTTGACTGGTGCGGCTGTCGCCGGACAACGCCATCGTCGCGTAGCTCGCACCATGATAGGAACGATCGCGCGCGATGATCTTGCCGCGCGCCTTGCGTGAAGCCTGACGTGCCAGCTTGACCGCGTTCTCGTTCGCGTCCGCGCCGGCGAGAGTGAAGAACACGCGCCCGCCAGCGAAGCCCGATTTCTCCAGCAGCAGCTCCGCCAGCCGCGCGCGCGGCTGCGCGCCCCAGGCGTTGGTGACGAAGCAAAGTTGTTCCGCCTGTTGCCTGATCGCCGCGACGACACGCGGATGCTGATGGCCGAGGCCGTTGCATTCGGCGAGGCTGCTCATGTCGAGAATGCGGCGCCCGTCTGCCGTATGAAATCGCGCGCCCGCACCGCCAATGACGGTCGGCGCCGCCCAATCCGCTTGCCGGCACCAGCTGTGCAGAACTGTTTCGCGCTCGGTCGTCATGGAGACCAGGGGAGCCTGTCGAGGTCCAGGTTGCCGCCGGTGAGAACGATCCCCACACGCCGGCCGCGGACATCGACCTTGCCCTCGATGACTGCGGCGTACGGCACGGCGGCGGAAGGCTCGATCACGATCTTCAGCACTTCCCACACCAGGCGCATCGCGGCGACCAGAGACTGCTCCGAGACAGTGACCACGTCCGCGACGTGGCTGCGGATCTCGGTGAAGGTGCGATCGCTGAGCGTGCCGCGCAGCCCATCGGCGATCGTGCTCGCCTGCTTGAGCGCAATGCGCTCGCCGGCCTTGAAAGAGCGATACGCGTCATCGGCGCCGGCCGGCTCCGCGCCGATGACGGTGATCGTCGAGCTCAGGCCCTTCGCTGCGACCGCAGTGCCGCTGATCAATCCGCCGCCGCCGATCGGCGTGAGGATGAGGTCGAGGTCCGGGGCCTGCTCCAGCAACTCGAGTGTCGCGGTACCCTGACCCGCCATCACCCTGAGATCGTCGTACGGATGCACCAGCGTCGCGCCGGTGTCGGCGATGAGCTTCGCCACCGCCGCTTCGCGCGCCGGAATCGTCGGCTCGCAGAAAGCGATCCTGCCGCCGAGACGCTCGACCGCCGCGACCTTCGCCTTCGGTACGTTGTCCGGCATCACGATGTACGCCGGGATGCCGCGCAGCTTCGCAGCACGCGACAGCGCCGCAGCGTGATTACCGGAGGAATGCGTCGCAACGCCGCGCGCCGCTTCGGCATCGGACAGGGAAAACACCGCGTTGGTCGCGCCGCGCGCCTTGAACGCACCGCCCTTCTGCATGTTCTCGCACTTGAAGAACAGCGCACCGCCCGCCTTCTGGTCGAGCGTCGTGCTGGTCAGCACCGGCGTGCGGTGGATGCGATCGCGAATGCGCTCGTGCGCAGCGCGAATGTCAGCGAGCGTGAGACGGGCGGAGGAAGGCGCGGGGCTCATAGGGCCCCGATTCTAGCGGATACCGGTCAGCACAGTGGCTGCGCGCAACTGGCGGTTCAGTTCCGGCCTGAGGCGAACGATGCCGTCGCCTCCGACACGCGTCCCCCGTGCTGATGATGCGGTTCACCGCCCGTCCTTCGCCCTCTGCTGCGCGGGCTTATCGCTGTGCGCGAGATTGAACGCAGTGACGATGAGCGACAGGTGCGAGAAACCCTGGGGGAAATTGCCCACCAGTCGGCGCGCGTGCGGGTCGTACTCCTCGGCGAGCAGCCCGACGTCGTTCGCCAGCGCCGTCAGGCGCTCGAACAGCTCGACGGCTTCCTCGTGCCTGCCCGTCATCGCGTACGCATTCACCAGCCAGAAGCTGCATGCAATGAACGCACCCTCGCCCGGGGGCAGGCCGTCGTCGGTGCCTTCGGTGTCATAGCGCAGCACGAACCCGTCGCGCACCAGGCGTTGCTCGATCGCGCTGATGGTGCCGATCACGCGCGGATCGTCCGGCGGCAGGAATCCCAGCTCCGCAATCTGCAGCAGGCTGGCGTCGAGCTGATGCGAGCCGTACGCCTGCACGAAGCAGTTGCGATCCTTGTCGAAGCCGCGCTCGCAGATCTGCGCGTGGATGCGCGCGCGGATCTCGCGCCACCGCCCGAGATGGCACTTGAATCCGTACGCCTCGGCGTCCTTGATGCCGCGATCGAACGCGACCCACGCCATGATCTTCGAATGCGTGAAGTGCTGCGGCCGGCCGCGCACTTCCCACAAGCCGCAGTCGGGTTGCTCCCAGATGCGCTCGAGGTGCTCGAGCAGCTCACGTTGAACCGCCCACGCATACTCCGAGCGCTCGATGCCGCCACTGCGCGCCTGGTGGAGTGCGTCCATCACTTCGCCGTACACATCGAGCTGCAGCTGGCTGTGCGCGCCGTTGCCGATGCGCACCGGCTGTGAGCTCTCGTAGCCGGGCAGCCACGGTACTTCCCACTCGCTGAGCCGGCGCTCGCCGGCTACGCCGTACATGATCTGCGCCTGCCCGGGGCTCCCGGCGACCGCGCGCAACAGCCACTCGCGCCACGCGACGGCTTCGTCGTAATAGCCCGCGTCCATCAGCGCCAGCAAAGTCAGCGTCGCGTCGCGCAACCAGCAGAATCGATAGTCCCAGTTGCGCGTGCCGCCGATCTGCTCGGGAAGCGATGTGGTCGGCGCCGCGACGATGCCGCCGGTGGGAGCGTAGATCAGTGCGCGCAACGTGATCAGCGAGCGGGTCACTTGTTCCGGCCAACGCGCGATGCGCCGGCCTTTGTCGACCCACTCCAGCCAGAAGCGCTCGGTGCGCGCGAGCGCCTCCTGTGCATCCGCGAGCTCGACGTCCGGCAGATGCGACGGCGCATAGCGCAGCACGAACGGCACCGACTCGCCCGCCTTCACGGTGAACTCGGCGACGCTCTTGAGATTCTCGCCGTGCATCGGCGCGGGCGTGCGCAATACGACCATGTCCGGGCCGGCGATCGCGCGCCACGTGTCATCGGCGATGCGCGTCACCCAGGGCACTGCGATGCCATAGCCGAAGCGCAGAACGAGCTCGGTGCGCATCGCGACTTCGCCGCGCTCGCCGACGACGATGCGCACCAGGTCGGAGCGGCGATCGCGCGGCGGCATGAAATCGACGATGCAGACCGTGCCGCTCTCGGTTGCGAAGCGCGTTTCGAGGATCAGCGTGTTGCCGCGGTAGCGGCGCGAGACTTGCACGTCGGTCGCTTGCGGCACGATCTGCCAGCGGCCGTGCTCGGCAGTGCCCAGCAACGCGGCGAAGCAGGCGTCGGAATCGAAGCGCGGCCAGCACAGCCAGTCGATCGAGCCGTCCCGCCCGACCAGCGCCGCGGTCTCGCAGTCGCCGATCAGCGCGTAGTCTTCGATCCACTTGGCCATGAGCGTCGCGTCTTCGTCGGGCCGGCGCCCGGGTTACGAGATCTCCACGCAGACCGGCGCGTGATCGCTGGCCTTCTCCTGGCCGCGCACCCAGGAATGCACGTTGCAGCCGACCAGGCGCGGCGCGAGCGTCGCGTTCAGCAACAAATGATCGATGCGCAGTCCGGCGTTGCGCTGCCAGTGATTGCGGAAGAAATCCCAGAACGTGTAGATGCGCTCGTCCGGGTGGCACTTGCGCAGCGAGTCCACCCAGCCCTGTGCGAGCAGCCGCTGGTAAGCCTCGCGCGTCTGCGGTTGCAGCAGCGCGTCCTTCTTCCAACCCTTCGGATCGTAGATGTCGAAGTCGGTCGGTATGACGTTGTAGTCGCCGCACAGCACGACCGGCTTGCCGGACGAGTACAGCGTCTGCGCGTGCTCGATCAGGCGATCGAACCACTTGAGCTTGTAATCGAACTTCGGCCCCGGTTGCGGATTGCCGTTGGGCAGATACAGGCAGCCGACGATGAGACCGCTGACGTCCGCTTCGATGTAGCGGCTGTGCGTGTCGTCCGGATCGCCCGGCAGGCCGCGACGGATCTCGACCGGCTCCGCACCCTTCACCAGGATCGCGACGCCGTTGAACGACGTCTGGCCGTGCCAGATCGCGCCGTAACCCGCAGCGCGGAGCGCGACGATCGGGAAATTCTGGTCCGGCGCCTTCAGCTCCTGCAGG
>DATEJG010000090.1:0-3482 GCA_035278165.1 Steroidobacteraceae bacterium
GGCCGCCTCATGCGGTTACAGCAGCTTGTCGATATCCGCGGCGATTTCCTCGGGCTTCGTCGACGGCGCATAGCGTTTGACGATGCGCCCGTCGCGGTCGACCAGGAATTTCGTGAAATTCCACTTGATCGCCTTCAGGCCCAGGATGCCCGGCGCTTCGCCGGTCAGATAGCGATACAGCGGATGCGCATGATCGCCCTTCACGTCGATCTTCGCGAACATCGGAAACGTGACGCCGTAGTTGCGCTCGCAGAACGTGCCGATCTGCGTGGCGTCGCCCGGCTCCTGCTTGCCGAACTGGTTGCACGGAAAGCCGAGCACGAAGAAGCCGCGGGTCGCGTACTGGTCGTACAGCTTCTGCAAGCCCGCATACTGCGGCGTGAAACCGCATTCGCTCGCCGTATTGACGATCAGCAGCACCTTGCCGCGGTACGCATCGAGCGAGGCCGGCTGGCCGGCGAGCGTCTCTGCGCTGAACGAATACAGGGTGGACATCGGGCACTCCTTTTACGAAACCGGTTCGACGTGGAGTCTAGGCGAAATCGCGCCGTTGCGGCATCCGCCGAACGGCCAATGCCCGGGGCGAGTCGCGCGCAGTCTAGAATAGCGGTTTTGGCCAGTCATTTCCGCCGTGATCCGTTTCAATCAGTTCAGCCTTGCGCGCGGCACCAAGCCGCTGTTCGAGTCGACCTCCTTCGTGCTCAATCCCGGCGAGAAAGCCGGCCTGATCGGCGCGAACGGCGCCGGCAAGTCGACGCTGTTCTCGGTCCTGCGCGGCGAGCTGCACTCCGACGGCGGCGATTTCTCGATGCCGCCGTCGTGGCGGATCGCCCACGTGTCGCAGGAAACGCCCGCCGTCGACCGCTCGGCGCTCGACTACACGCTCGACGGCGACGCCGCGCTGCGCGAGATCGAGGCGCGCATCGCCGCCGCGTCCGCCGCGCATGACGGCGCCGCCGAAGCCGACGCGCACGCGGCATTCGCCGACGCCGACGGCTACACCGCGCCGGCCCGTGCCGAGGCGCTGCTGCTCGGTCTCGGCTTCACGCTCGCGCAGACGCGCGAATCCGTCGCCAGCTTCTCCGGCGGCTGGCGCATGCGCCTGAATCTCGCGCAGGCGCTGATGTGCCGCTCCGACCTGCTGCTGCTCGACGAACCGACGAACCACCTCGACCTCGACGCGATCGTCTGGCTCGAAGACTGGCTGCACCGCTACCCCGGCACGCTCGTCGTGATTTCGCACGACCGCGAATTCCTCGATTCGATCTGCAACGTCACGCTGCATCTGGAAAACCGCCAGGTGAAGCGCTACGGCGGCAACTACTCGCAGTTCGAAGTGCTGCGTGCGCAGCAGCTGGCGCTCCAGCAAAGCGCGTACGAAAAGCAGCAGAAGACGATCGAACACCTGCAGAGCTTCGTCGACCGCTTCAAGGCCAAGGCGACCAAGGCCAAGCAGGCGCAGAGCCGGATGAAGGCGCTCGAGAAGATGGAACTGATCGCGCCCGCGCACATCGCGTCGCCGTTCACGTTCGAATTTCGCACGCCCGATGCCGCGCCGAACCCGATGATGGTGATGGAAGACGTCCGCTGCGGCTACCATGCCGACGACGGAACGGACATCCCGATCGTCGAGCGCGTCGCGCTGTCGATCCAGAACGGCCAGCGCATCGGCCTGTTGGGTGCCAACGGCCAGGGCAAGTCGACGCTGATCAAGACGCTGGCCGGCACGCTCGCGCCGCTGTCGGGGCACGTCCGCGACGGCAAGGGGCTGACGATCGGCTATTTCGCGCAGCACCAGCTTGAAACGCTGCGTGAGGACGATTCGCCGCTGGCGCATCTGGCGCGGCTCGCGCCCGACACGCGCGAGCAGGAACTGCGCGACTTCCTCGGCGGCTTCAACTTCTCGGGCGACATGGCAACCAGCCCGGTCGGGCCGTTTTCGGGCGGCGAAAAGGCACGCCTCGCGCTCGCGCTGATCATCTGGCAAAAGCCGAACCTGCTGCTGCTCGACGAACCGACGAACCACCTCGACCTCGAAACGCGCCATGCGCTGACGATGGCGCTCGCGCAGTTCGAGGGCACGCTGATCCTCGTCTCGCACGACCGCCACCTCCTGCGCGCGACGACCGACCAGTTCATGCTGGTCGCGAAGCACCGGCTGCAGCCGTTCGACGGCGACCTCGACGACTACCGCGACTGGCTGCTGCAGCACGCGGCCGAGCAGCGCGCTGCCGCGAAGGCGGACAGCGCAGCTTCGTCGGGCGCGGGTGCCGCGGCCAACCGCAAGGACCAGAAACGTCAGGCCGCCGAGGAACGGCAGCGCCTGTCGGTGCTGAAGAAGCCGCTGCAGACGCGCATCACCAAGCTCGAAAAGGAAATGGAGACGCTGCACGCGGAGAAGGCCCGCCTCGACGCATTCGTCGCCGATCCGGCGAGCTACGAAGCCGAGCGCAAGACGGAGCTGACCGATGCGATCCGCAAGCTCGGGGACGTCAACACGCGTCTCGAGACGGTCGAGGCCGACTGGCTTGCCGCGCAGGAAGAGCTCGAGCAGATCGGCTGACCGCTGTCGCGGCGCAACCGGCCGGTATGCCAGCCCGGCGTGCCGGCTGCCTCGGCACCGCGGCACCTTGATATCGCGGCATCTCGACAGGCCCATCCGTCCTTCTTCGGGCCCGGATACGACAAGGCCGGGCGCACGGTCCCGGCCTGTTCATTCACTACCGTCGTCACCCTGTGGTTCGCCGGCCATCCGCCAGGCTGCCGGCTCAGCGGCGCGGCAGCGTATCGCGCGGCATCTGCTCGTCGTCGCCCATCAGGTACCGGCGCCCTTCGGTCGGCCGCCGGATCGCGGCAGCGACTTCCGCTTCCGTCACGTCCTCGGACACGACCTTGCGCGCGAGTCGCCCCTCTTCGTCGATCCACTCGACGATCCGGCATCCCCCACCCCAGGGCTGGCGAATCGGCTCCGACACGCGGCAGCCGCGCAGGTTGTAAAGGCGTCCGCCCGGCGCTTCCCCATAGGATTTCAACATAGGTTCCCTTCGCATTGCGCGGTTCGACAATCCGGCCAAGGATAGGGAAAAGCGATGTCCGGCGGGTTACAGAAGCCTACATATTCTTTACAACGAATTACGCGCCAGATCGCCGGCAGGCCCGGCCCGCGTGCCGGTGCAGCCGGTCACTCGAGATCGCGCACGCGGTCGATCGCCTGCTCGAGCCGATCGACGGCCATCACGTTCAGCCCTTCGATCGGCTGCTTCGGCGCATTCGCCTTCGGGATCAGCGCGGACGTGAAACCGAGCTTCGCGGCCTCGCGCAGCCGCTCCTGCCCGCGTGGCGACGGCCGGATCTCGCCCGCCAGCCCCACTTCGCCGAACACGATCAGCCCCTTCGGCAGCGCCTTGTTGCGCATCGACGAATGGATCGCGAGCAGCACCGCGAGGTCGGCGGCCGGCTCGGTGATCTTCACGCCGCCCACC
>DATEJG010000091.1:0-17508 GCA_035278165.1 Steroidobacteraceae bacterium
GCCGAAGGCCATCGGGGCGCAGCGGGCGACGATGGAGTTTCTGCTCATCAACCACCCGCTCGACTGCCCGATCTGCGATCAGGGCGGCGAGTGCGAGCTGCAGGACCTCGCGATGGGCTTCGGCCGCGACATCTCGCGCTACAACGAGCGCAAGCGCGTGGTGAAGGACAAGAACCTCGGCCCGCTGGTCTCCACCGACATGACCCGCTGCATCCACTGCACCCGCTGCGTGCGCTTCACGCAGGAGATCCAGGGGTTCCAGCAGCTCGGCACGATCGGCCGCGCCGAGATGACCGAGATCGGCACGTTCATCGAGCGCAGCGTCGATCACGAGCTGTCGGCGAACATCATCGACCTGTGCCCGGTCGGCGCGCTCAACAACAAGCCGTACCGCTATCGCGCGCGCGCCTGGGAGATGACGCAGCATCCGCTGGTGTCGCCGCACGACTGCGTCGGCACCAACATCTACGCGCATGTCCTGCGCGGCCGCGTCATGCGCATCGTGCCGCGACCCAACGAAGACGTGAACGAGACCTGGATCGCCGATCGCGACCGCTTCAGCTACCAGGGCATCTACAGCGAAGACCGCGTGCTCAAGCCGCTGGTGCGCGACAACGGCGTGTGGGTCGAGAGCGATTGGGAAAGCGCGCTCAATGTCGCGGCGGAGCGTCTCGGCCGCGTCATCAAGCAGCATGGCGGCGCGCAGCTCGGCGCGCTCGCCGCACCGAGCTCGACGCTCGAAGAGTTTCACCTGCTGGCGCGCATTGCGCGCGGCCTCGGCAGCGGCAACCTCGATCATCGCCTGCGTCGCAGCGACTTCCGCGACGAAGCCAACGATCCGCTGTATCCGGCGCTCGGCTGCGCGATAGCGGAGCTCGAGCAGGTATCGAGCGCGCTCGTCATCGGGTCCAACATCCGCAAGGAAGTGCCGCTGCTCGCGCATCGCCTGCGCAAAGCCGCGTTGCGCGGCGCGAAAGTTTCCTTCGTCAACCCGCGGCGCTACGAGTACCTGTTTCCGGTCGCGGGCTATCTGTCGACCAACGGCCTGGATATGTTCGGGCACCTCGTCGCGATCGCCGCTGCGGCGAGCTCGGGAACGGGCAAGAGCGCGCCGGACTCGATCGCGGCGCTCGTCGCGAGCGCGCAGCCGACAGATGCGCATCGCGCCATCGCGCAGCAGCTGAGCGACGGCTCGCGCCGACACATTCTGCTCGGTGCGCTCGCGCAGCGTGACCCGGCATTCGCCGATCTGCGGCTCGTCGCCGGTGCGCTCGCCGAGTTGACCGGCGCGACGCTCGGCTACTTCACCGACGGCGGCAACTCGGCGGCTGCATGTCTCGCCGGCGTGTTGCCTCATCGCGCGCTCGGTGGCCGTGCGGCACAGCCCACGGGCCTGAACGTGGCGGACATGTTCGCTGCGCGCCTGAAGAGTTACATCCTGCTCGGCGCGGTCGAGCCGACGCTCGACGTCGCCGCGCCTGCGGCGCTCGAAGCGCTCAAGTCGGCCGAGTGCGTGATCGCGCTGACGCCGTACGGCACCGCGCGCGAGTTCGCGCACGTGATCCTGCCGATCGGCACGTTCGCGGAGACCTCCGGCACGTACGTCAATCTCGAGGGCCGCTGGCAAAGCGTGCCAGGCGCCGCGACTGCGGTCGGCGAAGCGCGCCCGGCGTGGAAGGTGCTGCGCGTTCTCGGCAATCTGCTGAATCTCCAGGGCTTCGACTACACGAGCTCCGACCAGATCACCGCAGAAGTGCGCAAGCAGCTGGAGGCTGCGCCGGCCTTCGCGTTGAAGGCGGCGGCGCGCACTCTGCAATCGAAGCTGGCATTGGCCGGTGCGGACACCGCATCGCGCGACGTGCCCATCTACTCGGTCGATGCGATGGTGCGTCGCTCGGGCGCCTTGCAGGCAACGAGTGAGGCGCGCGGCGAGTCGCGCGGTCGCAGCTCATGAGCGGCGTCCCTCAGTTCGTCTCGGACCTGCTGTCGCCGCTCCTGCCGCCGTGGATGCAGGCGGTGTTCTGGTACGGCGTCGTCGCGCTGGTGCTGTTCATCACCGTGATCCTGTGCATGGCGTTCCTGACGCTGATCGAGCGCCGCGTGATCGGCTCGATCCAGGCGCGCATCGGCCCGAACCGCGTCGGGCCCGGCGGCATCGGCCAGCCGTTCGCCGACGTGCTCAAGCTCCTGGTCAAGGAAATCGTCATTCCGTCCAGCTCGAACAAGTTCCTGTTCGTGCTGGCGCCGTTGCTCGCGCTGATCCCGGCGCTGTGCACCTGGGCCGTGATGCCGTTGTGGCCGGGCTTCACGGTCGCGAACATCAACGCCGGGCTCCTGTACATCCTCGCGCTGACCTCGACCGGCGTGTACGGCATCATCCTCGCGGGCTGGGCGACCAACTCGAAGTACGCGCTGCTCGGCGCGATGCGCGGCGCGGCGCAGATGGTCGCCTACGAAATAGCGATGGGCTTCGCGCTGGTCGGCGTGGTCATGGCGGCGGGCTCGCTCAACCTCGGCGAGATCATCGAGGCGCAGCGCGGCGGCTACTTCAGCTATTTCTTCTGGTGGCTGGTGCCGCTGTTCGTGGTGTATTTCATCTCGGGGCTGGCCGAGACCAACCGCGCGCCGTTCGACGTGGTCGAGGGCGAGTCGGAGATCGTCGCCGGCTTCCACGTCGAGTACTCGGGCATGGCGTTCGCCGTGTTCTTCGTCGCCGAGTACGTCAACATGATCCTGATCTCGGCGCTGACCTCGGTATTCTTCTTCGGCGGCTGGCTGTCGCCGTTCGAGGGCTATCCGCTGCCGGCGCTGCTGACCGCGCCGGGCCTGCACTGGCTGGCGCTCAAGGTCTCGTTCTTCCTGTTCTGCTTCCTGTGGTTCCGCGCCACGTTCCCGCGCTACCGCTACGACCAGATCATGCGGCTCGGCTGGAAAGTGTTCATCCCGGTGACGCTGGTGTGGATCGCCTTCGAGGGCGTGCTCAAGCTGTACGAGGTCGGCCCCTGGTCGAAATGAGCGAGGCGCCGCGCTGACATGAGAAGCTTCTTCAAGACCTTCTTCCTCATCGAGCTGTTCCAGGGCTTGTGGGTGACGCTGCGCCAGTTCGCCGCGCGCCCCAACATCACGGTGCAGTACCCGGAAGAGAAGACGCCGCAATCCCCGCGCTATCGCGGCCTGCACGCGCAGCGCCGCTACCCGAACGGCCAGGAGCGCTGCATCGCCTGCAAGCTGTGCGAGGCGGTGTGCCCGGCGCTCGCGATCACCATCGAATCCGACGTGGCCGCCGACGGCACGCGCCGCACGACGCGCTACGACATCGACCTGTTCAAGTGCATCTACTGCGGCTTCTGCGAGGAAGCGTGCCCGGTGGATGCGATCGTCGAGACGCGCATCCACGAGTACCACATGGAGAATCGCGGCGAGAACATCATGACCAAGGACAAGCTGCTCGCCGTCGGCGAGCGCTACGAAGCCATGATCGCCGCGGACAAGGCCGCGGACGCGCGCTACAGATAGCGGTTGGACAGCACGCCATGAGCATCGTCGAGATTCTGTTCTACGCCTTTGCGGCCGTGCTGGTCGTGTCGGCCGTGGGCGTCATTACCGCGCGCAACCCGGTGCACTGCGCCTTGTTCCTGGTCTGGGCGTTCTTCAACAGCGCCGTGATCTGGCTGCTGCTGGAGGCAGAGTTCCTCGCCATCGTGCTGATGCTCGTGTACGTCGGCGCGGTGATGGTGCTGTTCCTGTTCGTCGTCATGATGCTCGACGTCAACGTCGCAGCGCTGCGCGAAGGGTTCACCCGCTACGCGCCGCTCGGCATCCTGATCGCGGCGCTGGTGGTCGTCGAGATCGGCAGCGTCGTGTGGGTGAAGAGCCTCGGCGGCGCAGCCACGCAGACGGCCGCGAGCGTCGCGGTCGAGGGCTACAGCAACACGCGCGCACTCGGCGAGCTGCTGTACACGAAGTACCTGTATCCGTTCGAGCTGGCGGCGGTGCTGTTGCTGGTCGCGATCGTCGCGGCGATCGCGCTCACCATGCGGCATCGGACCGGCATGAAGGCGCAGGACATCGCCGGGCAGGTGTCGGTGCGCGCCAAGGACCGCATCCGGGTCGTGAAGATGCCCGCGGAGACCGAGCGATGATTCCGCTGCACAGCGTCCTGCTGCTGGCCGGCGTGCTGTTCGCGCTGAGCGTCGCCGGCATCTTCCTCAACCGCAAGAACGTCATCCTGCTGCTGATGTGCATCGAGCTGATGCTGCTCGCGGTGAACTTCAACTTCGTGGCGTTCGCGCGCCAGCTCGGCGACCTGCACGGGCAGATCTTCGTGTTCTTCATCATGACGGTCGCGGCGGCCGAGTCGGCGATCGGCCTGGCGATCCTGGTCGTGCTGTTCCGCGAAAGGCGCAGCATCGACGTCGAAGAGCTCGACACGATGAAAGGCTGAGCATGATCGAGGAATCCATACTGCTCGCGATCGTGCTGGCGCCGCTCGTTGCGGCGATCCTCGCCGGCCTGGCCGGCAAAGTCATCGGCCGCGTCGGCGCGCACAGCGTGACCATTGCCGGCGTCGCCCTCTCGTTCGCGCTTTCCGTGTACGTGCTCAAGCAGCTGCTCGACGGCGCACCGAGCTTCGACGGCAGCGTCTACACGTGGCTGGTCAGCGACGGCATCCGCATGGAGGTCGGCTTCCTGGTCGACCGCCTGTCCGCGATGATGATGGTCGTCGTGACGTTCGTGTCGCTGTGCGTGCACGTCTACACGATCGGCTACATGCACGACGACCCCGGCTACCAGCGCTTCTTCTCGTACATCTCGCTGTTCACGTTCTCGATGCTGATGCTGGTGATGTCGAACAACTTCCTGCAGCTGTTCTTCGGCTGGGAGGCGGTCGGCGTCGTGTCCTACCTGCTGATCGGCTTCTGGTACACGCGCCCCTCGGCGATCTTCGCGAATCTGAAAGCGTTCCTGGTGAACCGCGTCGGCGACTTCGGCTTCGTGCTCGGCATCGCCGCCGTCGTCTACTACACCAGCTCGCTCGACTACTCGACGGTGTTCGCGCAGCGCGACGTGATCGCGGCGAACACCATGCAGATCCTGCCCGGCGTCGAATGGCAGGCGATGACGGTCGTGTGCATCTGCCTGTTCATCGGCGCGATGGGCAAGTCGGCGCAGGTGCCGCTGCACGTGTGGCTGCCGGACTCGATGGAAGGCCCGACGCCGATCTCGGCGCTGATCCACGCCGCGACGATGGTGACCGCGGGCATCTTCATGGTTGCGCGCATGTCGCCGCTGTTCGAGCTGTCGGAGACCGCGCTCAACACCGTGCTGTTCATCGGCGCGACCACCGCGTTCTTCATGGGCCTGCTCGGCATCGTCAACAACGACATCAAGCGCGTCGTCGCGTATTCGACGCTCTCGCAGCTGGGCTACATGACGGTGGGCCTCGGCGTCTCCGCGTACTCGGGCGCGATCTTCCACCTGATGACGCACGCCTTCTTCAAGGCGCTGCTGTTCCTGGCGGCGGGCTCGGTGATCATCGGCATGCATCACGAGCAGGACATGCGCAAGATGGGCGGCCTGAAGAAGTACATGCCCTGGACCTACTGGACGGCGCTGATCGGCTCGATCGCGCTGATCGCGGTGCCGGGCACGTCGGGCTTCTTCTCGAAGGATGCGCTGATCGAGGCCGTGCACGAGTCGCACCTGTCGATGGCGACGTACGCGTACTGGTGCGTGCTGCTCGGCGTGTTCGTCACGGCGTTCTACAGCTTCCGCCTGGTGTTCATGACCTTCCACGGGCCGGAGCGCTTCGGCCACGATGACCACGATCACGATCACGGCCACGGTCACGACGATCACGGTCATCACGGCAAGCCGCACGAGAGCGCGATCATGGTCGCGCCGCTGGTGGCGCTCGCGATCCCCTCGCTGGTGATCGGCTGGCTGACGATCGAGCCGATGCTGTTCGGCAGCTTCTTCGGCAACGCGATCTCGGTGCTGCCGGCGCACGACGTGCTCGGTCACATCAAAGAGGAATTCCACGGCCCGGGCATGTTCGTGCTGCACGCGTTCACCGGGATCCCGGTCTACCTGGCGGCGCTCGGCGTGCTCGCCGCGTGGTACCTGTACCTGAAGCGTCCCGAGCTGCCCGGTCAGATCGCGGCGCGCGTCGCGCCGCTCTACAAGCTGCTGGCGAACAAGTTCTACTTCGACGAGATCTACCAGGCCGTGTTCGCCGGCGGCAGCCGCGGCCTGGGCTCCGCGCTGTGGCGCGTCGGCGATGTCGCGCTGATCGACGGCGCGATGGTCAACGGCTCGGCGCGCGTCGTCGGCTGGCTGTCGGGCGTACTGCGCCACATGCAGTCGGGTTACCTGTACCACTACGCGTTCGCGATGATCATCGGATTGTCGGCGCTGCTCGCGTGGTACGTGCTGCGCTAAGAAGAAACGAGCTATGCAGTTGGACTGGCCGATACTCAGCGTACTCATCTGGTTGCCGATCGCGGGCGGCGTGATCATGCTCGCGCTCGGCGACCGCGGCGCCGCGCTCGGCCGCTGGGTGGCGCTCGCGACCACGGCCGCGACCTTCGGCATCTCGACGCTCCTGTGGGCGCACTTCGACAGCAGCACCGCGCTGATGCAGTTCACGGAGGAGCGCACCTGGATCCCGGCGTTCAACTCCTGGTACGCGCTCGGCGTCGACGGCATCGCGATGCCGCTGATCCTGCTGACGACGTTCATCACGCCGCTGGTGGTCATCGCCAGCTGGACCGTGATCGACAAGCGGCCGGCGCAGTACTACGCCGCGTTCCTGATCCTCGAAGGCCTGATGATCGGCGTGTTCGCGGCGCTGGACGCGCTGCTGTTCTACGTGTTGTGGGAGGCGATGCTGATTCCGATGTTCATCATCATCGGCGTCTGGGGCGGGCCGCGGCGCGTCTACGCCACGATCAAGTTCTTCCTGTACACCTTCCTCGGCTCGGTGCTGATGCTGGTGTCGCTCATCTACCTGTACCTGCAGACCTGCGACGGCGGGCAGTGCAGCTACGCGATCGCGGACTTCCAGCGCCTGCCGCTCGGGCTCAACGAGCAGATCCTGATCTTCATCTCCTTCCTGGTGGCGTTCGCGGTGAAGGTGCCGATGTGGCCGGTGCACACCTGGCTGCCGGACGCGCACGTCGAGGCGCCGACCGGCGGCTCGGTGATCCTGGCGGCGATCATGCTGAAGATGGGCGGCTACGGCTTCCTGCGATTCTCCCTGCCCATTACGCCGGATGCTTCGGACACTCTCGACTGGCTGGTGATCTCGCTGTCGCTGATCGCGGTCGTGTACATCGGCTTCGTGGCGCTGGTGCAGCAGGACATGAAGAAGCTGATCGCGTATTCCTCGATCGCGCACATGGGCTTCGTGACGCTCGGCTCGTTCCTGGTGTTCGAGCTGGTGAGCGTCAACGGCGACGCGCGCGGCGCGGCAATGGGCATCGACGGCGCGATGGTGCAGATGATCTCGCACGGCCTGATCTCCGGCGCGCTGTTCTTCTGCGTCGGCGTGCTGTACGACCGCGTGCACAGCCGCGAGATCAGCTCGTACGGCGGCGTCGTCAACACGATGCCGATCTTCGCCACCTTCGCCGTGCTGTTCGCGCTCGCGAACTCGGGCCTGCCCGCGACCTCGGGCTTCGTCGGCGAGTTCCTGGTGATCGTCGCCAGCTTCCGCGCCGACTTCTGGTACGCCTTCCTGGCCGGCCTGACGCTGATTCTCGGTGCGGCCTACACGCTGTGGATGGTGAAGCGCGTGATCTTCGGCGCGGTCGCCAATGAGCACGTCGCCGCGCTCACCGACGTGAACGTTCGCGAGTTCGTCGTGCTCGGCGTGCTGGCGCTCGCGGTGCTCGCGCTCGGCCTGTGGCCGGCGCCGCTCCTCGAAGTGATGCGCCCGACGGTCGAGAACCTGGTGCAGCAGATCACGGCGTCGAAACTATGAGCAGCTGGGCGGAGATGGGCGGGCAGGTCGCGGCGGCGGAGGCATTCGTCGTCGCGGCGACGTGCGTCATTCTCGTGATCGACGTGTTCCTCAACGATCGCACGCGCTGGCTGACGTACGTCCTGTCGCTGCTGACGCTGGCAGGCGCGGCCTACATGACCGTCCGCTACGGCGTCGACGCGCGCACGACGGCGTTCGACGGCATGTTCGTCGCCGACCCGATGGGCGACGTGCTCAAGCTGTTCTCGTACGGCACCGTCGCAGTCTCGTTCCTGTACTCGCGCGAATACCTGCAACGGCGCGGCCTGTTCAGGGGCGAGTACTTCATTCTCGGGCTGGTCGCGCTGCTCGGCGTGATGGTGATGGTGTCTGCCGGCAACCTGCTCACGGTGTATCTGGGCGTCGAGCTGTTGTCGCTGTCGCTGTACGCCATGGTCGCGTTCGATCGCGACTCCGGCGTCGCGGCCGAGTCGGCGATGAAGTACTTCGTGCTCGGCGCCATCTCCTCCGGCACGCTGCTGTACGGCTTCTCGATCGTCTATGGCGTCACCGGCACGCTGCAGCTGGACGAGCTCGCGGTCGGCGTGCGCGAGGTCGGCGCCGGCAACATCGGGCTGATCTTCGGCCTGGCTTTCATCATCGTCGGCATCGCCTTCAAGTTCGGCGCGGTGCCGTTCCACATGTGGGTGCCGGACGTGTATCACGGCGCGCCGACGCCCGTGACGCTGTTCATCGGCTCGGCGCCGAAGATCGCCTCGTTCGTGCTGGCGATCCGCGTGCTGGCGGAGGGCCTCGACGCGATGCTCGCGAGCTGGCAGGACATGCTGATCGCGCTGGCGGTCCTGTCGATGCTCATCGGCAACGTGGTCGCGATCGCCCAGACGAACCTGAAGCGCATGCTGGCGTATTCCACCATCTCGCACGTCGGCTTCATCCTGCTCGGCATCCTCGCCGGCACGACCGAAGGCTATCGCGCCTCGATGTACTACACGCTCGCTTACGTCATCACGACCGTCGGCTCCTTCGGCATGATCCTGCTGCTGTCGCGCAGCGGCTTCGAGGCCGACCGCCTCGAGGACTTCAAGGGCCTCAACCGCAAGAGCCCGTGGTTCGCCGCGATCATGATGATGCTGATGTTCAGCACCGCCGGCGTGCCGCCGTTCATCGGCTTCTGGGCGAAGCTGGCGGTGATCGGCGCGGTGCTCGACGTGGGCCTCGCGTGGCTGGCGGCGGTGGCGGTCGTGCTGTCGGTCATCGCGGCGTTCTACTACCTGCGCGTCGTCAAGCTCATGTACTTCGACGATCCGACCGACAGCCACGCGATCGAGGCCGGCGGCACCTTGCGCGCCGTGCTCAGCGCCAACGGTGTCGCAGTGCTCGCTCTGGGTGTATTTCCCTCCGTATTGATCGACCTCTGCGCGCGCGTTCTGCCGTAGAATCGCGCGCCATGCGCGGGCTTCCCCTCACGACGGTCCTGGCTGTCGCGCTGGCTGCAATCGAGCTGGCCTTGCCGCGCGCTGCGCTGGCGCAGCGCACCGAGGAGAACGTCACCACCGGTTCCGAGGATGCGTTCGGGCGCCGCATCGGCAACGAGAGCATCGGCATCTACAACGAAGAGGACGTGCGCGGCTTCTCGCCGCTCGAGGCCGGCAACGTGCGCCTCGAGGGCCTGTATTTCGACCGCCTCGGTTTCCTGACCTCGCGCCTGGTCGAAGGCTCGACGATCCGCGTCGGCATCGCCTCGCAGAGCTACCCGTTCCCTTCGCCGACCGGCATCGTCGACTACGACCTGCGGCGCGTCGGCGCGCGTCAGGTCATCAGCCCGCTCGTGTACTACGGCCCGTTCGGCGGCTACGGCGTGGAAGTCGACGCGCAGCTGCCGTTGCAAGGCGAGGAGCTGGGCGTCGCGGTCGGCGCGGGCATCTATCGCGACGCTTTCGCATGGGGCGGTCAGAACGAGTCGTACTCGTACGCCATCGCGCCGCAGTGGCGACCTACGGAGAACTTCGAGCTGCGGCCGTTCTTCAGCCGGGTCTCCTTCAGCGACGAGGAAGCGGACCACCTGATGGTGACGACTGGCGGCGTGCTGCCGCCGAAAGTGAAACGCGACCACTACTACGGGCAGAACTGGGCCACCAACGAAGGCGAGATCCTCACCTACGGCGCGCTCGGCGCAGCGCGCTTCGGCGAGTGGACGGCGCGGCTCGGATTGTTCGAATCGGTGGTGACGCCGGAGGCGGAGTTCGCCGAGCTGTTCACCGACATCCAGCCCAACCGTGCCGCCAACGAAGTCGTCGTGGCGTTTCCGCAATCGCGCTTCGCTTCGAAGTCGGGCGAGCTGCGGCTGTCGCGCGCGTTCGAGGAAGGCCCGCGACGCCATACGCTGCAGTTCGCGGCGCGCGGCCGCCTGCAGGAGCGCCGCTACGGCGGCGAGGACGTGATCGAGCTCGGCGCGGTCGAGCTCGGCATCGGCCGCGACGTTGCGCGACCCGCGTTCGACTTCGGCGGGCAATCGCATGACGAGGTCAGACAGCGCACGCTGGGTGCGGTGTACGGGCTGCAGTGGGCCGGTATCGGCGAGATGAGCGTCGGCGTGCAGAAGACGTCGTATCGCAAGGACGTCGACACTCCGGCCGGGGCGCTGCCCGAGTCGCGCGCCGAGCCGTGGTTGAAATATGCGACTGCGACGCTCGAAGCCAGCGAGCGGCTGGCGTTCTACGCCAGCTACACCGAAGGGTTGGAGGAGAGCCCGGTCGCGCCCGACAACGCGCTCAATCGCAACGTCGCGGCGCCCGCGCTCGAGACCGAGCAGTACGATGCTGGCCTGCGCTGGGCGACGCCCGGAAATCTCAAGCTCATCGCCGGCGTCTTCAACATCCGCAAGCCGTACTTCGACCTCGACTCGGCCGGCTTCTTCAGCGAGCTCGGCAGCGTCGAGCATCGCGGCGTCGAAGTCTCGCTGGCCGGCGATCCGCTCGACAACCTCACGGTGATCCTCGGCACGCGCTGGCTCGATGCGACCGTCTCGGGGCCCACGGTCGACGCCGGGCTCATCGGCGAGAAACCGGTCGGCTCGGCGCGCCAGTATTCGCTGGCGACTGCCGAGTACCGTTTCGCAGGCAGCGGCGCATCGCTCGACGCGACCGTCGAGCATGTCACCGCGCAAGTCGCCAACAGCGCGAACACCATCGACGTGCCGGCGCGCGCGGTGATTCACGTCGGCGGGCGTTACCGCTTCAAGGTGTTCGGCAAGCCGGCGACGCTGCGGTTGCTGGTGCAGAACATCACCGACAAGTACGGTTGGGCCGCGCTCAGCAGCGGCGTGTACGTCTACAACGCGCCGCGTCGCTTCACCGCGTACATCACGGCGGACTGGTAGTCAGCGGCGCCGTACAGGCAACCGCAGCACCGTTGCGAAGGAACCGGCGAGGCGTTTTTCTGCTTCTGACCTCGCCGAAGCCGATGTCGAGTGCTCGATCCCGCCAATGTTCGCCGAGGAGAAGTCGACCGCAAGGTTGCGTGCGTGGAACAGTTTCCAGTGTGCGGCCCACGACGAGCGCAGGCCCGCATTCTGGCTCGTGCTGTCGACGCTCGCTTCGGTTGCTCTCGCAATGCTCTGGCTCGCGCCGGGGCACGGCTGGGGCGACGACTTTGCCGGCTATCTGCTGCAAGCCCAGTCGCTGGTGAATGCGAAGCCTGCACAGGAGCTGCAACTCAATGCACACCTCATGGCGGCCAGCGACTGGCGCGCCGGGCCCGATGCCTACCCGTGGGGCTATCCCGCGATCCTCGCAGCGCTCATCTGGATCGCCGGGCAAAGTCTGACGCTGCTGAAGGTCGTTTCAGTCGCCGCCATCGGCGTGGCGACGCTTGCGACGGGCCTGCTGGCGCACGCGAGCCGGCTCGGCCTGCTGGCAGCGATCTGCGTCGCGATCCTGGTCGGCATGCAACCCGATCTCACCAGCCTGGCGAACATCATCGGCTCCGATGCGCTGTTCCTGGCACTGACCGCGGTCGCATTGCTGTTCGCTGTACTCGCACTCGACGCGCCGCCTCGCACGCGCCTGTGGCTGATGCTGACTGCGGCGGTATTCGGCTCGCTGAGCTACTTCGTGCGCTCGAACGGTGTCGTCACGCTGGCTGCGGTCGCTGCTGCCAGCGTGGCCGTTCAACTATTCGGCCAACGTCGCGACCTTCGCAGCATCGTAGTGACGGTGGCAGCGTTCGGCCTGGTCTGCGCCGTGCTCGTCGGCGCTTATTACGCGCTGCTCCCCGACGGCAGCTTCGTGCATCTGCACTACCTGACGTTGCAGCCGGCTTCGTTGCTCCGTCGCAGCGGCGATGCGGTCGTTGCCTTCGGCCGCTTCTATCCGCTCGACGTGCTGCCCGACCCTCTGGCGTACCTGGCGGTGATCGGCGTTGTCGCCCTCGCAGTGCTCGGTGCATTTCGTTTGGGGAAGGCGGGCGTACTGCTGGCCCTGTATTCGGGCGGTCACCTGCTGCTCGTGACACTGTTTCCTTACAGCGGCGGTCAGCGCTATTACCTGCCGGTCTTGCTCGGTGTCGCGATTCTCGCGATGGGAGGAGTCGAGGCCGTCGCGCAGCAAGTCGCGGCGAAGCTGACCGACACGGCTCACGTCAGAGTCGCGGGCGGCACGCTGGTCGTGCTGCTGTTCGTCGGCGCGGTCGGCGCGAATGTTTTTCGCGTCGATGCACGGCGCGAGAAGGACGGCGATGGTCCTTACTCGCCGGCGGCGACCGAGCTGTTCGGGTATCTCAGGGCGCAGCCCGATACCATCCAGCCGGTCGCGTTCTTCAAGCCGCGCGCGCTGCGCTATCTCGCCGGCAAGGACGCGCTGCTCGTGCGCACACCGCAGACCGCGCGGCTGGTGAACTCGATCGTCGTTTCACGCGGACCGAAGGCGGCGCCGTGGCAGCTGAGCGAGGGGCAGGTGGCGCAGCTGAAGGATTTCCGGCCGGCGTTCCATAACGAGGATTTCACGCTCTACGTGCGGGCACCGAGAGCGGCGGCAAGATCGCAGCCGACGCTGCGCCACGCCCCGAAATGAGCCCAACGGGTTGAATCCGGCGGGCGCGGACGCATTGAATGCGGGCGGAAGAGGTTGCCTCGCTCGCCTTGTATTGCGCCGGGGGAGCCCCGTACAATCCGCGCCCTCTGTTGCGGGGTGGAGCAGTCTGGCAGCTCGTCGGGCTCATAACCCGAAGGTCGTAGGTTCAAATCCTACCCCCGCTACCAGTCAAGGAAGGCCCCCGGGGTGACCCCGGGGGCCTTCGAGATCGTCGGATGGACGTGTAAAGGGCCCGGTTCGCAGGGCCTTTTTCGCTTCAGCGGCCCGGAAAATCCTCGAGGTTTCCGCGGCTTGCAGGGCGGGTCGGGACGCACGACAGGCGCGTCGCCCCGGCTCGCCATCAAGGATTGCCAAGGGGCTCCACCTACCAGGGAACCGACCCTGTGGGAGCTGCGCGGCGAGGAAGGGACGGAAGAAAAAATGGGCCTCGAGGCCCATTTTTGTTTGTGCGGCGTACGTAGTGGGGGTCGGGGGCCGAGTGGCCGGAGGTGACCGATGCTGAGAGACCAGCTGAGCGAGCTGCTCGCGCCGGTCGTGGCCGGTATGGGCTACCAGCTCTGGGAGCTGGAGTACACGCCGCGCTCCGGGGGCGGGCTCCTGCGGCTGTACATCGATTCGCCGGACGGCATCAGTCTCGACGATTGCGAGCGCGTGAGCCGCGGCGTGAGCGACACGCTCGACGCCGCGGACCCGATCCCGAGCCACTACACGCTCGAGGTGTCTTCGCCGGGGCTGGATCGCGTGCTGCGCACGCGCGAGCACTTCGAGCGCTTCGCCGGCGAGCGGGTGCGGCTCGAGATGATGCAGCCGATCGAAGGGCGCAAGCGCTTTTCCGGACGGCTCCTCGGGGTGGGCGAGAGCGATATCACGCTGGAGCTGGAGAGCGGCAGCATCAGCCTGCCGATCGACGACATACACCGGGCGCGGCTCGCGCCCGAAATGTGAGACACGTGAGTAGTGCGATGAACAAAGAAATCCTGATGGTGGTCGACGCGGTCTCGAACGAGAAGGGCGTCGACAAGGAAATCATCTTCGAGGCGCTCGAAGCCGCACTCGGGTCCGCCACGCGCAAGCGTCACGGCGAGGGCATCGACGTGCGCGTCGCCATCAACCGCAAGTCCGGCGATTACGACACGTGGCGCCGCTGGAAGGTGTTCGCGGACGATTCGACCGAGCTCGAGTCGCCGGACGCCGAGCTGCGCCTGGAAGACGCGCTGGAGATCAACCCGGAAGCGCAGGTCGGCGGCTTCGTCGAGGTGCCGATGGAGTCGGTCGCGTTCGGCCGCATCGCCGCGCAGACCGCCAAGCAGGTCATCGTGCAGAAGGTGCGCGAGGCCGAGCGCGAGATGGTCGTGAACGAGTACAAGGGCCGCGTCGGCACGCTCGTGTCCGGCATCGTCAAGCGCGTCGACCGCAACGGCGTCTACGTCGATCTCGGCGGCAACGCCGAGGGGTTCGTCGCGCGCGACCAGATGATTCCGCGCGAGCCGGTGCGCTCGCAGGACCGCATCAAGGCGTACCTGCAGGACGTGCGCTCCGAGCAGCGCGGGCCGCAGCTGTTCCTGACGCGCACGGCACCGGAGTTCCTGATCGAGCTGTTCAAGCTGGAAGTGCCGGAAGTCGGCCAGGGCCTGATCAACATTCTCGGCGCGGCGCGCGATCCGGGCGTGCGCGCCAAGATCGCGGTGAAGAGCAACGACAGCCGCATCGATCCGGTCGGCGCCTGCGTCGGCATGCGCGGCTCGCGCGTGCAGGCGGTGTCGAACGAGATCGCCGGCGAGCGCGTCGACATCATTCCGTACGACGAGAATGCCGCGCAGTTCGTCATCAACGCGATGGCGCCGGCGGAGGTCGTGTCGATCGTCGTCGACGAGGACTCGCACTCGATGGACATCGCGGTGACCGAGGAGAAGCTGTCGCAGGCGATCGGCCGCGGCGGCCAGAACATCCGGCTCGCCAGCGAGCTGACCGGATGGGAGCTGAACGTCATGACGCAGCAGGCCGCCGAGGCCAAGAGCGAAGGCGAGCAGCGCCAGCTGATCGAGCAGTTCAAGACGCAGCTCGACGTCGACGAGGACGTGGCGCAGATCCTGGTGCAGGAAGGCTTCTCGACGATCGAGGAGATCGCCTACGTGCCGGCTTCCGAGCTGAACGCGATCGAGGAGTTCGACGAGGAGATCGTCAAGGAGCTGCGCAACCGCGCGCGCGACGTGCTGCTGACGCAGGCGATCGCGACCGAGGAGAAGATCGACGGCGCCGGGCCGTCGGAAGACCTTTTGGGCGTCGATGGCATGGACGAGGAGCTGGCGTCGGTGCTCGCGAGCCGCGGCATCGTGACGCGCGAGGATCTCGCCGAGCAGGCCGTCGACGATCTGTTGGAAATCGAAGGCGTGGACGCCGAGCGCGCGGGCGCGCTCATCATGGCGGCGCGCAAGCACTGGTTCGACACGGCGGCAGGCCAGGCCTGAGCGCGCAGTCGAACGGTGCAGTTGAGTCGCAGCGGGAGGTTTCATGGCGGATGTGACAGTGAGCCAGTTTGCCGAGGTACTGAAAGTACCGGTCGAGCGTCTGCTGACGCAGCTCGACGAGGCTGGCATTCGCGTTTCCGGCGCCGATGACACCATCAGCGACGACGCCAAGATGGAGCTGCTGACGTTCCTGCGGCGCGCCCATGGGCGCACGCAGGACACCGCGGCGCCGCGCAAGATCACCTTGCAGCGCAAGTCGCAGGGCGAGATCAAGGTCGCCTCCGCGCAGGGCCGGGCGCGCATGGTCAACGTCGAGGTGCGCAGCAAGAAGACGTACCTCAATCGCAGCGTGCTGGAAGAGCGCGTACGCGTGCAGCAGGAGGAAGTCGACCGGCAGAAGCAGGAAGTCGAGCGCCAGAAGCACGACGTCGAGCGCGCGCGCGAGACGCAGGAGGAAGACCGGGTCAAGCAGCAGCGCCTGGAGGCCGAGCAGCGCGAAGCCGAGGCGTTGCAGCGTCTGCAGCTGGAAGAAGAGGCGAAGCGTCGCGCTGACGAAGAAGCGCGCGTGCTCGCGGAAGAGGAAGCGCGGCGCCAGGCCGAGGCCCGCGAGCGCCAGGAAGCCGAGCGTCGCCGCGAGCAGGAGAATGCAGCGAAGGCTCGCGAGCCCGAGCGCGGCGAGCCCGCTCGCACCCAGCGCGCGGAGCTGCACGTTTCGAGCGATGCGAGCGCGCGCTTCAAGAAAAAGAAGCAGCATCAAGCGTCGAAGTCGCGCCGCCCGGTGCAGGTCAACATGTCGACGCAGCACGGCTTCGAGCGCCCGGCCGCGCCCGTCAAGCGCGACGTGCAGATCGGCGAGACCGTCACGGTCGCCGAGCTGGCGCAGCGCATGGCCGTGAAGGCCAACGAAGTCATCAAGATCATGATGAACATGGGCGTCATGGCCACGATCAACCAGCCGATCGACCAGGACACTGCGGTGCTGGTGGTCGAAGAGCTGGGCCACAACGCCGTCGTCATCAAGGAAAGCGCGATCGAGGACGAGCTGCAGAGCACCGACACGTCGCACCAGCTGGAGGCGCGTCCGCCGGTCGTCACCGTCATGGGTCACGTCGACCACGGCAAGACTTCGCTGCTCGACTACATCCGCAGCACCAAGGTCGCCGCGGGCGAGGCGGGCGGCATCACGCAGCACATCGGCGCATATCAGGTGAAAACGTCGAAGGGCGTGATCACCTTCCTCGATACGCCTGGCCACGCTGCGTTCACGGCCATGCGTGCACGCGGCGCGCAGGTCACGGATATCGTCGTGCTGGTCGTGGCGGCGGACGACAGCGTCATGCCGCAGACCGTCGAGGCGATCGAGCATGCACGCGCGGCGGAAGTGCCGATCGTCGTTGCGATCACCAAGATCGACAAGGGCGATGCGGATCCGGAGAAGGTCCGCAACGATCTCGCCAAGCACAACGTGCTGCCCGAAGCATGGGGCGGCGACACGCTGTTCGTGAACGTGTCCGCGCGCACCGGGCAGGGCATCGATGAGCTGCTCGATACGATCCTGCTGCAGGCGGACGTGCTCGAGCTGAAGGCTGCGCGCGACGGCATGGCCGCGGGCGTGGTGATCGAGTCGAGCATGGAGAAGGGGCGCGGCGCGGTCGCGACCGTGCTGGTCAAGCGCGGCACGCTGAAGCCGGGCGATCAGATCATCGCCGGCCAGGAGTACGGCCGCGTACGCGCGATGTTCGACGAGACCGGCAAGCCGGTGACCGAAGCCGGTCCGTCGCTGCCGGTCGTGGTACTGGGCCTGTCGGCCGCGCCGAACGCGGGCGACGAGCTGCTGGTCGTCGAAAGCGAGCGCAAGGCGCGCGAGGTCGCGCTGTATCGCCAGGGCAAGTTCCGCGACACCAAGCTCGCGAAGCAGGGCCCGGCGAAGCTGGAAGACATGCTCTCGCAGATGGGCGACGGCAAG
>DATEJG010000092.1:0-15014 GCA_035278165.1 Steroidobacteraceae bacterium
CCGCTGGGCGCTCCGTCATGGCGCCTCGTCGCAGAGCTGATCCGCATCGGCTTGCTGCCGGCCGTGTTCTCCGCCGTGCTGCTGCTGATGACCTCGTTCTTCGTGCTGGCGGCGAACTGGATCAGCAGCGGCGCGACGATCGGCCTGGTCGTGTTCGCGAACAACATAAGCACGCTGCTCCTGTTCGCGATGAATACCGTCTCGTGGGGCCTGGCCGGGCGCTCGATGACCCGCTTGTACCAGGCACGCAGCAGCGCAGCCGAGCCGGCGCGCGCGCACGTCTCGGATCTGTTCTTCCGTTTCGGCGTGATCGCGAGCGCGCTGCTCGCACTCGCCGTGCAACCGGTACTCGCGCAGCTCATGCCGCAGTACGCCGGTGCCGGCGTCTATGTGCTGCACATCTGCCTGTTTCAGTCGTATGCGCTGCTGCTCTTCAACGAGCTCAATTTCGCGAACGTCAATTCGCTGCTCAGGCCGGTCATCGGCAGCTACGCAGTGATGGCTGCAGCGCTGGCTGGGGCGTGCGTGCTGTTGCGGGATGACTTCCTGACCGTCATGCGCGCAGCCATCTCGATCTATGGCGTGCTGGCCGTCGTGACGGTGTTGTATCTGCGCTCGCGCGGGTTCGCCGGCGGTTCGCTCGCGCACCGCGTTGCCGCGCTGTCTTTTCCGGCCGCAGCTGCACTGGCCCATGCAGCCGCGGGAGTCGTCGGTGTCGCAGGAGTATGCGTGCTGTATCTCGTCCCACTGATGCTCACCAGCGGCAGCGAAGCATTGGCGGTGGTGCTCGGTCGACCTCTAGACGCACGGCGGCTCGGCCGATGATCACTCTCGACGCCATCATCTTCAGCTTGCCGAACAGCATGGGCGGGGTGAGCGTGTATTTCGCGCAGCTCGCGCAGCAGCTCGGGCTGAGCCTCGCGGACCTGGCCGTGTGGATCTACGGGAATCCCGCCGCCGCGCAGCAGTTGCGCTGTCGGCCGGAGCAGGTGGTGCCACGCAGGCAGCGGCTGCTGGAGCGCTTCCGCGACCTCGACGGTGTGCGGCCCGGCCTGCTGCATTCGAGCTACTACCGCACGTCTACGCAGCGCGGTGTCGCCAACGTCGTCACTGTCTACGACTTTACGTACGAGAAGTTCGTCAGCGGGCCGCGCGCGTTGCCGCACAAGCTGCAGAAGCGTCGCGCGATCATGCGGGCCGACGCGGTCATCTGCATCTCGGAGAACACGCGCCGCGACCTGCTCCAGCTGCTGCCGCACTATCCCGAGCAGCGCCTGTTCGTCACGCATCTCGCAGCCGGGGAGGTGTTCCGGCCTCTGCAGCAGGCCACCGTCACGATCACCGCGCGGCCCTTCGTGCTGTTTGTCGGCGGTCGCGGCGGATACAAGAATTTCGCTGCGGCGATCCAGGGCGTGCAGCGGGTGCGCGAGTGCTCGATCGTCTGCGTCGGCGGCGGCCCGTTCGACGAGTCAGAGCGCGCCACCCTCGAAGGCGCGCTGCCTGGCCGGTACTTTCATGCCGGCGCCGTCTCGGCGGAGGAGCTCAACGGCCTCTACAATGCCGCCGTGTGCCTGCTCTATCCCTCGCTCTATGAAGGGTTCGGCATCCCGCCGCTCGAGGCGATGCAGGCCGGCTGTCCGTTCGTGGCGCTGAGCCACTCCTCGATTCCCGAGGTGGCAGGGCGCGCCGGGGTGCTGCTCGAAACATCCGACCCGCAGCTCATCGCCGACGCGATCGAGCGGTGCGCTGGAGCGCAGCGACGCGGCGAGCTGCGCGAGCTGGGCTTCGAGCAGGCGCGACGCTTCTCCTGGCGAACGACCTGCGAGCAGACGGCGGCGATTTACGCGAGGTTGCTGCCGTGAGCGCAGTCATGATGCCGGGTGCCGCGGTGCGTGAGCGGGCCTGGCTCATCGCGATAGTGGTTCCGTGCTGCGTCGGGCTGGCATTCGCGGCCAACGCGCACGCGTTGCTGGTGCTGGCACTGCTCGCGTGCGCGATCCTGGCGATCCCGCTGCTGGTGCGGCGGCAGCGGCTCGACCTGTTCGCGCCGTGGAACTACCTCTGCTACTTCGTGCTGCTGAACGTACTGGCTCGATCGATCCTGATCGATCTGGACCTGACCGGCGGCAACGTCAACCTCGACGATATTTTCTACCTGGGCAAGGGCCCGGGGTTCCTGGTCGCGTCGATGGGCGTGATGCTGCTCGGCTTCGCATTCCTCACGTTCGGCTATCTGCTCGCGCCGCACCGGCCGCACGTGCTGCACTGGCATCTGCTGCGCGCGCCGATCGACCGGCGGCGGCTCGACCTGACGCTGATCCTGATGCTGCTCACCTCGGCAGCCGCGTTCGTGGCGTTCGTCTACGTGACATTCGACGGTGTCGCGGACTTCGCCTGGCGCCTGCTGTCCAGCCATCGCGGTCTGTCCGACGACCTCACGGAGTATCGTGGCTACGGCTATCTGCGACTCCTGGCGGGGCTGTCGACCATAGTCATCTATCTGACGTATCTGCAGCTGCGCACCGAGCGTCGCCGCCGCGCCCGCTACCGCCTCGCCCTGCTCGTTGCGGTGCTGATCTCGACGGCGATGGCGTTCTACAGCCAGAGCCGCGCTGCACTGATCTTTCCGTTCCTGAACCTCCTGTTCATGAAGTACTACCTCGATGGGCGCCGCTTCCCCTGGCGGGTATTCACGGTGTTCCTGCCGCTGGTGGTCGCGCTGTTCATCATCACGTCGAGCCTGCGGGCCGGCGCCGGCGTCGACCTCACGCAGCGCGTTACGCCCATGACCATCGTCGCGCCGATCATCCTCACCAACGGCGGCATCGACGCCAGCAAGACCGGGCACATCATCGACTATGTGGACGACACGCAGGACTACAAGCTCGGGCAGACGCTGGTGCAGTTCCTGTGGGCCGCCGTGCCGCGCGAGCTGTGGGTCAACAAGCCGCCGAACCTCGATACCTTCGTCGGCGAGAAGATCTACGGCGCCGAGACCTTCGGCGCCGCGGCCGTGCCCGCGGGATTCTTCGGCGAAATGTACCTGAACTTCTGGTACGCGGGCATCGTGGTGGGCGCGCTGCTGCTCGGACTGATAGTCAGGCGCATCGACAACCTGCTGGCCGGTAACCTGCACAGCGCCGTCTTCATCATGTGCTATGTCGTCCTGCTGCAGTCGATAGGCATGAGCGTCCTGGCGAGCGGTGTGTCGTCGACGATCATCGGCGTGCTGACCGCCGGCGTGCCGCTGCTGCTGGTCCTCCGCTTCATCACGCGCGGGCCCGCCGCGCCGCGCGCGGAGTAGCGCCGATGGCGTCGCACTCCTCGTTGCCGAAGGTGTCCATCGTAACGGTCTGCTTCAACAGCGCCGCCACGATCCGCGACACCATCGAGTCGATACTGTCGCAGGACTATCCTGCCATCGAGCACCTGATCATCGATGGCGGCTCGACCGACCGGACGCTCGACATCGTGCGCAGCTACGGCGAGCGCATCGCCGTGGTCGTGTCGGAGCCCGATCGCGGCATCTACGACGCCATGAACAAGGGCATCCGCCTGGCGAGCGGCGCGGTGATCGGCACGCTGAATTCCGATGACGCCTACACCGACCCGCGTGCCGTCAGCGACCTGGTCGACGCCCTGCAACGCAGCGGCGCAGATTGCGTTTTTGCGGATCTCGTCTACGTCGATCGCGACGACCCGGCGCGCGTGCGCCGCTACTACGACAGCGGCAAGTGGTCTCCCGCCCGGCTGCGCTTCGGCTGGATGCCTGCGCATCCGACCTTGTTCGTGAAGCGCGCCTGGTATGAGCGCTGCGGGCCGTACTCGCTGGAATATCGCATCGCGGCCGACTACGAAATGATCGTCCGCTTGTTGCATGTCGCGCGCGCGCGTTATGCACACGTGCCGCGGCCGGTCGTGCGGATGCGTATCGGCGGCATCAGCACGCAAGGGTTGCGTCACAGCCTGCTGCTCAACCGGGAGATCGTGCGTGCGTGCCGCGCACACGGCATCTGGACCGCGCTGCCGCTCGTGCTGATGAAACTGCCCGCCAAGCTGATCGAGCGCATTCGCGTGCCGCGCGGCGCGCGAGCCTAGGGCCCGCCGCCGCTCTTGGAGCAGCTGCAGCTGTTGCCTTACACTCCGCGCCCGTTGCGGGCAACCGAGCCACCGTGAGATTGCAAGACGACCCATGCGGACCGTGAGGCGGTTTATCCGGCAGTGCCTGCGCCGCCGCGGTATCGAGCTCAGCAGGTATTCCTGGCCGCAGCTCATCGCGACGGTTGCGCCGGACGTCGTGCTGGATATCGGTGCGAACGTCGGCCAGTACGCGCAGGAGCTGCGCGCCGCGGGCTATCGCAAGCGAATCGTGTCGTTCGAGCCGCTGTCTGCGGCGCATGCCGAGCTGGTGCGGCGTAGCGCCGGCGACGCGTCGTGGTCGATCGCTCCGCGCATGGCGCTCGGCGACCGGGAGGGCGAGGAACGCATCCACATCGCGGGCAACTCCTTCAGCAGCTCGCTGCTCACGATGCGTGAGCTGCATCGTCAGGCGGCCCCTGCGGCCGCGTACGTCGACTCGGAGACCGTCCACGTGCGTCGTCTCGATGCCGTCGCGCCCGAATACGTGCACAGCGGCGAGCGCTGCCTGATCAAGATCGACACGCAGGGATATGAGCAGCGCGTGCTGGCCGGCGGACCGCAAACGCTGGCGGGTGCGGCAGCGTTGCAATTCGAAGCGTCGCTGACGCCGCTCTACGACGGCGAGGCGACCCTGCAGACGCTGCTGGATCAGGTCGCCGCGACCGGCCTCGAGCTGTGGAGCCTGTTGCCGGCTTTCACCGATCTGCGCAGCGGCCGCTTGCTGCAGGTGGACTGCTTCTTCACGCGTCCAGGCATGCTGGCCTGAGCCCGGCATGGCAACCGTCCTCGTGACAGGCGCGACCGGATTCGTCGGCCGCACCCTGTGCGGCACGCTTGCCCGTGCCGGGCACGTCGTTCACGCAGCGCTGCGTCGCCAGCAGGCGAGCCCCGCAGGCGCAGTACGCAGCCACGTGGTCGGCGACATAGGTGCAGGCACTGAGTGGAGAGACGCCCTCGACAGCACCGTCGATGCCGTCATCCACCTCGCTGCGCGAACCCACATGCTGCACGATACGGCGGCGAACGCCGCTGCGTATTCCGAGATCAATGAACGTGGCACTGCGCGATTGGCGGACGCCGCGGCGGCGGCCGGCGTGCGCCGGTTCATCTACGTGAGCAGCGTCAAGGTCAATGGCGAGCAGACGACCGATCGTCCGTTTACGGCGAGCGACATCCCGCGGCCGCTCGATGCTTACGGCCGCTCCAAGCAGCACGGCGAAATGCGCTTGCTGGAGATCGCGGCGCGCAGCGCCATGCAGGCTGTCATCGTCCGGCCACCGCTCGTGTACGGCCCGGGCGTGCAGGCCAATTTCCTGCGCATGATGCGCTGGGTGGACCGCGGCTGGCCGTTGCCGCTCGGCGCGGTCCGCAACGCGCGCAGCCTGGTGGGCGTGGACAACTTGTGCGATCTGTTGCGCCACGCAGTGACGAGCGAGGCTGCGCCGGGGCGTGTCTGGATGGTCTCGGACTGCGAGGACGTTTCGACGCCCGACCTGCTGTTGCGGATCGGTGCAGCGATGCACCGTCCAGTGCGGCTGTTGCCCGTACCGGTCGCGATGCTACGTGCGGCGGCGACGGTCGTCGGCCGTCGGCAGGAAATCGCGCGCCTGTGCGGGTCTCTCACGGTGGATGTCGAGCCGACGCGCGCGCAATTGCAATGGCACCCGCCGGTCACCTTGCAAAGTGGGTTGGCGCGGACGGTCGAAGCGTATTTGCGCGGCGAGCGTGAACGTGCGCCCTGATCTCGCAATCGGGTTGGTGGCGGCCGCGGCGTTACTGCTCGCGATGTTCCTGACCGGCATGGTGCGCAGGCGTGCGCTGCGCCGTGGGGTGCTCGACGTGCCCAATTCGCGCAGCTCGCACACGACCCCGACGCCGCGCGGCGGCGGAGTCGCGATCGCGATTGCAACGGGCGCGGGGTTCGTCGCGCTCCATCTGCTCGGCGCTCAGTCGCTGGACTTTCTGATCGCGCTGCTCGGCGGCGGCGCTGCCATTGCAGTCATCGGCGCCATCGACGATCGCCAGCATGTGGCAGCCTGGATCAGACTGACCGTCCATCTCGCTGCCGCGTGGTGGGCACTGCACTGGCTCGGCGGCCCCCCGGCGTTGCGCATCGGTGACCACATGGTCGCGATGGGTGTAGCCGGCTATGTATTCGCGAGCGTGGCAATCGTCTGGACTGTCAATCTCTTCAACTTCATGGATGGCATCGACGGCATCGCTGCATCGGAGGCAGTGTTCGTGGCATGGGGCGGCGCCGCGCTCGCGCTCGTCGGCGGCGCGCCCGGTGCCGTGGCTGCCGCGAGCCTGGTGCTCGGCGCGGCATGCTGCGGATTCCTGCGTTGGAACTGGCCACCGGCGCGGATTTTCATGGGCGATGTCGGCAGTGGCTTTCTTGGCTTCACCGTCGCGGTGCTGGCGCTGGCGGCGGCACACGAACAGGCGGCGGCGGGGTTCGCATGGCTGATACTCGGCGCTGTGTTCTTCGTCGATGCAACTGTCACTCTCGTGCGCAGGCTGCGGCGCGGCGCGCGTCCGCATCAAGCGCATCGCACGCACGGCTACCAATGGCTGGCCCGCCGCTGGAGGAGTCACCGAAAAGTGACGGTCGCCGTCCTCGCGTTCGATCTGCTGTGGTTGTTGCCGCTCGCCACGCTCGCCACGCTCTTCCCGCGCGCGGCGCTCTGGTTCTTGCTGCTGGCGCTCGTGCCCACGGTGGTCGTCGTGGTGACGGCGGGGGCAGGGCGCCCGGAAAACGCTGCCGCTGACTGATCGATTCAGGTTCGCTTCAGTTCAGCCTCGGACAATTGCGCGGGAGCCTCGCAGGCAGTCCCCGCATCCTTTGTAGGTGTCTGCTTTCGGAGGCAGTGCATTTGCCCGATAGTTCTGGGACAATTCCAACCCGTTCAGCAGGTTCGGGCCGTTTCCAGAACAGGCTGTTACAAGCAGTAGAAAAGTAAACGAAAACGGAACCTCGATCTGGAACGTGGCGCGGCCCGCCGCATTTCCACCTCGACAACAACGCCAAGAGGGGCGCGCGTGACGGAATCCATGCCGAAGTGGATAGAGCGGTTCGTGAGCCGGCTCTCACACCTCCCAAGGTCGCAGAAGCGGCTGCTGATGCTGGCGGCCGACGTCGTCGGCATCCCGCTGGTGCTCTGGTCGGCGCTTACGCTGCGCTTCGGCACGATCCATCACTACGAGCCGGGCACCGAATGGATCTATGTCGCAGTGCTGGTGACCAGCATTCCGATCTTCGTGCGACTCGGCCTGTATCGGGCCGTCATCCGCTTTCTCGGTCCCAAGGCGATTTTCTCCGTCCTGTCGGGAGTTACGGTCTCCGTGGTGCTGTTGTCGGTGGTCATGCTCGTGTGGCCGCACCGGGCGGTTCCAGTCTCGGTGTTCCCGATCTACTGGGCGTTTGCGCTGATCTTCGTCGGTGGCAGCCGCTTCCTCGTGCGGGGCCTGCTCAACTTCCGCTGGTCGAACGGAACGCAGCGCGTCGTGATCTACGGAGCCGGTGGCGCCGGCGTGCAGCTGGCAACCGGCCTGGCGCGCAGCGGGCGCTACCATCCGATTGCCTTCATCGACGACAACCGGTCGTTGCATGGCAGCACGATCAACGGGCTCGAGGTGTTTCCCGCCCACGAGTTGTCGGTGCTGGTGCAGGACGAGGGCGTCGCGGCCGTCTTCCTCGCGTTGCCGTCGCAGACTCGCCGCCGCCGCCAGGAAATCCTCAAGGCGATCGAGCCGCTGAACCTGCTGGTGCAGACCGTGCCGGACTACGCCGACATTCTCGCCGGCCACGCGCGTGTCGAGGACGTGCGCGACGTCGACGCCGGCGATCTGCTCGGTCGCGACCCGGTGCCGCCCAATGCGCGGCTGCTCGACGCCTGTATCGCCGGCAAAGTGGTGATGGTGACCGGCGCCGGCGGCTCCATCGGCTCCGAGCTGTGCCGCCAGATCATCCGCCTGCGGCCGGCGCAGCTGCTGGTGTTCGAGATGTCCGAGCTCGCGCTGTACAACATCGACCGCGAGCTGCGCATCCTGATCGCATCGGAGTCGCTGTCGGTCGACGTCGTACCGCTGCTCGGAGACGCGCACCACAAGCACCGCGTGCGCGAGATCCTGCAGGCCTACGGCGTGCAGACGATCTATCACGCCGCCGCCTACAAGCACGTGCCGATCGTCGAGCAGAACGTGGTCGAGGGCATCTACAACAACATCTTCAGTACCTGGAACGCCGCCGAGGCGGCGCTCGACTCGCGCGTCGAGACTTTCGTGCTGATCTCCACCGACAAGGCCGTCAATCCGACCAACGTCATGGGCGCGACCAAGCGTTTCGCCGAGATCGTGCTGCAGGGGCTGCAGGCGCGCGGCTCGCACACGCGCTTCTGCATGGTTCGCTTCGGCAACGTGCTCGAGTCCTCGGGCTCGGTCGTGCCGCTGTTCCGCGAGCAGATCCGCAAGGGCGGTCCGGTCACGGTGACCCACAAGGACGTGATCCGCTACTTCATGACGATTCCGGAGGCCGCGCAGCTGGTGCTACAGGCCGGCTCGATGGGGCAGGGCGGCGACGTATTCGTGCTCGACATGGGTAAGCCGGTGCGGATCGCGGATCTCGCGAAGCGAATGATCAGCCTGATGGGCCTGACGGTGCGCGACGACGAGAATCCGGACGGCGACGTCGAGATCGTCTACACGGGGCTGCGGCCGGCGGAGAAGCTCTACGAGGAGCTGCTGATCGGTAACAACGTCACGGGCACCGAGCATTCCATGATCATGCGCGCCATGGAGCACTCGCTTCCCTGGCCGCAGGTTCTGCAGGTGCTCGATGAGCTGTCGGTCGCGCTGACGCGCTTCGACTGCGATCGCGCGCGCCAGCTGCTGATGCAGACGGTGGCCGAATACCGGCCGACCGGCGATATCCAGGACCTGGTCTGGAGCCGCAAGGCCGCGTTGGCGCACGGCGAGCTCAAGAACGTCACGGCGTTGCAGACTCGACGTGCGCGGATCAACCCGCCGTCCACGCCCTCGACGCAGCACTAGCGCGACCAGCGCGGATTCCACTCCAGCCGATACTTCGCTCCCGGGATTGCCCGGCACCGCTGCGCCTTCCGGTCCAGTTCCTTTACTCCGGCCTTCGCCCTGGGCTAAGCTCCGAGCCCTTTTTCCTTTAAGTCCAGCAAGTTAGACATGCGTCTCAGTATTTTCGGTTCCGGCTACGTCGGGCTGGTCACGGGCGCGTGTTTCGCCGAGGTCGGCAACAACGTGCTGTGCGTCGACGTCGACCAGCGCAAGGTCGAGATGCTCAAGCGCGGCGAGTCGCCGATCTACGAGCCGGGTCTCGACGAGCTGCTCAAGCGCAACATCGCGGCCGGCCGGCTCACCTTCACGACCGACGCCGCCGAGGGCGTCAAGCACGGCCTGTTCCAGTTCATCGCAGTCGGCACGCCGCCCGACGAGGACGGCTCGGCCGATCTCAAATACGTGCTCGCGGTCGCCGAGGCGATCGGCAACAATCTTTCCGAGTACCGGGTCGTGGTCACGAAATCGACCGTGCCGGTCGGTACCGCAGACAAGGTGCGCGCCAAGATCGACAGCACGCTCGAGGCGCGCGGCGCGCACATCGAGTTCGACGTCGTCTCCAATCCCGAATTCCTGAAAGAGGGTGCGGCGATCGGCGACTTCATGAAGCCCGACCGCATCGTCGTCGGCACCGACAATCCGCGCACCGCCGAGCTGCTCAAGGCGCTCTACGATCCGTTCACGCGCAACCGCGAGCGCATGATCGTGATGGACGTGCGCTCCTCCGAGCTGACCAAGTACGCCGCCAACGCCATGCTCGCCACCAAGATCAGCTTCATGAACGAGCTGGCGAACCTGGCCGAGCGCATGGGCGCCGACATCGAGAAGGTGCGCCTCGGCATCGGCTCGGATCCGCGCATCGGCTACCACTTCATCTATCCGGGCTGCGGCTACGGCGGCTCGTGCTTCCCCAAGGACGTGCAGGCGCTGGCGCGCAGCGCCGGCGATCATGCTTTCGATGCGACGCTGCTCAACGCCGTCGAGTCGGTCAACAACCGGCAGAAGTCCGTGCTGATCGACAAGCTCGCGCGCTATTTCGACGGCGCGCTCGCCGGCAAGACGATTGCGCTGTGGGGCCTGGCGTTCAAGCCGAACACCGACGACATGCGCGAAGCGCCGAGCCGCACGCTGATCGAAGGTCTGTGGGCCGCGGGCGCGAAGGTGCGCGCCTACGATCCGGTCGCGGGCGAGGAAGCGGAGCGCATCTACGGGCCGCGCGGCGACGACCTGGTGCTGGTCAAGAGCTCGACCGAAGCGCTGCGCGGCGCCGATGCGCTGGCGATCGTGACCGAGTGGCAGGAGTTCCGCAGCCCCGACTTCGACCTCATCAAGAGCGAGCTCAAACATCCGGCGATCTTCGACGGCCGGAACCTGTACGACCCTTCATTCGTCAGGCGTTTCGGTCTCAAGTACTACGCGATCGGGCGGGGCGACAACGCATGTTGATTCCGGTAATTCTTTCCGGCGGCTCGGGCACGCGCCTGTGGCCGCTGTCGCGCGAGCTGTACCCGAAGCAGCTGCTGCCGCTCGTCGGCAGAGGCACGATGCTGCAGGAGACGCTGGCGCGCCTCGAAGGCGTGCCCGATGTCGCTGCGCCGCTGGTGGTATGCAACGAGAGTCATCGGTTTCTGGTCGCCGAGCAGCTGCTCGAGCGCGGCACGCAGGCCCAGGCGATCCTGCTCGAGCCGGTGGGACGCAACACCGCCCCGGCGGTCGCCGTCGCCGCGATGGCCGCAGTTGCCGATGCGCCTCCCGGCAAGTCGCAGGGTGAGCCGATTCTGCTGATCCTGCCGGCCGATCACGTGATCCGCGACGTGCACGCATTCCAGGCCGCGGTTGCAGCGGGCCGCAAAGCGGCGGAGGCGGGCAAGCTGGTCACGTTCGGCGTCGTGCCGACCAAGCCCGAAACGGGATACGGCTATATCCGCCGCAGCGCTGAGGCAACCGGCACGGCGTTTGCGATCGCGCAGTTCGTCGAGAAGCCCGATCTCGCGACCGCGCAGCGCTACGTCGAGTCGGGCGAATATTTCTGGAACAGCGGCATGTTCATGTTCCGCGCGGCGACCGTGCTCGAGGAGCTGCGCCGGCACGCTCCGGCGATCTACGAAGCGTGCGCGCAGGCCTATACCGTCGCCAAGCGTGACCTCGACTTCACCCGGCTGCCTGCGAAGGAGTTCGCGGCGTGCCCGAGCGACTCGTTCGACTACGCGGTCATGGAGAAGACGCAGCACGGCGTCGTCGTGCCGCTCGATGCGGGCTGGAGCGACGTCGGCTCGTGGTCGGCGCTGCACGAAGCGATTGCCGGCGACGAGCGCGGCAACGTGCGCATCGGCGACGTTCTGACGGTCGACGCGGCGGGGTGTTATCTGCAGTCCACCAGCCGGCTGGTTGCCGCGGTCGGGCTCGAGGATCACGTCGTCGTCGAGACCAAGGACGCAGTGCTGGTCGCGCCGAAGAGCCGCGTGCAGGACGTCAAGGAGCTGGTCGCGCAGCTCAAGAAGCAGGGGCGCTATGAAACTTCCCTGCATCGCGAGGTGTTTCGTCCGTGGGGCAGCTACGACAGCATCGACAACGGCGAGCGCTTCCAGGTGAAGCGTCTGACCGTCAAGCCGGGCGCCACGCTGTCGCTGCAGATGCATCACCACCGCGCCGAGCACTGGATCGTCGTCGCCGGCACCGCGCGCATCACGCGCGGCGAGGAGACGTTCCTGCTCGAGGAGAACCAGTCCACTTACATTCCGCTCGGCACGAAGCATCGCATCGAGAACCCGGGCAAGATTCCGCTGCACATCATCGAGGTGCAGTCCGGCACGTATCTTGGCGAAGACGATATCGTGCGCTTCGAGGACCGCTACGGCCGCGAGGGCCAGAGCGGCTAGCGACGCAGCGGTTAGAGACGAGGATCCACGCTCATGGCAGCCATCACCGGCTTCAAGGCCTACGACTATCGCGGCCGCATCCCCTCCGAGCTGAACGCGGACGTCGCGTATCGCATCGGCCGGGCGTACGCCGAATTTCTCGAGCCGCAACGCATCGTCGTCGGCCGCGACATCCGCCAGTCGAGCGCGGAGCTGTGCGGCGCGCTGACGCGCGGCCTCGTCGACTCCGGCGTCGACGTCTACGACATCGGCCTGTGCGGCACCGAGGTCGTGTACTTCGCCACCTTCAATGAAGGCATGGACGGCGGCGTCATGGTCACCGCCAGCCACAATCCGCCCGACTACAACGGCATGAAGTTCGTGCGCAAGGAATCGCGGCCGATCAGCGGCGACACCGGTCTCAAGGACATCCAGCGCATCGCCGAGGCCGACGCGTACTCGCGCGCCGCGCAGCCCGGACGGCGCCACGAGATCGACGTGCGCGGCAAGTACATCGAGCACCTGCTGTCGTACCTGGACCGCCCGAAGCTGAAGAAGCTCAAGATCGTCGTGAACGCCGGCAACGGCGGCGCAGGCCTCGTGGTCGACCAGCTCGAGCCGCATCTACCGTTCGAGTTCATCAAGATCAACCATCAGCCGGACGGCACGTTCCCGAACGGCGTGCCGAATCCGATGCTGGAGGCGAACCGCGTCGCGACCATCGAAGCGATCCGCAAGCACGGCGCGGACTGCGGCGTCGCCTGGGACGGCGACTACGATCGCTGCTTCCTGTTCGATGAGAGCGGCGCTTTCATCGAGGGTTACTACATCGTGGGCCTGCTCGCCTCGGTGTTCCTCAAGCGCGAGCCCGGCGCGCGCATCGTGCACGATCCGCGCCTCACCTGGGCGACGCTCGACATGGTCGAGTCGCTGGGCGGCAAGGCCGTGATGTCCAAGTCCGGCCACGCCTTCATGAAGGACGTGATGCGCGATGCGGACGCGGTGTACGGCGGCGAGATGAGCGCACACCATTACTTCCGCCGCTTCGGCTATTGCGACAGCGGCCAGGTCCCGTGGCTGCTCGTCACACAGCTGCTGTGCGAGTCCGGCAAGCGCTTGTCGGAGCTGGTCGGCGAGCGCATCGCGCGCTTCCCGGCGAGCGGCGAGATCAACCGCAAGGTCGCGGACGCCAGGGGCACGATGAAGCGCGTCGAGGACCACTACCGTCCAGGCGCGCGCTCGGTCGATTTCACCGACGGTTTGTCGATGGAGTTCGATCGCTGGCGGTTCAACCTGCGCAGCTCGAACACCGAGCCGCTGATCCGGCTGAACGTGGAGAGTCGCGGCGACGCGGCGCTGATGCGCTCGCGCACGCAGGAGCTGTTGCAGATGATCGGCGGCGACGACGCTCACTAGCCGTTGTACACAACGCCGAGCGCTGCTGCGTGCTGTCAGGGACAGGGCTGTCCGCCAATCGCGGGCTTTACCGGCTTGCTGCGCGACCGTCGTTACGAGACGATCCGGCCGTAGCTGCCGCCCACGACGAGCGGAGCGGGCGGCTGCCGCGTCATCACTGCACGAGGCAGGCCCAGGGGGGGCAATGAGCGAGCGCTACATTCTGCTGGTCGAAGACAATCCGGACGACGAAGAGCTGACGCTGCTCAGCCTGCGCAAGAACAACCTTGCTCACGACATAGTGGTCGTGCGCGACGGCGTGGAAGCGATCGAGTTCCTGTTCGGCAACGGCCAGTACGCCAGCCGCGACGTTGCGCACGTGCCCACCGTGATCCTGCTGGACCTGAAGCTGCCGAAGCTCGACGGCCTGGGAGTCCTGAAGCGGCTGCGCGCGGAAGATCGCACGCGCACACTGCCGGTGGTGGTGCTGACGTCGTCGAGCCAGGACGCCGACGTGATCGCCAGCTACAACCTCGGCGCCAACAGCTACGTGCGCAAGCCGGTCGAGTTCGGCGCTTTCGTCGAAGCGGTCAGCAGCCTCGGGCTGTACTGGGTGCTGCTGAACCGTCCGCCGCCGCTGCACGCCGCCTGAGGTCCGGTTTCTGCGTTGACCGTAGGGGGCGGGGCTCCCTACACTACGCCCCCTTTGCGGGCGGTTAGCTCAGCGGTAGAGCACTGCTTTCACACGGCAGGGGTCACAGGTTCAATCCCTGTACCGCCCACCAAACCTTCAACATGACCGTTCGTTCTCGCTTCGCGCCCAGCCCTACCGGGTTGCTGCACATCGGCGGTGTGCGCACCGCTCTGTTCTCCTGGCTGCACGCGCGCCGGCATGGCGGCGTATTCATCCTGCGCATCGAGGACACCGACCGCGAGCGCTCCACGGAAGCGGCCACGCAGGTCATCCTCGACGGCATGGAGTGGCTCGGGCTCGGCGCCGACGAGGGGCCGTTCTACCAAACCCGCCGCATGGATCGTTACGCCGAGGTGATCCAGCAGTTCCTGCAGTCCGGCCACGCATACCACTGCTACTGCACCAAGGAAGAGCTGGAAGCGATGCGCGCGCGGCAGATGGCCGCCAAGCAGAAGCCGCGCTACGACGGCACGTGCCGCAGCCGCACTACGCCGCGGCCGGGCGTCGAGCCTGTCGTGCGCTTCCGCAATCCGCTCGAAGGCATGGTGGTGGTCGAGGACGTGATCCACGGCAACGTGGTCTTCGACAACGCCGAGCTCGACGACCTGATCATCGCCCGCTCCGACGGCTCGCCGACGTACAACTTCTGCGTCGTCGTCGACGACATGGACATGAAGATCACGCACGTGATCCGCGGCGACGACCACCTCAACAACACGCCGCGCCAGATCAACATGCTCAAGGCGCTGGGAGCGGCGATTCCCGTGTATGGGCACGTGCCGATGATTCTCGGCCAGGACGGCGCGAAGCTGTCGAAGCGCCACGGCGCAGTCAGCGTG
>DATEJG010000093.1:0-9693 GCA_035278165.1 Steroidobacteraceae bacterium
CTCGGCGTGTACTGCCTGGTCGCGGCTGCCGCGCTCACGCTGTGGTCGATGGTCATCTACCTGCGGGCGGCCTGGCCGGAGCTGATGCGCTCGGGCCTGCAGTGACTTTCCTGGCGAATTCCTTGATTCACTTGCCTTGACAGGGGGTCGGTCGGCCCTAGAATATCGCCCGTTCGCCTGACCCCGTCCGGCGATCGACGCGGGAATAGCTCAGTTGGTAGAGCGTAACCTTGCCAAGGTTAAGGTCGCGAGTTCGAGCCTCGTTTCCCGCTCCAAATTACTTCTGCAGAGTTCTTCGGAAGTCTGCAGATGCTGTAAGAACAGGGACTTAAGCCTCTTGCAGCTTGGCAGCGACGGTCAGTGCGCCAGCTGCTTTCTGATCGCGCCTTCGATCCCCGCAGCCATCAGCTCGTACACAGCAAGGTGCGCCCGCACCAGCGTCTCCAGGGATGCGAAATCGCTGAACCGCTGATATCCCCGGAGGAACTCCGGCACCACCTGCCCGTAGCGAATCGCCAGGTATCTGTCATGCGGCGCGCGGTCGACGGGTCCTGCAAGGAAACGGCTGCGCAACTGCAGATCCGGATTGAATAACGCCGACTGCGGCCTGCCGACGAACACCTGCGCCTGCTCGATCGCCCAACAGAGATCCCAGCCCGCCGCGATCTCCTTGGAAAAGATCGGGATGGGCCCGGTCGATTTGGCGTCATCGCGGTGGAAGCCGAGCTTCGTTGCGTGCAGCTCCATCGCCGACTCGTAGCACGCCACGTTGTCGCCGAAGTGCGCGTCCCCGTCAGATCCTTTGATCTCTGTTCGCAGCACGCGCTCGCTTTCCTGCTCCGTGCGCGTGCGCAGCCGTTCGTACTCGTCGCGCTGCTGCATTTCCAGTTGCACGCGACGCCGGTCGCACCGGGTCAATTCCAGTCGCCAAACGCTTTCGCCGCGCGGATAGCGCGCGGCGAGCTGGCTCTCGTCCACGCCGTTGTCACGGTCGCGCCGTGCGAACAATGCAGCAACCTGCTCGGAAGAGAAGTAGGCAACCGAGCGGTCGACTACGCTCATCGGCCACGGGCGACCGACGACATTCTTCGCGAGCTCGATGCGGTAGCTGCGAAATTCCTGCAACTCGGCATCGTCGGCAGCGAAAGACTCGAAGAACTGCTGCCACGGGACGTGAGCGCCGAAGCCCGCTGCGGCCAGACGCCCGGACAGCGTCCAGGCGTTCTCGGCCAGCGGCAGCAGTCCGCGGCAAATGCGATCGGCCAATGCCGGAGAGATCGCCGGCAATTTGGACTTCGAGCGGTTGCTGTCGCGCGCACTCACTTCGGCGTGCCTCGACCTCATGGGAATTTCCAGTTGTCGCGCCGTTTCGGATCCCACCACGGTGCAGTGCCGATCCCGAACCCGTTCTTCACCAGTTCGTCGATCACGTCCGCGATGTCCGAGACGACATCGGACTGGCTGTTGATAGTGTAGACGACGACGCCAGGAGCGCTGCCGGGGTAGAACCTGTATTGCGTGCGTCCGAAAAACCATACTGCGTCCACGGTCAGGGAGCCCTGGCCGCGGAAGATGAGCTCGGTATTGCCCGCCGTGAACGACGATCTCAGCGTCGGCAGCGTGAGGTAGAACTCGAGATCCTTCACGGCCAACGCCTCGGAACCCAGCGGCTTGATCTCGAACACATTGAGCCGGAAGGAGTTCGGGCCGATGTAGATCAGATCAGGGCGATAGCGACCGAACTCGCCGTTGAACGTCACGTTGCCGACCCATTGTCCAGGGTCCCGGTCCCTCAGCGCTCGCAGCAGCGCGATGCTCGCGTCAGTGCCCAGAAACATGCGCGCCAGCTGCTTGGGGTCCGCATGCATCATCATCGAACCGCCGGCCACGCTGAGCACCGGGCCCATGTTGTCGGGGCTGATGTTGCGCGGGTCATTCGGCGGGCCGCCGCGGCCGCCGACACAGCCGCACGCTGCTCCGTGGCCGCGCGCCCAGAGGCTGAAGAGGCCGCCGTTGGGGTTCATCGGCTGGCGCGGAAGCTCGGGCGAGTTGTTATGCGGATCCCAGGTCTGTAAGCCGGTCGGATCGCTGAACGTGCCGGGGTTGTTGTAAACGTAGCTGTAGCGGTTGTGGGCCTGTGGATTCGAAGGATCCGCCAGCACCGGATCCGGTGAAATGAAGCGCGCGAGCAGCGGGTCGTAGACGCGTCCGTTCATGTGGATCAGGCCGGTCGAGTCCATATGCTCGTGCATCGTGAATCCGCGGCGCAGCGTGTCCGTCATCTGCGTCTGTTCCCAGGTCGTCGGCGCCGTGCCCCAATCCGAGCCGCGGCGCTGACCGAACACATGGAAGGACTCGTTCAGTTTCCACGAGCCGTTCGAATCCGTGAACGAAGCCACGCCTCCCAGGTTGTCCTTCGTGAAGAAGTAGCGATTCTTGGCGCCGTTGGTGCGGCGGACATACACCATGATCCGCTCGCCGTTTGCGTAGACATAGTGCTTCCAGTCGGTCGTGGTGGGTGTCTGCACTCTTTCGAGCAACGGGCTCAGGTAGGTCGTCGTGTGCGTGGCGCCGGCGATGCGGTACACGTGCTTCCAGCGCTCGCCCATGGCGTCGTACTCGAACGTCGAGGAGTTGTTGGCATCCTGGACGATGGCTTTGGGCAGGTTGTCCGCGTACCACGAGATGCTCGTGCCGTTGCGGTTCACCATGTTGCCGTTCGCGTCGTAGCAGTAGTTGCGGGTCGGCTGGCCCGAGGCGGTGATCTGCCGGACAGCATGTATCTGCGCGTGAGAGTAGTAAGTGCAGCCGGCGACCGTAGCCGTGTAGCTGTAGTTACCGAGGCGACTGTTGAAGGTGATGTTGCCGCCCGCGTCGTAGCTGTAGTCGCCGGTGGTCTGACCGGTGCTCCGTTGTGCCAGGTCGAGCCGATCCATCGCGTCGTAGTACAGGTTCTCCGTCAATCCCTGGCGGTTGTCCTGCCGCTGGATCAGATTGCGGCCGTCGTCCCAGAGATAGCCGAGGTTCTGCACGACCTGGCCGTTGACGGCGCCCGAGGTGAAGGTGCTGGAGCGTGCCTTGAGCAGTCCGGTGATCAGGTCGAAGGTCGAAGCGATATCCATCGTCACGCCGTTGGTCGCCACGCCGACCTGTTCGAGCGTGGGATTGCCGCGCGGGTTGGTGGCCTGCGCGCGCCACATCGTCTCGCCGCCGCTGGTCACTTGCAGGAGCTGACCATTCTGATAGTCGTAGTGGACGTCCATGCGGAACGTGCCGGTAGCGACCGGATAGGTGAGGTCGGCGATGAAGCCGGTCTGGGCGTTGTAGCCGTACAGAAATTCGTGCGTGGTGGTCCCGCCCTCGACATACGTGGTGCGATTGGGCCGGCCCTGCGCATCGAAGAAGTTGTTCTGGCGGAACGTCGTGACACCTTGTCCCTGCGTCTGCATCCATTCGAGCTTGCCGATGTTACGTGCCGCGCTCGAGGAGCCGAACGTGAAGGTCCTGGTGATCGTGCCGGCGCCTTCCGGCAAGGTCATCGAGGTCGTGCGGCCGAGCAGGTCGTAGCCGTACAGGATCTGCTTGCCGTTGGCATCCGTGCGTGAGGCGAGTTGCCCCCAGCCGTCCCGCGCGTAGATCCAGTTGCCTGAATCGACATCGGTGGTGTTGGTGAGATCGCCGACCGCGTTGTACGTGAAGGTGCGCAGCGTCGTACCGGCGGGGTCGCGAATGCGGCGCACGCGCCCGAAGGCGTCGTAGTCGAAGGTCACTGTGTTGCCGCCATTGTCCTGGCCTTGCACGACCGAACCCGCGACGTTCTCGATGATCAGCCGTGCTTCCTGCGACGCGTCCCTGACTCGCTTCGCGAACCCCATGTAGTCGATCAAGTGCGTCAAGAGGGTGGCGTCGCTGTCCGAGCGCGGCCGCCGGATCGTGATGGGGCGCGAGACCACGTCGTAGAAGTATTCGATCCACTGCGTGCACTGGACCGTGGCCGTCGACCACGTGCAGGGGAACGAGTTGCGCGACAGCTCGCCTTCCGAGTTGTACTCCCAGTCCGCCCGGCTGTAGTCGCCGAGCAGCATTTTCTGTCGCGTCGCCAGCGGACGCTCGAACGTGTCCAGATACAGCGTCTTGTCCGTGATCGCAGCGCCGGTCGTGTCGCGGTGGGTCTCGGTGATCGCCAGGCGATTGTTCGAGCTCACGCAGCCGACGGCGGAGCAGTTCTGGTACAGCCATTCGATGTACGTGCCGTCCGGCTTGTTCTCCCGGGTCTTGCGGCCGAAGCCGTCGTAGAGGAACCCGGTCTGGATGAGGTTCGCGTCCTTGTCGGTGGCGACCTGGCCGACCGTCGCATTCCACGTCAGCTCACGCGTCTCGTTGAGCGCGTTGATGATCTGCACGAGAAATTGCCCGCCGCTGCTCCACGCGAATCGCGTCACCCGGTTGGTCTGTCCCGTCGCCGACTCCGTCACGCGCACCAGGTTGCCCTGGTCCGGCTGCGTCTCGCCCGGGTCGTCGTCGTAGACGAAGGTTCTGATGACTCGCCGTGTCGGGCTCGCGGTATCGGTGTACTGAGTGGTCGGGCGACACTTATTGGAGTCCCACGTCGTGTCGAAGCGGCGCGACTGGACCTCGCCGGCGAACTGACTGTGCTGCACGGTGACCACGGTGGTATTCGGCATGCCGATACACCAGGTTTGCGTGTTCGAAGTGATCTGCGTGTACTCCTGATCGATCTGATAAACGGCATCGGGCTGCAGGCCGTTCGCACCGCTCATCTCTCTGACGTCGGTGCGCACGCTGCTGTACGTGTCGCTGGCGAAGTCCATCGTGTAGTCGGTGATGGTGTTGCGCTTCGCGAACACGTAATTGCCGACTTCATACTCCATGCGGTCCGTGTGATTGATCCAGGCGAACTGCCGCTGGAAGCTGCCGCTGCTGTAGGTACGCGAGCTGGTGGTGGCGACGAGCGTTTCCACGAACGCACCCGCATCGCTGATCCGCGTTTCGTCCCGGACCACCAGGCCGAGGAACGGAAATGGCAGCGAGTAGGTCACGGTGCGCCGGAACGAAGTGAGCGCAGATTTGCGCGACACCGTCTCGAAGCCGAGAAAGAGACGGCGCTGCGGGTCCCAGCGCATGTCTTCGTAGTTGTAAGTGAAGGTTTCCTGTGAACCCACGACGCCGGTCGGCAAGGACTGCGTGCGGGCTACGAAGACGCCATTGCGCACCACCTGCATCGCACCGCTCGGCTGGTCCACGTCGGCGTAGACAGCGGGATCCGCGATGCTTCGATACGTGAACGCGTAAGGGCTGCCGTACGAGTCCGTCGCGCCGATGAGCACGTCCGCAGGCAACGACGGATTGGAGGGACCCTGGAAGCGTCGATGCCACGCGGAATTCAGGTTATAGGCCAGGTCCAGATAGCCGTCGCCGTTCAGATCGGCGACCTGCGCGCCGGCGCGCTTCGGCTGCCCGGTGTCGACCAGCGCTGCAAAGCCGGTGTTCGTCGCCTTCAGGAGATACCAGTTGGGCAGGCTCGTATCCGATACCAGGACGTCCTCGCGGCCGTCACCGTCGTAGTCGAACACCGCGCGGTCGGCGGTGTACTGGCTCGAGTTCGGCAGACTCGGGACTGCAACCGGTGCACTGAAGAGCGTGCCGCTGCCGTACACGACGAAGTTACCGCCGGTGATCGTGTTGTAGAGCAGGTCGGTATAGCCGTCGCCGTTGAAGTCTCCCCAGGCGGCGCTCGTATCGTTGCGGACCTGGGTCGAGAACGAATAGCCATGCGGAGTTCGGACGTTCAGGCGGCGCTGTGCTTCGGATGAAATGAAGACCAGGTCGCGGCGGCCGTCGCCATCGAAGTCGGGAGATCGCGCGGCCACTTTCAGATCCGTGAACGGATTCAGCGGCAATACGCCCGAGGTCATGGGCCCGAACAGCGTGTAAGTGGTCGCGGAAAACGTGCCGGGAACCTCGCGCAGTTTGTAGCGGATCGAATTGGTGCCCGTCGTGTTGGTCATCGCCCACACGAGGTCTTCGCGGCCGTCGCCGTTGATGTCCATTGCGCGCGCATTGCGGCCGCTCGCCGACGCATGCTCGAGTGCCACGCCGGTGTCGATGGGCGCAAGGAATCCCGATCCTGCGGCCTGCATCATCCACCACGTGCCGTTCTGCGGGTACAGCAGATCCATGCGCCCGTCCCCGTCGTAATCGATGACGACTTCGCCGGTCGCGGGCGCGGCGAAGGGAGTCGGTATGGGCGCTTCGTATGTGGTGCCGTCGGCGGTTGCCATGCGCAGCGTCCAATTCCCGCCGCCCGCGACCGAGCGGTAGAGGAGATCGGGCTTGCCGTCGCGATTCGTATCCATCAGCAGCGGCGACTGCGTTGCATCGGGTAGCGCGGCGGTATTGATTTCCACGTCCAGCGTGGTCGGACGATTGTGATAGCTGAAGCTCGTCGGTGTGCGGCAGTCGAGCGGTGAGCCTGCGCACTCCTGAATCGAAGCCAGGCGGCTGTGACCCGCGGGCGAGAGCGACGACTCATAGGTCAGCTCGTATCTGCGCACGGTCAGCGCATTCACGTTGACGTCGACGCGATTGAGTCGCGCGGTCTCCGTGATGGGCGAACCCGCGAGATAGCGCACCTCGACGTCGCCGGCGGGCTTCGCTTCCCATACGAACACGATTTCGTTGGGCGCCGTTACGCCGGCGTTCGGGTTCGCCGCGTACTGAATGCTCGAGATCCGCGACGCGCCGTTCGCATCCTCGATGTACGTGTAGGTCATCACGTTGCCCGAGCGGTCGCGCACGCTGTTGAGCTGCCACGTGTGCGGCGTCGACTGGCCCAGCGACTCGACGCGCGAGTCGGCCGTGTGGCCGTACTCGTAGATGAGCCCATCCCTGCCTTCGCCCTGGAACCACTGGGGACCCGTGCCGGCGACGCCGAACGAGGTGAGGCGCGTGAAGTTCTCGAGCTCGAGTTGATACGTGGCGCCGTCCTGGCCGTAGATTCCGCTGGTGGCCCGCAGACGATTGCCGTCCAGGCAGAACTGATCGCCGACCTCGTTGCGCACCGCGCTGACTACAGCGTCCTGCGCCCACGTGCGACCGCAACGAGTCACTGCCGACAGCCCGGCGATCGTCCAGCCGCGTCCGAGCAGCGTGCTCGTGTTCCGGTGGCGATAGACGAAATCCAGCTTGGGCTGGACGTTGTTGACCCCCGGCGGGGCCAGGATCGGAATCGAGAGGTTCGCTTCGCCGAATCTGGACACTTCGCTGGTCAGCGGCGTGAGTCCGACAGCAGCGAGCGTAGAAGCAGAAGCGAGGGTCAGAAGCAGGGGCAGGGTGCGTCGAGCGAGGAAGGCCAGTCGACTGTTCATGGACGGTTCCCTCCGAGTGCGTGACGCGTGCAACGCGTACAACTTTGAGAAGTTTCACTACGCTGCAGATATATTTTTCTGTCAGCGCTGACGCACGAGCGGGAACCGTGGTGGTTCCCTGTACGTATAGCCCTACCAATTCTCGGGAGCCGGGACGTGCATACCAGGGAAGTGTCCTGCGCGTGCATTGCAGCCGCAGTTCATCTGCTGCTCGCCGCCGCTGCCTGGCGGATTCAGCCGGACGAGCTCCGCGGCAGCCATTCGCTCGCCGATCAGGTGCCGCCACTCGTTGCTCATTTCCATGATGCGAGCTCTGCTTCGACGCAAGCGAGCATGCCGTCCGCGAGCGTAGCGACAGAGCAGTGGGCAACGGCCATCGAGGTCGCTCCTCCGCCCGAGCTCGAGACGGTTGCCAGCGATTCTGCAGAGGCGGCGCGCGAGACGCGCAGCGCCGAGGATTACGCGGAATTCGAGCGACTCCAAGGAATGTATCGCGGCCAGCTGTTCGCGCGTTTGCAGCGTGTGCTCTACGAGCTGGGCCCTCTGGGGGAGCGGACGAACGTGCCGTGCGTCCTCAACGTGATCCAGCGGCCCGACGGCTCAGTCATCGACGTATTGACTGATCTCTGCGACTACTCGCCGCAGAGTCTGGCCCTGCTGCGGAAAGCTGTCGGTGCCGCGTCGCCGCTACCGTTGCCGCCGCCGGGCTTGGCGGTCGGCACTTATCTCACGCTCGACGTCTCTGCGTATCTGGTGACGGACTGAGCGTCTGACCAGCGACTCCGGCCGCGTCGCACGGCGTAGAGCGGCTTCAATGTTGCAGCGGCGAATAATGTAGTACACAATTCAGCCCTTCTTGGCGGCCGAGCCGCAAAGAAGACATTTTCAATCAATGAGATACGGCGGGGATTAACGTCTCGTTTCCCGCTCCGGCTCTTCGAGCAGAACCCCGGGCGCTCCCGGGGTTTCGCGCTTCTTGGGCGCAGCAATTGCGTCCGCACGCCCCTGGCTAGGTGGCAGAGTGGTCATGCAGCGGCCTGCAAAGCCGTCTACGCCGGTTCGATTCCGACCCTAGCCTCCAACTGATCGTCTGAAGACGTCTGAGTACGTCCTCGGACGTCGAACCCTCTCGCCTAAGTCCGCGAATCCAGAGTAGATTCCTAGCTATCGTCGTCCCAGGTCGTTCGGGAACAGCGTAGCACACCTCGGGGTAGCAGAACCCGGGGTAACTCGGACTTTTTGGAATCTACCCCGATGCCGCAACTGAGCGATACGCGGATTCGCAATGCCAAGCCGAAGGACAAGTCGTACAAGTTGTTCGACGAGCGCGGGCTGTATTTGATTATCGATACCACTGGTCGTCGTCACTGGCGATTGCGGTACTACCTCCACGGCAAAGAGAAATTGATTTCGCTCGGGCCGTATCCGTACGTGTCGTTGAAACGTGCGAGGGAGAAGAGAGAAGAGGCACGCACGCTGATAGTCGAAGGCATCGATCCTGCGGCGAAGAGGAAGGCGGAGAAGATCGCGAATGGAGAGACGTTCGAGGCTGTCGCGGAAGAGTGGTTGAGTTTGCAGACGAAGAATCTGAAGCCAGACACGTTGTCGATGCTGCGTGCTCGCCTGAGGACGTACTTGAACCCGTACATCGGCTCGCAGCCGGTCGGGCAGATCACTGCGCCGGAGTTGTTGGCCGCGCTGAGAAAGACGGAAGCGAGAGGGAAGAATGAGACGGCGCATCGCGCGCGGGCGATCGCCGGACGAATCTTTCGATACGCGATTGCGACCGGAAGGGCAGAGCGCGATGTTTCCGCCGACCTGAAGGATGCACTCGCGCCGGTGAAGGGGAGGAATTTCGCCGCGATCACCGATCCTACTAGGGTAGGAGAGTTGATGCGGGCGATTCATGGTTATGTTGGGCATCCGGTGACGGCTTTGGGGCTGCGCCTAGCGCCGCTTGTATTCGTGCGACCCGGCGAGCTGCGCGGGGCGGAGTGGTCCGAGTTCGACTTGGTAAATGCGGAGTGGCGGATTCCTGGCGCCAGGATGAAGATGGGCGAGCAGCACATCGTGCCGTTGTCTCGACAGGCGCTCGGCCTATTCAACGAGCTGAAGCTGCTAACTGGGAACAGCAAATATGTGTTCCCGTCGCTGCTGAGCCGTCATCGGCCGATGTCGGAGAACACGATCAACGCTGCGCTCCGGCGGTTGGGGTATAGCAGCGAGGAGCATACGGGCCACGGATTTCGAAGCATGGCGAGCACGCTACTCAATGAGCAGGGCTTTGCGCCAGACATAATCGAAC
>DATEJG010000094.1:0-30335 GCA_035278165.1 Steroidobacteraceae bacterium
TTGCGGCTGCTGTTCTCGATTGCCTTCGCACTGTCGGGCGTTCGACGGCACCCGCGCGGCGAGCGCGTCCTAGACTGGTGATATTTCGAACATTGTGCGTCGCTACCGCGTTGTTGAGATGCCTCGGACAAGTCGCCGCGGCAAGCCAACTCACCCGGGAGACACGCATGAATCGAGACATCGCGAAGGGCAATTTCACGCAGCTGAAAGGCAAGATCAAAGAGCAGTGGGGCAAGCTGACCGACGACGAGATCGACGAGCTGGAAGGCCGCTCGGAAATCCTCGCCGGCAAGCTCCAGGAACGCTACGGCTACAGCCAGGAAGAAGCGGAGCGCGAAGTGCGCGACTTCCGTTCGCGCAACAACTGGAACTGAGTCAGGAGATGTCGGGCTGAAGCCCGACCCACACCCCGACCCTACGCCCGACCTACGCCCGTAGGTCGGGCTTTTGGCCCAACCTCATCGACTACGCCGGCCTCCACGCCCCGCTCGCCGTCGCATTGCGCGCAAACTCGGTGAAATCCCGCGGCGCACGACCAAGCGCGCGCTGTACTCCATCCGTCACGTATGCGTTCCGCCCGTCCAGCACTTCGGTGAACAGATACTCGATCAGCCCGACAAGGTCCGGCGGCAGCTGCGCCTGCTCGAGCGCAACGACGTAGTCGTCCATCGGCACCTGCACGTAGCGGATCTCGCGTCCGGTCGCCTTCGCGATCTCCGCGATCGCATCGGCGAACGTCAACAGCCGCGGCCCCGTCAGCTCGTACAGCTGCCCGATGTGCTTGTCGTCGATAAGCGCAGCCACCGCAACATCGGCAATGTCGTCCGCATCGACGAACGGCTCGCCGACGTTCGGCGCCGGCAACGCCACCTCGCCCGCGAGGATCGGCTCGAGCAGATAGTTCTCGCTGAAGTTCTGGTTGAACCAGCTGCAGCGAAGCACGGTCCACTTCGCCCCGCAGCTCCTGACGATTTCCTCGCAGCGCTGCGCCTCGTGCTCGCCGCGACCTGAGAGCAGCACCAGACGCAGCACGCCGCTGCGCACCGCCAGATCGGTGAAGGCCCGAATCGCGTCCGTCGCGCCCGGCGCAGCGAGATCGGGATAGTAGGAAACGTAGACCGCGCCGACGCCGGCAAGCGCCGCGGGCCACGTCGCGCGCTCCTCCCAGACGAACGACGGGTTCGCTGAGCGTGAGCCGACTCGCACCGGCAATCCGCGCGCGCTCAGCTGCTCGGCGACGCGGCGCCCCGTCTTGCCCGTGCCACCCAGTACCAGCGTCGTCTTCGTGTTCATGTCGCTTCTCCTGTAGAGTCCTGCCCTGTCGAAGTGGCGTCCACTATCTGCCGGCATGCCTGGATGAACAATCGCAGTCCGTCCACGTTTACTGCTCTTTCGTCCAGCTCCATGGACGATGAGCCGGGCCGTTCCCATACTGCGGCCATGCCCGATCCCTGGCGGACATCCCCGGACCCGCTCGGCGAAGCGCTGCACTTCCTGCGCATGAGCGGCGCGTTCTATTGCCTTTCGGAGCTCACCGAGCCGTGGGGACTCGACCTGCCGCCGATGACCGACTGCGTGATGTTTCACGTCGTCACGGCCGGCGAATGTCGGCTCGAAGTAGCGGGCGCGCAGACGTGCACGCTGCGACCGGGCTCGCTGGCGCTGGTACCGCACGGTCGCGGTCACGTTCTGAGAGGCACCACGGGCGCTGCGACGGCGAAGCTCTTCGATCTGCCGCGTGAGCTGATCAGCGATCGCTACGAGCATCTGCGTCACGGCGGCGGCGGTGCGCCCACGACGATGCTGTGTGCAGCCGTGAAGTTCGACGACCCGTCCGCGCATCACCTGCTGCGGCTGCTGCCGCGAATCATCAGCGTCGACGCGTGGAATTCGCCCGAGCTCGAATGGCTGCAGAGCACGCTGCGATTCCTCACCAGCGAAGCGCGCGAGCTGCGCGCCGGCGGCGAGACGGTGATCACGCGCCTGGCGGACATCCTGGTGATCCAGGCGATCCGCGCATGGATTGCCACGGATCCGCAGGCGCAGACAGGCTGGTTCGGCGCGCTGCGCGACAAGCAGATCGGCCGCGCGATCGCTTTCATCCATCGCGATCCGGCACGCGACTGGACTCTCGCGTCGCTCGCGGCCGCCGTCGGTATGTCACGCTCAGGATTCGCGGCGCGCTTCACCGAGCTCGTCGGTGAGCCCGCGATGTCCCACGTGACGCGCTGGAAGATGCATGCTGCGCTCACGTGGTTGAAAGAGAGCGATACGCCGCTGAGCCAGCTCGCGAACCGCCTCGGCTACGAGTCGGAGGCTGCGTTCAGCCGCGCGTTCAAGCGGGTGATGGGCGTGCCGCCGGGCGCCGCACGGAAGCTGCCCTAAAGTCTCATGCACGGATCGCCTATTGCTCCGCGACGCGTCGCGAGAGCAGCATCGGGCGGGCGAACGGGGAGCACATACATGAGCAATCAGGCGCAGTCGGCCGCGGACATGGCCGAACCGGTCGGTCTCAACGGTGTGCTTTGGACGGAGTTGCGGACGGTCAGGCCCGCGCTCGCGACCGATGCTGCGGCGGTCCCGCCGCTCGAAACGATTTACGAGCGCGTCGGCGAACCGGAAGTCCACGAGCCGCTGTCGGCGATCTGCTTGTCCGGCGGCGGCATCCGCAGTGCAACCTTCAACCTCGGCGTGCTGCAGCAGCTGGCGCATCTCGGAGTGCTGCAGAGTTTCGACTATCTCTCCAGCGTTTCGGGCGGCGGCTACATCGCGAGCTGGCTGCAGGCGTGGATGCATCACGAGCCGCGCGCGCTCGACCAGCTCCGCGACTTCTCGCGTCCCAACGCCTTCGAGCCCGAGCCGCAGCCGATCCGCAACCTGCGCGAGTACAGCAACTACCTGACACCGAAGCTCGGCCTGTTCTCCGCGGACACCTGGACCGCCGCGGCGATGGTCGTGCGCAACATGCTGCTCAACTGGCTGGTGCTGCTGCCGGCGCTCGGTGCGCTCGTGGCGATTCCGTGGCTCTTCCTGGCAGTCGTCGAGAACAACGCCTTGTTCGCGAGCCTCGACGGCGCGTTCGTCGCGCTCGCGACTGCGACGGAGCTGCTTGCGAGCATCATGGTGTTTCGCTCGCGGCGCTATTCCAGCGGCCTGCGCTACGAGCAAGGCACGTTCGTGCGCCGCTGCGTCGTGCCCATCGTGCTCGCTGCTGCACTGCTGTGCATCGCCGTGCTCGGCTTGAAGAAGTGGATCACGCCGGGGCTCGCGCACCAGACGCTGGACCAGGTGCACGTCTGGATCTTCGCGCTCGTGTGGTGCGTCGTGAACCCGCTGCTCGGCTGGGGAATGATCGAGCTGGGCTGGTTCAAACCGCAGGACATGCAGGGCCCGCAGACCGACGAACGGGTGCAGCGCGTGCAGCGCCGCTACGAATTCTGGGGCTTGCTCGCCTCGGGCGCGCTCACGGCGGCGTTGCTGGTCGGCGTCATTCTCTACTGGCTCGCGCCGCTGTACTCGTCGCCGGGCTGGTACGTCGTGCTGGGGCTGCCGATCCTGCTCGGCCTGTATCTGCTCGCGCGAACATTGTTCGTCGCAGTTGCGAGCGCGAGCGAGAGCCCGTATGCCGCAGCTGCGTGCGGCAACGCGAACGACGCCGACCGCGAATGGTGGGCGCGACTGTCCGGCTGGGTGCTGCTGGTCGCAGCCGCGTGGATCGGAGTCACCGCGATCTGCCTGTTCGGCCCGATGGGCCTGCGCTGGCTCGCTGACAATGTCTCGAACGTTGCACCGGCGGTCGTCGGTGCACTCGGCGGCGTCTCCGGCATCATCGCAGCGCTGGTCGGCAGTCGCGACAGCACCAATGCCAGCGATGCGCCGGCAAACGCGACGCTGACGCGCCGAATTGCGCTGGCAGCTGCCGCACCGCTCTTCGTGGTCGTCGTCGTCGTGCTCGTTGCGTGGGCTGTCGCGGAGCTCGGCTTCTTCACGGCCGTGCGCGCCGAGTGGGTCGTCGACGCGATCGGCTACACCGCTTATCCCAGCTCGCTGAGCGACCTGACGCCGTGGGCGTTCCTGCTCGTCCCGGTCGCACTGGCCGGCGTCGCCTACGTGATGGGCCGGATCGTGAACGTCAATCGCTTCTCGCTGAACGGCTTCTATCGCAATCGGCTGGTGCGCGCGTATCTCGGCGCATCGCGCGCGAACCGCAACGCCGATCCGTTCACCGGATTCTCGCTCGACGACAACGTCCGGCTGGCTGCGCTGCAACCCACATTGCGAGCGCGCGGCAAGCTGCTGCCGATCGTCAACACGACGCTCAATCTCGTGCGCAGCGGCGACAAGCTCGCGTGGCAGCAGCGCAAGTCCGAATCGTTCTCGATGACGCCGTTCTTCTGCGGCAACCATCGCCAGGGCTATCGGCCTTCCGAGAGCTACGGCGGCAACGCCGGCATCTCGCTCAGTACCGCGATGGCCATCTCGGGCGCGGCGGCGAATCCCAGCATGGGCTACAACTCCTCGCCCGCGGTCGGCTTCCTGATGGCTCTGTTCAACGCCCGTCTCGGTGCGTGGCTCGGCAACACCAACGAGCACGGCCAGAAGACGTACCGGCGCAACGGTCCGCATCAGGCATTGTGGCCGCTGTTCGCCGAGCTGTTCGGGATGACGCATGCGGACGGCAGCTACATCAACCTTTCCGACGGCGGCCACTTCGACAATCTCGGTCTCTACGAAGTCGTGCTGCGCCGCTGCCGCCGCGTGCTGGTGAGCGATGCCGGCTGCGACGGCAAGGGATCGCTGCAGGATCTCGGCAACGCGATCCGCAAGATCCGCATCGACTTCGGCATCTCGATCGATTTCACGCGCGAGATCGAGATCCGCAGCAATGACGAGCACAAGCCGGGGCTGTACTGCGCCGTGGCGACGATCAACTACCGGGGCGCGGACGGCGCCGGGGTCACGAACGGTACGCTGATCTACATCAAGGCGACCAAGCACGCCGGCGGCGCGCCGCTGCCGTACGACGTGTACAGCTATTCGAAGGCTTCGCAGTCGTTCCCGCACGAATCGACCAGCGACCAGTGGTTCAGCGAGTCGCAGTTCGAGAGCTATCGCGCGCTCGGCCGCCACGCGGTCGCGCAGATCCTCGGCGATCAGCCGTTGGGCGAATTCCGCGAGCTGTTCGAGCGTGCCGAGAGGTACGTGGTAACGCCGATCGTGATCACGAGTGTAGCGAGCCGGGAGTTGCAAGGCTGAAGCCTTGCCCACAGCTTCGCCCCACTCTCCTGTGGGTCAGGCTTCAGCCTGACTCTTCTTCTCCCCACGCCACAACCGGTCGCTGAAAGCCCACATCACCACACCGACCATGATGGCCATGTCCGCAACATTGAAGATGCCGGTGCGCAGCGATCCGACTCCCACGTTCAGGAAGTCGACGACGTAGCCGCCGTAGCGCACCCTGTCGATGAGATTGCCGACGCCGCCGCCGACGATGAGCGCGACCGACACTGCGACGAGCGGATTCGCCGGCTTCGTCACGAACAGGTGGGCGAGCAGCGCGACCAGCACCGCACCGACGACCAGCGACAGCAACATGCCGCGCGAGGACTTGCCGACCGCCGCGCCGAGGCTGAGAAACGCGCCGTAGTTCTTCGCCAGCTCGAGCCGCACGCTGCCGCCGAGCAAGACCACCGGCTGCCCTTCGACCAGACAGGTCTTGGCGACGACCTTGCTCGCCTGGTCGCAAAAGACACAGCAGACCAGGATCGTCAGAGTCAGCAACAGGCGCTTGGCGGGACTCATCGTGCGTCGATTATACGTGCAGGCATGCATATATAATGGCCCGCCATGAGCGAAACCGCCGCCGGTCCGCTGCGATTCGACGAGTTCGAGCTGGACGAGGAGAACGCTCTGCTCACCCGGGGCGGCCGTCCCATCGCTCTGCCGCCGAAAGCTTTCGCCGTGCTCTGCACGCTCGCGCGCCAGCCGGGCAAGCTCACGAAGAAGGAAGACCTGCTCGATGCGGTCTGGGGACATCGGCACGTCAGCGAGTCGGTGCTGAAGACCACGATCAGCCAGGTGCGCACCGCGCTGGCGGATCCGGTTGCAAAGCCGCGTTATATCGAAACAGCTTCGCGACGCGGCTACCGGTTCATCGGTGTGATGCTCGGCGCGCCCGTGCCGGCACCCGCCGCTCCTCCTGCGCCGTCCGTCGAAGTGAAGCCCGTCGCAACCGGCACGCGTCCGCCGATGATCGGCCGCACAGCGCCGCTCACCAAGCTGCACGCCGCGTGGCGCAAAGTGGTCGATGGCAATCGCTGCGTATTCTGGATCGCCGGCGACGCCGGCGTCGGCAAGACCACGTTGGTCGAGCAGTTCATCGGCGAGCTGCCGGGCGCGCTCGTGATCCGCGGTCAGTGCGTCGAGCAATACGGCGCCGGCGAGCCGTATCTGCCGATCCTCGAAGCGCTGAATGCTCTGTGTCGCAGCAACGCCGGGTTTCCTGCCCTCATGCGCTCGGTCGCTCCGACATGGCTGGCGCAGCTGCCGTGGCTCATGTCGGAGACGGAACGTGCAACGCTGTATCGCGACCTGTCCGGCGCGAACCAGGAACGCAAGGTTCGCGAGGTCTCGGAGCTGCTCGGCCGCTTCACGATGCAGCACCCCGTTCTCTTTCTGACCGAAGACCTGCACTGGAGCGACAACGCTACGCTGCGGCTGCTCGATCACTTCGCGCGGCGCACGTCGCCGGCCCGGCTCATGTGGCTCGGCACTTATCGGCTGATGCAGGTGATCGCGGAGTCGCATCCGCTGAAGGACCTGCGGCAGGAGCTGCGCCTGCATCGCCTCTGCGAAGAGGTCGTGCTCGATCCGTTCTCGGAAGTCGAAGTCGGGGAGTACCTGGAAAGCCGGCTGCCCGAGGCCGGGATACAGGAAGCCTTCATCCACAAGCTGCACGATCACACGGGCGGTCTGCCGCTGTTCATCGCGAACGTCGTCGATGACCTGGCTGCGCAAGGTGCGAGCGGGATTGGCGGCGCCACGACGAGAGCGGCGACGCCGGCCGCGTGGTCGGTGCCCGAGAGCCTGGCAGGCGCGATCGAGAAGCACATCGCCAAGCTTGCCCCTGAAGCACAGCGACTGCTCGAAGCGGCGAGCTTCTGCGGCGTCGAGTTTCGCGCAAGCACCGTCGCGGAGGTGTTGGGTCAGGACCTGGCGACTATCACGCAGCGCTGTGACGAGCTGGCGCAGCGTCAGTACTGGCTGCAGCACGTCGCGATCGTCGATCTGCCCGACGGCACGCTGGACGCTCGATACGCATTCCGGCACGCGCTGTATCGGCACGTCTTCTATCAGCGTCAGGGCGCTTCGACACGCGTGCAGATGCATCGACGTGTCGCGGCAGCGCTCGAGCGAGGCCGCGCAGCAGGGATCACAGTCACAGCTGCGGAGCTCGCATCTCAGTACGAGGCGGGTCTCGTTCACACCGCCGCGCTCCGCTATTACGCGGAAGCAGCGCGCAATGCGGTCGGGCACTTCGCGCCGCAAGAGGCAATCGACATCACGTTGCACGCACTCAGCCTCCTGCCGCGCTGTCCGGAAGGTACTGAGCGACTGGAGCTGGAGTTCGCGCTGGCCGCCGTGCGCGGTCTGGCGTGCTCGCAGCAGTTCGGTCTTGCGTCCCCTGAAGGCGAGATTGCCTACCATCGCGCCCTCCTCTTGTGCGACATCCTGCCGCTGACACCGGCGCGCGCGCAGGTGCTTGGCGGGCTCGCGTGGATGTACTACATCCGCGCCGAGTACGACGACGCACTGAGCCTGTCTCAACGACTCGAAGCCCTCGCGCTCACGCATGACGACGCATTGCTGCTCGTCGCATCGTGTTGCCTGCTCGGCGTCATCCACACGATGCGCGGCAAGTATGCCGAAGCGCGGCACCACCTCGAGCGCGGACTGGAAGAGTGCGCAAAGCTCGGCGACAACGTTCCGCACACGGCATTCGTCGCCGACCCGGTCGTCGTGCTGCGCGTGAATCTTGCGATCCCGCTGATGCACCTCGGCTACGTCGATCAGGCGCGCGCGCAGATGGACATAGCGCTGATGCGCGGCCGGCAGCGTGGCGAGCTGATGGCGCGCACGATCGCATTGTGGTGCGCGGCGATGTTCGAGATGCGCATGCAGCGGCCGGACCGCGTCGCCGATCATGCACAGGCGCTGTGCAAGCTCGTCGAAGATCACGCGATCGGCCAGGCGCAGGGGCCGAGCCGGTGGATCCGCGGCTGGGCCGAAGCCTATCTCGGCTCACCGCAGGAAGGTCTGCGGCTGATCCTGGAGGGGTTCGAGTTCAACCAGCGGCTCGGCATGGTTTCCGGCGGCTCGGAAGTGCTCGGCTACGCCGTCGAAGCACTGCTGCTCGCCGGCGATTGGGCTGGCGCACAGGCGCAGCTCGACAAGGCGCGCGCACTCGGTCGACGGTTCGGCGAGCGCATCCTCTTCATGTATCACCACCTGCTGCAGGCTCGCATCCACATGGGTCTCGGCGACTTTGCCGCCGCGCGCGTCGCACTCGAAGACGGCGTCGCGGAAGCGCGCAGCCAGGGATCGCTGTGGATGGAAGTCCGCCTGCTCGTGCATGTGTGCGGGTTGCCCGATGCGGGCAAGCAGGATCGCGCGCAGCTCAAAGCCGTGTACGACCGGCTGCCCGAGGGATTCAGCACTGCGATGATCAGTCGCGCTCGCGAGCTGCTCCAGTCTCAGAGCTGAGCGAGCAGCTTCTTCGGCGCGGCCTTCTCGTACGCTCCACGCAGCGCGATCTCCACCGCGCCCCAGTCGAGCTTCGGCAGGTCGAGCCACAGTCCGACCCAGCCTTTGTTACCGACGTACTTCGGCACATGAAAATGCTTCGGCGCGAGCTGGCGCAGGATGTCGTGCATCTCCGCCGACGCCTTGCAATTGAGATCGACGCGGCCGTCGCCGTGATGGTCGACCGTGAGCCATCCGAAGCGCTTCTTGCGGACCTCCAGGCTCATGTGACGACCGACGATCCTGGCTTGCGCCTCCGGCAGACGCCCGACGATCTTCGCTATGCGCGCGCGCTGCTTCTCGCCGTCCGGCACTTTGCGAGCTGCAACCTTCGCGGCCTTGCCCTTCGTCGCAGCCGCCTTCTCCGGAACGTAGTGGAACCGCACGAGGTAGACGTTGCTGCCGCTGCCGTGCTTCGCGATCTTCAACAGGTCGACGACCCCGTTGAATCCCGATTCGCGCGCAAGCTCGGCAGTCACGTCCGACAACTCGATCTGCTCGATCGAATCGACTTCGATCTGCCCCACCCCCGTCGACGCGTAGCGATTGCCCGCCTTCACGCGCGGCGACTGCCAGATGCGGATGCTGCAAGTGATCTCGCCGCGCTGGACGCCCGGACGTAGACGCTTGGTGAAGTCCATGTCCGGATTCTAGACCAGTTCTTGACAGACGCCCGGCCGCGCGGCTTGATGGCGCACGAACAACAAGCGGGTGCAGGACAAGATCATGGATAGCGTGCTTCCCAGCGGCGAAAATCTGCTGCTCTTCCTCGGCGCGGCTCTGGTGCTGTTGCTGATCCCGGGTCCCGCGGTGCTGTACATCGTGGGCCGCTCCGTCGCGCAGGGTCGCAGAGCTGGCCTCGTCTCCGTGCTCGGCATCCATGTCGCAACGTTCATTCACGTGCTGGCGGCCGCCCTCGGCCTGTCCGTGCTGCTGCTCTCCTCTGCGCTCGCCTTCAGCATCGTGAAGTACGCGGGTGCTGCGTACCTGATCTATCTCGGTCTCAGAAAGCTCTTCGGCCCTGCCGACGCCGCGGGCGCCAACGGCGAGCTGCCCCAATACAGCCACGCGCGACTGTTCCGCGACGGCTTCGTCGTCAACCTGCTCAATCCGAAGACCGCGCTGTTCTTCTTCGCCTTCCTGCCGCAATTCGTCGACGTCGGCCGCGGCCACGTCGCAATGCAGATCACGCTGCTCGGATTGATGTTCGCGGTGCTGGGATTCCTGACCGACAGCGCATGGGCAGTACTCGCCGGCACCGCCGGCGGCTGGCTCAAGCGCAGCCGCGCCTACATGAAGTTCGAGCGCTACGGCAGCGGCATCCTGTTCATCGGGCTCGGCCTGACCGCCGCGCTCAGCGGCACGAAGAAATAGCCGCGGCGATCGACCGCCCTCTTCAGGCTTTGACGCGCCCGGTGACCGGCGGCGGCGTTTCGGTCTCGCCTTCCAGCACCGACCGGTAGAAGAATCCGGCGAGCGCCGCGCCGACGATCGGCGCTGCCCAGAACAGCCACAGCTGCGCCAGCGCCCAGCCGCCGACGAAGATCGCAGGCCCGGTGCTGCGCGCCGGGTTCACCGACGTGTTGGTGACGGGGATGCTGATGAGATGGATCAGCGTCAGCATCAGGCCGATCGCAAGACCGGCAAAGCCGACCGGCGCGCGCTTGTGAGTCGCACCGAGAATCACGATCAGGAACATGAAGGTCATGACGATCTCGGTGAGCAACGCCGCCGGCAGCGAGTACTGACCGGGCGAGTGCTCGCCGTAACCGTTCGCAGCGAAGCCGCCGGCCAGGCTGAAATCGGATTTGCCGCTGGCGATGACGTACAGCACGCCTGCCGCGACCACCGCGCCTGCGACCTGCGCGACGATGTACGCCAGCAGTTGCGAGGCGGGGAACCGTCCGCCGGCCCACAGGCCGACCGACACCGCAGGATTGAAATGACCGCCGGAAATCGGCCCGAGCGCATAGGCGCCGGTCAGCACCGTCAAGCCGAACGCGAGCGAGACGCCGGTCAGGCCGATGCCCACCTCGGGAAACGCCGCCGCGAGCACGGCGCTGCCGCAACCGCCGAGAACCAGCCAGAACGTCCCGATGAACTCCGCTGACAGCTTCACGAACATGGCGCACCTCTGTTGCAGGATCGTTATTGGAGGTATGGGGAGTGTGCGCCCGAATCTTATTCCTGCGTATCGACGCTGTCGAACCGCAGCCGGCTCGAGCCCTCGCCGCTGCCGATGAACTTGCGCAGTGCCATCCAGGCCCAGGTCGAGCCGTCGATCCAGCGCGCCAGCTGGTAATGGCGGGCGACGTGGATGCCCTCGCGCGGCACCTCCTCGTCGAACATCAGCAGGCGCGGGTCCTTGTTGAGGATGCGACCCTCGGCCCGATGGATCTCTTTCGAGCCGTCGGGCTGCAGCACGGCGCCGCGACGCAGTCGCGACACGACCTTGCCGTCTTCGCGCACCTGCACCGGCAGCAGCGGAATCCAATGCTTCGGCACGGTCGTCGAGAGCAGGTACCTCGGCAAGGCTGCTTCGCTGGGCGCTTGCCCGCCGGTGTCGGCTGCACTGTCGGCCGGCGACGTCGTGTCGATGCGCGGAACCGGCTGCTCGACCGGACTTTCGAGACTGCGCTCGATCGCCCACGCGAGGTTCGCCATCTCGTCGCGCATGAACAGCACGTCCTCCACGGCGGGGCTCTGCAAGCTGCGACCGAGCGCCGGCGGCAGGAAGAACAGGTTGGCCATCGGTCGCGGCCCCAGGTCTTCTCCGGGACGGCGGATGTGCGCGAGCTGGAACATGCTCCAGTTCGCAGCCGGCATGCCGCGGGCGCCGATCGGTTGCAGCAGCGAGCGCACGCCGAAGCTGTCGGTGACGACGAGCGAGTTGATCGCCGTCAGCGAGCCGACCGGCAGCGTAAGCGGCACGACGAACCAGTCGTTGCCGTAGCTGCTCGCGTACTCGATCATCAGCAACTGCGCGAGATCGGTCGGGCCGACGGGCATCAGGCCATATTCGACGCGCGCGTCTTCCAGTTCCCAGTAGCGCGGCGCGGGCGCGCCCTTGAACACGACCGGAGCGGGTACCGTCGTTTCGGTGATCACGCCGAACTTGTGATCACGCTCGGTGCCGAGATTCACCTCGAAGTCGAGATCGAAGCTGCTCCAGTCGAGGTGACCGTCGTAGAACTCGCTGGCCGTGAGCGGACGCTGGTCGAAGCGATCCTCGGAGAGCTGGCCGGCGACAGTCAGCGCGTACTCCATGCGCGGCGGGCTCCAGGCATCGTCGGACTCCTGCGCCGGCTCGGTGAACAGCGCGTCGTACCATGCCAGCCAGCGCTCTGCAGTTTGTTGCACTTCTGCGCGGTCGGCGACGACGATCTTCAGAGTGATGTCGCCGATGAGCTGCGCGACGCCGCCTGTGCGCAGGAGGTCGGCGAGTCGACGTGCATCGGGCGCGCGACCGACCATCGTTTCGACGAAACGACGCGTCTCCTCGTCAGCCTTCGCGAGCACGGAGTCACCGGGTCGCTGCAGGCCGAAGCGCGCAACGAGCGCCGGGCGGTACTTTTTCGAGAGCGGTTGCTGATCGAGCATCAGCAGGAAATGCAGCCCTGCTTCCACGCTGAGCCGCAGCATGCGTGCGTCGTCCGGGCCCGCGGGCCGGGTTCGCTGCCGCTCGACCATGACTTCCAGCGGCATCTGCTGCGGGTCGTACTCGGCAGCCTGCGTCGTCGTGTTCGCAGGTATCGCGCCGAGATGGATGCGCGAGAGCATGGTGGTTTGCGAGCGCACGCGCGCGAGCACCGGCATGCCGGCGTCCTCGCCCTGGAACTCGCCCATCTGCCATTGGCGCGCCATGAGCCACAGCGGATCGAACACGCGCGCACTCAGACTGGCGCGCATGTCGGCCTGGCGCGAGCGCACTTCGAGTCGCGTCCAGCTCGTGATCGAAGGGTTCGCGCCTTCCGGCGGCAACGGCGGAGGTGGCGGCGGCGGCGGTAGGGTCGGCCGCGGCGGGCGCGGATCGACCGGATCGCCTGGATCCAGCGGGCCGGGATCGCCGGGATCGGTCGGGTCGCCTGGACGTCGTCTGGCCATGGCGCTATCTCGTCAGCTGCGCGAAGTCCGTCGAGGGAACTTCGTCGTTCGTGTTGAAGGCGAAGAACAGCGCCGGCATGTAGTGCCCGATCTCACCGAGCGCTTCCGCGTCGACGGCGCGCAGCTTCGCCAGGTCGAGTGTTTCGACGAGCACGCGGTGCAGGCTTGCGACCGTCCACGGCTGATCCGGAACCGGCGGCACCGCGAGCAGCACGCTCTGCGGTGCGCACGCATCCGGCGGGTTGAACTGGAATGCGATCGCGGTCGTCTCTTTCGAGCTCGGCACGACCTCGACCCATTCGTCGACGAGCAGCCCCGACAGCGGCTGATCGAGCTTGAGTGCAGCGGGTGAGTGCACTACGAGCGACAGCTTGCCGGCCGGGACTTCCTTGCCCTCCTGCGGCGGCAATCCCACCCATCGATCGTTGGTGTCGAACGGCAGCTGCGCAACCGTCAGTCGCAAGCTTTCGCCTGTGCCAAGAACTTCTGCTCCTCGCAATGGCGCACTCCAGCGCGCCAGCGGATCGCGTACCCGGGCTGCGCGCGTGAACCAGGTATAGACGCTCAGTGCGTCGCCGCCCTGCACTTTCTCATTCGCACTCAGCGCGTCCTTCAGCTCGTCGGCGTGAGCGCAGGTGAACTGCGGCAATGCTACGAATGACGAGCCGAATACGGTGCGCATGCGCTCCAGCAGTTGCGTGCGGCGTGCACGCTGCTCACTTGCCGCGGGCGTCGCGATGAGCGCATCGGTTTCGGCAATTCGCGCCTTGCTCTCCTTCAACAATGCGGTTCCCTGCATGCTGAGCGCAGCGCGGGACGTGGCGTCGTCACCGGCAGCAATGACCGGCACCGCTGCCGGGAAGCCGAAGCCGCCAAGCTTCAACAGCGCTGTCCGGAGAGTGTCGCTCTCGGCTGTCCCCTTCTTCACGAGAGTGTCGAGCGCCTTGTGAGCAGCCTTCAGCGCACGCTCCGCCTTGGTCACTCGCGTCGTGAGCTCAGTGAGATTCGCATCTCCCGCCTCGCCGCGTTCCGGCGGATTCAGGTCTTCCGCGTCCGCAGCGCGCGCGGTCGTCAGAAGGCGCCGCAGACGACGCGCCTGTTCGAGAGTATCGAGCAGAGTCAACTCGTCGGCTCTCAGATCCGCCGGACGCGCATGCTGGACGCGCAATCGCGCCGACTGCGCAAACCCGTTGCTACCGAGGCGCGACTGATACAGCACGCGCTGCTCGATCTCACTCACCTGGCCAGCTGCAGCCAACGGCTCGACGCCGTACACGACATCGAGCGGCGCGAGCTTCAGATCGCTCAGCAGCAGCTTGCGTGTTTCGAGCACTGCGCCGGCGTCGTCGAGCTTCTCGACCGTGCATCGGACCTTCTTCGGATTGCCGAGCAGTTTCGCACCCCACGCATTGAGCATCGGCTCAGCCGTAGCGCGCGCGGACGTGCTGACAGCGGCCCAACCCGTCGTTGCAGGTGCTTTGCCGCTGAAGAGCTGCAATACGCGGTGCGTGAGTGCGATGCCGGAACGCGGCGTGCGAGCCACTTCCAGCTCCGGCGCGGGGGCATCGCCAGTCGCGATCGCGTTCAGCGTGCTCGCGAGGCGCGAGGTGTTGCCGCGGACCATCTGGTACGCGGTCTCTGCCGTGAGCGCGTCGCTGACGGCGTCGATCGACTCCGCCAGGGCGTCCAGCTCTGAAGTCATCGCCGTCATGTCCTCTGCGGTTGCCTGGGCGTCCTGCAGAAGATCGATGACGGTCTGCTTCTCGTCCTGCCACTTCTGATTCAGCAACAGGCCGTCGACCACGTTGTTCGCAGCGATGGCCTCGACCGGCAGATCGGTGGTTTCCAGTTTGCGTGCAGTGAGCGGCGCAAGCTCGCGCAGCGGTGCGACGAACTGATCCTTGCGCAGCTCATGCACGCGTCGCTCGAACCGATAGCCGAGCAGCGCTGCGAGCGGCTGGCCCTGGCGGACCCCGTCGAGCAGCCAGCTCGCCTCGCGCACTCGGCGGGAAGACAGGTCGATCGCGAACGGGCCTTCGCTGCCCGCCACACCTGAGTTACCAAGCTGCGCATTGCGCAGCAGCGCGGCGGTCGAGGCGTGCGTCATTGAAGGCGCATGAATGAAGCCCGTGTCGTTGACGTGAGCGAACAGCGGCGCCGATTCGCCGGGCGGCGGCGTGATCTCGACCCGCGCCGTCACTTCCGGCTCGAGATTCTCGACCCAGCCGTAGCCGCCGACGTAGATACCTTGCGCCTGCACGGCGCGCATCGCGCCCAGACGCTTGGTCGCGAGCGACGTGATCCAGGCATCGAGGCGATACGACGCAAGATCCAGCGTGCCCTGCATGAGGTACTGCAGCGCCTCGCTGTCGAGATTCTGCAGATGCGCCAGGCTGTCGCGGAATGCACCCAGTGCAGCAACCTGCGGGCTGGCGAACGTCTGCAGACTATCGAGATGCTCGCGGATCGTCTTCGTGCCGGTGATCGACGGGACCTTGCGCTCCAGCAGCCGCTTCCAGGTCGTGCTGAGCGGCTCGCCATTGACGAGATCGATCAGCTCCGGATCGCGCAGCAGCCCCGCCAGGCTCGCGCCTGCTTCGGTGCCCGCTATTGCCGCAGTGGCGTTCGCATACTCCAGGAGCATCGAGTGCCGCAGCAATGCCTGGAGGAGACTGGTGCCTTCCGTCGGCTGCGCTTCGACGATCGTCGCGATGCTGGAGTCGGCGAGCAGCGCGCCGATGTAGTTCGGCTCGAGCCTCCGCCAGCGCGACACTTCGCCGCCTTGAATGAGCGGCGCGGTAACGCGCCACATCGCGTCCGCATACGTCGCGCGCGAAAGCCGGGAGCGCCACGGAAATCCGAGGCGCTGCAGGATCCCGGCCGTAACCGCATCTTGAATCGCATTGAATCCCGCACCCTGCAGGTTCTGACCGATGAACTCGCGCAGGTGCTCGAGATAGTGACGGCCGAACAGCGAGCGAGCGCTGTAGCCGTTCGACAGCCCGTCGGTGCGCATGACGTCTGCAAGGTCTGCGTCGGGATTCGGGTCGGTCGTGCGCAGGCCAAGCCGCGCGACATCCTTCAGGCGCGGACGCCAGACGTTGTCGCGCAGGCGGACGAGAAAGTCTCTCAGCCACTGGTCCGACGCACTGGCCGCCTCTTCGCCCGCCTTTGGCCGCCAGAGGTCGAGCGACGTCACCGGCAATACACCATACGGCTGACGACCACACCGCAGCGCTGGAAACGGCCCGCCGCTGCGCACGTGCGTGACGAAGTGATCGCGCGCCCACGCCAGCGTTTCCGGCGTGAGACCCGTGCCGTCCATGCCGATCATGTTCGTCAGGAAGTAGCCCCACGTCGACTGCCACAGCGCCGTATTCATGCTGCGCAGGTCGCGCTCGTGCCGATCGCTGCCGCCAGCGGCAGTCGCGAGCACCGACGGAACATCGGCCTCCGGCAGGCCCAGTGCACCACCGAGTCGCAACGCGTTCGATTGCGCATCGGACGTCACTGCGACCACGCCGGACTCCGTCGTGAAGCTCTGCTCGTGGCCAGCATCCTCGGCGCCGTAGCCGGAGCGCTCCGACGTCGTGTTGTTCGATGCCGTGCCGAAGCGCATGAACTCCAATCCGTCGGTGTAGTGTTGCGCGTCGAGCTGTGCGCTCAGTTGCTTCGCACCTTCATTCGCGCTGACGCCCGCCGCCGCTCCGAGCACGAGCAAGCTGTCGATACCGGCGGACAGAATCTGCGCGCTGATCGGGATTCGCAGGCCCATGCCCGCTGCTTCCGCTTCGTCGAAATCTACCATCCAGCGCATGCCGGGATCGACGGCGGCCTGATCGGCCGAGATTTCCGGTGCGTCGTCGCCATCGATCTGCGGATCCGGACCCACCGCGAGATCCGGCCTGATGTCACGGCCGGCAACCGCAATCACAGGCCGACCGCCGGACTGAACGATTGCGAGCCACTTGGCCGGCAGCAGCCGCGCCTTCGGCGCGTTGCGCCACGCAGCGTCCTTGCCCTCCTCCACGACATCGACTCGCGGGAAGTCCGGCGCCGGTGCCGTCAATCGCGAGTCGAGATTGCTCGGCCGCAGCTGCCGTGCGATCCACGCGGCGCGCTGCGGATCGTAACGATCCGCGAGCTGCCGCCACGCATTCTTCTGCGCTTCGACGTCGCTGCCGGCGCGCCAGATCTGCGTCCAGTAGTGCTGACCCCAGGTCTTCTCCGCCGGCGTCAGCTCTTCCTCATGCGAATCGATATGAATGCGATCCGGATACACCCGCACGCGCAGCTCGCTGCTGCCATCCGGCTGCGCGAAGAAGCGCGTTTCGAGCCGCACGGGGAACAACGCCAGCGGCCGGTCTGATTTGCACAACTCGGCAAGCATCTCCGGCGGCAGCTGCGGCTGCGCGACCGCAGGCAACAGCGTTGCGGTCCGGAAGGCGAAGTGTGGCGCGACGACAGACATGGCGTGCGAGTCCCTGGGTGATCAGCTCTTCTTCACGAACTGCGATGCGTGGATCGCGATGCGCACCGGCTGCTGGCGCAGCATCGCGGCGATGTGCGCGCCGTTGCGGCCCCATTGCAGATTCGCAGCGGTCGTCGAGCCCGCGGGCGCACCGAAGCTCACCGCGAGATGCGTGCCTTCGTTCAGCGGCGTGCCGACGTCGAAGCCGAAGCGCGGCTCGCCCGGCTGTTCCTGGATCACGATGAAGTAGCCGTGATCGTTGCCGGTGCCCGTGCCGACGACATCGTCGACACTGAGATCGAAGCCGAAGAACGTGACGTCCGGCTGCATCGAGCCGCGGAACACCGGGTGATGCTCATCTCCGGGCACCGTGCTCAGCTTGCGCGCGCCGTTCGGCTTGGTGGCTTTCACCGCGTAGATCACCGCGGACGGATAGCGACGCAGCAGCGAGCTGCGCATCAGCATCACGAAGCGATCGCCGGCCGGCGCAGTCTGCGGATCTCCGAGCGCTCGATCCTGCCAGGCATGAAGCGGATTGACATCAGCCCCGCCGCCCGCCGAGCGCGAATCCCAGAAGCGATCGAAATACGTGCCGCGCTGATCCGTCGGATAGCCGCGCCACAGCAGCTCGCGGCCCATCTCGAAGTTGAGGCCGACCATGTACGCCTCGACGAAGCGCGAGTTCGTCTCCAGGCCCAGCACGCTGTTCGGCTCGACCGTTTCGAGCCCGGGTAACAGCAGCTGCTGCGAGAGGTCGCGCAACGACTCGTACATCGGCTGCGGGAACTTCGGCGCGGCCATGATCGGCTCGATCGGCACGCTGCCGGTGTTGGTCGGCGGCGTGACGGCCGCGCTGTCGCCCATCGCGACGATCGCCTGCGCGAGCGGAACCAGCGAGCGCCGCGGCTCCAGCTGCGTGACCACCGCATCGCGAATCGTCTGCATCGGCAGCTCCGCGGGCGCGGCGAAGATGATGCCGATGCGACCGGGGTTGACCTTCGCCAGATGCGCCTTGGCGGCGTCGCGGAAATTCTTCGACGTCGGATTGTCCTGCGGATTCGCGATCGGCCGCACCAGCCCGACGTGGAACACCTCCTGACCCTCGGGCGTGATGCGGAAGTGCGGCTTGACCGGCTGACCGTCGACCACCTCGGCCGTCACTTCGCGGAACGTCGAAAGAACCGCCGGTTGCGCTATTCGCTCGCGAATCACGCCGAAGGTCGCGATGTCCGGCAACACGGGTGTCGTGAAGACGAAGTTGAACGCGCTTGCGCTGTTGAGCACCGTCATCCAGCTCGAAGCCGGTGCACGCGTCAGCCCCTGGGCAGTGACGCGTCGCGTGATCGGGCCTCGCGCGCGTGCGATGCGTCGCATCGCCGAACTAGCGGCCTGCAGCGGCAATGCCCGCGACGCGACGATTCCCGCAAGCGTTCCGGTTTGACCCATGACACCGGCGGCGCGCAGTCGCGGGAGCGCAGGAGCGCTCATCCTCAGCACAGCTTCGTTCGTGAGATTGTTGAAGTGCCGCGCGTGCAGGCTCGCGCCGACAGCAAGACTCAGCTGCAGCTGTCGCATCCTCTGATTCGCGCGCGCCAGGTCGCCGGCCTGCTCCCATGCCGAAGCCATCAGTGCTTCCTGATGCTCCTGCACGACGCGCGTTCCGAACGCGGCGACGCTGCGATGACGCGGATCGAGGTTCAGTTCATCGAACCACGGCGCCGCATTGTGCGCTACAGTCGAGCGCGCTGCGTGCCACTGTCCATACAACGGCGGCGCGAGCAACGGATCCGAATCCGGGTCGATGGTCAGCGCCTCGCCCGGCGTATTGATGATCCTCGCCAGCTCGGTCTGGAACGGCTCCTCGGCATCGTCCGGCCACGGCGCGAAGTCGCGCTTCTCCAGCGCTCGCAGCGCGCCTTCCAGCGAGAGCTGCGCGCCAACAGGGAACGATGCTGGCAACTCGAAGCCAGGCTTGCTGATGTCCATCGGCCGCTTGCCGAGCCCGTCGGGCGCCGGCACCGCGCGCAGCAGCCGGACGAGCGATTCGAAATCGCCGCCCTCGCCGGTCCGGAACTGCCACTGATAGTAGACGGGCAGCTTCACGCTATCCGGCGCTGTCGGCGTCAACGACCACGCCGGCTCGAGAGCGGTCGCGGCAGTGAGCTCGCTGTCCTTGATCTCTGCGCCCAGCCCGGCCTTGCGGCCCAGCTCGAACGTCGGCACGACACAAGCGATGTAATCAGTGTTCGGCTGCAGGATGCGTGGACACAGCAGCCGCGACAGCGATCGCTCCGGCCGCGTGCGAATATCGCTCTTCAGCAGAGCGGGATCGGTCTCGGCGATGCTCGAAGCCGCAACCTGCGCATGCACCCAGGCCCACGAGTCGACCAGATCCGGAAGCTCGTTCGCAGGCTTCGCTTCGCCGCCGATGCTCAGAATCGGCAGCGGCGAGTCAGCGGAGCTGCTCAGGATCACGCCCGGCTGCTTGCGTACGACGACGAGGCACAGCCACGGCCGCAGCTTCGCATCGGTGCCCGCCTTCGCCGGCGTGAACAGCCACGGGAAGTCCGGCCGGTCGAGCTCGATGCCGACGAAGTAGTTCGGCTCGAAATCCGTCGTGCCCGGTTTCGGATCGACGCGCACGATCTCGTGCGGATCGATGCCGACCACGTCCGCCGGGCCCCGCAGCCGCACAGTGATCGGATCGCCCGGCGAGCCGTTGATCGCGAGCGTCGCCTGCAGATCGACCGCGCCGCGCATGTTCGAGCCGAGCGTGTCGGCGACGTTGATCGCAGAGGCAGCGCCCTGGCGCACCCAGGGCAGGAATACGACGCTGGCATTTGGAACGGCTGACATCGCTCTACTCCGCCGTCTCGCGTACCGGCACGACCTGCCACACCGCCTCGCCCGCCACGCCGCGATTGAGCCGGCTCAGCATTGCTTGCGCCTCGGCAAAGGTCGCCGGCTTCGCTGTCGGCGGCACGATGCCGTCCGCCGTGGACGCGATCACGAACTGCTGCGAGCGCATCGTCACGGCGGCCGGCTTCTCCAGATTGCGGAAGCGCGCGACGCCGATGCTGCGGATCGGCGCGATTCCGACCGCGCTGAAGCGCACCTGCTCGAACAGGCGATCGGCGATCAGGGTGTAGCGGTCCTCGTCCTTCTTCGTCGCCTTGCCCTGCTCGTCGATGATGATCGTCTCGAACTCCAGCGGGGCGAACAGGCTTGCGCCTTCGTCGATGGAGATCGCGTCGCTGCCGAAGATCGCGCCGGCATCCATTTCCTCGAACGACGGGCTCGCCAGCTTCTCGTCGTCGGTCATGTCGAAGAACTGCCCCGGCGCGAACGAGTCCTGAACGGTGTCGACGTCCTGGGCGACGCCTTCGATGCTCGCCTGCAGGTTGAAGCGCCGCGCGCCGGCGATCGGCGCGCCGCCGAACACGTCGAGATCGCGCGCTGTGTTGAGCGGCACGATCTGCTGCTTCACGACCAGATTGCCGAGCGGATCGAGCACGAGCATCGTTCCGGGCGCGATCTTGCGCAGCGAAACGCCGTGCTGCCGGTTCAGCGCGATCTGCGTGCTCCACGCATCGGGCGCCGACAGCGCACGGCGCAGCTCCCCCGACACGTCGATCGCCGGCGGCAGCGGCGGCTTCTCGCCCGAGATGAGCGTCTTGTCGAAGCGGATCGTGAAGTCGCACCAGAAGATCTCGAACGACGCCTTGCCGCTGATCCGCAGCGGCTTCGGCCCTTCGAGCGTCCCCGACACCGACAGCTTGAACAGGTTGCGCGAGCCGCGCTTGAGCTGCACCGAGGCCTTGAAATCCGCGATCAAGTGGAACGGCAGCAGATGGATCAGCACGTCGAAGCCGATGTCGCCTTCGATGCTGAACCCGAACGCCGCCGCGTACAGCTCCGCGCGCGCCCCGAACTGGATCGTGTTGGACGTGATCGCGAAGTACGACTCGCACGTCAACCGCGGGTTGTTGCCGGACGCCAGCGCGATCGTGATGCGCTTGAGCGTCGGGAAGTTCTCGGGCGGCGCGAAGCGCGGATTGAAGCCGCCGACCGCCATGACGAAGTTGCGACGGCCGGGAAACATGCTTGCCCGCAGCGCCATCTCGCCGGTCAGCACGAACTTGTGCGCAAGTCGAGAGTCGACGAGCACCGCGTCGATCGCGACGGACATGCGGTCCATGTTCAGCAGACCCAGCGCGTCCATGTTGAGGCGTACCAGGTCGTTGTCGCGCGTCGGCAGCAGCGCGCTGATCATGCCGAGCACGATCACGCGGATGCGGTTGCCGCCCTCGACCATGATCGCGATGTCGAGGTACACGAGGGTGGGCGAGAACCAGCCGAGCTTCATCAGCACGCCGGCGAGGAACGCGCCTTCCTCCGCAGGGAACGAGGTGATGAGATTGCGGATGATCTCCGGCGCGTTGCGGATCGGGTCCCGCGGAAACAGCAGCGTGCCGAGCGTCTTGTTGCGCAAGCCGGCGCGCATCGCCTCTTCGTCGAACGTGCGATTGATCGCGATCATGCCGCCGATGCCGCGCAGCGTGCACGCCATGCCGATCGGGATCGGCTGGAAATCCTCCGCGGTGATGAAGACGATCAGCGAGTAACCCTTGCTGCCGTCCGGCATCTTCGTCGCGATCAAGCCGAACGCCTTCAGCGTGATGCGCTCCTTGAGCGTCAGCTGCATGACGCCCGCGTAGACCTGCTGAACCTTGTCGTGGAACAGGAAGCCGCCGCCGCTCACGAAGCCCTTCCAGTCGATCGCGAGCGAAACGCCGTTCGGCAGAACCGCGCCGACGTCGAGGTTCGCGAAGCCGAGATTCGCGTCTTCGCCTTGCTCCGGAATGCGCACGCCGAACTTCAGGCCGGCGCGGTCGACGCGCGCCGTCACCGGACCGAGCTTGGCGCTGATCGAGCTCGCTGCCTGGATCAGGTACGTCTTCTTGTCGTCGACGTCTTCGGAGCCGAAGCGCAGCTGCAGGTTGTGAATCGTCAGCGGCCCGAGCGACTTGCCGATCGGGATCGTCAGGCCGAAGCCCGGTGCCGTTTCCGGCGGCAGCGGCGGCAACGGCGGCGGTTGCACGCCAGGTTGCGGCGGCGTGGTGGGGCGCGGACTGCCGCCCGTGCCGACCGAGCGGATTGCGCCCTCGGGAAACTTGCCGCGATCGCTGGCAATGCCGAAGCCGAAGTCGAAGTTCACGCGCAGGCCGTCCTTCGGCAGGATCTTCGCGATGAAGTTGTCGAAGGAGTCCGGGCTGAGCGTCGCGACCGCGCCGAGCATCTGCATGCGCAGCTGCATCGCTTCTTCCGTCAGCGTGGTCTCGATGCGAACCAGCTCTGCGGAAAGACCCGTGTTGGTCGCGAGCTGCAGATCGAACGCCTTGCCGGTATCCGGGCTCGGCCGCGCTTCGAGCGCCACGACGCCGCGGAAGTCGCTGTTCTCGTCGGGTCCGTGGAACTTGAACTGCGGCTCCGTGGTGAGCAGCACGCTCACCGCGCCGGCGCATTGCAGCTCGACGTCGAGGTACCAGTGCGTCGAGATGCGCGTCGAGATCGACGCGCCGCCGCCGAACGAGGCGAACACTCCCGGGCCGCCCTGCGTTTTCGGCACCAGCGCGAGCGAGACGACGAGGTTGTCGCTGATCGCATCCGTCGCGGTGCCTTCTTCGAGCTCCTTCTGATTCGTGTCGACGAAGTTGATCGTGAACATCCGCGCCTGCATGCCGTCGGCCAGCGGCGTCGGCGGCTCGGACGCGATCACGTCGGGGGGCGTGTCGAAGCCATAGATGACGTTGTCGCCCGGGACCTTCGCCGTCAGCTTCTTCACCTTCGGCAGCATGCCGCCGATCTTCAGGCCGGCGAGGCTGCCGAGCGCCAGAACGTCGGTGCGACGGCGCACGGTTGCTTCGTTCGCGAAACCGCCCTTTTCCCAGAAGTCCGGCAGCTCGAAGATGATGGCGCTGATCACCCGGTCCAGCGCGCTGGGCAGCGGCATGTGCTTTTCGGTCTCGCCCGGGAACGGCGAAGTGATGTCCTCGGCGAAGCTCACTGCCTGCATGACGAAGTACAGGTGCGGATACCGCAGCCGGATCGCGTTCCAGCCGAGGATGTCGAGGACGAGCCGGTAGCTTTCCTCGACGATGGCGTTCGGGCCGAGATCCAGCGACTCGGCGAACGCGCGCAACGAGTCATGGAACGAGCGGATGTCCTGGATCGCAGCGAGCAGCCCGTCGAGCCCCGGCTCGGAAGCGTCGCGATAGGCTTCGACGCTCTCCAGCCCCGCCGGCGGAAACGTCGGCCCCGGCGTCGCGTTGGAAGGATCGCCGCCGAGGTCACGGATGATCGCCTTGCGCGTGATGTCGTCATCGAGCATCTCGCGCGCCATCCGGTGCAGCTCGGCGAGCTCGCCCAGCAGGACCTGCAGCAGCGAGCTCACGGTTGCACCGGGTCGTCGTCGACGACCAGCGTGTCTTCGGGGCGAACCGCACCGGTGACCGCGAGAGCGGCCTCGTGCAGCACGAACAGTTGCGGCTTCAGCGGCTCGGTTCCCGCTTCTTCCGGCAGTCGTGCGCCCGTGTACATCTCGTGGACTGCATGCAGCACGCCATCTGCGCGCCGCTCGAAGCGCACCAGCCCGAAGTTGGAGCGGAACAGGATCTGCCGCGAGTTCTTCAGCGTCTCCAGCGAGCGCTGCTGGCGCGCTGCGACGGCCTGGTAGCCAGAGATCACCGTCGCCGCATCTGCCCCTGCCAGTGCCGTCTCCACTTCCGGCGGATCGCTGAACTTCTTCAGCTGGATCGGCGGCGGACGGTCCGCATCCGCCCGCAGATCGAAGATCGGCTCGGCACGCCACGACCAGTCGGGCCGCTGCGCCGGATCGATCGTCGTATCGTCGGGCCAGCCGAGCGTCGGCAGCAGCGTCGGCTCCTCCTTGAGCTTCGCGCGATACTCGCGCGGGATGGCACCCTCCTCCGTGCCTGCTTCGAGAACGATCGGATGCGGCGGCCGGCGCAGCCAGCCCATGCGCTCCGCGCCGAGCGGCTGTCGCACGATCAGGTGCGCGAGCGCGATGCTGCGATCGATCACCGTGATGTACGACGGCATCACGTTCTTGAAGCCGCTGCTCGTGAACTGCACGAAGCGCACCGGCTCGGTTTCGCCCTTGGTGAAATAGGTCATGACCGTGCTGGCGCTGTAGTGCACGTCGCCGGAGAGCAGCACGACCTGCCGATACGGCTTCAGGCGCGCGAGGAATGCTTCGAGCGTGACGGGATCGAACGCCCACGCCTCGATCGCATCCGGATCCGTACCGCTCATGCCGCGCGAGCCGAACTTGAGATCCGGGTCGAGCTTCTTGGAGTACGCCTTGATGTCGAACGCGCGGAACGCGGCAGGCGCGACCAGTTCGTCGAGCAGCGGCGGCCCGATCACCTGCAGCGGAGCTATGACCAGCAGCACTTCCTTGCCGTCGGTGAACGGCCCCGCCGGGACCTGCTCGGTCTGCGCGGTGCTCTGATCGGGATCGAGACTGCCTTCGATGTTGCCCGGCGGGCCGAGTCGCGACAGAAAGCTGCGTCGCGTGCGATTGTCGATCGCGACGGCGAGATGCTTCGGACCCGGCACGGAGTAGTGCCAGGTGATGATCGGCTTGCGCGCCGCGACGCTGCCGGTCAGCGGATCCGTGACATTCGGCTGCCGGAAACCGAACACCGTGTCGAGCTCGGTGGCAGCGTCGACGTGCGGTCCGCGCTGCCCTTGCGGGAACATCTGCGAAATCGTCGCGAGCAGCTTCTTGTAATCGTCCTTCTTTTCGTACTTGATGGGGTCGTTGCCCCAATCCTGGAACAGCACGTACGAGGCGAGCGCGTTGCGCGCCGACGTGACGCCGAGCGACGTGGCGTAGACGCGGTCGTACCACATCGGGTTCAGGTTCCAGTCGTCGGTGAAGTCGTGATCGTCGAAGATCATGTACGTCGGGATGTTGGCCATCGCGCGGCGCACCTTCGCGAGCCCGTCGTGGAACGACGTGAGGCCGATGCGCTCGTTCTGCAGCCCGATGCGAAACTTCTTCAGATGGATCTGGAAGTGCTGCTCGGCCGTGCACGGCTGGCCCTTCTCGTCCTCGAATTTGCCGTCGCTCGGCTTGTCGTAGTCGAGGTAGGTTTCGTCGCGGAACGGCGAGAGCGCCTTGCGGTTCTTCTCGTCTTTACTGTCGCCGGGCAGCTCGACGTCGCGCGTCTCCTGCGCGTTGAGGGGGCAGCCGACGAAGGTCGAGATCGTGTCCGGCCAGGTCGCGCGGTCCATCACGTCCTGCTGATTCGGCAGGTCGAGGATCTTCGGCTCGAGCGGATCGCGATTCGGCGTCCAGACTGCATTGCTCCACACCGAGAGATACATCGCCGCGAACTCGCCGAACGCGAACAGGTGGCTCTGGCCGTCGGTCGAGGTCATCTGCGCTTCGACGACCGATTGCAGGTAGCGGCGGCCTGGCGGGAACCAGGCGTGATCGGCGGGCAATACGAAGTCGTCGCGCTGAGTTGCGAGGCGCGTCAGCGGCGCGCCGTAGTCCTCGAACTTCGTCGGCGTGCTGCCGCTGTTCTTCCTGATGCTGTCGACCAGCAGCGTTTCGAGCGCTTCGCCCGACGGCTGGCTGTTGCTCGTACCGATGAGCCGCTTGCCGAGGTCGATCAGCATGTGCAGATGGCAACGGCCGACGTCGTCCGCATAGATCTGGTCGCCGCCGAGGAACAGCTGGTGCGGGCGCTTGCTGGCCTCTTTATATGAGTACGGATTCTCGTCCGGCTTCTCGGCCATCAGGTCGTCGATCCACACCATCGCATCCAGGTGATCGCTGTTGACGCGGCGGCACGAGCCGAAGATGACGTGCAGATCGGTGATCTCGGCCGGCGGCAGCACGAACCCCGGCAGCGCGTTCTCCTCGAAGCCGAGCGCCTCGACGCGCCGGCCGTTCACGACGCCGGTGGTCAGCAGGCCGAGCGACTTGAGCGTGTGCGTCTGCGTCGCCGTTTTGATTTCGAGGTCGTACGAGTAGATCTTGCCGGGCTCGAGCAGTCGCGGCGACGTCGGCAGGATCTTGATCAGCGGCAGCGCGATATGCAGCTTGTCGCCGGCACGCAGCGAGGGTGCGGGATCGCCGGTATTGAGAACGTTGCCGCTGCCCGAGCCAACGCGGCCTTCCCAGATCTTCAGCGTCACGTCCGCAGGCTCGCTGAGCGCGACCCACACCGATGCGAGCGTAGGCTCGACGCGCCGGACGATCGGCCCGGCGAGGAGCAGCGGCAAGTCGAACGGCTGCGGCACTGCGCGCCGCCGTCAACTACAGGAGGACTGCCGGAATCGCTCGGATACTCCGCTCACTGCCGCTCCCCATTCGTGTTGATTCTTACGGCGTCAGAATGCCACGGGCGCAGCGTAGTCCCGATTGCCCAAAAGGACAGCGTCGCCGATTACCTACAGTGCGTGAGCGGTTGGTGCGAATTCGAGAGCGTGGATCCTTTCGCGCGCGCGTCTCGTGTCATTCGATAGGAGCTTCAGCCGTCACCGGGACCCAAGCGCAATGGTGCACAAGATCGACGTCCTGATTGTCGACGACCGCTCGGTCGACGCCGAAACCACTCTCTTCGCGCTGCGCCACGCAGCAACACGCGATGCAAAATTTCTACGGCTGCGCGCCGGCGACGAGGCGCTGCGATACCTGTTCGGGCTGGGTGAGTTCGCACGGCGCTCGGCGGGAATTCCGGGACTGTTGCTGCTCGATGCCGACCTGCCGGTGACGAGCGGTCAGTGCGTGCTCGACATCATCCGCGCACATCCCGCGACGAGCGGCATGCGCGTGGTCATGCTGACCACTGACAGTCGCCCACGCTGGCCCCAGCGGAGCCGATTCTCGCCGGACGGCTACCTGCTGAAGTCGCAGGATTTCGATCAGTACTGCGTCGCCATCGAGCTCACGCTGAAACGCTGGCTGCCGAGGATTTTGAAAGCACATCATCAGCGCGCGTGGCCGGCACTGCAGCGGCTCACATTGCGCAGCGTCTGAAGCGACCCGGCCGCCGAGCGAGCGGCCAGTGACGCTCCTTGCTTAGATATCGGTCGTCGTCTCTCCCGGTCCTGGGCCTGGCGTAGGCGACGAGCCTGTTTGTCTTTCGATCCTGCGGCGGACTCGGGGTGGCTCCGTTCCACGATGCAACTTACGCAGTCGTTCCGGAACTGCTGCGTCATGCTGCGTCGCTCTGTTGTTCAACCGGATGTAGTCGAGCCACGTCGGCGTCTCGTAGCGCTCGATCCACAACCGCGGATCGGAAAGGTCGCGCAGCAGTCGCCAGTTGCGTGCGCCGTCGCGTCGACGCACGCGTCGACGCTCGTTCATGGCAGCGAGGAACTCCTCGATGTCGGGCTCATCGATGATGTACTCGACGCCGACCACGACAGGACCAGTGCGCTCATCGACAGGCACGACGGTGATCGGCGCATTCCACATCGACGCGCGCAGCGGATCGAGGTTGAGCTCACCCGCTTGCGCCAGCGGCACCCATCGGCCGAGCAGCACGCCGACCAGGACGACGCCGGCCGAGATCAGCAGCGCAGTCGGCGTACCAGCCTTCGCAGCTATTTCTCCCCACAGCCAGCTGCCTGCGGCCAAGCCACCGAACGCAGTCATCTGATACAGCGCCAACGCGCGCGCGACGACCCAGCGCGGTGCGGACAATTGTACCGAGACGTTGAAGGTTGAAAGACTCAGCACCCAGCCTGCGCCAGCGAGAAGCAGTGCGGCCATCGTGAGCACGAGGAAGGTGCTGACCCCGACAATCGCCGCCGCAAGGGCCATCACGCAGCCAGCCCAGCGGACGATGGCTTCAGTCGAGAGCTTCTCGCGCAAGCGTGCGGCGCTGAACGCGCCACCGACTGCACCGATGCCGAATGCGCCGAGCAAGAGGCCGTAGGTGAGCGGTCCGCCTGCGACCAGATGTTTCGCAACCAGCGGCAGCAACGCGAGCACGGAGCCCGCGCCGAAGCAAAAGACGCAGGCGCGCAGCAGAACGGTGCGAATGTTCGGCGACATCGTGACGTAGCGGACACCGGCTGCCATCGCGATGCCGAGCGTTTCCTTCGGCAGCGATTGCGATCGCGGCGGGAGTTTCCAGCGCGCGAGCACGGCGAGCAGCGGGATGTAGCTTGCGGCGTTAGCGGCGAAGGCAGCGGCGGCGCCGGCAGCTGCCACGATCGCGCCGCCGATCGCCGGCCCGACGCTGCGCGCAATGTTGAACCCCATGCTGTTCAGGGCGACGGCGCCGGGCACTTCCGGTCGCGGCACCATGTCGCCGACGGATGCCTGCCACGCCGGCGCGAAGAACGCCTGACCGACGCCGATCGAGAAGGTGAAGAGCAGCAGCGACCACGGGCCGATGAGCCCGGACCAGGCGCACGCTGCGAGCGCAAGGGAGACGGCGAGCATGAAGAGCTGCGCGGAGATCATCACCTTGCGACGATCCATGTTGTCCGCCATCGCGCCGGCAACGAGCGACAGCATCATGATGGGGAGCGAGGTCGAGGCTTGCACGAGCGCGACCATGTCGGGGGATGGCGCGATCGAGAGCATCATCCAGGAGGCGCCGACGGATTGGATCAGGCTGCCGAAGTTCGAGAGCAGGCTCGCAGTCCAGACGCCGCGGAAGACCGGAAAGCGAAACGGAGAAAGCGCCGTGGGAGCGCCGGAGTCGTTCATGGGACCGGCATTGTGGCGGGTTCGGACGGAGAGAGCCAGACGAAGACGGCGCTTGTAGAATGACGGCGGGATTACGCAGTCGAGGCAGGTGGTTTGCGCATGGAGGTCAAGTCCAAGGGAATCAGGTGGATTCGCTATGACGAGCAAGCGCGCACGCTCGATGTGGCGTACCCGAGCTCGGGCGAGTATCGGTACTTCGACGTGGGGCCGGACGTGTATGCGTGGCTGGTGCGAGCGGAGTCGAAGCGGAGGTTTCTGAATCGGCTGGTGAAGGAGAAGTATCGGTACGAGCGGCTGGATAGCGGGCCGGAAGCGAGCGCGGAAATCGACCTGGAGCAGTTGCTGCGCGATTCGCTGGAGTCAGGGACGAGCGGCGAAGACCAGCAACGATAGCTTCCGAGCCGGGCTCACAGCTTCTTGTTCGTGTTCACGTCCCAGCCGCCGGCGAGTGGCGGAAGCGCCGTTCCCTTCGGTCCGATCTGGCGGTATTCCCAGCGGATTCTGCCAAAGTGCAGCGTCACCTCTTCCAGCAGCACTGCGCCCGCCGGGCTCTTGGCAAGCGTCTCGAACTTGAGCGGGGCCTGGACGTCGGTCGACGCACATTCACCGACGTGCGTGACGAGGACGTCTTCGAGCGTCACGACGTAAAAGTCGAATGGGCGGCTGCCGGGACGGCGGAATGAGAAACGCGCGCTTTGGATGTGGAGGCCGGATGCACAGGCCAGGGCGATGGGGATCGAGGCGGTATCGAGCAGCTTGCGGAAGCGCACGCCGGAGAACGTTGCCTTGCCAGCGCCGGCACCTCCGCCACCGCCGCTGACCACCACGCTTGCAGCGATCGACTGATCGTAGGAGACGACCGCGATTTCCTTTTCGTGCCCCTTGATCGTGCTCTCGCCGTCGATGCCGGAGAGCTCGAGGAAGATGTCGAAGGCCATGGGTGGCTCCTGGGAGGCGAGACGCGAGAGTCGCATGCGTCAGCGCGGGGATTCAAGTGACCTTGAGTGCATGAAGGCTGAGCCCGGCGCCACCGCCGGGCCCACCCTGGACCTCAGTTGTACTAGTCGCGACTCGATCTGACGGTTACCCGGTTCTCCGGTGTGTGTCTGTCAGATCAAGTTAAGAGATCGACTTTTCTCGACAGATTCTCTTGCCGTCCTCGAACGTCGCGATCGGCGTTCGACCACAGCACAT
>DATEJG010000095.1:0-70201 GCA_035278165.1 Steroidobacteraceae bacterium
CGCCTCGGCCTGCCCTCCTACCCGAGCCGCAATCCGCGCAAGGAGCTGGATTTCGTGCTGTACTCCAACGGCATCGAGGTCACCCAGTTCGACGTGCCGGACGTGCGCTTCTCCGACCACCGGCCGCTGATCTGCGACTTCCAGGTTCGTCGCGCTCCGGCGTGACGCAAGATCCGCAGTGAGGAGCCGGGCATGCAGGCATCCGTGGCCGCGAGGCAGTTGACCCATTGGCGGCTCGCCACCGACGCCGACGGCGTCGCATGGCTCGCGCTCGACAAGGCCGGCACGTCCACCAACAGCCTGTCGCGCGAAGTCATGGAAGAGCTCGACGTGCTGCTCACGGAGCTCGTGCGCTCGCTCCCCAAGGCGCTGGTCGTCGCCTCGGCAAAGCGCGGCTTCATTGCCGGCGCTGACATCAAGGAGTTCCTCGGCATTCGCAGTCCCGACCAGGCCTACGAGCTGATCCGCCGGGGCCAGCAGGTGCTCGACAAGCTTGCTGCATTTCCCCGGCCGACCGTCGCATGCATCAACGGCTTCGCGCTCGGCGGCGGGCTCGAAGTTGCGCTCGCCTGCCGCTATCGCGTGCTGGTCGACGACCCCGCCGCGACGCTGGGCTTTCCGGAAGTGCAGCTGGGCGCGCATCCGGGATTCGGCGGCACCGTGCGCGCCGTGCATCTCGCCGGTCCGCTCGGCGCGATGGACCTGATGCTGACCGGCCGGCCGATCCGGCCCAAACAGGCGCTCGCACTGGGATTGGTCGATCGGCTCGCGCCGGCCGGACAGCTGGAGACGGTCACGAAGCAGGTTGCGCTGCAGCCGCCGCCGGCTCGTGGACCGAAGCTCGTGCACCGCCTGCTCAATCTCGCCCCGGTACGCATGCTCGTCGCCGGTCAGATGCGCTCGCAGGTCGCCCGGCGCGCGCGTCCTGATCACTACCCTGCCCCGTACGCGATGATCGAGCTCTGGCAGCGCTTCGGCGGCAAAGGTGCGCGCGCGTACGAAGCGGAAGCACGCTCGATGGCGCAGCTGCTGTGCACGCCGACCTCGCGCAATCTGGTGCGCGTGTTTTTTCTGCAGGACCGCCTCAAGTCCGCTGGCAAGGCAGGTGGCGAGCCCGTCCGTCACGTCCACGTCGTGGGCGCCGGCGTGATGGGCGGCGACATTGCGAGCTGGTGCGCCGCGCGCGGCCTGACCGTCACGCTGCAGGACCGGGCCGAGCAGTACGTCGCGCCGGCGCTCGCACGTGCGCGCAAGTTCTTCGAGAAGCGCTATCCGGATCAGGCCAAGCGCGATGAGGTACTCGCGCGACTGTCCGGCGACGTCGAGGGCCGCGGTGTCGCGCAGGCCGACGTCGTTATCGAAGCGATCTTCGAAGACCTCAACGCCAAGCGTGAGCTGTACGCGCGTCTCGAGCCGCAGCTGAAGCCGACGGCGGTGCTCGCAACCAACACGTCGAGCATCGTGCTCGAGCAGCTGGCACAGAATCTTGCAGCGCCCGATCGGCTCATCGGGCTGCATTTCTTCAACCCCGTCGCACGCATGCCGCTGATCGAGGTCATCCACGCCGAGCGCACGCAACCGCAGAAAGTGCACGCCGGCCTCGCCTTCGCCCGGCAGATCGACAAGCTCGCGATCGCGTGTCGCAGCTCGCCCGGCTTCCTGGTCAACCGCGTGCTGATGCCCTACCTGAGCGAAGCAGTGCGCGCTGCGGAGGAAGGCATCCCGCTGGCGCTCATCGATCGCGCGGCAGAGGACTTCGGCATGCCGATGGGACCGATCGAGCTGGCCGACGTGGTCGGGCTCGACGTGGTCATGAGCGTCGGCAAGGTGTTCTTCCAGTCCGGCGCCGAGGTGCCGCACGTGCTGTCGATCCGCTACGAGCAGAAGAAATTCGGCAAGAAGAGCGGCGAAGGCTTCTACGTCTGGCACGACGACAAGCCGCACAAGCCGCCGACGGCCGGCCACGCCGTGCCCGCCGACCTGCAGGACAGGTTGATGCTGCCGTTGATCAACGAAGCGGTCGCGGTGCTGCGCGAGCGCATCGTCGAGGACGCCGATCTCATCGACGCCGGCGTGATCTTCGGCGCCGGGTTCGCGCCGTTTCGCGGCGGCCCGCTGCAGTACGCACGCACGCGCGGCGTCGACGAGATCGTGGCGCGTCTCGAAGAGCTGCGCAGCGTGCACGGCGAGCGCTTCGCACCCGACGCGGGTTGGCAATTACTGCGGTAAATCGCCTGCCAGCTCGCCTGGCGAGCGAAACGCCTGTGTTACCATCCAGCGCATGGAGGGTAAGCCGCTCGAACTCGGACTGCTGCGATCGTTTTCACCGCTCGATGGATTGAAGGCCGAAAACCTGCATGCGCTCGCGCGCAAAACCGTCCTGCGCGAGCTGTCGATCGGCCGCTTGCTGTTCAAGGAAGGCGACAGCGACAAGCGCACCTTCTATCTGGTCAGCGGCGTGGTCGAGCTGCTGCACGAGAATCGGCCGGTGCTGGTGATCCGCGGCGGCTCGCCCGAGGCGCGCAATCCGCTCGCGCCCGCCAGTCCGCGCCGCTACACCTGCCGCGTCGTTTCCGATCGCATCGAGTTCGTCGCCATCGACAGCGACATGCTCGACATGATGCTGACCTGGGACCAGACCGGCTCCTACGAGGTCAACGAGCTGCGCGGCGTCGACCAGGAAGGCCCCGCCTCGGACGACTGGATGACCAACCTGCTGCAGACCAAGGCGTTCCACAAGATCCCGCCGGCGAATATCCAGGCGATCTTCATGCGCATGCAGCGCGTCGACTACCGGCCCGGCGAGGTCGTCATCAAGCAGGGCGACGAGGGCGACTACTTCTACGTGGTCGTCAAGGGCCGCTGCGCCGTCACGCGCGAGACGCCGCTCAACCGCGAGGGCATCAAGCTCGCCGAGCTGGGCAGCGGCGACACCTTCGGCGAGGAAGCGCTGATCTCCGATGCCAAGCGCAACGCCAGCGTGACGATGACGACCGAGGGCGCGCTGATGCGCCTCTCCAAGCAGGACTTCCGCACGCTGCTCAACGAGCCGATGCTGGAATGGGTCGACCTCGACGAGGGGCGCGCGATCGTCGAGGGCGGCGGCAAGTGGCTGGACGTGCGCCTGCCGAGCGAGTTCGAGAACTATCGCATGGAAGGCGCGATCAACCTGCCGCTGTATTTCATCCGCCTCAAGCTGAAATCGCTGGAGCGCGACGTGCACTACGTCGTGTGCTGCGACACCGGCCGGCGCAGCTCCGCCGGCGCCTACATCCTCTCGGAGCGCGGCTTTCGCGCCTCGGTGCTCAAGGGTGGATTGATGGCCTACCAGGACAGGTAGGTTGCGCCGTGGGTCAGGCTTCAGCCTGACACCTACATCGTATGCGTGGGCTTGTCGCCGCCGAGCGCACCCGCCAGGTAGCTCTCGATCTTGCGCTGGGTGTTGCCGCGGTCCTGCTCGCTGAACTGCACGCCGATGCCCGCCGTGCGCTTGCCCTGCGCGCCCTTCGGCGTCATCCAGATCACGCGCCCGGCGACCGGCAGCTTCTCGTCCTCGCCCATCAGGTTCAACAGCATGAAGACCTCGTCGCCGAGCCGGTAGTTGCTGTTGGTCGGAATGAACAGGCCGCCGTTCTTCACGAACGGCATGTACGCCAGATACAAGGCGCTCTTGTCCTTGATCGTAAGCGTCAGCAAACCGGGCTTGCTGCTGGGCTGGCGCATCACCATGGCGTCTCGTCAGGCTCTCTCGTCAGGCTCGTTGCGGCTGTGCCGCGGCGGGTCCCAGAACATCCAGCAGCGCCAGCAGCCAGGACTCGACGGCCAGCTCGCGTTGGAGCGCGGTGCGGGCAAGCTGTGATTTCAGCGCCCGCGCGCGCTCTACCATGCTGTAGACGCCTGTTATGTTCAACGGCTGGGGCGGACTTGGCAAGTGCGCAGAGCGTCCGGGGAACGTGATCAGGTCGGCATTTCCCGCAAGTGCCCCGCGCGCGAGTGCGGTGAGCCACAGGTCGAGCCAGGTCAGTCGCTCGGTCAGAGCATCCTTTTCCCACTCGGCGGCGACCTGCGTCACATCCGCCTTGCCGGCGAGCAGCGCGCCGAGCGACTTCTGCATGTGCTCGTTCAGCGCGTCGAAACGACCGTCAGCGTACGCCAGAGCACGCAGCGGCGCGCCACCGGCGAACTCGAGCACTGCAGCTTCCACCGCGCGCCCGCTCTTCTCGCGCATCCACGCGATCGCCTGCTCGCGCGTCGGCCGCGGGATGGTCACCTTCTGGCAGCGACTGCGCACAGTCGGCAGCAGCGTCGAAGGCTGCGAGCTGATCAGCACGAGCAGACTCTTGGGCGCCGGCTCCTCGAGCGTCTTGAGCACACTGTTGGCCGCGCTCGGCGTCATCAAGTGCGCGGGATCGACGAGCGCGACCTTGTAACCCTGCCGATAGCTCGTCTTCGTCAGGCGCTCGGTCGCCGCGCGGACCTGATCGATGGAGATCTGCTGCTTGTCCTCTTCCGGTATCACCCACAGCAAGTCCGGATGTGAGCCGGCGGCGAACAGCGCGCAGCTCGGGCATTCGCCACAGCACTGCAGGTTCGAGCCGGTCGAACGGTCGCACAGCACTGCGCAGGCGAGCCACGCCGCGAACTCCCGCTTGCCCAGTCCTTCCGCGCCCTGCAGCAGCAGCGCGTGCGACAGGCGATTCGCGGTCCAGGCCTTGCGCAGCTGTGCCGCGGCATCTTCATGCCATGGCAGCAGCTGCGGGAGCGAGCGTTCGGTGGTTTCGGTCATGGACGCATGAACAAGCGGATTTCCACCTCGGCGCGAATCGCTTCCTGCACGCTTTCGCGGTCGGCGGTGGCGTCGATGATCGCGAACCGGCCGGGCTGACTGCGCGCGCGTTCCAGGTAGCTGCTGCGCACACGCTCGAAGAACTCTTGCCGTTCCTGCTCGAAGCGGTCGCTCGTGCCCGTAGCCGCATCCCGCGACGCCGCCCGCGCGCGGCCGATATCGATCGGTGCATCGAGCAGCAGCGTGAGATCCGGGCGCAGCTCGGCCTGCACGAAGCGTTCGAGCGATGCGATCTCTTCGCGGCGCACGCCGCGTCCGCCGCCTTGATATGCATACGTGGCGTCCGTGAAACGGTCGCAGACGACCCAGGCGCCGCGCTCGAGCGACGGGCGGATCAGATTCTCGATGTGCGTTGCGCGCGCTGCGAACATCAGCAGCAACTCGCACGTCATCGGCATCGGCTCATCGGTCGGCGTCAACAGCAGCTCGCGGATGCGCTCCGCGCGCGCCGTTCCCCCCGGCTCGCGCGTGACGATGACCTCCAGCCCGCGCGCCACCAGCGAATCGCGCAGCGCGGCGATCTGCGTCGTCTTGCCGACGCCCTCGCTGCCTTCGATCGTGATGAATTTTCCGCGGCTCATCGTCGGCGCAATTCTCGCAGGTACCGCTTTACGGCAAGGTTGTGCTCGGCGAGCGTCTTCGAGAAATAGTGACTGCCATCGCCGGCCCCGGTTGCGACGAAGAATAGCGCGCCCGAGACGTCCGGATGAACTGCGGCCTGCAGCGATTCGCGGCTCGGCATGGCGATCGGCGTCGGCGGCAGTCCCGGTCGCGTGTACGTGTTGTACGGCGTGTCGCGCGAGAGGTCGGCGCGGCGGATGTTGCCGTCGTAGGTGAGGCCCATGCCGTAGATGACAGTCGGATCGGTCTGCAGGCGCATACCGCGTCGCAGGCGCTCCACGAACACACCCGCGATCTGCGCCCGCTCGCGCTCCAGCGCGGTCTCCTTCTCGACGATCGAGGCCAGCACCAGGGCCTCGTAGGCATTCGCCAGCGGCAGGTCGGGCGCGCGGCTGTCCCAGGCTTTTTGCAGCTCGTCCTGCATGCGCCGGTGCGCGATCGTCAGCAGCTCCAGGTCGGACGTCCCGCGCGGAAAGCGATACGTGTCGGGGAAGAATTGCCCTTCCGGATGCCCGTCAGGCTCGCCGAGCGCCCGCATGATGTCGGCATCGCTGCGCTTCGCGTTCTCGTTGAGCACCGCATCGTTGGCGAGCAGTGCGTTGCGCAGGTCCGCGAACGTCGAGCCCTCGATGAAGGTGATGCTGTGAAGCAGAACCTGCCCGGAGCTGAGCAGCGTCAGGAGGCTCCGCGGTGTGAGCCCCGGCTGCAGCTGGTACTCCCCTGCCTTCAATACACCGTCGCGCCGCGTGAGCCGGGCCCATGCAACCCAGACTTGCGGCTCGTCGAGCACGCCGCGCGCGCTCAAGGCAGTAGCGACGCTGCGCAGGCTCGCGCCGCGTGGAACTTCGAACGTCGTATCCTGCTGCAAGGCCGCGATCGGCTGCTGCAGCCACTTGTTGCTCCACCAGACGAGCGCACCTGCTCCGAGCGCGACGAGCACGAGAACTACGACGAAGATCTTCAGCAGGCGTCGCATCACAGCTGCAATGCCTGTCGCAATCGATCCGCGACAGCCGCTGCGCTCCAGCGCAGCGACCCAAGCGAGCTGATCGAGCGGATGCCGCGCACCGCGTTGGTCAGGAAGATCTCGCTTGCCCTCTCCACGTCCGCCGGCCACAGCGGCTCTTCGTGGACTGCAATGCCCAGCGCGCGCGCCGTGAGCAGCACTTCGGCGCGCATGATGCCGTGGACTCCGCAGAACCGCAGATCCGGCGTGAGCAACGCGCCGTCGCGCACGACGAAGACGTTGTTCGCGGTGCCGCTGATCAGCTCACCTTCGGTGTCGAGCATCAGGCCATCGACGACGGCTTCATCGTGCCATTCGGCCTGCGCCAGGACCTGCTCGAGACGATTCAGATGCTTGATGCCGGCGAGCCGCGCATTGCGACCCAGCCGTGTCGCGCACCACCGCAGCGCAAGCTCCTCCGACGCCGGTTGCGGCGGAGGCGGATAGAGAGCGACGACGCGAGTCGGCCTGGATCGCGCCGACGGTCGATAGCTGCGTGGACCCGTACCGCGCGATACGACGATCTTGAACACTCCGCGCTGCGCCGAACCGCTGAGCCTCTGCACATCGGAGCGCAGCAAGGCAGCACTCGGCGCCTCGATGCCCAGACGCTCGCAGCCGAGCGCCAGGCGGCGCAGATGCTGTTCGAGGAAGCGCACGCGCCCGTTCGCCAGCAGCGCGCTTTCGAACAGGCCGTCGCCGTAGTGGAAGCCGCGATCCTCGACCGAGAGCGCATGCAGCGGATCGACCGGGCTGACGCCGTTGACGAGGACAGCGGCGCTCATGCTTGGACGCCCTCCTCGACACCGAGCGCTCGCAGCACGCCGCGAGCCTTCGCACGCGTCTCGGCCAGTTCGCGCTCGGGAATGGAGTCCGCGACGATGCCGGCGCCGGCGCGCAGCGTCAGCTCGCGGCCGCTCAGCTGTGCAGAGCGGATCAGAATGTTCATGTCCATGCTGCCGTCGCGATTCAGATAGCCCAGCGATCCCGTGTAAGCGCCGCGCGCCGAGCCCTCCAGCTCCGCGATGATCTCCATGCAACGAACTTTCGGGCACCCGGTGATCGTGCCGCCGGGAAACACCGCGGCCAGCACATTGCCCGGCGTGACCGCCGCGCGCAAGCGGCCGCGCACATTCGAGACGATATGATGCACGTGGGCATACGACTCGATCGTCATGAGCTCGTCGACGTGCACGCTGCCCGCCTCGCACACGCGGCCGAGATCGTTGCGCTCCAGGTCGATCAGCATGACGTGCTCCGCCCGCTCCTTCGGATGCGCGTGCAGCTCGCGCGCCAGCGCCAGGTCCGCCGCGGGATCGGCGCCGCGCGGCCGAGTGCCTGCGATCGGACGTGTCGTTACCACTCCGTCGTGCACGCTGACGAGGCGCTCGGGCGACGAGCTCACGACCGCGATGCCCTCCAGCAGCGCCACGCCGCTGAAGGGTCCGGGATTGGTCTGCCGCAGCCGCCGGTACACCTCGTGCGGCTCAACCCCCGGCCGCAGTGTTGCACGCCAGGCTCGCGATAGATTCGCCTGGTAGACGTCGCCTGCGCCGATGTAGTCGAGAGCGCGCTGCACCGCCTGCAGATATTGGCGCGGATCGTCCTCCGCGATCGCAGACTCGACCAGCGGTCGTCGCACATCGCTGAGGCGCGTGGCGCGACGCAGATCGGCGGCGATGCGCGGAATCAGCGCAGCCGCTGACGGCTCCGCGACGATCCAGCAGCGCGAGCTGCGGTGCTCGTGGACGACTGCGGCGGGAATGCGGATAGCCTGCGCTATCGGGCCGACGATGGGTTGCGGCAGACGCAAGCGCGGCTCGATCTGCCCCGCCAGCTCGTAACCGAGGTACACGAGCCATCCGCCGACGAAAGGAACGCCGCGGCTGTCATTCGAGACGGCTGTTCGCTCACGCTGCCACCATTCATCGAGTGCCGGCAGGAAACCCTGCGCGGCACCAGTCGTGGCGACGAGCTGCCCGGCCGGGTGTGCGAAGAGAATGTCGAAGCGACCGAGCGGCTCGCCCGCGGCAGCGCTCTCGAACAATGCGGGATAAAGCTCCGGCGAGGCGGCGTGGAGAGCGAGCAGCGCCGCGGGATCGACGTCGACAGCTTCGAGGATGGCGCCGATGGTGCGGGATCAGTCGAGGGCGCTGAAGATCAGCGAGCCGTTCGTGCCGCCGAACCCGAACGAGTTCGACAGCGCGACCCGGATCGGCATGCGCCGCGCCGTCTTCGGCACGTAGTCGAGGTCGCAGCCCTCGCCCGGGTTGTCCAGGTTGATCGTCGGCGGCGCCACCTGGTCGCGAATCGCCAGGATCGAGAAGATCGCCTCCACCGCGCCGGCTGCGCCGAGCAGGTGCCCGGTCATCGACTTGGTCGAGCTGACCGCCAGCTTCGCCGCATGGTCGCCGAAGCAGCGCTTCATCGCGATCGTTTCGGCGAGATCGCCGAGCTCGGTGGAAGTCGCGTGCGCGTTCACGTACTGGACGTCCGAGGCGTTCAGACGCGCGTCGGCCAGCGCATTCGCCATCGCGAGGCGCGCGCCCTCGCCGTTTTCCGGCGGCGCGGTGATGTGGTGCGCGTCGCCGCTCATGCCGAAGCCGACCAGCTCCGCGTAGATCTTCGCGCCGCGCTGCTTCGCATGCTCGTACTCTTCGAGCAGCACAGCGCCGGCGCCGTCGGACAGCACGAAGCCGTCGCGATCGCGGTCCCACGGCCGGCTCGCACGCTGCGGATCGTCATTGCGAGTCGACAGCGCGCGTGCCTGGCAGAAGCTGCCGAGCCCGAGCGGCGTCGTCGCCATCTCGCCGGCGCCCGCGATCATCACGTCGGCGTCGCCGTACTGGATGAGCCGCATCGCCAGCCCGATCGCGTGCGTCGAGGTCGTGCACGCGGTGACGGTCGCGAGGTTCGGCCCGGTCAGCTTGAAATTGATGGAGACGTGGCCGGAGATCATGTTGATGATGCTGCCGGGCACGAAGAACGGCGAGATGCGCTTCGGGCTCTGCGTCTCGGCGTACTTGCGGTAGTTCTCCTCGATGGTGTCGAGGCCGCCGATGCCGGCGCCCATGATCACGCCGATGCGCTGCGCGTTCGCCTCGCTGATGGCGACGCCCGAGTCCTTGATGGCGTCGGCCGCCGCGGCGTAGCCGTAGTGCATGAACGGATCCATCTTGCGCAGCTCTTTCGCCGAGAGGTACTGCTCGGCGTTGAACTCCGCGACGGGCCCGTGGAAGCGCACCGGGAACGCGCTCACGTCGAAGCGCGTGATCGGGCCGATGCCGCTCTTGCCCGCAAGCACGTTGCGCCACGCCGTGTCGACGGTGCTGCCGACGGGCGAGACGATGCCGAGACCGGTGATGACGACGCGCCGCTTCGACAAGCGATTACCTCTGCATGCAAATCATGGGTTGGAAGGTGCGGACAGTGCGGTCGACCCGCCGTCCTTGGCTTGGGTACTTGCGGAAGGCAGGCGACCGCGCGCCTGCGAGCGGATCGTCAGGCCTGGTTGCGGCGCTCGGTGATGTAATCGATCGCCTGCTGAACGGTGGTGATCTTCTCGGCGTCCTCGTCCGGGATCTCGGTCTCGAATTCCTCCTCCAGCGCCATCACCAGCTCGACCGTGTCGAGCGAGTCGGCGCCGAGGTCGTCGACGAAGGAAGCGTCGTTGGTGACTTCTTCCTCTTTCACCCCCAATTGCTCGGCGACGATGGCTTTAACCTGCTGTTCGATACTGCTCATTGGTGTACGAGTCCTCTATGAGGCTTTAGAACCCTTCGCAAAACCGACCCTTGTAGTTCGTTGGGCGGGTCGCATCGGGGGCGTATTCTAAGTTAAGACCCCGGCGGGTCCAACATTTGCAAAACGATTTGAATTTCCTGGGAAACCGCGCTGCTCGACAGCGGTTCAGACCATGTACATGCCGCCGTTCACGTGCAGCGTCTCGCCGGTGATGTAGCCCGCTTGTGGCGACGCAAGAAACGCCACCGCCTGAGCGATGTCTTCCGGCGAGCCGAGCCGGCCCAGCGCGATCTGCGCCGTCAGCTGTTCCTGCTGCTCGGCGGGCAGCTTCGCTGTCATGTCGGTGGCGATGAACCCCGGCGCCACGACGTTCACGGTGATGCCGCGCGAGCCGACCTCGCGCGCCAGCGACTTGCTGAAGCCGATGATGCCGGCCTTCGCCGCGGCGTAGTTGGTCTGACCCGCGTTGCCCATCACGCCGACGACCGACGCGATGTTGATGATCCGTCCGCGGCGCGCCTTCATCATGCCGCGCACGACGCCCTTCGAGAGCCGGAACACCGAGCCGAGGTTGGTGGCGACGATGACGTTCCACTCCTCGTCCTTCATCCGCAGCAGCAGGTTGTCACGTGTAATTCCTGCATTGTTCACCAGCACCGTCGGCGCGCCTTCGTGCGCTTCGATATCTTTCAGCGCCGCGTCGATCGACTGCGGATCGGCGACATCGAGCACGATGCCGCGCACCTTGCCTGCTTCCGCGAGCGACTGCGTGATCCCCTGCGCGCCCGCTTCGCTCGTCGCAGTGCCTACGACCGTCGCACCGCGACGCGCGAGCTCGATCGCGATCGCGCGACCGATGCCGCGCGATGCACCGGTGACGAGGGCGATCTCCTGTGCCAGCGTCTGCTCGCTCATGCGTTGCTCCTGCACGCCTGCAGCGCCTGCTGCAGCGATTCGGCGTCTTCGATCGCGAGCATCGCGATGTCCTTGTTGCGCTCGATGCGTCGGTTGAGCCCGGTGAGAACGCGCCCCGGTCCGCATTCGACCACCACGCGCGCGCCGCCCGCGAGGATCGCCTGGATCGTTTCGGTCCAGCGCACGGGTTTCACCAGCTGGTCCACCAGCGCCTTGCGAATGCTGGCCGCGTCGCCGTGCTTGCGAACGTCGACGGTGTAGATGTCGCGCACTTCGGGTGTCGCGAACTGCACGGCCTGCAGCTTCTCGCCGAAGCGCTCTGCCGCCGGCTTCATGAGCGCGCTGTGCGAGGGAACGCTCACCGGGAGCTTGATCGCGCGCTTGGCGCCTTTCGCCTTCGCAGCTTCGATCGCGCGGTCGACCGCGGCCGCCGCACCTGCGATCACCACCTGTCCCGGCGAATTGAAATTGGCGGCTTGTACGATTTCGCCCTGCGCCGCCTCGCGGCAGGCTGCTTCGACGTCAGCGTCGTCTAGGCCGAGAATCGCCGCCATCGCGCCCTGCCCGGCCGGCACCGCAGCCTGCATCGCCTGGCCGCGAAACTGCACGAGACCGACGGCAGTCCGGAAATCCAGCGCGCCGGAGCACACCAGTGCCGAGTACTCGCCGAGGCTGTGACCCGACATCGCGGCAGGCAGTCCGCCACCGTGCTTGCGCCAGACGCGCCACGTCGCAACGCCCGCGGCGAGCATCGCCGGTTGCGTGCGCTCGGTGCGCCCGAGATCCTCCTCGGGACCGTGCTGACACAGCTTCCACAGGTCGTAACCGAGCACGGCCGAGGCCTCGGCGAACGTTTCCTGGACGAGCGGCTCGGCGCCGGCGAGCTGCGCCAGCATGCCGACTGATTGCGAGCCCTGGCCGGGAAACACGAAGGCGAAAGTCATGGGAGAAGCGGTTGGCGGTTGGCGGTTAGTGCCGAAAGGGCGCGCGATTATAGCGATGAGCGTCCGAGGGGCCAGTCCCGTGAGCGCAGGCAGAGAAAAGCGCCGGCCAGGGCGCCGCCGATCGCACCGTAAAGATGCGCATCTACAACGACGGGCAGGTCGCCGGAGAGCGGCAGTGCCCCGTGCCACTGTTCCCAGGCGAGCTTGCCGACCAGGATCGCGGTAAGCGCCAGCGCCAGAGCCCTCGATTCATGACGCCACCAGCCGATGGCGCCCGCCGCGAGCGCACCGTGCAGGACTCCCGACAGGCCCACGTACCACTGCAGCTGTGGCTCCAACAATACAAAGCCGAGGTCGATGGTCACGATGCTGCTGGCCAGGACCAGCAGCCAGCCGCGCAGGGAAAATTCGCGCGGAAACAGTGCCGCGATCAGCCCCAGACCGACTGCGTTCAGCAACAGGTGCTGGACCGAGCCATGCACCAGGTGACCGGTCAGCAGGCGCCAGTACTGGTGGTCGTGCAGGATTGCCACGCGCTCGTAGCGCAACAGCTCGCGCCCGGATTCGCCAGTCAGCGACAGTAGAACCACCGTGGCGCCCAGCAGTCCAACGAGCCAGCCTCCCTGGATCGCGGACACGGCTGTCGGGAGCGCTTCAGGCCCGCGGACGGCGTCACTCATGCGTGCGACCTGCTTTGTTATGATCCGGCGCCTTTTCCCGAAGACCCGCTGCCGTAGACCCGACTGCCGCCTTGGCTCGTTAACTTCATCGTTTCTTCTCTATAGCGACTGTGGAACGGAATTGACTATGACAGATATGAACCGCCTGTTGGCCCGCCGCGCCTGCGAACGCGCGGCGCACACGAAGACCGGGCGTGGCTTCACGCTGATCGAGATCATGGTGGTAGTCGTGATCCTCGGCATCCTCGCGGCGCTGGTCGCACCGAACGTCATGCGCCGCATCGACGATGCCCAGATCACCAAGGTGAAGCAGGACCTGCGTGCATTCGAGACCGCACTCAGCCTGTACAAGATGGACAACTACAAGTACCCGACGACCGAGCAGGGCCTGAAGGCGCTGGTGACCCAGCCGAACGATCCGACCGTGCGCAACTGGAAGCCGGGCGGCTACCTCGGCAACAGCGGCCTGACCAAGGATCCGTGGCAGAACGACTATCACTACGCCTACCCCGGCCAGCACGGCGAATACGACATCTACACGCTCGGCGCCGACAACCAGGAAGGCGGCGAAGGCGTGAACGCGGACCGGGGCAACTGGACGACGGAGTAGCGCTTGACGGCTGCGAGCCCGAGTCGCGCGCGCGCCAGCGGCTTCACGCTCCTGGAGATCCTGGTCGTCCTCGTGATCATCGGGGTCATGGTGTCGATCGCGACATTGTCGATCGGAGTGCTCGGCAAGGATCAGCAGGTCGAGGAGGAATCGCGCCGCGTATGGGCGGTGCTGCGGCAGGCGCGCGAGGAAGCGGAGCTGCAGGCCATCGACCTGGCGATCTACGTCGCCGCTTCCGACTACGAATTCCTGCACTTCGACACGCGGCGCAACCAGTGGCAGCCGATCGTCGACGACCAGCTGTACGCACAGCGTCAGCTGCCGGAGGGATTGCGCTTCAGGCTGTGGCTCGAAGGACGCGAGATCGTGCTCAAGCCTGCCCTGCCCGATCGCAGCGACAAGGACGAGCACGAGAAGGCGCCGCCGCAGCTCACGGTGCTGTCGAGCGGCGACGTGGTGCCGTTCGAGCTGCAGATCGAGCGCGATGGCGCGCCGGCGCTGTGGCGTGTGACCGCGCTTGCCGACGGCGATCTGCGCGTCGAGCAGCGCAAGGACGATCGTGAGTGGAGCCTGGTGGTACAGACCAAGCCGCCCCCGCTGGACGACAAGAGCAAGGAGCGGATTTCCGATGCGCGCCGTTGAACGTACCCGAGGCTTCACCCTCATCGAGGTGATCGTCGCGCTGATCGTGGTCTCGCTCGGCATGCTCGGCGTGATCCAGGCGGTCAGCCAGACCGCCAGCAACAGCGGCTATCTGCGCGACAAGAGCGTCGCGCACTGGATCGCGATGAACCGCCTCACGGAGGTGCGCCTGCAGCGGACCTCCCCGCCCGTCGACAAGAGCTCCGATGAAGTCGAGATGGCCGGGCAGCGCTGGAAGTGGACGATGAACGTGACGCAGACGCCGGTCGAGACGATCCGGCGCATCGACATCAGCGTGCGACCCGCCGAGGCGCGCGAAAACGTGTCGCTCGCGTCGGTGAGCGGCTTCTACGGCACCGCGATCGCGCCGCCCGGAACGACGCTGATCGCCTGGCAAGGCGCGGGTCCCGGCGGTCCGCAGCAGGATCAACAGCAGCCGGGCGAGAATCCCGGCGAAACGCCGGGCCCGACCGACGACAACGACACGCCGGCGTTGCCGCCGGGCGAGGAGATCCCGACCCAGGAGGACGACGATCCGATCGATCCGAGCGATCCGAATCAGTGATCCGAAGCAGTGACGATGCGTAACCGCGGTTTCACGTTGCTCGAAGTGCTGGTGGCGGTGTTCATCTTCGCCATCGTCGGCATGCTCGCGTACGGCGGTTACAACCAGCTGTCCAGGCAGAGCGACATCGTCGAGGCCGGCGCGGGCCGCACCCGCATGATCCAGGCGGCCGTGCAGCGCATGTCGGAAGATTTCGAGATGCTCGAGCCGCGCCCGATCCGCGAGCCGCTCGGCGAGGCGCTCGAGCCGGCGCTGCGCGCGGACTCGCGCACCGAAACGCTCGCCGATCTCACGCGCTCCGGCTGGTCGAATCCCGCCGGCATCTCGCGCTCGACGCTGCAGCGGGTCACCTATCGTCTGCAGGACAACAAGCTGCAGCGCGCCTACTGGAATGCGCTCGATCGCACGCTCACCGACGAGCCGAACGGCGCGGTGCTGCTCGACAAGGTGCGCTCGGTGACGTTCCGGTTCATGGACCAGAACCGCACCTGGCACGATCAGTGGCCGCCGCTCGGCTACTCCGGTCCCGATTCCGGGCGGCTGCGGCCGATCGCCGTCGAGTTCACGCTCGAGCTGGAAGACTGGGGCAAGCTCGTGCGGCTGGTCGAGGTGTCGGGATGAAGGCGGTCCCGGCATCGTTGCGCAACCGCCAGCGCGGCGTCGCGCTCATCATGGCGGTGCTGATCGTGGCGCTCGCGGTGATGCTCGCTGCGAGCGTCTCGTTCAAGGGCTACCTCGATCAGCGCCGCAGCGCCAATGCCTTCGCGATGGACCAGGGCTTCGAGGTCGCGCTCGGCGGCGAGGCGTGGGCCGCGGACTCGCTGCGCCGGGACAAGCAGCAGAACTCGCGCACCGACGACTTCACAGAGGAGTGGGCCACGCCGATTCCGCCGATCCCGATCGAGGGCGGCGAGTTCGAAGGCCAGCTCGAGGACATGCAGGGCCGCTTCAATCTCAACAGCCTGGTCGTGCTCCAGGGCGGCGAGCTGGTGGTCGACGAGAATGCGGTCAAGCGTTTCCAGCGCCTGCTGGAGATCCTCGAGCTCGAGCCGAAGTGGGCGACGCTGATCGCGGACTGGATCGACAGCGACATTCAGCCGGCATTCCCCGATGGCGCGGAGGATCCGACCTACACCAGCCTCACGCCGCCGTATCGCACGGCGAACATGCCGCTGACGCGCGCGAGCGAGGTGCTGGCGATCGACGGCCTCGGTCTCGACCGCTATCGCAAGCTCGAGCCGTTCATCACAGCGCTGCCGATTGGCACGCCGATCAATCTTTGTACTGCGTCGCCCGAGCTGCTGGATGCGCTCACCGAGGGGCAGCGCGAGTACACGCTGGCGCGCGACAACACCATAGAGACTCGCAAGCAGCGCTGCTTCCCGACCAAGCAGGACTTCGAGAGCCGCCTGTCGCCGGCGCAGAAGCAGGAGCTGGTGCAGGGCAAGGTCATCGATCAGACGAGCTCGTACTTCCGCGCGACGATCTGGGTCACTATTGGCACTACCCAGTACACGCTGTACAGTCTCTTGTATCGCAGCGGCAACAACGGTCTCGTGCGTCCCATACTAAGAAGCCACGGAACGCCGTGAGGCCCACACGCCAGAGCGAGCAATGTCGGAATTCCTAGTCGTACGCCTGCACGCCTCCGCCGCCGGAACCTCCGCGGACTGGATCGTCATGGACGCCGCCGGCGCACGCCGCGGCAACGTCCAGTCCGGACCGCTGGATCTCGCGCCCGCTTCCGCCGCAGGCAAGAAAGTCATCGTGCTGGTACCGGGCACCGACGCGCTGCTCGCCGAGCCCGTGCTGCCGGTGAAGAGCGGCGCGAAGCTCGCGCAGGTCGTGCCGTTCGCGCTGGAAGAGCACCTGGCGGCGGACGTCGAAGACCTGCATTTCGCGGTCGGCAAGCGCGAGACGCGTCCGGGCACTCCGGTCACGGTCGTCTCGCACGCGCGCATGGAAGCGTGGCAAGCGATTCTTGCGGACGCGGGATTGCATGCCGATGCGCTGTATCCGGAGACGGCGGCTCTGCCAGAGACGCCCAACGCTGTCACGTTGCTCATCGACGGCGCGCGCGTGTACGTGCGTCGTCCGGAAACGCCGGGCACGGTGCTCGACGTCGAGCCGCTGATCGAAGCGCTGCAACTCGCGCTCGCGTCCGGCGAGGAAGCGCGCGAGCACGTGACGATCTACGTTTCGGAAGACGATTACGAGCGTGAGCGCGAGCTGCTCGAAGGGCTGCGCGAGTTCACGGCAAGCCTGCAACTGAAGCTGCTGCCGGACGGTCCGCTGCCGCTGCTCGCAGCGAACATCGTGCGCAGCACTGCCGTGAACCTTCTGCAGGGTCGTTACCAGTCGAAGCGCAAGCTCAATGTTTCGTTCGCGCCGTGGCGCTATGCCGCGGTGCTCGCCGTGGTGTTCCTGGCCGCGCACCTGGGCTTGAAGACGTGGCAGTACTTCCACTACCGGGCCCAGGAGGCGCGCCTCGACTCGCAGATCGGCGATCTCTATCAGCAGCTCATGCCGGGTGCTCCGCTGCCCGAAGCAGCGCGGGCGCGCGAGCTGGTCGAGGCGCGCTTGAGTCAGTTGCGCGGCACCGGCCCGGTCAGCGGCATGATGGCGACGCTGGCAACGCTCGGCGAAGCGCTCGGTCAAGCGCCGGGCACCAACGTCGAGGCGCTGGTCTACCGCAACAACCAGACCGATCTGCGCGTGCTCGCACCCTCGGTCGACGTGCTCGATCGCATCCGGCAGTTCGCAGGCGAGCGCGGGTTGGACGCCAGGATCGAATCGGCGAGCCCGCGCGAGTCGAAGTTCGAAGGCCGCTTGCAGTTCAAGAAGCCGGGCGCCTGATCATGCAGAAACTCAAGGAATGGTTCTTCGGGTTGCAGCCGCGCGAGCGTGCGCTGGTCGCTGGCGGCGGCGCCGCGCTGCTGCTGGTCGCGATCTACCTGCTGGGCCTCGCCCCGTTCTACTCGGCGGTCAATTCCCGCGCCGAGCGCGTCGCCAAGAAGGAAGGCGATCTGGCCTGGATGCGCAGCGTCGGCGGCGAAGTGCTCGCTCTCAGCGCCAACGCACCACCCGCTGCTACGCCGACCAATGAGTCGCTGGTGGTGCTGATCGACCGCGCGGCACGCGAGTGCGGGCTCGGCCAATCGCTGACCGGGCAGACGCCGAGCGGCGAGAACGGGATTCGCGTGCGGCTGGAGCAGGCAGAGTTCGACAAGCTGGTCGTGTGCCTCGGGAGCCTGCAGCAGACGCATGCGGTCACGATCGACTCGGCTACGATCGATCGCACCGCCAAGCCCGGGTTCGTCAACGCCAGCCTGGACCTGTCGCGTCCCGGCGGATAACCCTGCATGAAGAAGACCTGGCCGCTGATCGCCCTTGGCGTCGGTGCGTTCCTGCTGCTGGCGCTGATCACATTGCCGGCGAGCGTCGTGTTGTCCTATGCGCACCCTTCCGGCCTGACGCTCGGCGGCGTTTCGGGCACGATCTGGCAAGGTCGTGCGCAGGCGGTGCGGGCCGGCACGCTGCATCTCGGCAGCGTGGAATGGAGTCTCAATGCGCTCGCGCTGTTCACCGGACGCCTGGGGGCCGACGTCAAGATCACGCGCACCGACGGCTTTGCACAGTCGTCCATCACTGCAGCACCGACCGGCGCGCTCACGTTCCGCAGCCTGAATGCGTCGCTGCCGCTCGGCGCGCTGCCGCCGAACGTCGCGCCCGGCGGCTGGACCGGCACGCTGAACCTGAAGCTGCCGCAGCTGACGCTGGAGAACGGCTGGCCGGTCGTCGCGAACGGGGCCGTCGAGATCACCGACCTGGTCGGGCCGGCGCGCCGGCCGGTTGCGCTCGGCAGCTACAAGATCGAGTTTCCCGCCGAAGCCGCAGCAGCGGCCGAGGTGCTCAACGGCGCGCTCAGCGACCTGGGCGGTCCGTTCGCAGTCAACGGCAGCGTGCAGATCAAGAAGGACCGCAGCTATCTCGTCCAGGGAATGATCGCCACGCGCCCCGGCGCGCCCGGCGACATGGCACGCTCGCTGGAAATACTCGGCCCGGCCGATGCGCAGGGCCGCAGGCCTTTCACCTTCGAAGGGTCGATGTAGCACGACAGTCGTTCGCATTCGGTATCCTCCACGCCCATGTCCTCCGCCGCCCTCCCCGCCGGCTTCACGCTGCGCAAACCCTACCTGCTGTTCATCGGCGATGCCGAAGACGAGGCCGATGCCAAGACCGCGTGCGGTCTGCGCGATTGGGCGCGCGAGTCCTGTGTCGGACAGCTGCGCCTGCCGCAATCACCCGTCGATCTCGGGCTTCCCCACATGACACCGGAAGCTGCTGCACAGGCTGGCGCCGGATCGCTGGTCATCGGCGTCGCGCCGGTGGGCGGAGGAATTCCCGCCGCGTGGGAACCGGCTCTGCACGCGGCTGTGGCGGCAGGGCTCGATGTCGTGAGCGGCATGCATCGACCGCTCGAAGGCGTACCGGGTCTGGCCGAAGCTGCACGCAAGCGCGGCGTGGCGCTCGTCAACGTGCGCCTGCCACGCCAGACCTTTCCGACCGGCAGCGGGCGACGCCGCAGCGGCAAACGCTTGCTCACGGTCGGCACCGACTGCGCGCTCGGCAAGAAATACGCGGCGCTTGCGCTCACCAAGGCGCTGCGCGAACGCGGCGTCTCGGCCGATTTCCGCGCCACGGGTCAGACCGGCATCATGATCGCGGGCGGCGGCATCGCGCTCGACGCAGTCATTGCCGACTTCGCGGCCGGTGCTGCAGAGCTGCTGTCTCCGGATGCCGCGCCGGATCACTGGGACGTGATCGAAGGCCAGGGCGCACTGTTTCATCCAGCGTATGCCGGCGTCACGCTGTCGCTCGTGCACGGCTCGCAGCCCGACGTGCTGGTGCTGTGCCATGACCCGACCCGCCGGCACATCCACGGCTTCCCTGACTTTCCGATCCCGGATCTGCCGACGGCCGCGGCGCGCTACATCGAAGCGGCGCGCCTCACGAACCCCGCCGTGCGACTCGGCGGCGTGAGCCTCAATACTTCGATGCTCAGTGCGAGCGAGCGCACGCGAGTGCTGGCCGAAACAGCCGAGACCATGGCCGTGCCGTGCTTCGATCCGTTGCAGACGCCGCTCCAGGCGGCAGTCGATTTCATCGTGCGCACATGAGGCACGAGCTGTCGATCCAGACACGGGTCTGGCCGTTGCGCGAGCCGTTCGTGATCTCGCGCGGCTCGCAGACGACGTGCGAAGCCATCGTCGTGCAGCTCTCCGCGGCAGGCTACGCAGGTCGCGGCGAAGCGGTCGGAGTCGACTATCACGGCGAGACGATCGACTCGATGCGCGCGCAGATCGAAGGCGTGCGTAACGCGCTCGAGCGCGGCGTCGACCGCCGCGAGCTGCTCGGGATCCTGCCGGCCGGGGGCGCGCGCAACGCCGTCGATGCCGCGCTTTGGGATCTCGAGGCCAAACGCACCGGCAGCTCGGTCTGGCAGCTCGCGGGCATCGCGCAGCCCCGGCGCATCGCGACGTGCGAGACGATCGGCATCCGCTCGATCCCCGAGTACGAGAAGCGGGCGCGCGAGCTCGCACGCTATGACTGGATCAAGATCAAGGTCTCGCACGAGCAGCCCCTGGAGGCCGTGGCAGCAGTGCGCCGAGCGGCGCCCGCAGCACACTTGGTGGTCGATGCAAACCAGGCGTGGAGCATCGAGCAGCTGCAGGAGCTCGCTCCGGCGCTGGCACAACTGCGCGTCGATCTGCTGGAGCAACCGATCAGCGAGCGCGATGGCGACCGTCTCGCAAACCTCGATCTGCCGGTGCCGGTGTGCGCCGACGAGCCGGCGAACACTGCCGAGGACCTGCCGCAGCTGGTCGGCCGCTACGACTTCGTGAACATCAAGCTCGACAAGAGCGGCGGGCTCACCGCGGGGCTGGAGTTCGCGCAAGCCGCACGCGCAGCCGGCATGCGTTTGATGGTCGGCTGCATGGTCGGCGGATCCGTGGCGATGGCGCCCGGGATGGTGCTGGCGCAGCTGTGCGAGATCGCGGACCTCGACGGACCGCTGCTGCAGGCCGAGGACTGGCCGGACGGAATCGAGTATCACGACGGCATGATGAGCCTGCCCTCGCGCGCCCTCTGGGGCTGACCCGCTCCTGGTTCGTCACGCGGCCAGCGTGACTTCCCGCCACTGCCGCAGCACCGGAAAGTACAGAGCGGCGCGGACCTGCTCCCCGGGGCGGAAGGCCCGCATCAGCCGTGCGTAGCGCTCCAGCTGCGGCCGGTAGCGCACGACCTCCTCGTCCAGGAACGCTTCCAGCCCGCCGCCCTCGTGCGTGCTGGTCTTGAAGTCGACGATCCAGCGCTGCCCGGCTTCATCGAGGAACGTCCGGTCGATCACTCCTTCCAGGATCTGACCGTCGACGACGCCGCTGATCGCGAGCTCGGAGGCAGCTTCGCGGATGCGACCGTCGATGCCCAGCAGCCAGCGGCCGCGCTCGTCGTCGAGTGTGCGCTCCATCGCCGCCATCACGCGCTCGCACGCGGCTGTGCAACGATCGGGCGGCACGCCGAGCTCCGCCAGCTCCGCCATCAGGCGTGCCCGTGCCGTACGCAACAGCTCCGGTGCCCCTGGCTGCACGCCGGGCCGGCACAGGCGGTCGAGCTCGCGATGCACGAGCGTGCCGACGTGCCGGCTGACCTGCGACACCCAATCGAACACCGGCCGCTCGTCGCCGATGTCGACGATCTCGGCCGCCTGCGCGGCTGCAATGAGCTGTGCCTGCGGCGGCCGCCAGTCGATCGGCAAGCGCCGCAGCTTCTGCGGCGGCGCAGGCTTGTAGCCGGCGGGGATCGGCGAGGACGGCTCCGCGTCCCAGAACTGCGTTTCCACGGTGCCCCACAGCATGCGCAGCATCGAATCGCGGCGCGGCTCGTCGAGCACCAGGCGGCCGTCGCGCTCCTTCGCAGTGGCGTTGCCGAGCAAGTGCAGGTCACGCTTCGCGCGAGTCACGGCGACGTACAGCAACCGCGCGCGCTCGCGCCGCAAGCGCCTGCGCTCCAGGAGCTCGATCCAGCGATAGATCGGGTCGGGATCGCCGCCATCCGGTTTCACCGGCGCCAGCACCATGCCGCCGTGCGGCCCGGCGACGCGGGTCCAGCGCAGCAGCTCGCGATTGTAGGTCGGCAGGTAACGCTGCAGGCCCGGCACGATCACCGTGTCGAACTCGAGGCCCTTGGCAGCGTGAATCGTCATCACTTCGACGCGCGCCGCGCCGGCGAAGCGCGCGCTGGCGAACAACCGGAACAGCTGCTCTTCGAGCCGCGCCACGTCGTCGAGATCCGCGACGCTCTCGATCTGCTCCAACCGGGCGAGATACGCCTCCGCATCGTCGAGGTCGTCCTCGCGCGTCAGCGTCGCCGGCCCGCCGAGCGCATTCCAGGTGCGCTCGATCCAGATGCGCAGCGGCCAGCGGCCGCGCTCTGCCAGCGCCGCGCTCAGGATCCGCCACGTGCGTGACAGGCGCACGCGCCCTTCGTCGGACAACCGTCCCTCCGCGAACAGATCGTCGTGCGTCGAGGTCAGCACCCGCGGGATTGCGTCCTCGATCGTCGTGCTCGTCTGGCCCGCCAGCGTATGCAAGTCCCCGAGCGCGAGACCGCACCATGGCGCACGCAGCACAGCCAGCCACGCGGTGCGATCTGCGACGTGCACCAGCGCTCGCGTCAGCGCAATGAGGTCCTGCACGACCGGGCGGTCCCGCAATTGCTCGATCTCGATCGCCTGGAAGTCGACACCGCCGGCTGCCAGCGCCCGCGCGATCGCATCCACGTGCGTGCGTGCGGCAACGAGGATTGCGATGCGTCCGTCCGCATCCTGTTCCAACGTCTCGCGAACGATCGACACGACCTGCGTCGCTTCGATGTCTTCGTCGGCGTTGACGAACGGATGCACCCGCACGCCGCCGCCTTCGGCAGTGACGGTCGCAGTGCTCGGGCTGTACTTCACCGCGCCCTGCTCCGCGTCGTTGCGCGCAGCGAGCACGGCCGGGAACGAATCGTTCACCCACTCGACGATCGTCGGGTGCGAGCGGAAATTGGCCTCCAGCCGCAGCGGCTCCAGGCGCAGGTTGCGCAGGCCGTGCTGCTGCAGGTCGATGAACAGCCCGACCTCCGCCTGGCGGAAGCGATAGATCGACTGCATCGGATCGCCCACGCAGAACAGCGTGCGGCCGTCGCCGTCGCTCCAGCCGCCGGTGAGCCGTTCGAGCAGATCGAGCTGGCTGAACGAGGTGTCCTGGAACTCGTCCACCAGGATGTGCTGCAGGCGATAGTCGAAAGCGAGCGCGAGATCGGTGGGCTCGTCACTGGTTCCGAGCGCTCGCAGCGCGCGCAAGGCGATCTCGACGTAGTCGGCCTTGCCCTGCGTCTGAAACACGATCTGCAGCTCGGCGACAGCCGCGGGCAGCAGCTCCAGCAAGGCTTCGAGGATCCGCCACTGCTCCTCGCTGTACGCGGGATCCGGCAACGTTCGCAGCGTCGCGAGGTCTTCCAGCAGCCGCGGGTCGTTGCCGAGCGAGCGCAGCATGTCGAGCATGCGCGCCTTGATGTCGCGATGGGTCGGCGGGAATCCCTGGCGCACGCTGACGCTTTCGTACAGCTCGTCCTTGTTGCGATCCTTCTTGAACAGCATCGACGCGATCTCGCGCCATACGGGGAGCGCGCTGCTGACAGGACGCAGCGGCGACGGATGCGCCGCGCAGATTTCCAGCGCTGCCCGCGTCGCCGCGGCCACACGATCGTCGGCGAGCAGGTTCTTCGCGGCATAGCGGCGCAGCTGCAGGAGCACCTCGCAGCGATCCGGGCCGAGCGCTTCGCACAACGTCTCCAGGTGGCTCTCGACCAGCCGCGTCAGCGTCGCCTCCAGCGTCGCGCGCAGGTCGGTGCTGGCGCGCGCGTGCATGACGATGTGCAGCCACTGGTCGCGCTTCGCCAGCAGATCGTTGAGCAGCAGGATCAACCGGTCGACGCGATTGCCGAGATGCATCACCAGCACTTCGAGGTGCCTGGCGACATCCGAGCCTTCACCGAGCCGTTCGAGCAGCTGCCGGCCCGCCAGCTCGTAGAGCGGCGCCATGTCGGTCGTCGGCTCGAGCGCAGCGCCTGTCCCTGCGATCACCGGCAAGCGCCGCGCGAGCGACGCGTTGAGCGCATCGATCGTTTGAATGCGCAGCCGCGCCGGATGCTGCATCAGCCGCCACCCGCGCTCGGAATCGACAGCGCGCACCGCTCGCGCCAGGGCCCACGTCGAGCGCTTGTGATCCGAATCGGGCGGCGCGGCATCTGCACTCTGCAGTGCTTGCAGAATGCGTGCGCGCATTTCCGCCGCGGCCTTGCGTGTGAAGGTGATCGCCAGGATCTGCTCCGGGGACTCGACGTTCGCCAGCAGCCGCAGATAGCGCTGCGTCAGCAGCTCCGTCTTGCCGGAGCCCGCCGGCGCCTGGACGATGAACGAGCGCGTCGGATCCAGCGCCGCGCTGCGTGCTGCCGCGTCGCTAGTCATCGGGCGTGAACTCCGGTTCCGGCTCGCTCAACTCGAGCTCGTTGATGCGGCAGAACGTGCTGAGGTGGCAGGTCGTGCACTCGAACGGCAGCGGATCGACCGCCGCCTCTCCCGCGACGTAGCGCTCGGCGAGGCGCGTCAGCGAGAACCGCCAGTAGTGCGTCAGCGCCTGCCAATCGCCCGGATCGCCGAGGTCGATGCGCACACCGGCCGGATACGCCCACACGCCGGCGCCGGCATCGCTGCCGTCGCTCCAGCCGCGATATTCGACCGTGCCCGGTGTCAGCACGACATACGCCAGCGCGCGCAACCGATCCGCATGAGCGAGGCCATAGAGCGGCAGCTGAGGATTGCGCGGGCGACCGGGGAGCACGTCGAGCCAGCCCCGCGGTCGATGCACGCCGCCGACTTTGTAGTCGATCAGCAGCTCGCCGCCGGTTGCAAGCTCGTCGATGCGATCGGGACGCAGCGTGATCGTCAGCCCGCCGATCGTGTACTGCTCGGCCGTCTCCGCCAGGCGAATCGCGAAGGGCGGACGCAGCTTCTCCAGCGCGAGCAGCCGCATGACCTGCCGCACGGCGCTTTCGATCTCCAGCGCAGCGAGGCGATGCCGATAGCGAACCTCGCCGGGCAGCGCCTGCGCCGCATGACGCTCGGCGCTCTCGCGAACCTGGCGCTCCAGCGCGCCCTCCTCGATCGCGAGCAACTGCTCCTGCGTGCGGAACACTTCCCAGACCTCGGCGAGCACCCGGTGCAGCAGCGCGCCCCGATCCACCGGCTCCACGCCGAGGCTGACGCGCGGCATCGGCTCGGCGCGCAAGCGGATTTCAGCCTGCGCCCGGAAAGGACAACGCGACTGCAACTCCACCGTACGCGCCCCGCCGCGTGCATCGCGTGCCGCCAGAGTCGGCGCGCGATCGTCACGGATGGTCTGCAACGTCGGACGCTGCTCGAACAGCACACGACGCAACGAGCCGGCCTGCGCTGGCTGCAGTGCCTGATTGTTCGCGCCGGCGATCGGATCGAGCAGCGGGCTGCGCGACAGGCGTATGTCGCCATCGCGCTGCGGCCAGCTCAGGACGACGTCAGTCGCACTGCTCGTCCAGCGGCGCAACTGAGTGGTCGCCTGTTGCAGCACGCCGCTCGCCGTGGCCTCCGGGATCCCGGCCACGCGCTGCAGCTCCAACGGAATCAGCGCGTCGGGATTGACCGGCGCAGGGATGTGATCGGCGTCGAGACCGGCCACCCACAGCGCATCGAAATACATGCCGGCGCTCGTCGCGCTGTCGATGACGGTGACCGCTGCACTCGCCGTCTCGGGCTCGAACTGAGTATCGCTGAGCAAGTCGCGCAGGCAGGCAAGCGCTTGCTGCAAGCTCATGCGACCCGTCACTGCATCGAGCGCCCCGAACTCCGCGAGCACGCCATGAAACTTCTCCAGCGTCTGATGCTCGACACTGCTCAGGGTGCGATCGCCCGGCCAGCCGGCCGCGAGCCACAGCGCGTGGAAGTGCTCGGCCCAGCCGCTCGCCGGCCCGCTGGCGAGCCTGCGCACCACGGCGTTCACGTCACGAGCGGCGACTTGCAGCTGCGGGCAGCTCGTGACGCCTGCCCAGCGCTCCAGCTCGAACCAGTTCCAGCGATCGCGCTGCTCATCGCGCAATCTACGGTCCGCCAGCGCGCGCTGCGCGCGCTCCGCATGTCCGCCGACGACGAAAGGGGTCCGCAGCAGCCGGCCGGCATCGGTGCTCGTACATTCGCGGGCGGCGAGTTGCAGCACGAGGAGCGCGGCGTCGACGAGCGGATAGTCCGTCATCGGTGCAGGAGCCGCGAGCACTACGGGGATCGGCAACGTGCCATTCAGTGTCTGGCGCGCAGCGGGCACGAAGACATCCTCGAACACGCGGCGTACTTCCTCACGACGCGACTGCAGGTCGCCGAGGATCACGCCCACGTTGCCGGCGCCCGCCACGACCCGGTCGCGTGCCCACTGCGCGGCGAGATCGAGCTCGGCTGTCGCGTCGTCGGCCGCAACGACAACGATGCGGCTTTCCTGCGATTGGACTGATGCGGCGATGTCGACGACACGCTCGCTCGCGCGCCAGCGCTCGAGCAATCGCGTCATGACGGGCGGCATCGCATCGAAGCCCGCGAACGCGACCGGCGATGACGGGATGAGTCCCGAGTCGTAGGCCCAGTGCGCGAGTCGCGCTTCGTCGACGGCGTCGATGGCGGCGCAGCGTCGCTCGAACTCGCGGCACCACGCATAGAGCGCCTGCGCCTCCGGCGTGTCGAACCCTTCGAGGCGCTCCACTGGAATCAGGTAGTCGTGCAAGCGCCGCCAGCTGCGTCCCGCGAGCCGCGCGGCGCTGGCCGGACTGAGAAGCTCGCGCGCGGTACGGCTGCTCGCTACGACTTCGTCCCAGAGGATTCGCGCCTGCGTCGGCGTGAGGACTCGCGATCGCGCGGTCGGCGGCACGCCGGATGCGCGTGCGTCGACGTGTTGCTGCCGCAGCCATGCGCTCCACGGCAGCGCTCGCGGCGTGCGCCAGGCACTCAATCCCTGTTGCTGAGCGTGTCGCGCGTAGCCGAGCCTGATGGCGTGCGCAAGACGCCGGCTAGCGGTGAGGACGGAGACGTCGTGCTCGAGGAGGGTGTGGAGGTGCAAGGCGCGGATTATCGCCCCTGCCTCGTCACTTCGTCACCCCGTCACTTCGTCACGACCTTCAGCTCCGGCGCCGGCCGCGACACCGGCTCCGCTCCGGCCGCGTAGCTGTCGAGCAGCTCCTCCATGCGGCGGAACACTTCGGCCAGCACTTCGGGGCGCGGCAGGTTGGTGATCCGGAAATGAGTCTTGTAGCTGGTATTGAAGCTGCTGCCGGGCGCGATCAGCACGTGCTTGTGCTCCAGCAGGTCCATCGCGAAGCGCCGGTCGTCGAACTCGGGCAGCGCATTTTCCTTGACGCCGATGAACGCGTACATCGCACCGCGCGGCGCGCACACGTGCAGGTACTGGCTGGCGGCGACGCCGTCGAGGATCGCCTGACGCGACTGGAACAGCCGCCCGCCGGGACGGGTCAGCTCCTGGATGCTCTGGAAGCCGCCGAGCGCCGTCTGCACCGCCCATTGCCCCGGCACGTTGCTGCACAGGCGGAGCGACGAAAGCTTGTCCAGTGCGTGCAGATACTCGCGCGCGCCTTCCAGCTCGCCGGAGAACACCGCCCAGCCGACGCGATAGCCGCAAGCGCGATACACCTTCGACAGGCCCGCCAGCGTCGCGCACAGCGTGCCGTTCACCAGGGTCGCCAGCGGGATGAACTCGGCGTCGCCGTAACAGAACCTGGTCGTAGATCTCGTCGCTGAACACCACCAGGTGATGCTTCTCGGCGAGCTGCGCGATCGCTTCGAGCGTTGCGCGCGAGTACACGGCACCGGTGGGATTGTTGGGGTTGATGACCACGATGGCGCGCGTACGGCTGGTGATCAGCGCTTCGATGTCGCGCGGATCCGGCTCGAAGCCGTTTTCCGGCCGACACGGATAATGCACGGCGCGCCCGCGGTTGAGGTTCACCGCCGCGGTCCACAGCGGATAGTCCGGGCTCGGCACCAGCACTTCGTCGTCGGTCGACAGCAGTGCGCGCAGGACCAGGTCGATCAGCTCGCTGACGCCATTGCCCATGAACACTTCTTCGGCGCTCACGCCGCGCACGCCGCGGCTCTGCTGCTGCATCACGACCGCTTCGCGGGCCGGGAACACGCCTTTCTGGTGGCAGTACGCCTCGCTCGACTTCAGGTTCTCGATCATCGCCAGCCGCATCGTCTCCGGCGTGCGGAAGCCGAACAGGCCGGGATTGCCGATGTTCAGCGGAATGATCTCGTAGCCGAGCCGCTCCATTTCATGCGCGCGCCGCGCCAGGTCGCCGCGGATCTCGTAGCGGACGTTGGCGAGACTCGAGCTCGGACGCAGGGTGCGCATGGACGACACGATAACAGCTCCCGGGATGGACTAGTGTTCCAGCAACAGCGAGCCGAAGCCCGCGACCTTGTCTTCGATACCGCTGCTGCGCAGTGCGTGCCAGTAGGTGCAGGTGTTCACCGCGAGCACCGGCTTGCCGAGCCAGCGCTCGGCCTCGGCAGCGACGCTTGCGAACGCCAGGTTGGTGCCGACCTGGAGGATCAGCTCGACGCTGGAATCGTCGACCTCGCGCACCGCGCGGCGCAGGCGCTCGGGGGATTCGTGCGCCATGAGCAACGGGCTGTTGCACTTCAAGCCGAGCAGGTTGACGACTTCGAAGCCGCTGTCGCTGAATGCACGGCGCACCTGCGCGTCGCCCGACGGCATGTAAGGTGTGATCAGGCTGATGCGGCGGATGCCGCCGTACCGCTGGATCGCGGCCTGGCAGGCCTGCGCGCCGAGGATCACCTTCACGCCGGCTCGCGACTCGAGATGTGCCTGCAGCGCCGCCGGATCCATGACGCCTTCCCAGAAGGTCTCCGCCGACATGGCGAGGATGACGGCGCCGGGCGAGCACGCCATGACCGTCGCGAGCGCGCCCTCGATCGAGGCGCGCACCTGGGTCATCATCGACTCGAACTCGCTGTCGGTGCCGACCGGCGTATCGGGAATGACGACGCGCGCCATCTGGTTGGTGATGCCGTCCGGCCGCATGGCGTCGAACTCCGGCTGCACGACCGTGTTGGTCGCCGGCGCCAGGACGCCGAATTTCAAGCGCGCTGCGAGTGCGTCGGGCATGCGAAGGAGATCACTCGTGACTGGGCACTGGGCGGCCAGTGTACCTGCCGGCGGCGGCTCGGCGTCGGAGGGTTCCGTACATTGGAATGTGCATCACAGAGCCGCGCGCGCCGCGCCGGCCGTTTGACTCCAGAACGCCGTTTCCCTTACCGTGGCGCGCCGCCGTCCGGCGGCAACCCCATTCCTTCATGTCTCTTACGGAGCCGGGTGTGAGCAAGATTCTGGTGGGCCTGAAACGGGTCGTGGACTACAACGTCCGGGTCCGCGTCAAGCCGGACGGCACGGGTGTCGTGACCGACGGCGTCAAGATGAGCATCAACCCGTTCGACGAGATCGCGCTCGAAGAGGCGCTGCGGATCAAGGAGAAAGGCGGCGCCAGCGAGATCATCGTCGTGAGCATCGGCCCCGCCGACACGCAGCAGCAGCTGCGCACCGGCCTCGCGATGGGCGCGGACCGCGCCATCCTGGTCCAGACCGACGCGCCGGTCGAGCCGCTCGCCGCGGCGCGCGTCTTTCTCGAGCTCATCGAGAAGGAATCGCCGCAGCTGGTGCTGCTCGGCAAGCAGGGCATCGACGACGACAACAACCAGACCGGCCAGATGCTCGCCGCGCTGTGGAATCGTCCGCAGGCGACGTTCGCATCGAAGGTCGAGCTGGACGGCGCCAAGGCCAAGGTGACTCGTGAAGTCGACGCGGGCCTGGAAACGATCGAGGTCGACCTGCCGGCGGTGATCACCAGCGACCTGCGCCTCAACGAGCCGCGCTACGTGAAGCTGCCGGACATCATGAAGGCGAAGAAGAAGCAGCTCGACACCGTCGCGCTCGCCGATCTCGGCGTCGACGCCGGCGCGCAGTTCAAGACGCTGAAGTACGAGCCGCCGGCGGCGCGTCAGAAAGGTGTCATGGTGAAGGACGTCGCCGGGCTGGTCGCGGCGCTCAAGCAGAAGGGTTTGGTGTAATGGCCAAGATTCTCGTCGTTGCCGAGCATGCGAACGGCAAGCTCAATCCCGCCACGGCCAAGTGCGTCGCGTGCGCGAGCCAGATCCAGGGCGCGGAAATCGACGTCGCGGTGCTCGCCGCCGACGCCGGCGCGGTCGCGCAGGAAGCTGCCGGCATCCAGGGCGTGAAGCGCGTCCTCAAGATCGAGAACGCTGCGAACGCAGAGCCGCTCGCGGCCGTGCTCGCGCCGCAGGTCGCTGCCGCCGCCGCCGACTACACACACGTCTTCGGCCCTTCGACGACGTTCGGCAAGGACCTGATGCCGCGCGTTGCAGCGCTGCTCGGCGTCGGTCAGCTGAGCGACATCATGACGGTCGAATCTGCGTACAAGTACCGCCGCCCGGTGTATGCGAGCAACGCGGTGATCACCGTCGAAGCGCCGCAGGACAAAAAGCTCGTCGCCACGGTGCGAACTGCTTCGTTCCAGCCCGCTGGATCCGGCGGCAACGCGAGCGTCGAAGCTGCGAACGTACGAGCCGAGTTGCCGACGCACACGCGTTTCGTCTCGCGCTCCGCCGCCGCAACCGGGCGGCCGGACCTGCAGACCGCGTCACGCGTCGTCTCGGGCGGCCGCGCGCTGGGCAGCGCAGACAATTTCAAGATCATCTACAGCCTGGCCGACAAGCTCGGCGCTGCAGTCGGTGCCTCGCGCGCCGCGGTCGACGCCGGCTACGCCGCCAACGACCTGCAGGTGGGCCAGACAGGCAAGATCATTGCGCCGGAGCTGTACGTCGCGATCGGCATCTCGGGCGCGATCCAGCACCTCACGGGCATCAAGGATGCGCGCACGATCGTCGCGATCAACAAGGACAGCGAGGCGCCGATCTTCGAGATCGCCGACATCGGACTGGTCGGCGATCTGTTCCAGGTGTTGCCGGAATTGGAGAAGGCGCTGTCGGGCTGAAGCCCGACCTACAGCCCGCTTACAGCTGCGTCAGCGCGTGCTCGGCGCTGGAGACCTTGAACTCGCCCTTCGGCTCGATGTTGACCTGCTTGACGACGCCGTCGTCCACCACCAGCGAGAAGCGCTGGCCGCGGATGCCCATGCCGAAGCCGGTGGCGTCGAGCTCCAGGCCGAGCGACTTGGTGTAGTCGCCGTTGCCGTCGGCGAGCATGTCGACCTTGCCCTCGGTGCCCTGCGACTTGCCCCAGGCCTTCATCACGAACGCGTCGTTCACCGACAGGCAGGCGATCGCGCCGACGCCCTTCTTGCGGATGTCCGCCGCCTTCTCGACGAAGCCCGGCAGATGCTTGGCATCGCACGTCGGAGTGAACGCGCCCGGCACCGAGAACAGCACGACCTTGCGGCCCTTGAAGTATTCGTCCGCGTTGACCTTCTGCGGCCCCTCGGCGGTGGCCAGGGTCAGCGTTCCGGACGGCATCTTGTCTCCGACTTTGATGGGCATGTTCGATCTCCAGGAAGGTGAGGCGGAATTGTAGCGAAGTGATGGAGTGATGGGGGTGATGCGAGCGATGCGCCTACATCACTTCATCACTCTCATCACTTTGCTCATCCGCCTCATCGCACGCCTGCTACAACAATCGCAACGCCCCTCTTGCTCCCAAAATATGCGACCGCATCAGCGCGGCGCTCCAGTCGCCGTCGCGAGCTTCCAGCGCGCGGACGATCTCCAGGTGGTGCGAGGCGCTGCGGATCAGGTCTTCTTCCTGGTAGGTCGTGAAGGTCTTCATCATCAGCGGCGCTTCGATCAGCGACGAGAGCGCGCCGACCAGGCGTGCGCTGCCGGCGAACTCGTGGATGCGCCGGTGGAAGTGGCTGTTGAGATCGCCGACCCGCTCCAGGTAGCCCTCGGTCTTGCTGAGCGTCTCGTGGTACTGATCCTCGGCGAGCTGCCGCAACTCGGCGATGCCTTCGGCGGTCATGCGGCGGGCCGCGCGTGCTGCGCCGTACCCTTCCAGCAACGCGCGCAACTCGAAGATGTCGTCGCGATCCTCCTGCGTCCACTCGGCAACGATCGCCCCCTGGTGGGGGATGAACTCCAGCAACCCTTCTGCATGGAGCTTCCGGAGGGCTTCGCGGACCGGGGTGCGGCTGACGCCTGCGACGGCCGCCACCTCCTGCTCCGTGATGCGGCACGCGGCGGGATACACGCCTCGCACAATCCGCTCGCGGACGGTCTGATAAGCCTTGTCCACTGCTTTGGCCATGGTTTTCCCTTCATCGTATTTTGTAGGGGCCGTTGCGGCCCAATGAAGGCAGTGTATACGTGCCGGGTCCACGGATGACAGACGGACTCCTGGCAGCGGCCTGCGGCGCGGGTGAGTTCGCGAAGCAGCCGGGCTCCGTTCCCCACCCCGGGTGGATCGAAGCTGTATCTAGATATGGGACATAGAGGGCTGATATTTGACTAAATATCAGCCTGGCCTCCGCCGGCCTCTCGGCACTGGCTCAGTCGGTCACGGCTCCGCGCGAAGCACTGCTGACCACGCGCGCGTACTTCGCGAGTACGCCCTTCTGCGTATACGGCTCGGGCGCATGCCATTCGCTGCGGCGCTGCGCGAGCGTCTCGGCGGCCACATCCAGACGCATCTCGCGGGTCTGGGCATCGATGGTGATCGCATCGCCATCCTTCACCAGCGCGATCGGCCCACCCACTGCCGCCTCCGGCGCGATATGCCCGACGACGAAGCCGCGGCTGCCGCCGGAGAAGCGTCCGTCCGTGATCAAGGCGACCTGGTCGGCCAACCCCCGACCCGCGATCGCGCTGGTGGGGCTCAGCATCTCGCGCATGCCGGGTCCGCCTTTCGGCCCCTCGTAGCGGATCACGACGACATCGCCGCCGGCGACTTTGCCATCGAGGATCGCCTGCACCGCGGCCTCCTCGCCGTCGAATACCCGGGCGCGACCGGTGAACGACAGCCCCTCCTTGCCCGTGATCTTTGCGACTGCGCCCTCCGGCGCGAGATTGCCGTACAGCACCACGAGATGACTGTCCGGCTTGATCGGATCGGCGAAGGCCCGAACGATGTCCTGGCTCTTCGGGTACGGCTTCACTGCCTTCAGGTTCTGCGCGAGCGTCTTGCCGGTGACGGTCAGGCAGTCGCCGTGCAGCAGCCCTGCGTTGAGCAGCATCTTCATCAGCGGCTGGATGCCGCCGATGCGGATCAGCTCCGACATCATGTACTTGCCGCTCGGCTTGAGATCCGCGAGCACGGGCACGCGCGCGCCGATGCGCGTGAAGTCGTCGAGCTCGAGCGGCACGTTTGCAGCGTGCGCCATCGCGAGCAGGTGCAGCACAGCGTTGGTCGAGCCGCTGAGCGCGATGACGACGGCGATGGCGTTCTCGAATGCCTCGCGCGTGAGGATCTGCGACGGCGTGATGCCGGCTTTCACGAGGCGCACGACCGCTTTACCGGCGTCTTCGCAGTCCTTGATCTTGTGGCGCGACACGGCTTCCTGCGCCGAGCTGTTCGGCAGGCTCATGCCGAGCGCTTCGATGGCCGACGCCATCGTGTTGGCCGTGTACATGCCGGCGCAGCTGCCCGGGCCGGGAATCGCCGTGCGCTCGATCTCGCTCATCTCGCGCGCCGAGATCGCGCCCGTCGCGAACGCGCCGCGCGCCTCGAACACCGAAATGATGTCGCGGCGCTTCGCGCCCGGGCGGATCGTGCCGCCGTACACGAACACCGAAGGCCGGTCGAGGCGCGCCAGCGCCATCATGCAGCCCGGCATGTTCTTGTCGCAGCCGCCGATCGCCACGACGCCGTCGAAGCCCTGCGCCCCGGAGACGGTCTCGATCGAATCGGCGATCACTTCGCGCGACACGAGCGAGTAGCGCATGCCCGGTGCGCCGTTCGAGATACCGTCGGAGACGGTGATCGTGCCGAACGTCGTGCTCTTGCCGCCGCAGCGGTCGACCGCTGCCGCCGCTGCCTTTGCCAGCCGGTCGATGTGCATGTTGCACGGCGTGAGATTGCTCCACGTCGACGCGATGCCGATCGCGGGTTTCTTGAAGTCCGCGTCCTTGTAGCCGACGGCGCGCAGCATGGCGCGGCTCGGCGCCTGCTTCAGACCGTCTACGACTTCGCTCGAATACCGCCGTGGGTTTACTTTGCGTCCGCTCTTCTTGTCAGCCATCTATCCGCCCAGTGTTCGCTTCTTCTTGCCGTCGTGGAGCCCGGCGATACGCATCGCCAGCTCCAGCGCCTGTTCGTAGTTGAGACGAGGATCGACCTGCGACCGGTAAGCACGCGCCAGGTCCGCGTCGGTGAGGCCGCGCGCGCCGCCGGTGCACTCGGTGACGTCTTCCCCGGTGAGCTCGAAGTGCACGCCGCCGAGCCACGAGCCCAGCTCCCGATGAATCCGGAACGCCGCCTCGACCTCCGCGACGATGTTCTCGAAGCGTCGCGTCTTGAGGCCGGAGCTGGCCGTCTCGGTGTTGCCGTGCATCGGATCGCAGACCCACAGCACCGGGCTGCCGGTGGTGCGCACGGCCTGGATCAGCGGCGCGAGCCGCTGCTCGATGTCCTTGATGCCCATGCGATGGATCAGCACCAGCCGCCCGGGCTCGTTGCGCGGATTGAGCGCGGCGATCAGGCCCTGCACCCACTCGGCGCTCATCGACGGCCCGACCTTGATGCCGATCGGGTTGGAGATGCCGCGGAAGAACTCGACATGCGCGCCGTCGAGCGCTGCTGTGCGCATTCCGATCCACGGCATGTGCGTCGCGAGGTTGTACCAGCGCTGCTGGCGCTCGATGTAGCGCGTCTGCGCCTGCTCGTACGGCAGGTGCAGCCCTTCGTGACTGGTGTAGAACGCGACGCGATTCGCCTCGTGGATCGGCGCCGGGCTGACCGCTTCGAAAAAATCCAGCGAGTTCGAAATCGAGTCGACGATGCGCTCGTACGCGTCCTTGAGCGGTGAGTGCCGCACGAAGTCCAGGTCCCAGTATTCGGGGTGATGCAGGTCGGCGAAGCCGCCGTCGATCAGCGCACGTACGAAATTCAGCGTCAGCGCGGCGCGCTCGTAGCCGCGCAGCAGCAGCTCCGGATCCGGGTTGCGATCCTGCGGCGTGAAGCCCGGGCGATTGATGTTGTCGCCGCGATAGCTCGGCAGCGTCTGGCCGTCGCGCGTCTCGGTGTCCGCGGAGCGCGGCTTGGCGTACTGCCCGGCCATGCGGCCGATGCGCACGACCGGTTTGCGCAGGCCGTAGACCAGCACCAGGCTCATCTGCAGCAGGATCTTGAGCTTCTTGGCGATCTTGTCGGACTCGCAATCCTCGAAACTCTCTGCGCAGTCCCCACCTTGGAGTATGAAGCGCTCGCCGCGCTGGGCGGCCGCGATGTGCTCGCGCAGCGCCTCGATTTCCCAGGACACGACCAGCGGCGGCAGGCGCGCGAGCGCCGCTACCGTGCGCTGCAGGGCTGCCGGATCCGCGTAGGCAGCCTGCTGCTGTGCCGGCCGGCCTTGCCAGCTCGCCGGGTGCCACTGAATGAGGTCTGGATTGCGAGTCATAGGGGTCCGGGACTGTAGCAGCTTTGCGCGAATTGCATACCGTGTCCGGCGCGGCGCGCTGCCGTAGAATGTGCGCCTTTTTTCCGGGAGGTTTTCATGCCCAAGGTTCTGATCCTCGGCGCCGGCAAGATCGGAGCGCTGATCTCCGGCCTGCTCGCCGAGTCCGGCTCGTACGAAGTGCATCTCGCGGACGTGAGCGGCGAAGCTGCCAACGCGGTGGTCAACGCGCATCGCTTCCCCAACCTGCACGCGCACCAGCTCGATGCTGCCGACGCCGCCGCGCTCGACGCACACCTGAAGAAGCACCCGGTCGACGCGGTGATCTCCGGACTGCCTTACTACTGCAACATCGCTGTCGCGGAAGCGGCACGGCGCGCCGGCATCCATTACTTTGACCTGACCGAGGACGTCGAAGTGACGCGCGCGGTGCGCCGTATCGCGGAAGGCGCCCAGCAGGCGTTCGTGCCCCAGTGCGGTCTGGCGCCCGGCTTCATTTCGATCGCCGCCAATGAGCTGATCGGACACTTCGACGAGCTGCGCACGGTGAAGCTGCGCGTCGGCGCCCTGCCCCAGCATCCGAACAACGTGCTGAAGTACTCGCTCACCTGGTCGACCGAAGGTCTGATCAACGAGTATGGCAACCCGTGCGAAGCCATCGTCGACGGCCGCCGCATCGAGGCCGCGCCGCTCGAAGGCCTGGAGGAGATCGAGATCGACGGCACGCTGTACGAAGCCTTCAACACTTCGGGCGGGCTCGGCTCGCTCGCCGAGACTTACGGCGCGCGCGCGCAGGTCATGGACTACAAGACCATGCGCTATCCCGGTCATTGCGAGCAGATGCGGTTGCTGATGAACGACCTCAAGCTGAATCACGACCGCGGCACGCTCAAGCGCATCCTGGAGAACGCGGTGCCGCAGACGCTGCAGGACGTGGTCGTCATCTACGTCGCGGTCACCGGCAAGCAGGACGGCGATCTGCGCGAGGAGAACTACGTCAACAAGGTGTATCCGCAGATGATCGCGGGACGCCTGTGGTCGGCGATCCAGGTGACGACGGCGGCCGGCATCACGGCAGTCGTGGACCTGGTCGTGAACAGCGGCGGCAAGCACGCGGGGTTCGTGCGCCAGGAAGACTTCCGCCTGCAGGATGTGCTGCAGAACCGCTTCGGCAAGCACTATGCTGCCGGCGGCGGCAAGGAAGTCTCTGCGCACGTCGTCGTCAGCGGCCAGGCCGGCCACCAGCGCGCCGGTCACCGGCGCTGAGTTTTCGAGGAGCCTATGCGCAACATTCTTTCTTCCCTGGGACTGTCCGAGCTCAACTCCGGCGCCTGGTCGCAGGACGGCGGCTGGTCGCAGGACACTTCGGGCCCGGTCATCGAGTCGATCAATCCCGCGACCGGCGAGCTGCTCGGCCGCATTCGCAGCGCGACGGCCGCGGACTACGAGCGCGTGATCGTTTCCGCGCGCAAGGCTTTCGAGCAGTGGCGCATGGTCCCGGCGCCGAAGCGCGGCGAAGCAGTCCGCCTGATCGGCCACGAGCTGCGCGCTCACAAGGACGCGCTCGGCAGCCTGGTCACGCTCGAAACCGGCAAGATCAAGCCGGAGGGCGACGGCGAAGTGCAGGAGATGATCGACATCGCCGACTTCGCCGTCGGCCAGTCGCGCATGCTGTACGGCCAGACCATGCACTCGGAGCGGCCGATGCACCGCATGTACGAGCAGTGGCATCCGCTCGGCCTGGTGGGGATCATCAGCGCGTTCAACTTTCCGGTCGCTGTATGGTCGTGGAATGCGTTCCTCGCCGCTGTGTGCGGTGACGCATGCGTGTGGAAGCCCTCGCCCAAGGCGCCGCTGTGTGCGATCGCAGTCCAGAACATCGTGAACCGCGTGTGCGAGCGGCAGGGCCTGCCGGGGATCTTCCAGCTGTTCATCAGCGAGGGCACCGGGCTCGCGGAGAAGTTCGTCGACGACCGGCGCGTCGATCTCGTGTCGTTCACGGGCTCGACTGCAGTGGGCCGCAAGGTCGGCGAGCGCGTCGCGGCGCGTCTCGGCAAGAGCCTGCTCGAGCTCGGCGGCAACAACGCGATCATCGTGGACGAATTCGCCAATCTCGACCTGGCGGTCCCTTCGATCGTCTTCGGCGCGGTCGGCACGGCCGGCCAGCGCTGCACCAGCACGCGGCGGGTGTTCGTGCATCAGTCGCGCGCCAAGGAGCTGGAGGAGCGCCTGGTGAAAGCCTACGCTCAGGTGCGCATCGGCAATCCGATGGAATCGGGCACGCTGATGGGTCCGCTGATCGATGGCCGCGCAGTCAGCAGTTACAGCAAGGCGATCGAAGCAGTGCGGCGTGCCGGCGGCACCGTGCTGTGCGGGGACAAGGTGCGCTCCGGTTCCGGCAACTATGTCGAGCCGACGATCGTGCGCGCACGCAGCGAGTGGGAGATCGTGCAGACGGAGACGTTCGCGCCGATCCTCTACCTGATCGAGTTCAAGTCGCTCGAGGAAGCGATCGCGCTGCATAACGCCTCGCACCACGGCCTGTCATCGTCGATCTTCACCGACCGCCTGCAGAACGCCGAGCTGTTCCTGTCGGCTGCCGGCAGCGATTGCGGCATCGCCAACGTCAACATCGGCACGTCCGGCGCGGAAATCGGCGGCGCCTTCGGCGGCGAGAAGGACACGGGCGGCGGACGCGAGTCGGGCTCCGACAGCTGGAAGGCGTACATGCGCCGGCAGACCAACACGATCAACTGGAGCCTGCAGCTGCCGCTGGCGCAGGGGATCGACTTCAAGGTCGGGGCGTAGCTCGCTGCGGGTCGGGCTTCGGCCCGACCCCGGTCGCCCTTTCTATCTGCTCCTTGATCCTCTTCTCCGACACCGGCACCGCGGTCTTCAGGTCCTGCGCGAACAGCGAGACGCGCAACTCTTCGATCAGCCATTCCAGCCGCTGAATCTCCGCATGTTGCTCGTCGCGGTGGACCTGAGTGCGGACCTGTTCGAGCGCGCGCATGGCAGGTAGGACGCGCGCAATCAGCTCCGCGTCGCGCTTCTGATTGCCCGGCGCCTTGTCGAGCCGCCGCCCCAGCGCCTTGAGGTAGCGCGGCAAATGCGGCCACAGCGCCGCGGGCACGCCGCTCGGAAAGTCCGCGGGCATCAGCGTTTGCAGCTGCGCGCGCGCATCCTGTAGCAGCAACTTGTAAGCCGCACCGTCGAGTGCGGCGAGCTTCTGGCGAACGTTGCGGACCTCGCGCAATGTCTCGCGCGCGTGCGCAAGCACGCGATCCGTGATCTCGCCGAAGGAGCTGCGGTGTCGATCGAGGAGCGCATCGAACTGCTCCGCGGTGCGCGGCAGCGGCGCATCCTCGCTCAAGAAGCATTCACTGAAGGCGCGCTCGGCGAGCGAGTCCGCGATCGGGCGCGCTGTGTTGAGACCTTGTCCCAGCAGTACGATGTCGCGATCGTCGGCGAAGCGCTTGCGCGCGTACTTGTGCTGCTCGGGCAGCGCCAGCATTGCCAGGCGCAGCACGGCGGGACGCAGTGAATCCTCCGCGTCGGCCGCACTCCCCGCCTCCTTCAGCTCCACTCCATCGCCATGGTCGCGCAGTGTCGGAAACACCGTGAAGCGCAGCCCACGCCGCTCCACGACCTGCTGCGCGGGCACTTCGCCGAAGTCCCAGCGACGATGCACTGTGTCGGGACGTGCGCCCTGGCGTTCGTCCTCCACGCGACGAATGCCGCGCTTGAGAGTGAGCAGATCCCGTCCTTCGGCCAGCACGGCACCGTGCAGATCGACCACGCGGATATTGAAGCGCAGAGCATCCGGGATCGGCAGCGCGGCCAGCGCTTGCGCGGTCAGCGGAAAGCCGCTCGCCTGCGTGATCCATTGCGCGAGCGCTGCGTGAAAGTCGCCGGGGTCCGCACCGATCTCTGCCGCGGCGCGCGCAGCATGTTCCGGGACGGGCACGAATGCTTTGCGGACCTGCTTCGGCAGCGCGCGCAGCAGCTCGGTGATCGTCTCCACTCGCCAGCCCGGAATGGGCGTGGCGAAGCCCGCCGGCTCCGTCGTCGCCAGCAGCGGTAGCGGCAGCGTGACAGTAATGCCATCGCGAGCGTTGCCGGGCTCGAAGAGATAGTCCAGCGGCAGCTCGTTGCCTCCGAGATGCAAACTGTCCGGATGACTCTCGGCAGTGATCTCCGGCACATCGCGTCGCATGACATCGCCCCGCGTCATACGCAGCGCCTGCGCGGCTTGCGGCGCGCGCAGCCATTTCTCCAATGCAGCGACAGCGTTCACTTGCGGCGGCAGGCGCTGCAAGTAGAAATCAGTCAGCGCCTGCTCGTCGACGAGCACGTCGCGCCGCCGCAACTTCGCCTCCAGCTGCTCGATCTCGCGACGCAGTCTGCGGTTGTGCTCCAGCCATGACTGATTCCGCACGTGCGAGCGCAACCGCGCATGGCCTTCGACCAGCGCTTCGCGCACGAAGATCTGCTGGGCTTCGCGCGGCGCGACGTTGCCATAGTTGACGCGACGGCGCGACGACAGCGTGAGCCCATAGAGCGAAGTCGACTCGAACGCCGCGACGAAGCCGCGCTCCTCGACCCAGTGCGGCTCGCTGTAGCTGCGCTTGATCAGGTGCTCGCCGGCGGCCTCGATCCATTGCGGCTCGACCGCTGCGACCATGCGCGCATACAGGCGTGTGGTCTCCATCAGGTTCGCTGCCACGATCCACTTCGGCGGCTTCGCAGCCAGCGGCGTGCCGGGCGCGACGACGAAGCGCGAGCCGCGCGCGCCCTCGTACTCGCGCCGCTCATCGAGTGCGCCGATGTTGCCGAGGAAGCCGGTGAGGATGGCCTGGTGCAGGTCGTCGTACTCAGCGGGCTGCTGGTTCGGTCGCAGCTCGAGCTCCCTGGCAGTCTCGGCGAGCTGCCGTTGCAGCTCCTGCCACTCGCGCATGCGGATGAACGACAGGAAGCTCTCGCGGCACCACTTGCGCAGCTGGTTGCCCGACAGCGCTGCGCTCTGCTCGACGAACGCTTTCCACAAATTCAGCACGGCAACGAAATCCGAGCGCGGATCGGCGAATGCTGCGTGCCTCTGGTCGGCTTGCGCCTGGGCATCGGCCGGACGCTCGCGTGGATCCTGCGCGGCAAGGAACGCAGTGAGGATCAGCATCTCCGCCACGCAGCGATGATGACTTGCCGCCAGCAGCATGCGGGCGAGCCGCGGATCGAGCGGCAGTGTCGAGATCTGCCGGCCGAGGCTGGTCACGGTGCGCGCCTCGTCGACGGCCTTCAACTCCTGCAGCAACTTGTAACCGTCGTTGATCAGCCGCGTGTCGGGCGGATCGACGAACGGAAACTCCTGCGGCTCGCCCAGCTCCAGCGCCGCCATCTGCAGGATCACGCTCGCGAGGTTCGTCCGCAGGACTTCCGGTGGCGTGAACGGCGCGCGCGTCGCGAAGTCATCCTCGGCGTAGAGGCGGATGCAGACGCCGGGGCTTTCGCGGCCGGCGCGGCCCTTGCGCTGCTCGGCGCTTGCCTGCGAGATCGGTTCGATCGGCAGACGCTGCACCTTGCCGCGCACGCTGTAGCGGCTGATGCGCGCAAGCCCCGAATCGACGACGTGGCGCATGCCCGGGACGGTGAGCGAGGTTTCCGCGACGTTGGTGGCGAGCACGACGCGTCGCGTGCCGTGCTTCTCGAAGATCAGCTCCTGGTCGCGCGTCGACAGCCGCGAGTACAGCGGCAAGACCTCGGTCGCGTGCAGCCGCGCCTTGCCGAGCGCCTCCGACGCTTCGCGGATCTGCTTCTCGCCCGGCAGGAACACGAGCACGTCGCCGCGATCCTCCCGGTCCAGCTCCTGCACGGCCGCGACGATGCCCTCGCTCAGCGACAGCTCGGTGTCCTCGTCGTCGCCGATCAGCGGTCGATAGCGCACTTCGACGGGATAGCTGCGGCCGGAGACTTCGATGATCGGCGCGCCGCCGAAGAAATCGGCGAAGCGCTGCGGATCGATGGTCGCTGACGTGATCACGACGCGCAGCTCCGGGCGCTGCGGCAGCACGCGCTTCAGCACGCCGAGCAGGAAATCGATGTTCAGGCTGCGCTCGTGCGCCTCGTCGATGATCAGCGTGTCGTAGTTGCGCAGCAGCCGGTCATGCTCGAGCTCGCGCAGCAGGATGCCGTCCGTCATGACCTTGAGACGCGTATCCGGTCCAGTGCGATCGTTGAAGCGCACCTGGAAACCGACTGCGGCGCCTACGGGCGTGCCGAGCTCCGCGGCGACGCGGCTGGCAATCGCGCGCGCGGCGATGCGCCGCGGCTGCGTGTGACCGATCATCCCGAGCGTGCCGCGCCCCGCGGCGAGGCAGATCTTCGGCAGCTGCGTCGTCTTGCCCGAGCCCGTCGCGCCGCAGACGACGATCAGCCGATGCTCCTGCAGCGCCCGCGCGATCTCCTCGCGATGCGCCACGATCGGCAGCGCCTCATCGAACTCGATCTGCAGCGGCAGCGCCGCGAGCCGCGCGACCCGGGCGACTGAATCGTCGATCGCACCGCCAAGCGCCTGCGCCGCCTTCCCGGCGGCCGCATCGGGCGTCTTGCGCGCAAACAGCCGGTCCAGCTCGCGCGCAAGCCGCGGCCGATCAGCATGGCGCACGCCACTCAGCCGCTCGCGCAGGGCGAGCAGCGTCGCGTGATAGGTGCCGGGAGAAAAAACCAAGGGAAACTCAGCAGTGCAGCATTTCTACGTGGCCGGGAAGCGGATCTCGATGAGAGCACCGCCGAGCGGGGAATCGTCGATGCGAATCGTACCGCCGTTGAGCTGCGCCAGCTCGCGCACCACCGACAAGCCGATACCCTGGCCGCTGACGCGCTCGTCGAGACGCGCGCCGCGATCGAGCACGCGCGTACGCTCCTCGACCGGAATGCCCGGGCCGTCGTCCTCGACGATCAGCCGCAGGCCGTCGCGGCGCGCTGTCGGGTCGGAGATGCGCTCGGCAGTCATGCGCACCCTGCCGCGAGCCCACTTGAAGGCATTGTCCAGCAGGTTGCCGGCGGCCTCCGTCAGATCATCCCGGTCACCGGCAAACAGACACCCCGGCGACACCGCGAGCTCGCAGTCGATGTTGCGCTCGACGTAGACCTTGAGCAGCGCCTCGCGCAGCGGCTCGAGCGTGGAGCGCACGTCGATCGGCGCCGTCCCGAGCCCGATGCCACCGGACGCGGCCGCCCGCTTGAGCTGGTACTTGACGATGTCGTCCATGCGCCCGACCTGCTCGTCGAGCTGCCGCGCGACCGCCAGATCGCGTCCATGCGTGCCGCTCAGGAGATTGCGCATGACAGCCAGCGGCGTCTTGAAGCTGTGCGCGAGATTGCCGAGTGTGTTGCGATAACGGGCCAGCCGCTCGCGCTCACCGTGCAACAGCGCGTTCAAATTGGTGGTGACGCCGAGCAGCTCGCGCGGATAGCCGGTGCCGAGCTCCGTCATGCGCCCTGCTTCGATCTCCTCGATCTCACGCTCGATACGCCGCAGCGGCGTGAGCAGCCGGCGCAGCAGGTATGCGAGCGCGCCGAGCAGCAGCAACCCTAGCAGGCCGAACCAGCCGAACAACTGGCCACGGAAACGGTTGAGCTGCGCGTAGTACGGCTCCAGGTCCTCGGCAACGCTGTACACGAAGGTGCGCGAGACGCCGTTGTCGAACTCCCAGGTGATGCTGCGGCTCAGCGCGCGCACCGGCGAGCCATCGCCGCGATGCAGCTGCCGGTATTGCCGCTGGCCGGACGGCACCTGTGCGCCGAAGTCGAGCCCCGTGCCGGTGAGCGAGTTGGAGCGCCAGCTCGGATAGCCGTCGCTGCGCAGGATTTCGCCGTACAGCCCGGAGCCCGGGTTCTTCAGGCGCTCTTCGGTCTTCTCCGGCGCCGGCTGCAGCCCGCCGCTGCTGTCCTCTTCCGACGCGGAAATCAGCGCCAGCATCTGGGCTTCGAGGCGGTCGTGCATCGCCTGCTCGGTCACCTTCTGGAATGCGAAGTCGAGCGCCGCGATGGTGATGCCGAAGAACACGATCAGCAGGATGCTGACCGAGGCGAGCAGTCGTGTGCTGAGAGAGCGCGGCCCCATTCAGCGCGTCATTGAGCGCGCAGAGCGGGCGTCATGCAACGTTTTCGCGTTGCAGAGCGAAGCGGTAGCCGCGGCCGCGCAGGGTCTCTATCGGTTTGATCGAGTCGTCGGGATCGAGCTTGCGGCGCAGCCGGCCGATGAACACTTCGATGGTGTTGCTGTCGCGGTCGAAATCCTGCGCATACAGGCGCTCGGTCAGCTCGCCCTTGGAGATGACCTCGCCGGCACGATGGATCAGGTACTCGAGGATGCGGTACTCGAAGCTGGTGAGGTCGACGCGCCGGCCGTTGACGGTCACTTCCTGCGTGCGCGGATCCAGCGAGACGGCGCCACAGCGCAGCACCGGCTGCGCCCAGCCGCCGGACCGGCGCAGCAGCGCCTGCATGCGCGCCAGCAGCTCTTCGAAATGGAACGGCTTCGCCAGGTAATCGTCCGCGCCCGCCTGCAGGCCTTCGACCTTGTCCTGCCAACGGTCGCGCGCCGTGAGGATCAGCACCGGGTAGGACTTGCCTTCGGCGCGCAGCTTCTTGATCAGCTCCATGCCGTTGAGCTTCGGCAGGCCGAGGTCGACGATCGCCAGGTCGAGCGCGTATTCGCGGCCGCAGTACAGGCCCTCTTCGCCGTCCGCGGCGGCGTCGACGTTGAAGCCGGCCTGCTGCAGTTGCTCGACGATGGAATCGCGCAGAGGTTTTTCGTCTTCGACGATCAGCACGCGCATGGGATCAGTGCATCGCTCCCGATTCGGCGTCCACCCGCACCGTCCAGACCTTGCCTTCGGCGCTCAACAGGCGGATCTGATGCACCCGCTTGCCGCCGTTCTGGACCGTCTCCGCCTTGACCGCCTTGGCGCGGTAGCGCCGCTGCGCCATCTCGACGGCCTGGTCCAGCGACACGCTGGAGGGCTCGATGCGCGGCTCGTGACGCTGGCGCCGATCGATCAGCTCCTGGGCATGGCCCGCCACGGGCGCACCCGCCGCAAGCAGCGAGAGTAAGGCCCATACCAGATGCCGGCCGATGCGCATGAACGTAGTGTACGTGCGGCGGGACGTCACTTCACGTCCCCGCCGCAGGCCTCGATGTAGCTCACTCGGCGGGTGCGACCGCGACCCGCACCTTGATCCGCTCGCCCGGGTCGTACGGCAGCCGGGTCGTGTATTCGCGGCCGTTGTACTCGTAGGTGACGCGGTACCCGTCGATCCGCTCCTCGTACTCGTGGTCGTAGCTCACGTCGCATCGCTGCACGACCTCCTCGCGCGGCTCCGAGTAGCGGCGACTGGCGCTGTCATAACCGACGCCGGCGCCGATCACCGCGCCCGCGACGGTGGCAGCGTCCCGGCCGCGGCCGCTGCCGAACTGGTGGCCGATCACGCCGCCGATGATGCCGCCGAGCAGAGTGCGGCCGCCGACATCGGGATCCGAGATGCGTCCGCTGGTTTCGACACGGCGTACGTCGTCATAGCACTCGCGCCGCGGCGTCTCGATGCGCACCTGGCGCACTATCGGCTCGACGCGGGTGACCGGCGCATAGTCATAGTCGCCTGCGGGCCGGCTGTAGCGGGAATTCGACCAGGGCGGCGGCGCCGCGAGTGCGACACCCGTCACACCGAGCACACCCGCCACCAGCAGCAAACCACGAGCCTTACGCATCTTGTTCTCCAACCCGGCGTGGACTGACGCCGAGCCTGGGGCACACGGTAGGCGGAAAGGTCTGAATGGACCCTGAATCGTAGGAAACGTCATTTTTCCCGCTTCTTTCCCTCGTCCCACAACCGGTCCATCTCCTGCAGCGTCGCCTCGCCCGGACGCCTGCCCTGCTCGCGCAGGCGTTGCTCCACGTAGCCGAAGCGCCGCTCGAATTTCGCATTCGCCTGGCGCAGCGCCGTTTCCGGATCGACCTGCAGATACCGGCAGACATTGACCACGCAGAACAGCACGTCGCCGAGCTCGTCGGCAATTGCCGGCTGTCCGGCGCGCTCGCCGACCTCCTTGCGCAGCTCACCGAGCTCCTCCTCCAGCTTATCGAGCGCGCCGCCGACGTCCGGCCATTCGAACCCCACTTGCGCCGCGCGCTTGCCGAGCTTGTTGGCGCGCGTCAGCGCCGGCAGCGCTAGTGGCACATCAGCAAGGACCCCGGCACCGGAGCGTTCGCGCTCCTGCCGCTTCTGCTCCTCCCAGGCGACGGTCTGCTGTGCCGCGCTGCCGATCAGGGCGTCGCCGAACACGTGCGGGTGGCGCCGCTCGAGCTTGTCGCAGATCGCGGCGACGACATCATCGAATGCGAATGCGCCGCTCTCGCCCGCCATCTGCGCGTGGAACACGACCTGGAACAACAGGTCGCCGAGCTCGTCGCGCAGCGCCGGATAGTCCTCTCGCTCGATCGCGTCGGCGACCTCGTACGCCTCCTCGATCGTGTAAGGCGCGATCGTGCCGAACGTCTGCTCGAGGTCCCACGGACAGCCGCGCTGCGGATCGCGCAGCCGCGCCATGATCTGCAACAAACGTGTGATAGAGGACATCGCGGTCACCGGGTCACTGCAGCAGTTTGTAGAGCGAGATCAGCATCCCCGCGGTGGCACCCCAGATGCGGTGCTCGCCGTACGGAATGTCGTACACGCGCACTTTGGCCATACCGAGCATGCGCTCGCGCGACTGGTGATTCGCCGTATCGAGAACGTGCAGCAGCGGCACTTCGAACGTCGCCTCGACTTCGCTGCGGTCGAGCTGCAACGCGAAGCCCGGCTGCACGAAACCGACGACCGGCGTCACCCAGAAGCCGCTCAGCACGAGGTGCGGATCCAGATACCCGGCAACGGTTACGTGCTCACGCGACAAACCGATCTCCTCCTCGGTTTCGCGCAGCGCCGCGCCGAGCGGGCCGGCGTCGCCGGGCTCGATGCGGCCGCCGGGGAAGCTGATCTGGCCCGCGTGATTCTTCAGGTGCGAGGCGCGCTGAGTCAGCAGCACCGTCAGGCCTTCCTCGCGATCCACCAGCGGCACCAGCACTGCCGCGGCGACGGGCGCGGCCGGGAAGTACTGGCGTACCGCAGCGGCTACTTCGGCCGAAAAGCCCGCTGGCACTGCGTCGTGGGCATCCGTCGGCGGACGCGAGTCCTTCAACCGTTCCTCGATCAGTCGACGCAATTCGTGACGATTGGCAGGCGCGCTCGCCAGCATTCAACCGCCGCCGTCTGCTTTGCCGCCGCCGCGGGTCAATGCGCGTGGGTCGAGCAGCCGCGCCAGCTCTTCCGGCGCCATCTGCGTCTGCTCCGCCACCACTTCGCGAATCGGACGGCCCTGCTCGTAGGCCTGCTTCGCGAGCTTGGCCGCGAGGTCATAGCCGAGCACGGCGTTGAGCGCGGTGATGAGGATCGGATTGCGCTCGAGCGCCGCGCCGACGCGCGCCTCGTTGACCTTGAACCCCGCGATGGCCGCATCGGCGAGCGAGCGCGCCGCGTTGGCGGACAGGTCGATGCTCTGCAGCAGGTTGTACGCGATCAGCGGCAACATGACGTTGAGCTGGAAATTGCCGGACTGGCCGGCAATCGCGATCGTCGCGTCGTTGCCCATCACCTGCGCCGCGACCATCGTGACGGCTTCCGGAATCACCGGGTTCACTTTGCCCGGCATGATGCTGCTGCCCGGTTGCAGTGCCTGCAACGAGATCTCGCCGATGCCGGCGAGCGGACCGCTGTTCATCCAGCGCAGGTCGTTCGCGATCTTCATCAACGCCACCGCCAGCGTGCGCAGCTGACCGGACAGCTCGACCGCGGTGTCCTGCGAAGACAGCGCTTCGAAGTAGTTGCCGCTCGGCCGCAGCTCGAGGCCGCACTTCACCGAGAGATAGCGTGTCGCGCGCGCCGCAAAGCGCGGATGCGCGTTGATGCCAGTGCCGACTGCCGTACCGCCGAGTGCCAGCCCCTGCAGGCGCGTGCGGCACTCCATGATGCGTGCACTCGCGTGATCGATCTGCGCGCGCCAGCCGCTCATCTCCTGACCGAACGTCACGGGCATCGCATCCATGAGGTGCGTGCGCCCGGTCTTGACGACATCGCCGATGTCGCCGATGCGGCGGCTGATCACGGCGCCCAGGTAGGCCAGCGCCGGCAACAGGTGCTGCTCGATCGTCAGCAGCGCGCTGAGATGAATCGCGGTCGGAATCACGTCGTTGGAGCTCTGGCTCATGTTGACGTGATCGTTGGGATGCACGGCGACGCCGGCATAGCGGCTGGCGAGGTGCGCGATCACCTCGTTGGCATTCATGTTGCTGCTGGTGCCCGAGCCGGTCTGGAACACGTCGATCGGGAAGTGCGCGTCGTGGCGGCCTTCCGCGACTTCCAGCGCCGCCTTCTGAATCGCCGCGGCGCGCTTGGCGTCGAGGCCGTCGAGGTCGAGGTTGGTGGTCGCCGCCGCCCACTTGATCAGCCCGAGCGCGCGGATGAATTCTCGCGGCATGCGCAGGCCGCTGATCTGGAAATTGTCGATGGCGCGCTGCGTCTGCGCGCCCCACAGCGCGTCGGCGGGGACCTGCAGCTCCCCGAGGCTGTCTCGTTCGATGCGGAAACCCTCGTGCGCCACGCGATCCTCTGTGCAAGAGACCGATGAATTCTCGGCTATTATAGGAGCCGCCAAGCGCTTCGTACCATGAACAACAATACGCTCAACGCCATCTCCCCCATCGACGGCCGCTATGCCGACAAAGCCGCGGAGCTCCGTCCTCTGTTCAGCGAGCGCGGGCTGATCCGCCAGCGGGTGCGCGTCGAGGCGCTGTGGCTCAAGGCGCTGGCCGCCGAGCCCGGCATCGTCGAGCTGCGCGGCCTGCCTGCCGTCGCCCTGACGGTGCTCGATGCACTGGCGGCCGAATTGACCGAGGCGGAAGCCGCCGAGGTCAAGCGCATCGAGCGCGAGACCAATCACGACGTCAAGGCAGTCGAGTACTTCGTCAAGGCGCGTCTCGACTCGGTGCCGGCGTGGCGTACGCGGCGCGAATTCGTGCACTTCGCATGCACCTCCGAGGACATCAACAACCTGAGTTACGCGCTGATGCTGCGCGAGGCGCGCGACCAGGTTCTGCTGCCGCGTCTCGATACTCTCATCGGCCGGCTGCGCGCACTTGCCCACGCGAACGCGGGCGTCGCGATGATGTCGCGCACTCACGGCCAGCCCGCGACGCCGACGACGCTCGGCAAGGAGATCGCCAACTTCGTGCATCGGCTCGCCGAGCAGCGCACGCGCTTCGCGAGCGTCGCCATCGCCGGCAAGATCAACGGCGCAGTCGGCAACTTCAATGCGCACGTCAGCGCCTATCCGCAGGTCGACTGGCCGGCGCTCGCACGCCGGTTCGTCGAATCGCTCGGCCTGACCTGGAATCCGTACACGACGCAGATCGAGCCGCACGACTGGATGGCGGAGTACTTCGATGCGCTGGCGCGGCTCAACACGGTGCTGATCGACCTGTGCCGCGACATGTGGGGCTACATCTCGATCGGCTACTTCCGCCAGCGCGCGGTCGCCGGCGAGGTCGGCTCGTCGACGATGCCGCACAAGGTGAACCCGATCGACTTCGAGAACGCCGAGGGCAATCTCGGCCTGTCGAACGCGCTGCTGCGCTTCCTGGCGGACAAGCTCCCGGTCTCGCGCTGGCAACGCGATCTCACGGATTCGACGGTGCTGCGCAATGTCGGCGTCGCGGTCAGCCACGCACTCATTTCCTGGCGCTCCATCGAGCGCGGGCTGGAGCGTGTAGAAGTCGACACCCGCCAGCTGGCGGCCGACCTGGACGCGAACTGGGAGCTGCTCGCGGAACCGATCCAGACCGTCATGCGTCGATTCGGCGTGGAAAACGCATACGAGCAGCTGAAAGCCCTGACCCGCGGGCAACGGGTCGACGCCGCGTCGCTCCGGCAGTTCATCGGCGGGCTGGCCATTCCGGAGGAGGCCCGGCGGGCGCTGCTGGAGCTTTCGCCGCAGTCGTATACGGGCTGCGCCGAGGACCTGGCGCGAAAAGTCTGAGCGTGAAATCTGAAAAGGTTCACAAAGCTCGTGCAATCAGCCGGTTAAACTGCCCCGCATGACCGTCCGCCCCGATCTCACCGTCGCCGCCATCGTCGAGCGCGACGGTCAGTTCCTGCTCGTCGAAGAGCGTGTCGCCAACCGCCTGGTGTTCAACCAGCCGGCCGGCCACGTCGAGAAGGGCGAGCAATTCCTCGAAGCGGTCGTCCGCGAGGCGCTGGAAGAGACGGCGTGGACCTTCCACCCCGAGGCGCTCGTCGGCATCTATTTCTGGGAACAGCCGAACCAGCCGCGCAGCTTCCTGCGCGTCGCGTTCTGCGGCCAGGTCAGCAGGCACGATCCGGCACGCCGCCTCGATCGCGGCATCGAGCGCGCCGTGTGGCTCAGCCGGGAGCAGGTCCTGGCGCGTTCGGCGCGGTTGCGCAGCCCCATGGTGCTCAGCTGCATCGACGACTATCTCGACGGCGTGCGCTATCCGCTCGACGCGCTCAAGTACGTGCTGCAGAACGCCGGTCAGGCAAGCGCGGCCGACATCCGCTCCGAAAGCTTCGACCATCCCGCCCTGAACAGAGTGATCTGAACAGGCCGTCCAGAAGCGGCTAGCATCCGCTTCCCATGTCTGCCGCTCCCCTCGTCATCCTCGGCATGTCCGGCGGCGTCGACTCGTCCGTCGCCGCGTGGCTGCTGCTGCAGCAGGGCTACGAGGTGCAGGGCCTGTTCATGAGCAACTGGGACGAGGACGAAGACGGCTACTGCACTGCCGCCGAGGACTTCCAGGACGCGCGCGGCGTCTGCGAGCGTCTGGGCATCCCGCTGCACAAGGTGAGCTTCGCGGGCGAGTATCGCGAGCGTGTCTTCGGCTACTTTCTCGAGGAATACCGCGCCGGCCGCACGCCGAATCCCGACGTGCTCTGCAATCGCGAGATCAAGTTCGGCGTCTGCTTCGACTACGCGCGACGGCTCGGTGCCGAGTGGGTCGCGACCGGTCACTATGCGCGGGTCGAGCACGGCGCGGACGGGACGGCCGCGCGCCTGCTGCGCGGCGTCGACGCCGGCAAGGATCAGAGCTATTTCCTGCACGCAATGCCGTCGCAGGCGTTGAAGCGCACCTTGTTCCCGATCGGCTCGCTGCAGAAGGAGGCAGTGCGGCGCATGGCGCGCGAGCAGGCGCTGCCGGTATTCGACAAGAAGGACAGCACCGGGATCTGCTTCATCGGCGAGCGGCCGTTCGCCGAATTTCTCGCTCACTATCTGCCGGCACAGCCCGGTGTCATCGAGACCGCGGAAGGCCGTCCGGTCGGCGAGCACAGCGGGCTCATGTATTACACGCTGGGACAGCGGCAGGGCTTGCGCATCGGCGGCCGCGCCGACGCGTCGGACCAGGCCTGGTACGTGACGAGCAAGGACCTGCAGCGCAACGTGCTGGTCGTAGCGCAGGGCCACGATCATCCGGCGCTGTTCAGCCGCGGGCTGAGCGCGTCGCAATTGAGCTGGATCGCCGGCGCAGCCCCGGCAGAGCGATTCAGCGCCACGGCCAAGGTCAGGTATCGCCAGCCCGATCAGGAATGCGAAGTCCGCGTGCTCGCAACCGGCAACTGCGCAGTCGAATTCGCAGTGCCACAGCGCGCCGTGACGCCGGGCCAGTACGTCGTGTTCTATCGCGGCGAGGAATGCCTGGGCGGCGGCGTCATCGAGGCGTCTCACGGACATCCCGAGCCGCTATAATCCGCGCGCTTTGGCGGCCGTCGTCCCGGCTTCCATATCTTTAGAATATCGATGTTTGAGTCACCATATATTTTACCCGCACCCCTGCAAGCGTTAAGGTGCGTGGGCCGAGGCGAGCGTATCGCCCGGGCAATTTTTCCGGAGGATGCATGAAAGACTCGTTCAAGGCGCGCACGACGCTCGCTTGCGGCAGCCGCAACTTCGAAATCTTCAGCCTCGCTGCGCTGAAGAGCAGCAACGTCGCCCGCCTGCCCTACTCGCTGAAGATCCTGCTGGAAAACCTGCTGCGCTTCGAGGATGGCGTGAACGTCACGCGCGAGGACGTCGAGGCGCTGCTCAAGTGGGATCCGAAGGCTGCGCCCTCCTACGAGATCTCCTTCTCGCCGAGCCGCGTGATCATGCAGGACTTCACCGGCGTGCCGGCGATCGTCGACCTCGCCGCGATGCGTGAGGCGATGATCAAGCTCGGCGGCAACCCCGACGAGATCAATCCGCTGTCGCCGGCCGAGCTGGTGATCGATCACTCCGTGCAGGTCGACGCCTACGGCTCGCGCGACGCGCTGGCGAAGAACACCTCGATCGAGTTCGGCCGCAACACCGAGCGCTACGCGTTCCTGCGCTGGGGCCAGACGGCGTTCCGCAATTTCAAGGTCGTGCCGCCGAACACCGGCATCGTGCACCAGGTCAACATCGAGCACCTGGCGCGCGTGGTGTTCGACATGGAGAAGGACGGCGTGCGCTGGGCGTACCCGGACACGCTGGTCGGCACCGATTCGCACACCACGATGGTCAACGGCCTGGGCGTGCTCGGCTGGGGCGTCGGCGGCATCGAAGCCGAGGCCGCGATGCTCGGCCAGCCCGTGACGATGCTGATTCCGCACGTCATCGGCTTCAAGCTCACGGGGAGCCTCCCTGCGGGCACGACCGCGACGGACCTCGTGCTCACCGTCACCGAGATGCTGCGCAAGAAGGGCGTGGTCGACAAGTTCGTCGAGTTCTTCGGCGACGGCCTCGCCGGCCTGCCGCTCGCCGACCGCGCCACGATCGGCAACATGTCGCCCGAGTTCGGCAGCACCTGCGCGATCTTCCCGGTCGACGAGGAGACGCTGCGCTATCTCGAGCTGACCGGACGCAGCGCGGACCACATTGCGATGGTGAAAGCGTACGCGCAGCACCAGGGCATGTGGCGCGAGAACGGCCAGCCGCAGGCCGACTACACCGACGTGCTCGAGCTCGACCTCGGCACGGTGGAGCCGTCGCTCGCCGGTCCGAAGCGCCCGCAGGATCGCGTGCCGCTGCGCACGGCCAAGCAGACCTACCAGTCGAGCCACAAGAAGATGGCCGAAGAGCGTGCCAGCAAGAACCCGTCGGCCAAGGGAGCCGCGTCCGCCACGGTGGACGGCAAGACGTTCGACGTCGCCGACGGCGCAGTGCTGATCGCCGCGATCACCAGCTGCACGAACACCTCGAACCCGGCCGTGCTGATCGGCGCCGGCCTGCTCGCCCGCAATGCGCGCAAGCGCGGACTGACTGCAAAGCCGTGGGTCAAGACGAGCCTCGCGCCAGGCTCGCGCGTAGTGACCGACTATCTCAACAAGGCCGGGCTCAGCGAAGACCTGGAAGCCGTCGGCTTCTACACGGTGGGCTACGGCTGCACGACCTGCATCGGCAACTCCGGGCCGCTGCGGCCGGAGATCTCGGAGGCGGTGCGCGCCGGCGACGTCATCGCCTGCTCCGTGCTCTCCGGCAACCGCAACTTCGAAGGCCGCGTGCATCCGGAAGTGAAGATGAACTTCCTCGCCTCGCCGCCGCTGGTCGTTGCGTATGCGCTCGCCGGCACGCTGAACCTCGATCTCACCACCGAGCCGCTCGGCACCGGCAGCGACGGCAAGCCGGTCTATCTCGAGGACCTGTGGCCGACGCAGGGCGAGATCCACGAGTTCATCGCGCGATCGGTCGACTCCGCAATGTTCAAGAAGGGCTACGCGAGCGTCTTCACCGGCGACGAGCACTGGAACGCGATCCAGCTGCCGAGCGGCAAGATCTACTCGTGGGACGACAAGTCGACCTACGTGAAGAACCCGCCCTACTTCGTCGGCATGACGATGAAGCCCGGCGCGGTCGCCGACATCCGCAACGCGCGCGTGCTGGCGCTGCTCGGCGACTCGGTCACGACGGATCACATCTCGCCGGCAGGCGATATCTCGAAGTCGAGCCCGGCCGCGAAGTACCTCGTTTCGCTCGGCGTGCAGCCGCTCGACTTCAACTCCTACGGCGCACGGCGCGGCAATCACGAGGTGATGATGCGCGGCACGTTTGCGAACATCCGCCTGCGCAATCAGCTGGCCCCCGGCACCGAGGGCGGCATCACGGTGCACGTGCCGAGCGGCGAGCAGATGAGCATCTACGACGCCGCAATGCGCTACAAGCAGGAAGGTACGCCGCTGATCGTGCTGGCCGGCAAGGAGTACGGCACCGGCTCGTCGCGCGACTGGGCCGCCAAGGGCACGATGCTGCTCGGCGTGAAGGCGGTCATCGCCGAAAGTTTCGAGCGCATCCACCGCTCCAACCTGATCGGCATGGGCGTCCTGCCGCTGCAGTTCAAGGAAGGACAGAATGCGCAGTCGCTGTGCCTCACCGGCAAGGAGACGTTCGAGATCATCGGCCTCAACGGCGGCGCCGCCAAGGTCGTCACGGTCGTCGCGACGCCGCCGTCGGGTGCGCCGGTGAAGTTCGAAGTGCGCGTGCGCATCGATACGCCGAAAGAGCGCGAGTACTACCAGCACGGCGGCATCCTGCATTACGTGCTGCGGCAGCTGGCGGCGTCGAGCAAGGCAGCGTGATGGAGTGATGAAAGCGATGGAGTGATGAAGGTGTCTGGCATCACTCCATCACTTGAGGTTTCCTCATGACCGACCACGTCCGCATCACCACCGACTCCGGCGTCCTGCGCATCACGCTGGCGCGACCGGAGAAGAAGAACGCGCTCACCAACGCGATGTACGTGGCGGTCGGCGAGGCCCTGGCTCGCGCCGAAAGCGATCCCGCCGTCCGCGTCGTGCTGTTCGAGGGCGAAGGCGACGCGTACACGGCGGGGAACGATATCGCCGAATTCGCGGCGGTCGCCGCCGGCACGCGAGCGCGCAGCGACATGCAGACGCACATCTTCCTCGAAGCGCTCGCGCGTGGGACGAAGCCGTACGTCGCCGCCGTGCACGGGCTCGCGGTCGGCGTCGGCGTCACGATGCTGATGCATTGTGACGTGGTCTATGCCGCCGAGGATGCGCGTCTGTCGACGCCGTTCGTCAATCTCGCGCTCGTTCCGGAAGCGGCGTCGAGCTGGCTGATCCCGGCTCGCATCGGCTACGCGCGCGCGTTCCAGATGTTCGCGTTCGGCGAGCCGGTCGACGGCAGGACGGCCGCGGCGATGGGACTCGTCACCGCAGCATTGCCCGCGGCAGAAGTGCGCGCCAAGGCGTTGGCGACTGCGAAAGTGCTGGCGACCAAGCCCGCGGGCGCGTTGCAGGCGACCAAGAAGCTGATGCGCGACCCTGCTGCGATGCTCGCGGTCATGGCGCGCGAGGGCGAAGTGTTCGGTCAGCGGCTGCGCACTGCCGAGGCTGCCGAAGCATTCCGTGCGTTCGCCGAGCGCCGCCCGCCCGACTTCACCAAGATCCAGGGCTGACTCAGCGGCGCCACTTCTTCAGCGGCTTCGGCGGCGGGCGGTGCAGGCGGATCGGCAGGCGCGGCGGCTCGGGCTCGTCTTCGACCAGCCATTTCTCCTTGAAAGCCTGCAGCGCTTCCTGCTGCACGGCTGCGTGTCGATTCGAGAGCAGCAGCGAAGACGGCGCGCACGCCCGCGCGCGAATCAGTCCGAGATCGGCGGCTGCGTCGAACAGGCTCGGATACCAGCTCTGCCAGCCGGGCAACAGGCTCTCGACCTGCTCGCGCAGGTTCAGACGCTGAGGCGATTCGGGCAGCCCGCTCATGACCGCCGTGTTTTACCATGAAGCTCATTGCAGCAGCAGTCCTTGACTTGCCGTGCAGTCGGGCTGAAGCCCGACCTACAGCGGCACCTTGCCCACGCGATACCAATCGATCCGGCGCGTGACGAGCATCACTGCCGCGAGCGCAACGAACAGCACGACGGCGCCGAGCAGCAGTGCGTAGTCCTCCGACAGCACCAGCGCGTAGAGCAGCCCGTAGACCCCGCTCATCGCAAGCGCCGCCACGCTGCCGCGCATCGAGCTGCGCAATGCCCCAGCTACATACACGCCGATCAACGCCACCAGCGCGACGGCCGCGACGACGTATGCCACTGCGAACGAGATGTGCTCGGACAGCGCGATCAGCAACAGATAGAAGATGCTGAGCGCGAGCCCGATCAGCAGGTATTGCAGCGGGTGCAACGGATTGCGCGTGATCTGCTCCCATGCGAAGAACGTGAGGAAGGTCAGCGCGATGAACAGCAGCGCGTATTTCACCGCGCGCTCGACGCGCTGGTAGACGTCGACTGCCTGGTACAACCCGACGCCGAAGGACGACTCGGCCAGGGCCGCCTCGTTCACATCGAGCTCGCCGAAAGTTTGCGCGTACGAGCGATTGAGCTCGAGCACCTGCCAGCGGGCATCGAAGCCGTCCGCCGTGATGCTGTGCTCCGCCGGCAGGAACGCGCCGTGGAACGAGGGATGCGGCCAGTTGGAATGCAGCTGCAGCGAGGTGGTGCTGCCGAGCGGCAGCATCGACAGGTCGCGGCTGCCCGCGATGACGGTGTGAAACTCGAAGCTGCTCGATGCAGCGTCGATGAGCTGACTGAGATCGACGTGCGTCTCGATGCCGCGGTACACGGCCGGCCTGCCCGGTCCGAGCTTCACAGTCTGCCCGGCGAACGTGGCTTGCCGCACCTCTCGCAAGCTGCGGACCTGCGACAGTGGCAGCAGCAGTCGACTGCGGCTCCAGAGATGCTGCACGTTCGTTCCTGGATTGCCCGCCAGCTCGCGCAGCAGGCTATAGTCGAACTCGCCCGCCAGGTGCACGTCCGCGAGATACACCGGCACCGCGTAGATGCCGACATAACGCGGCTCGTCCTGCATCTTCAGGTCGATCTTCATGTCCACGCGCGCGGGCAGCAGGTACAGCTCGCTGCGCACCACGCGGGTTACATCTTTGTCATCTACGCGCTCGACGACCGTGCGCTGCGTCGGCACGATCAGCATCGGTCCACCCACGACGCCGTTACCGCCCCACCCTTCGGCGACGCGCGCATATGCCTGCTCGCGCAGTGCGGCGCGCTCGCTCACCAGCCCGCGCAGCAGCGCCAGCGGCACCAGCAGCAACACCACGATCACGCCGATCATGACCGCCTTGAGGGTCACGTTCCCCGACTCGCCGATCTGCAACGCCATGCGCCTCGCTCCCCTGTTGTCGATCGCCGGGAAGCGTGCGCGCGCCGGAGGGCAATTCGCCGACGCAATTCTGACGAACTGTGGCGGTCAAAGAATCCGCAGGCCGCTGCCGTGCGTAAGGCAACGTGCTAACTTCCCTTTCGGAGTGGATGCAGGAGCACGCGCATGCTGATCCGCGAGCCTCGACCCGGCGACTCGGCCAACATTCGGCCGTCGGAGATCACGTCGGAGTCCGTTTACCTGGATCGCCGCCGGCTGCTGCAGGCGGCGCTGGCCGCGAGCGTCGCCGGTCTCGGCGGCGCGTGGGCGCAAGCTGCGTCCGCCACCGTTGCGCCGCTCGACTACAAGCGCAACGACAAGTACGTCGTGAAGGACGCGCCGAACAGCTACCAGGACATCACCTCCTACAACAACTTCTACGAGTTCGGCGTCGACAAGGGCGACCCGGCGGCGAACTCCGGGCACTTCAAGCCGGAGCCCTGGTCCGTCAGCGTGAGCGGCGAAGCCGAGACCACCGGCAAGTTCGCCCTCGAAGATCTCCTCAAGGACCAGGGGCTGGAGGAGCGCATCTATCGACTGCGCTGCGTCGAGGCCTGGTCGATGGTGATCCCCTGGGTCGGCGTGCCGCTCGCGAGCGTGCTGAAGCGCTTCAAGCCGACGTCGAAGGCGAAGTACGTCGCCTTCAAGACCGTGCTGCGGCCGGCCGAGATGCCCGGCCAGCGGTACCCGGTGCTCCAATGGCCGTACGTCGAGGGCCTGCGGATCGATGAAGCGATGCACCCGCTCGCGATCCTCGCCGTCGGCCTGTATGGCAAATCGCTGCCGAACCAGAACGGCGCGCCGCTGCGGCTGATCACGCCGTGGAAGTACGGCTTCAAGGGCATCAAGTCGATCGTCGAGATCCGCTTCACCGAGCGCCAGCCGCCGACCTCGTGGAACATCTCGGCGCCGCACGAATACGGCTTCTATGCCAACGTGAACCCGTCCGTCGATCATCCGCGCTGGAGCCAGGCGCGCGAGCGGCGCATCGGCCGCGGCCTGTTCGAGTCGCGCGTGCCGACGCTGATGTTCAACGGCTACGAGCAGGAAGTGGCGTCGCTGTACCAGGGCATGGACTTGAGGAAGAACTATTGAGGCGGGCTGAAGCCCGACCTACGAGCCCGACCTACACGCGTATGCCTTCGACCCTCGTCGTTCGCCGGGTGCTGAAGCCGGCGCTATTTCTCTTGTGCCTGTTGCCGCTCGCCTCGATCGCCTGGCGCGCCTTCGAGCTGGGCGGCACGAATCTCGGCGCGAATCCGGTCGAGATGATCCAGGACACCTTCGGGCAGTGGGGCCTGCGGCTGCTGCTGATCACGCTCGCCGTCACGCCGCTGCGCGACTGGTTCGACGCGCCGTGGCTGATCCAGCTGCGGCGCATGCTCGGCGTGTATGCGTTCTGCTACGTGCTGCTGCACTTCCTGACGTGGCTGGTGCTCGACCAGGGCCTCTACTGGCCCGGCATCCTGCCCGACATCGCCAAGCGGCCGTTCATCACGATCGGCTTCCTGGCGCTGCTGCTGCTGATTCCGCTGGCGGTCACCTCGACCAACGGCATGATGCGGCGCCTCGGCAAGCGCTGGAAAAAGCTGCACCGCCTGATCTACGCGATCGTGCTGCTCGGCATCTGGCACTACTACTGGCAGGTCAAGGCCGACGTGCGCGAGCCGCTGCTGTACCTGGCGATCGCGCTCGTGCTGCTGGGGTGGCGGGTCTGGAAGGTGCGGCGGCGCCTGCAGCCGTCACATCGCAGTCCGGATCGACCACAGCTCAGGGAAGAAACGTAGCTCGAGCGCCTTGGTGAGATACGACACGCCGCCGGTGCCGCCGGTGCCGCGCTTGTAGCCGATGATGCGCTCGACGGTCTTCATGTGACTGAAGCGCCACAGCTGGAAATGGTGGTCCAGGTCGACCAGCTTCTCCGCCAGCTCGTACAGATCCCAGTTCGCCTCGACGCTGTGGTACACGGACAGCCAGGCCGCTGCGACCTGCTTGTTCGGCTGGTACGGCTGCGACCAGTCGCGATCCAGGTATTCCTGCGGGATCTCGAAGCCGCGCCGGCTGAGCAGCCGCAGCGACTCGTCGTAGATGCTCGGCGTGTTGAGCGCACGCTGCAGCGCCTCGAAGGCGGCCGCGTCGCGCCGATGCACTTCGATCATCTCGGCGTTCTTGTTGCCGATGACGAACTCCAGCAGCCGGTACTGCATCGACTGGAAGCCCGAGGCGCGCCCGAGCTGGTTGCGGAACATCGAGTACTCGGCCGGTGTCATCGTCGCCAGTACGTCCCACGACTGCACCAGCTGTGCCTGGATGCGCGACACGCGGGCCAGCATCTTGAACGACGGGCCGAGATCGTCGCGCCGGATGTGCTCGCGCGCCGCCGTCAGCTCGTGCAGGCACAGCTTCATCCACAGCTCGGAAGCCTGGTGGATGATGATGAACAGCATCTCGTCGTGCTCGACCGAGACCGGCCGCTGCGCCGACAGCAACTGACCGAGCCCGAGATACTGGCCGTAGCTCTGCGACTCACCCAGGTCCCAGTGCACCTGCTCGTCGGAAAGGTCGACCGGACGCGCCGGCCGCTTGGAATCCTGATCGCTCACGAGAACATCCATCCAGGTACGCTCTGCCAGCCGCGCAGCAGCTCGCGATCGAGGTCGCGGTAATCGGGCTCGAGGCTCTCGACCAGCGCCCAGAACCTCGCCGAATGATTCATGTGTCGCGTGTGGCACAGCTCGTGGACCAGCAGGTAGCGCACCACCTCCGGCCGCAGGAACAGCAGACACACGTTGAGGCTGACGGTACCGCTCGCCGAGCAGCTGCCCCAGCGCGTGCGCTGCCGGCGGATCTGCGCTCGCGCATAGCGGAAGTCGCCGTCGGCAGCGATCTTCGCGAGCTCGCGCCCGAGCTCATTGCGCGCGACGTCGGCCAGCCAATCGCGCAATGCACGGACGACTGAACGCTCGTCGTGCAGCCGGCCGCTCACGATGAGCACGTTCTCGCCGACGACGCGAACGCGCACGTCGGACGCAGCGGTGCGCTGGTATTCGACGCTGAAATGGCGACCGATGGCCGGCAGCTTGATCGTCGCCGGCAGACTGTCGTCGACGGCGGCGGCAGTCGAGAGATCTTCGACGCGCCGATGGATCCATTGCCGGTGCATGCCGACGAACTTCTGCACCGATGCCGCAGACGCTCCGGGCGGCACGACGACTTCGACCCGACCGCCGGGATACACCCGCACCGACAGGCGCCGGGCGCGTCTGCTGATGCGCACCGTCCAGCGATCGCCGCTGCTGCGCGCTTCGAAGAGCTGCAGCTGCGGCGAGCTGAAGGACGCGAGTTGGCGGGGATTCACACGCACAGTGTAGTTCAACGTGGGCGCGTCGCGGCAGCTTGCAAGAGCTGCTGCGCCTGCCGATAGTCCGGCGCCAGCACCAGGGCCCGCTCCAGGGCATCGCGTGCAGCCACGGCCTCGCCCCGCTGCAGGTAGCTTGCTCCGAGCATCGTCAGTGCTTCCACGTGACCCCAGTCGGGTTTGCCCGGACGCGACGGCGGCGCCGCCTCGAAGCTCGCGACCACGCCGCGCCAGCGATCGACCGCGACCGGATCTGCAGCAGTGCTCGTGGCGCAGAGAGCCTGCACGAGCTTGATGCGTGGATTCTCGGGCGCGAGCCCGGCCGCGGTACGCAGCGGCTTGCTGTTGGCGCAGCCTGCGGAACCCGAATGAGCCGTCGCCGAATGACCTTCGCACGCAGCTTCGATTGCCAGCGCCTCGGCCAGCGCAGCGTCCTGCTCCACGGCGTGACGCGCATGACGAGCGCAGGTCTGCGCTGCCTTGGCCGCCAGCGCCTTCGCATTGGGGCGCGGACGCTCATCCGACTGCGGCTGCAGATACAGTTGCGACAGCTTCCAGTTGCCGTATGCCAGCTGATACGTCTTCGTCGCAGCGAGCGACTCGTCGACCTGGAATTCCTCGAGCTCTTTCAGCGCCGTCTCGATACCGCGGCTGTCGCCGGTGTAGTACGCGTATTGCATGCGAGCGGCTGCATCGTCGATCTCGGCAACGCCTGCCGCGCTCGCTACGTGCGCAAACAGCGCAGCGAGCAGCACGCTGACAGACGTTGCACTACAATTCATGGTCGAACGATAGCACAGGCTGCCCACGTCGCAGATCGCCCATTGTCCGCACCGCTCATCGATATCGGCATCAATCTCGCCCACGACAGTTTCGACTCCGATCGCGCCGAGGTGATCGGTCGTGCCGCGGCTGCGGGCGTCACGCGCATGGTGATCACCGGCAGCTCGCTGGCGAGCACGCGTGCGGCGATCGAGCTGGTCCGCAGCGATCCCGGGCGCTTCCGCTGCACTGCCGGCGTTCATCCACATCACGCCACCGAGCTCGACGCTGCATCGTTGCAGGATCTGGCTGCGCTCGCTGCGCAACCGGAGGTCGTCGCGGTCGGCGAATGCGGCCTGGACTACTTTCGCAATTTCTCGCCGCACGCAGCGCAGATTGCTGCCTTCCGCAACCAGCTGGACCTGGCCGTGCAGCTGCGCAAACCGGTCTTTCTTCACCAGCGCGACGCGCATGCGGAATTTCTCGGGATCCTGCGTCAGTACGCGTCGCGACTGGCCGGCGGCGTCGCGCACTGTTTCACGGCGGGCATCGATGAAGCGCGCGCGTATCTCGATCTCGGCCTGTACATCGGCATCACGGGCTGGATCTGCGACGAGCGGCGCGGCCTGCATCTGCGCGACGTGGTGCGCATCGTTCCGGCCGACCGTCTCGTGCTGGAGACCGACGGGCCCTACCTGCTGCCCCGCGACCTGAATCCGAAGCCGCACAGCCGGCGCAACGAGCCGATGTACCTGCCGCATGTATTGCAGGCGGTCGCTGCCGCGCGCGGCCAAGCGCCCCAGGAACTTGCGTCGCTCACGACGCGTAACGCTCTCACGCTATTCGGCTGGCACGCGCCGGCCGCGGAGGTTGGAAAATGAACGTCGAGCGCCTCAGCCGCTACATCGACTCCACCTGGGACGAGTCCATCGTGCCGGCGCTGTCGGAGTACATCCGCATCCCGAACAAGTCGGTGCACTTCGATCCGCAATGGGAACAGCACGGTCACATGCAGCGTGCCGCCGAGCTGATGAAGTCGTGGTGCGAGCAGCACGCGCTGCCCGGCATGAAGATCGAGATCGTGCGCCTGCCGGGCCTCACGCCGCTCCTGTACATCGAGGTGCCGGGATCGGCCGGCACGGCCGGCAGCAACGATTGCGTGCTGCTGTACGGCCACATGGACAAGCAGCCCGAGTTCAGCGGCTGGGCCGAAGGGCTCGATCCGTGGAAACCGGTGCTGCGCGATGGCCGTCTGTACGGCCGCGGCGGCGCCGACGACGGCTACGCCGTCTTCGGCTCGCTGCTCGCGCTGCGCGCGCTGGCCGACCAGAACATTCCGTTCGCACGCAGCGTGATCCTGATCGAGGGCAGCGAAGAGAGCGGCAGCCCCGACCTGCCCGCCTACATCGATGCGCTGGCGGATCGCATCGGCGAGCCGTCGCTGGTGGTGTGTCTCGATGCCGAGTGCGGCAACTACGATCAGTTCTGGTGCACGACGTCGTTGCGCGGCAATCTCGTCGGCGCGCTGCGCGTCGAAGTGTTGAGCGAAGGCGTCCACTCCGGCATGGCGAGCGGCATCGTGCCTTCGAGTTTCCGGATCGCGCGCCGGTTGCTGGAGCGCGTCGAGAACGCCGAGACCGGCAAGCTGATCGACGCGCTGTGGGCGCGGATTCCGGAGGATCGGCTGCAGCAGGCGCGTGCTGCTGCACAAGCGCTCGGCAAGAGCGTTCACGGCAAGATGCCCTTCACCGGCGGCACGCGACCGACCAGCGATGACCCTTACGAGCTCCTGCTCAACAGCACGTGGCGGCCGACACTATCGATCACCGGCGCCGAAGGACTGCCGTCGCTGCAGAATGCGGGCAACGTGCTGCGGCCGTACACGACGTTGAAGCTCTCGTTCCGCCTGCCGCCGGGCGTCGATGCGCAAGCTGCGGCGAACAGCGTGAAGCAGGCGCTGGAGAGCGATCCGCCGTACGGCGCCAAGGTCAGCTTCGACGTCGAATCGAGCATGGGCGGCTGGAACGCGCCCTCGACTGCGCCATGGCTCGAAGCCGCGATCCAGTCGGCGTCGCGCACTTTCTTCGGCCGCGACGCCATGTACATGGGCGTCGGCGGCACGATCCCGTTCATGGGCATGCTGAGCGAGAAATTCCCGCGGACGCAGTTCCTGATCACGGGCGTGCTCGGTCCGCATTCGAACGCGCATGGCCCGAACGAATTCCTCGACATCGCGACGGGCAAGCGGGTGACGGCGTGCGTCGCGCACGTGGTGGCCGAGCACTCGAAGAGGAAGTGAAGAGTCAGGCTGAAGCGTGACCCACGGGAAGGGTTGTGGGTCAGGCTTCAGCCTGACAGCCCGCTACGCCGCGAGCGGATTCGGCTCGGCGTGCCGCTTGACGTTCGCCCAGACGTCGCCGAAGGCCGCGGTGATATTGCCGCGGGACTTGTCGACCGGCGGAAAATCCTGCGTCAAGCCGTCGATGCGCAGACAGTTGCGCGGCTTGCCCTTCGGAAACTCGCTGCGCAGCGTGAACAGCAGCCGGCCTTCCACCGGCACTTCACCGGTGAGCAGGCGCACCGCCGCCATGCGGTCGTACAGCGCGTGCTGCGGGTTCGCGAAGGTGTAACGGCGCTTCTTGCCGATGGCGGTCCACTCCAGCATCTGGTCGCCGCCGAAGATCGCGCCCGGCAGATCCAGCAGGTCGGCGACCAGCAGGCCGCGCTGCGTGAGCAGCAGGTAGTGCACGTGGATCTGCCCGCCGTTGCCGTTCGGGATCAGCACGTTCTTGAGCATCTCGTAGGCGACGTTGGAAATTGCAGCGTCGATCGCGCGGCGGGTGCGGTAGGCGCGCAGCAGCAGGTAAAGCCATGCGACCAGCGCGAGCGCGGCGAGAGCGCCAGCCGCCGCATAGGCCCACGCGGGAATCTGTTGCAGCTGTTCAGGGATTTGTAGCATCAGTTCTTCTGCAGCTCCCCACGCAACGCGTCGAGCGTCGGTTCGAGTTCCGTTTCCTGGCGCGGCAGCGCCAGCAGTCGCGCCAGGCTGTCCGGCACCGGCGCTTCGCGACCGGTCTGGGCGGCGACGATCTCGCTGAACTTCGCCGGATGCGCCGTCGCCACGACCACCCAATGGCCGCGCGCGCCGCGTGCCAGCAGCCGGCGGAACACCTTGGCGGCAGTGGCGCTGTGCGGGCACCACAGGCGATCGAGCTCGTGCGAGTCGCGGCGGATGGTACCGCGGATCTCGATATCGTCGACGCTCGAAGCGCCGATCTGTCCCTGCAGCTCCTCGAAATCCGGGTGCAGGTTGCGCAGGCGCTCCATGTTGCTCGGGTTGCCGACGTCCATCGCGTTGGCCAGCGTTGCGACGCTGGCACGCGGCGCCCATTCGCCGGTGCGCAGGTACTCGGTGATCGACTGGTTGGCATTGGTCGCGAGCACGATCTCGCCGATCGGCACGCCGACGTGCCGCGCCCAGATGCAGGCGAGCGCATTGCCGAGATTGCCGGTCGGCACGATGAAGTTCGCCCGCCGCCCGCTCTCGCGCCATAGCTGCAGTCCGGCCTGCGCGAAGTACACCATCTGCGGCAACAGGCGGCCGACGTTGATGCTGTTGGCGGACGACAGCTCGTGCGTCTCGGCGAGCGCCGGATCCGCGAATGCTTCCTTCACGATGCGCTGGCAATCGTCGAACGTGCCGTGCACGGCGAATGTGCGCACGTTGCCGCCCCAGCATGCGAGCTGATGCGCCTGCCGCTCGGAGACGCGGCCCTGCGGATACAGCACTGCGACGTCGACCCACGGCTTGCCGTGGAACGCGGCGGCGACGGCCGCTCCGGTATCGCCGGACGTCGCGACCAGGATCGTCAACTTGCGGCGCTGGCCGCGACGCAGCCGCTCGAGGCACGCGGCCAGGAAGCGCGCACCGAAATCCTTGAATGCGGAAGTGGGCCCGTGAAACAGCTCCAGGACCGACAGCGGCGCCGGCGCGTTCGGCAGGCTCACCAGCGGCGCCGGGAAATCGAACGCCTCTTTGCAGATTGCAGGCAGCTCGGCAGCGAGCGCATCTCCCGCAGCGAACGGCGCCAGCAGGCGCGCCCCGATCTGCGTCAGGTCCTGGTCCTCTTCGAACTCCCGTCCGGTGAAGTGCGGAAATTCCTGCGGCACGTACAGGCCGCCGTCCGGCGCAATCCCGCGCGCAATGGCTTCGCCGAGCGTCGCTGTGTGATCGGCGTTGCGGGAGCTGATGTAGTACATGAGTGCGCCCGGGATCAGTCGACTGTGGTCATTCGAGAATGCGCGCGCCGGCCGGATCCAGGGTCGAGATCCAGGCATCGCTCGCGAGGCCGTGTGCGGTGAAGCCCGCGACCATGGCCGCGCGAATGCGCTCGGCATGCTGCTGCTCGCACCAGGCGAATACGGTCGGCCCGGCGCCGGAGATCGAGCAGCCGAGCGCGCCGTTGCTCATGGCGCCGTCCTTGACGGCCTTGAAACCGGGGATCAGCACCTGGCGCTGCGGCTCGATGATCACGTCTTCAAGTGACTCCCGTATCAGCTGCAAATCGCCGGTAAAGCATCCGGCCAGGAAGCCGGCGAGGTTGGCAGATTGCCAGATCACATCGGACAGATCGATGGAGCGGTTGAGAATCTGCCGTGCCTCGCGCGTCGACAGCATCATGTGCGGATGGACCAGCACGCAACGCACGGTGGAAGGCACCGGAATCTGTTTCACGTTGGGGTTGTCGATGCCGACCGTCAGCACCAGTCCGCCGTACAGCGACGGCGCGATGTTGTCGACGTGCACCGAGCCGCTCGCGACGGCCTCTCCCTGCATCGCGAACTTGAGCAGCTCCAGCTTGCCGAGCGGCTCGGCCAGCAGCGCGTTCGCAGCGACCACGGACGCGACGGCCGACGCCGCCGACCCGCCCAGGCCCGAGCCGAGCGGAATGCCCTTGTCGATCGCCAGCTCGATGCCGAAGTCGAGCTTCAGGTCGCGGACCATGCACAGCACGCCCATGCCGGCGGTGTTGCGCTCCGGCTCGCGCGGCAAGTCCGCCACCAGACCGCTGACCGCGCTGATGACCACGCCCGGCCGCGGCATGCGCCGCGCGGTCACGCGATCGCCGATCGCCTGGAAGCTGTGACCGAGCACGTCGAAGCCGACGGCGACGTTGCCGACGCTGGCGGGAGCGAAGGCTGTAGCTGTCTGCCGCATGCTCAGAGTTTCACGCCCAGGTAGGCGCACACGCGCAGCAGGTCGCCGAATACTCCGCCGGCGGTGACTTCCGGCCCGGCGCCCGGCCCCTGCACCACCAGCGGATTCTGGTTGTAGCGCTGCGTCAGGAAACGCACGACGTTGTCAGTCAGGTTGATGTTGGCGAACGTGTGCGTGCGCTCCAGCTCCACCAGCCCGACCGAAGCCTTGCCGGTGGCAGCATCGAGCGAGCCGATATAGCGCAGCACATGATTGCGGCTGCGTGCCGCCTGCAGGCGCTCCGCCATGGCGCCGTCGAAGGACGGCAGCCGCTCGAGGAACTCCTCGACGCTGCAGCCGGCGAGCGCGCGCGGCACGAGGCTTTCGAGCTGCACGTCGTCCAGCTCCAGGCGCAGGCCCATCTCGCGCCCGAGGATGATCAGCTTGCGCGCGAAGTCGGTTCCGGACAGATCGTCGCGTGGATCCGGCTCGGTATAGCCGCGCGCCTTGGCAGCTCGCACCACGGCCGAGAACGGCTCGGAGCCGTCCCACACATTGAACAGGTACGACAGCGTGCCGGAGAGCATGCCCTCGATGCGGCGGATCTCGTCGCCGGTGTCGCGCAGGTCGCGCAGCGTCTGGATCACCGGCAAGCCTGCGCCCACCGTCGCTTCGTAGAGATAGTGCGCATTGCCGGCGCGACGCGCCTCGTGCATCCGCGCGTAGAACTCGAGATCCGCGCTGTTCGCCTTCTTGTTCGGCGTGACGATGTGGATGCCGCTCGCGAGCCAGGCGGGATAGCGGTCCGCCACGTCCGAGCTGGACGAGCAATCGATGATGATCGCGTGCGGCAGATGCTCCGCCCTGATGTGCTGGGCGAAACGCGCCAGATCCGCCGATTCGCCGCGGCTGCTGAACGCATCACGCCAGCGCGCCAGCGGCACTTCGGAGTCCGCCAGATGCATGCGCTTCGAGCTCATGATGCCGCGCACGCGCAGGTCGAGCTTGAGCTCGCGCGACAGGCGCTGGATCTGCGTTGCGAGCTGATCGAGCAGCACGCTGCCGACCACGCCCGGACCGATCAGCCCGACCGAGATCGTATGCGGGGAGAGATAGAAGCTCGAATGCACCGAGCGCAGCGCGCGCGCCGAGTGCTTGCTGTCGATGACGGCGGAGATGTTGCGCTCCGACGCGCCCTGGGCGATCGCACGGACGCTGACGGCCGCGGAGCCGAGTGCCCCGAACACCTTGGCGGCGACGCCGTGTGAACCTGCCATGCCGTCGCCGACGACTGCGAGGATGCTGCAGCCGGGATCGACCTGCACCTGCTGGATCTGCCCTTCACGCAGCTCGCGATCGAACGCCTGCCGCACGACGGTTTCGGCGCGCCCGGCCTCGCTCTCGGGGATCGCGAAGCAGATCGAGTGCTCGGAGCTGCCTTGCGAGATCAGGATGACCGAGATGCCGTGGTCGCGCAGCGCGCCGAACAGCCGGTGCGCCGTGCCGGGCACGCCGATCATGCCGGCGCCTTCCAGGTTCACCAGCGCCACGCGGTCGATGCACGTGATGCCCTTGACTGCGATCTCCGACGTCGGCTTGGCGCAGATCAGAGTGCCGGCCTTCTCCGGGGCAAAGGTATTGCGGATCCAGATCGGGATGCCCTTGAGCACCGCCGGCGCCATCGTCTGCGGATGGATGACCTTCGCGCCGAAATACGCGAGCTCCATCGCTTCGTTGTAGGAGAGCGAATCGATGACCTTCGCGTCCGGCACCAGGCGCGGATCGGCGCTGAGCACGCCGTCGACGTCGGTCCAGATGTGGATCTCTTCCGCATCGAGCAGCGCGCCGAAGATCGAGCCGGAGAAGTCGCTGCCGTTGCGGCCCAGCGTCGTCTGCAGACCCTTGGCGTCGCGCGCAATGAAGCCGGTGATGATCAGCGTCGCCGGCTCGCGCGGCGTGACCCGTTGCGCGTTCGCTCGCGACTCGTCCCAGCGGACGGCCGGACCGAGCGGTCCCCATTCCACCGACACGACGTCGCGGGCGTCGATCCAGTGCACCGAGCCCGGACGGTGACCGCGATGACGCAGATAAGCGCTGAACAGCCGGGTCGACCAGATCTCACCGTAGCCGGCGATGAGGTCGCGCACCGGCTGCGAGGCGGAGCGGATCAGCTCGACCGTGTGCAGGATCGCTGCGATGTCCTTGCAATCCTGCGCGAGGCTGGTCATGAAGCCGGCCCGCAACGAGGCAGGCAGCAGGGTGTCGGCGATCACGGCGTGACGATGGCGCAGCTCTTCGATGCGCTCGTGCAGCGACCCTTCCTGGCGCTCGGCGGTCGCGACGAGATTCAGCAGCGCGTCGGTGACGCCGCGGCACGCGGACAGCACCACGCCGAGGCGCGGATGCGGATCCTGCTCGAGGATACGTGCCACGCGCTCCATGCAGACTGCATCGGCCACGCTCGAGCCGCCGAACTTATGTACGCGCCAGCGTTCCACTTGCCAGGATCTCTTGTTGCTCTCTCAAAAGCCGCTGCGCCAGTGCGCACTGGCGTCGGGCAGACACCTGCCGTCCGGCGCATGACCACCGGAAACGGATGGATGCAGACTCGGGAACGCGCAAGCGCTGGGAGGGCGAACTGTACTTGAGGAAGCGCTTAGTGACTAGAAGAAGTCGGGCTAAGGCCCGACCTGCGCTGGGGTCACCGGTAGCTCGGGCTTCGGCCCGACACGCTCACCCCGAGGTGTCGAGCCGGCCGAAGGCGAGCAGCGCGGTCTCTTCGTCCCCGGCCGCGTGCGGAAATCCAGGGCGCGCGAAGCAGATCGTCTCGCCCGGGTCGACGTGGGCGGCGGCGGCGGCGTGCTCGTTGAAGTACATCACGCGCGCCGGCCCGACCTGGATCAGATCGCGATGCCGCAACGCCCGGCGCAGGATGCGCCGCGAGTTCACCACCAGCCCGTTGGTGCTGCCGAGGTCGAGCAGCAGGTCCTGGCCGTGGTCGCGGACGATGAGCGCGTGGTAGCGGCTGACGAACACCGAGTCGATCGAGATATCGGCTTCCTCGCCGCGGCCGATCAGCAGCCGGTCCGCCTCAAGGGCGATCTCGCGATCGGGTAGCCCCTGCATGGTGATCACCAGCTTGCCTCGCGGCAACGGATCGCCGCTGCGCGAGACCGGATGATCCGAGGCCGTCGCGGTAGCGGGCCGGCGATGTTGCCAGCCGAGCTCCTCGATGGCCTGGTCGAGCGCGGAGGTCGTTACGAGCGGCGCACCCTCGGAACCGGCCCACGCGAGCGCGCGTGCGCACAGGCGATTGATGCGAGCCGGCACGCCGCCGGTGCACGCGTGAATATGCGACATCAGCGTGTAGGGCATCAGCGCATCCGGGTTGACGGCCCCGGCTGCACGCAGCCGGTGGGCGACATAGGCAGCTGTCTGGTCCTCCGAGAGCGGGCCGAGCGAGAACCGCGGCGCGTTGGCCGTGACCAGCTCCGCCATGCGCGGGGATTCGAGCACCAGGTTGAGCGAGGGCTGGCCGAGCAGCAGGACCTTCAGCACGCGCACGCCGTCGACTTCGGTCGCGGCAAGCGCGCGCAACTCTTCCAGCACCGAAGGATGCATGGCCTGCGGGTTCTCGACGACCAGCAGACAGATGCGGCCCATGCTGGCCTGGTGCGTCATGAAGCGCTCCAGGCAACGGCGGCGATCGGTGCGGTCGGTCTCCTCCAGCCGGAAGCCGAACTGGTTGAGAATCTCCTGCAGGAAATCCCGGACCGGGATGTTGTCGCGCTGGATCGCCGCGGCGACGATGCGCTCGTCGAGATCGCGCAGCAGCCGGGTGATCAGCAGGCTCTTGCCGCAGCCGTGCTCGGCGGTCACGACGCCGAGACGGGCGTTGGTCCACAGCGAATGCCCCATGAACTCGAGGGCGCGCAGGTGCTGGTCGCTGGGGAAGAAAAAAGCGTCGTCGTTCGTGTCCGCGAACGGCGCGGTCGCGAGCCCGAATTCGACGGACTCGTGCAGGCTGGACGCTCTCTCACTCATGCTTCTATTTAACAGTTGCAGCCAAACCGTTGAATTTCAAACGCTTGTCCCCGTGACTTAGAGTCGTTAGCGAGTTGTTTGACCGGACAATAGTCCGAGTTTTGCACAAGCACAAGGCGCTTGGGGACGCGGTGGTGGGTCGGGTGGGAATCGAACCCACGACCAATG
>DATEJG010000096.1:0-6584 GCA_035278165.1 Steroidobacteraceae bacterium
GCACTGGTGGCGGTTTTCCTTCTCCTGGCCGGCGGCGCGAGCGCGTATGTCTACTTCTCGCGCATCAAGGCAGACGCTGCCGCCGATCCTGCTGCCATCCACTCACTCGCGGTGCTCCCTCTCGAAAATCTCTCGGGCGACAAAGAGCAGGAGTACTTCGCCGACGCCATGACGGATGCATTGATCACCGATCTCGCCCAGGTCAGGTCCCTGCAGGTGATCTCGCGAACTTCGGTGATGCGTTTCAAGGGCGCCAGGCAGACCCTGCAGCAGATCGGCCGGGAGTTGAAGGTCGATGCGGTAGTGGAAGGCACGGTCGCCCGCGCCGAAGGCCGTGTGCGCATTACCGCGCAACTGGTCGAAGCACGCAGCGATCATCATTTGTGGGCCAAGAGCTACGAGCGCGACCTGAAGGACATCCTCGCGCTGCAGGATGAGATCGCTCAGGACATCACGGAGCAGATCCGTGTCAAGCTGACGCCCAAGGAACGCAGTCTGTGACTCGAGCGTGACGCAGGAGAGAACTCTGATGAAGGCGATCGTGGTAACGAACCAGGCGGCGGGAACGGCGGGGATGAAGCTGGTGGAGCGGCCCGAGCCGCAGCCGGCGATCAACGACATAGTCGTTCGGGTTCATGCATCGGGATTCGTCCCGACCGAGCTGGAGTGGCCCTCGACCTGGACCGATCGCCTCAACCGCGACCGCACGCCGTCGATACCCGGACACGAGCTGGCCGGAGTGGTCACCGCGCTCGGCTATGGCACAACGGGGCTGTCGGTGGGACAGCGCGTGTTCGGCCTCACGGACTGGAATCGCGACGGCACCCTTGCGGAGTACGCCGCCGTCGAGGCACGCAACCTCGCGCCATTGCCGGGCGACGTCGGCTTCACGGTGGGCGCAAGCCTGCCGATCTCCGGCCTGACCGCGTGGCAGGGACTGTTCCAGCACGGCCGCCTTCAGACGGGACAGAGCATCCTCGTGCACGGCGCGGCCGGCGCAGTCGGATCGATGGTGACGCAACTCGCACGAGAAGCCGGTGCCTACGTCATCGGCACCGGGCGCAGCGCGGACCGTCAGACGGCGCTCGACTTCGGGGCAAAGGAATTTGTCGACCTCGGCAACGACGCGCTGGGAGACGTCGGCAAAGTCGATCTGGTGTTCGATGTCATCGGCGGCGACATCGGCAAGCGGTCCGCAGGCTTGATCCGCGCCGGAGGAACACTGGTGTCCGTCGTCGGCCCGCCCGAGGCGCGGCCCACCGACGGCCTGGCGATCGACTTCGTCGTCGAGTCCGATCGCGCTCAACTGCGTGAGATCGTCCAGCGGGTGCGGGACGGGCGACTGCGGACGAACATCGGCACCGTCGCGATCCTCGACGCTGCTGTCGCCGCCTTCAACACGACCGAGCGACGCAAAGGGAAGACGATCATCCGCATTCGTCAGCTCAATGACCCCGATGCGCCGGAAGCGTGAGCTTCCAGCGGATGGCCGCGCCGCGCAGCAGGAACCCCAGGACGAAGGCCATGAGTGCCGGCCAAGGCACAGCCACCCCGGCCCGCGTGAGCACGACGAACGATGCTGCTGCAAGCAACGCGCACGTCACGTAGAGCTCATGTCGCATCAGGATGGATGGCACGCCCGCCGTGATGTCCCGAATGACGCCGCCAATGCACGCTGTGATGACGCCAGCCGCAGCCGCCGGTACTGGCGATATGCCGAACTGCAGCGCCTTGCTTGCACCATACACGGCGTAGGCAGCCAGTCCCGCAGCATCCAGCCATTCGAGCGCACGCTCCGGCCACCAGCGCAAAGGAATCGCCCACGATGCGATGGCCACGATCACGCACAGGAGTGCAGGCGTCGGCGTTTGCATCCAGAAGATCGGCGCGCCGATGAGAAGGTCCCGCAACGTACCGCCGCCTGTAGCGGTGACGAGCGCGAAGAAGCAAGCGCCGAGGAGATCGAGCCGCTTACGGGCAGCCTGCAACGCGCCGGTTGCAGCGAAGACCGACAGCCCGGCGAGGTCGAGCCACGGATAGAAGGTGTCGAGTTGCAGAGGCACGGGCGCGGATTCTCTCACATGGCGCCTACCGATCGTCGAGCGTCTTCGTACGTGTAATTTCTCGCTCGCAAACAATCTTTTCTCTTCTGGAACTTCCCGCCGTCTCCCACGCTTGAAGCATTCGCTCGCAACGGACCTGTCGACGATAGGGAGAACGTCCATGAAAGAGCGCATGTCTCGCGGTTGGCTCGAGCAGATTGGCTGGCTCGCCTTCACGACAATTCCCCTCCTTGCATTTGCATTCTCGCCGGCCTCGGCCACGACGCTCACTCCACAGAATTCCGGGCACTGCCTCAGCATCGTTCAGGATGCCAACGAGCTGCTGGACGGAGCGCGCATCGAGCAGCGTGCGTGCAACGGCGCGTCGCGGCAGAACTGGACGCTCGAAGACATGGGCGGCGGGAAGTTTCGCGCCAAGGTCGCGAGCAGCAACAAGTGTCTCGAGCCGCTCGTCGACCCTCCCATCAACGGCACTGGCTTGCAGCAGTGGACCTGCAACGGCTCGACGAAGCAGCTGTGGACGCGCACTGCGACGCTGACGGTCGAAGGCACCTACCGGCTCATCCACGACAGCGGCCGCTGCATCGACGTGCCGGGGCAATCGCAGGCCGAAGGCGTTCTCGTCAATGTATGGGCCTGCTGGCCGGACGTGCGTCCGCATCAGAGTTATGCCCTGTCGCAACGCGTGATCGCCAAGCATTCGGGCAAATGCCTGGATGTGAACGGCGGCCCGCAGGAGAAGGACGATGACGCGTTCATCGACCAATGGACGTGCAACGAAGGCGCGTGGAACCAGTTCTGGACGGCGCGCGACGCAGGCAATCAGCAGGTCCGGCTGGTCGCGCAGAACAGCGGCAAGTGCCTGCAGCCGCGCAACGGCACGGTCGATAATTCCACGCCGATAGTTCAGATGACCTGCAACAGCGCGGCGACGACGCAGCTGTGGAGCTTGCAAGGCACCGCAACGGCCGGCGAGTACAAGCTCGTGCACGCCGCCAGCAGCAAGTGCATCGACATCAGGCAGAGCCTGCAGACGGACGGCGCCGAGGCGCTGCTGTTCACCTGCAAGACAGTCAACGAGGCGAATCAGACATTCCAGATCGGCACCGGCGCGCCGGCGCCGCCTTTCATCGAGCAGCCGACGCTGAGCGGCGAGTATTGGGGGCTGCCGACACGCTATCCCGCGAAGAGCCCATACGGCGGGCTGCACCAGATCTTCGGCAACGCAGTTCGCTGGAGCCCGAGCGTCGACATGGTCTACCTCGGCGGCTTCTGGCACGATCTGAATCAACACGAAGACGACTACAACCGCCCCCGGCTCGAAGACGGCAGCTCCGGCTTGTACGGCCTGGATGAGCTCGCAGCAGCAGGCAAGACGGGGATCATCTGGACCAACGCCATCGGCTATTTCGACGGCAAGGCCGCACAGTACTTCCATGCGCCGGAATGGGTGGCCGAGAAGTGCGGCAACCAGATGCAGGAAATCCGGATCCCCGACACCACCCCGCCCATCGATCCGCCCGAGCCGTGGGGCCAGACGCTGTGGAACGACTGCCCGAAGGCGGAGCTGGTGAAGTTCATCAAGACGATGTTCGGCCAGTACCGCAACGATCCCGCGCTCAAGTACGCCTATGTCACGACGTTCAACAGCGGCGAGTTCTTCATCCCGGACAACGTCTATAACTATGTTTCGAATCCCGCCAATTTTCCGAACGGCGCGCACCTGACGCCGCAGAAGCTCGAGAGCTTCGCCAAGGCGATCATCGATGCGTGGGTCGAAGCGGTGGGAGCCGACAAGGCCGTCTGGACGCGCTCGAACGACGCGTGGGTCCTGCCGATCAGCGACACGTTCCTCAAGGCCGCTCCGCAGCGGGTCACCGAGTACGCGCTGCTCGAAAAGGGCTTGCAGCTGCGCGAAGGAAACGCGGAGAACATCATGGCCAACCTGGATCAGCCGCGCATCCAGCAGGGTGTCGTGCCCGTTCCCGGGCTGGACGACACGAGTGCGAACGGCCAGCGTCACTGGTACCTGACGGCCAGGACGATTCACGACATGCTCGCCACGCCGCGGACGTTCTACGGCGACGAGTTCGAGATCGCCGAGAAGGCCGGAGCGCCCTTCTTCCGGACACTGGGCGATCCGGGCTCATTCGTGGCCGGCAACCTTCCCTACTATCGCCTCGCCGTGCTGAACATGCTGCGCAAGGGACAGAACTGGGCAGTCTTCCCGCGCGACGTACGCGATGGCGCGTTCGATACCGACTCGCGCTTCACCGACTACATCCGGCTGCGCGATTACTTCCGCCAGACTGCCGGCTACCCCGTCGACGAGTCGCCGGATGCCTGGGCGATGCTGCAGAAGACGAACGACAACTGCTTCCAGAACCGCCGGCACTATCACAACTACGAAAAATTCCTGTACCAGCGCGAGGTGGCGTCAGGCGGCATGACCACGCCGGTCGAGCAGCACGATTGGGACGCGAGCGCCAACGGCTTCGCCGCCTGCCTGCCGGCCAAGACGCACCTGGCCCGCAGCACCGATGGGACGCACGGCAACTACTTCATCTACTTCGACGTGGACGACGCGTTCGCAACTGCCACCGAGGGCAGATTCAGGATCGCCGTGACGTACAAGAACACGGGCACGGCAACCTGGCACCTGGACTACAGCACGCAGACGAATGACACCGTCGCCACGCCGACCGTCACCAACACGAATACTGCGGAGATGAAGACCGCGATCTTCAGCCTGTCGGATGCGTCGTTCCGCAACGCCCAGGCAGGAGGCACGATGGATTTCCGGATCAACAACGGCGAGAGCAGCACGAAGGATGTCGTGATCTACAGCGTGCGCGTGTTGCGCGGCGGCCAGTGATTCGCCGCCGGGTCGTCACTCGAACAGGCTCACGATGCTCTGATACTTCTCGATGTACCACCGGTTCTCGTTGTTGTATCTCGGGATCGCCAGCGGACGGACATCCTCGCCGTCCGCTTTCCACACACAGGGGCAAGTCACCGAAGAGCCTGCCGGATGCACTCCCGGACGGCTCAGCTCGTCGAGCGCGACCTTCATCCGGGCCAGCACACGATAGAGCTTGGTGACGTTGCGGGGTCCGCCGTTGTACGCGGCGACCGGAAAGATGCCGAGCACTGCCGGGTTGGCTGGATACGCCGTGCGAATGTCCGCCCGCATCGCCGCCAGCTCGAGATCCAGCAGGCAGACCGCCGCTTTCATGGCGTTCAGCAGATTCGTCGCGCCCCGCTCGAAGTTCGGATCGAGCTTGGCCGCCGGGCAGCGCCTGACCACGAGTGAGTAGGTCCCGTTTCCCCTGCGGTTGGTGAATTGCATCGGTCCTATCGCATTCGCGCTCGAGACGCTGTACCGATACGCCTCCTCCTGCTTGAGCCCGTACTGGCTCAATACTTCGTCGAAGGCGAGCGCCTGCTTCTCGACGTAGTCCTTGTCATCGGTCTGCTCGATGACCGCAAGCGTCGTGATGACCTGCAGAGGAATGGAGTCGGCGAGCAGCTCGCCGGGAAAGGCCCGGCTCGGCACCTGCGCAAGACGCAGCTCCTCGATTGCCTGGCGCGCAGTGCTCATCAAGAAGTCTTTTCCGCTGCTGACGAACCCCGGATCGAAGGTGTCTTCGGTGAACGGCAGATAGACGATCGGTTTCGCGGTCTGCACGACCGCGCGCCATTGCCTGCGCTTGAGAAGGTTGTTGTCGAACACTGGAAACTTGCGTCCGTAGACCTTCAAGGGATTGCCGTCCTGCGAGAAGGAGAACATCAGCCGCTCGGCGCCCGTGCCCTTCACGTGCCGCGCCTGGATTCCCGGGGTGAGGTTGCGAAACGGCAGGGGCTTGCGACCGGGCTTCCAGCTGATCGGCGGCCGCGGCAGCTCGATCTGGGCGACGGACCACTCCTGTCTCTCTTCGTTCCACAGCGCGAAGGCTACGGGACGGCCGCGGAGAACCTGATTCCTGCCTTTTCCAGTGAAGACGTACTGCAACTCGACATCGCGCAGCAGCGTCTGGGCTTCGGCGACGAGATCGTGGATCACCTGGTGCCGGGTCGCCTTGACGATGACCTCCTCGGTGGGCTCGGTGGGCTGCTCCGACTCGGCGACGGGAAGGGGAACCTCGCCTTCTTCCTGCTTCGAGCCTTCTTCCGCGGGCGCAGCCGCTTCCTCGATCGCCGCTGCCACCTCGGCCGGAGCGGCCGACTCGGTCACGGTCGGCTCTTCTTCATCGATGCCGTCGCCTGTCGTCGCACAGCCGGCACAGAACAGGGATGCCAGCACCAGGGTCAGCGCGGTCGTCTTCAGCATGCTCGTCTTATTCCTTCGCCTTCAGGGTAAAGTTATCACACGGCTTCGAAAGGGGAATCGATGAGATCGATCTGGACCGGGGCGCGATTCGCTTTCGGCACGCTGCTCCTGGTCGTCAATACGATCGTGCACGTACCGTTCGTGATGCTCGCGGCCTCGATGAAGGCGCTCATGCCCTGGCGTCCCGCCCG
>DATEJG010000097.1:0-48667 GCA_035278165.1 Steroidobacteraceae bacterium
AGTGTCTCGCCGGCGGAATGCTCGCCCGGGTGCAGGACGGCGACGTCGTGCGGCTCGACAGCTATGCCGGAATTCTCGAGGTGCGTGTGCCGGAGTCGACGCTGCGCAGCCGGCTCGCGCAGCAGCCGCAACTCCAGGCCAATGCGCGCGGCGTCGGCCGCGAGCTGTTCGCAACGTTCCGCAGCGTTGCCAGCGACGCCGAAACCGGTGCAGTCTCGGTGTACGGAAGTGATTGGTGATTGGGAACGGTGACATGACCTCGAATATCCGCTCGCTGCTGGCGATCGCGCCGGTGATCCCGGTGCTCACGATCGAAACCGTCCAGGAAGCCGTGCCGCTCGGGAGCGCGCTCAGCGCCGGCGGCTTGCGCGTTCTGGAAGTCACGCTGCGCACGCCGGCGTGCCTGCCGGCGATCGAAGCGATGCGCAAGGCGCTGCCGGAGGCGATCGTGGGCGTCGGCACGCTGACCCAGCCGCGCGATTTCGTCGATGCCAGCAAGGCCGGCGCACAGTTCGGCGTGAGCCCGGGCCTCACCCCGGAGCTCGCAGCCGCGGCTGCCGAAGCCGGCTTTCCGCTGCTGCCCGGGATCATGACGCCGACCGAGCTGCTCGCCGGGCTGCGCTGGGGTTACGACACGTTCAAGCTGTTTCCCGCGCAACAGGCCGGCGGCGTGAACATGCTCAAGGCGTTCGCGGGTCCGTTTCCGCAGGTGATGTTCTGCCCGACCGGCGGCATCACACGCGCCACCGCGCCCGATTACCTGGCACTGAAGAACGTCGCGTGCGTAGGCGGCTCGTGGGTTGCACCCGCCGAGCGCGTTCGCGCCGGCGACTGGAAAGGGATCGAGGAGTTGGCGCGCGACGCCGCTTCGCTGCGGCGCGTGTAGGTCGGGCTTCAGCCCGACTGGCCGGCGACGCGCTTCACGTCATCCGGCAACAATTCGAGCTGCAGCGAAGGCTCGGTCACCTCGGGGTCGCTACCGAGCAGCGCCAGCTGCGTCGGTTGCTTCGGCTGGTCGACCGGGGACTCCAGCAATGCGAGTGCAGCCAGCGGCTGCGTGACCGACGCAGGCTCGGCCGCCTTCGGCGGCTCTGCCTTCGGCGCAACCGGCGCCGGTCGGGCAGCGGCTGTCGGCGTCGCAATCGCTTCCATCGAGAGCAGCTCTTCCACTTCTTCCGCGACACCGCGTGCGCGCTCGGTGTTCGCCGCGCCGCTCTGCGGTTTCGCCATCTGCGCCTCGAATACCTGCAGCACGTCGCCGCTGGATTGCGTGCTGGCAATCTTCTGAGTCAGCTCTTCCTCGCGGCGCGTGCGTTCCTGTTCCTGCTCGAGACGCCATTTCGGCAGCGACTCGGCGGCATGCTCGGTGACCTTCGCCTCTAGCGAGTCCGGGTCGGAAAGCTCGGCGACGGTGACCGGCGCCTTCTTCGATTCGACGGTTGCGCCGACCTTGGCCGGCACAGGCACGCTGGCGTCGATCTCCGGCGTCGGCATCTCCTGGCTCACCAGCGACTGCCGGCCGACCAGGTCGTAGTACAGCTGCAGATATCTCTGCAGCGAGCGCACGTAGACGTAATTCTGCAGCGCATGCTTGCGGGCGCCTTGCGCCATCGCTGCGCGCTTCTCCGGCGTCAGCTGCAGCACGCGCTGGAGACCTTTGATGAAAGCTGCAGGACTGCCGGCTTCGATCGCCACGCCGTAATGTCCGATGACTTCGCCTTGCGCGCCCATACCGGTCGCAACGCAGGGCACGCCGCACAGCATCGCGGCCACGAGCGTCATGCGTGCACCGTCGTTGAGTGCGCTCGAACAGACCACGTCGCATGCATTGAACAGAGAGGACAGGTCCGACCATTCGCCGAGCAGCAGCGTGCGCGTGCCGAGCGTGCCGCCGCCGACGAGCGCCATCAGCGGCGCGTTGCCTTTCTGCACGCCGTGCCCGGCGAGCACGACGGCCACGTTCGGATTCGACTTGATCAGCTCGCCGACGCCCTTGAGGAAGGTCGGGTGGTCGTACTCGGGCTGGAACGGCGCGACCATGCCGATGACGAATGCGTCCGGCCCGAGATGCAATTGCTCGCGGATCCGGCGGCGCGCGGCCGCATCCGGCTTGAAGCGCGTCGCGTCGATGCCGGGAGGAATCGTCAGCTGGTCGCTTTCCGGAAATCCTGCGCGGCGGTGTTGCGCGGCACCGGAGTCCGATGCGTACACGATGCGATCCGCCGTGACCGCCGCCTTCGCGGCTCGCTTGACCTTCTGGCGATCGATCATGCCGGCGCCGCGAGCCAGCGGCACCGTGTTACCGACGGTCCACACGACCTTGGTGGTGCGATCGCAGCGCTTGCGGACCGCGTTGGCGAAAATCTGCGCGGTGTAACCCCATGCGTGGATGACGTCCGGCCGGAAGCCCTTCGCTGCCTTCACCAGCTCGGCGAAGCCGCCGAACGAAAAGCGCTGGCGCGACAGCTCGACGTCGTAGACCGGCACGCCGCTCTGGCGCAATACGGCTGCCTGCACGGCGCCGGGCGCGAGGCAGACCACCTGCGTCTTGACGCGTTGCTTCGGCATGCGCGTCAGCAACGGCATCAACAGCGACTGCTGCAGCCCGGCCGCGACGGCTCCGGAGCTGACTACGTGCAGGATGCGAAGTTGTCGAAGATTTGCGTCGGACACGAGCGATGGGTGCGCTTCTTTGACCGGCCCAGATGCTAGCAGTACTACGAATGAGTACGTCCCGGCACACGCAGGAATTGTTAAACCGGCCACAATTCGCGGGTGACAAGATTTGGCAGGTCGAGACGCCGGTCACAAGGTGCGGGAGTCAGGGCTTCAGCCTGACTCGTTCACCGCCCACAGATACGTCGCCGCATAGGCCCGGTATGGCCGCCACGCATCCGCCAGCGCCAGCAGCTGCGCCGGCGACCCGACCTGCGCCGCGCGGATCAAGCCGAGGTCCGTTTCGGGAAACGCATCCGGATCGCGGCCGATGCGGATCGCGAGATACGCGCGGGTCCAGGGACCGAATCCCGGCAGCGCCTTGAGCGCGTCTTCGACTTCGGGCCACGGCCGCGAAAAGTCGACGCGACCTTCGCCCGCCGCGCGCGCGAACGTACGAATCGTCTCCACTCGCTTCCCCGGCATGCCGATCGCAGTGAAGTCCGCTTCGGCGACGCATTCCGGCGTCACCGAGCCGCAGCGCTCGACCAGTCGGCGCATCAACGTCCCCGCCGCTGCCACCGTCACCTGCTGACCGATGATCGTGCGCACGCACAGCTCGAATGGCGACCAGGAGCCGAGCGGCCGCATGCCGGGCACGTTCGCGATGCGTCGCTTCAATACGGGCGAGCGTCGCAGATGACGATGCACCTGCTGCGCATCGTAGGCCACGTCGAGCAGCCGGCTGATGTTCGCGAGGACGTCGTCCGTCCTGACGCGCCCGTTCGCACTGACCTGGAGCTTCTCAGCGGCCGGGTCGTAGCCGACGCTGATCGTGCGCGCGCCGAGCTGCCGCACGAAGCAATCGCCTTCGATGCGCTCGAACTGCGGGATCAGCCGATGCGAGAAGTAATCGAGCAGCGTGCGCCAGGGAAACGGCGCGCGGACCGACACGTGGCCGACGAGCATGACGCCTCCCGCAGCCTAGCGCGCCGCTGCCGCGGGTTCGGCCGTATGACTCGTGACGCCGCCGATCAGCACCATGCGCATCGCTTCCTGCACCGACAGGTCCGTCTCCGTGAGCTCGGTGACCGGCAGGTACAGCGTATAGCCGCCGATCTGGTAGCTCATGGGGAAATACACGGCCACCAGTCCCTCGGCATTGCTGCCGAACAACCGGGTGCTGACGCGCTCTTCGGTGACGAAGCCGACGAGCTGCGCGCTGCCGAAGCGCCACACCACGACACGCTTCAGCTCGCGCTCCTTGCCGCCCGCCGGCAGGAACTGCGTAATGTCCTTGAAGGCGCCGAAGATCGTCTTGACGATGGGAATGCGCGCGAGGAACGCCTCGCCGATGCGCAGCAGATAGCGCACGACGTATGCATTCACCAGCACGCCCACGAGCAGCACGAGCAGGAAGCCGACCAGCAGGCCGAGCCCCGGCCAGTAGCGATCCGCGGGCAACAGCGCTCGCAGCGGTCCGCTCAGGATCCGCTCGGCCGTGCTGCCGAGCCACCACACGAGGTAGACCGTAAGGGTCACCGGCAGCACCGCGACCAGGCCCTTCAGAAACGTATTCCACAACCGCCGCATTGCCGCTCCGCTGCGCGCCGACCGAGCCTGGCCAACGAAAACCAGGCGCCGCGCAGTATAAACTCATCCTTGCACCGGCCCTGCTCGAACGTCTTCGTAATGCTCAACCGTCTCACTGCGCTGGCGGCGCTCCTGGCGCTCGGCACGCATGGTCTCCCCGCTCACGGCGCACAGCTGCCGCCCGTCGTCTCGCGTGCGATGGCGCGCGTCGGCGTACCGGCGCAGCACGTCAGCATCTACGTGCGCGACGCGGGCACGAACGAGGTGGTCGTCGATCTCGGCAGCGAGACGCCGCGCAGCCCCGCCTCGACGATCAAGGTGCTGACGACCTTCGCGGCGCTCGACTCGCTCGGGCCGGCCTACACGTGGAAGACACGCGCGTACGCGGCTGGCCGCATCGACCACGGCGTGCTGTACGGCGACCTGTACCTGGTCGGCGGCGGCGATCCGTACATGACGGACGAGCGCTGGTGGAGCTTCGTGCAAGGACTGCGCGAGCGCGGCCTGGCGAAGATCACCGGCGACGTCGTCATCGACAACACCTACTTCGCGCCGATCGCGGACAACCGGGCCGACTTCGATGCGCAGCCGTTCCGCAGCTACAACGTGCTGCCGGACGCGCTGATGGTGAATTTCCAGAGCTCGCGGTTCACGGTGAATCCATTCGGCCAGCGCGCGCGGCCGCAGATCGTCGTCAGCCCGCTGCCGGCGAATCTGGCGCTGAAGAACGAGGTGCGCCTCGGCACCGGCCGCTGCAACTTCGTCGACGGCGGCCTGGTGTTCGACATGCCCGACCGGAGCGATCCGAACAAGCTGGTGGTGCGCGGCACGTTCCCGGTCGCGTGCGGCGTGTATTCGATCAGTCGCGCGATCATGACCGCGCCGGACTACGCCTATGGAACGTTCCGTACGATGTGGAACCAGGCCGGCGGCGCGCTCGACGGCGCGGCGCGCCTGGCGCCGGTGCCCGCGGATGCCAAGCTCTTCTACGAATTCGACTCGCTGCCGCTCTCCGAGATCATCCGCCTCGTCAACAAGTTCTCGAACAACGTCATGGCGCGGCATCTGCTGCTGACGCTGGGCGCCGAAACGTTCGGCGCGCCGGGCAGCGTCGAGCGCGGCCGCAACGCGATCCGCTCGTGGCTGACCAAGCGCGGCATCCACGCCGGCGGCTTCGTGCTGGAGAACGGCTCGGGCCTGTCGCGCACCGAGCGCGTTACTGCGCGCGGCATGGGCGAGATGCTCGACATCGCGTGGCACAGTCCATTCATGCCCGAGTTCGCTGCGTCGTTGCCGCTGTCCGCCACGGACGGCACGCTGCGCAACCGCTTCAACTCGCCCGGCATGCACGGCCGCATCCGTCTCAAGACCGGACGCATCGACGACGTCAGCGCGCTCGCCGGCTTCGTCAACGCAGCTTCGGGGCGCACCTACGTGGTCGTGATCATGGTCAATCATCCCGGCGCGCACACCGGCAGCGGCGAAGCGATTCAGGCGGAGCTGATCCGCTGGGTCTTCGGTCAGTAGCAGCGTGTCGCGCGCACCACGACGGGCGCGCACAGCTGTGCTGCTTCTCTGACGGCCGATTCTTACCGCGCACGCAGCCGCGGAAAAAATCCGGAACCGCACATCGCGCCGCACCGTTTTGCTGGCACGAGCTCGCACTCTCGCGCGGTGTGTTGCCGACGCCACATGCGAGCCCGGCATCGAAGGCATCAGGAGACGTTGATCATGAATCGATCTGTTGTATTGGCAATGGTGGTCGCAGGCGCGTCCGCCGGCGCGCTGGCGAGCGGCAGCGCCATTGCGCAGGAAAACGAGCGAGGCTTCTACGTCGGCGGCGGCGTGGGCCAGTTCAACCTGAAGCTCGATGACGTCGACCAGACGGACGAGGCAATCGAGCGACTCGACGACAACGACACCGCCTGGAAGGCATTCGTCGGCTACCGGTTCGCGCCGTTCCTGTCGCTCGAAGCGGCGTACGTCGACTTCGGCCGCCCGAGCGATCGCTTCACCACGGCCGGCTCCGGCGGCGATTTCAGCGCCAAGATCAGCGGCTTCGAGCCGTCGATCGTCGGCACGATACCGCTGGGCCCGGTCGAGCTGTTCGGCAAGATCGGTTACCTGTTCTATGACGTGAAAGCGTCGGTGGATCTCGACAACGGGCCGGGGTTCGACTCCAGCTCGAGCGAGCAGGACCTCACTTACGGCGGCGGCGTCGGCATGACGTTCTTCCAGCGTCTCAACGCGCGCCTGGAGTATCAGCGGATCGACTCCAGCCGCATCGACGACGCCGACGCGTTCTGGTTCTCCGGCGCCTGGCGCTTCTAGCAGAGATCCGCAGCGGATCGGGCACTGAACAGCAGTGCCTCAGGCGTGAGCCGGAGTCCCCGGCTCACGCCGCCCATTCTCTCCCTCACGTCGCGATCCTCACCGGCAGGCGCCGCGCGCCCCAGGTGCCCGGCGCACTATCGAAGACGCCAGGCAGCTGCGCGGCGCATTGCTGACAGCGGCCCTGCGCATCGAGACGCCACTCGCCGAGCGAGTACCAGTCGCGCTCGATCACGCGAGCCCCGCAGCCGGCGCAGTAGGTGCTCGAACCCGCCGGGTCGTGGACATTCCCGGTGTAGACGTAGCGAAGTCCATTCTTGAGTGCGATCTCGCGCGCGCGCGTCAGCGTTGCGGCCGGCGTGCGCTGCTTGTCCATCATCTTCCAGTCCGGATGAAAGGCCGTGAAGTGCAGCGGCACGGCAGCGCCGAGCTTATCCGCGATCCAGCGGGTCATCTGCTCGAGCTCGGCGTTCGAGTCGTTCTCGTCGGGGATCAGGAGCGTAGTGATCTCGCTCCACACCTGCGTCTCGTGGTGCAGGTATTCGAGCGTCTCGAGCACCTCGCCCAGCTCGGCGCCGCAGATCTTGCGATAGAACCGCTCGGTGAATCCTTTCAAATCGACGTTGGCGGCATCCATGTGGCGATAGAACTCCGCGCGCGGCGCTGAACACATGTAACCTGCGGTCACCGCGACGCTGCGCACGCCGCGCTCGCGACAGGCGTCTGCGACGTCGATCGCGTACTCCATGAAGACGACAGGATCGTTGTACGTGTATGCGATGCTCGCGCACCCGAGGCGCTGCGCGGCCGCTGCGAGCTGCTCCGGACTCGCGCGATCCGCCAGCGTGTCCATCTCGCGCGACTTGCTCATGTCCCAATTTTGACAAAATTTGCAAGCAAGACAGCAACCCGCCGTGCCGAACGACAGCACCGAGGTTCCCGGCAGAAAATGGTTCAACGGCTTCTTCTCGATCGGATCCACGCAGAAGCCGCTGGAGCGACCGTAGGTGTATAGCTTGACCTCTCCGCCTTCGACACCGCGCACGAAGCACAGGCCACGCTGGCCTTCGCGCATCTTGCACGCACGCGGACACACGTCGCATTGCACACGACCGTCGTCGAGCTTGTGCCAGTACTTGGTCGGGTGATACATACGCGCATCATGCTCCGCGAACGAGGAAACACAAGCATTCGGCCGCCGGCGGTCGCAGGCTTGTTCTATCCGGACGACGCGCGCGAGCTGCGCGACATGGTGTCGGAATACCTTCGACAGGTCCCCACAAATTCCGCGGGCGCTTCACCGAAAGCTCTCATCGTCCCGCACGCCGGCTACATCTACTCCGGAGGCATCGCCGCTGCGGCATACGCGAGCGTCGCTGCACGGCGCAACGCGATCAGGCGCGTCGTTCTCATCGGTCCGAGTCATCGCGTGTATCTGCGCGGCATGGCAGTGCCTGCCGCGAGCACCTTCGCGACGCCGCTCGGACGCGTCGAGATCGATCGCGAGCTGAAATCGCTGCTGCTACAGCGCGGCGATGTCGTCGAGGCTGACGCGCCGCACGCGCAGGAGCATTCGTTGGAAGTGCAGCTGCCCTTCCTGCAGCTGCTGTTCGACGAGTTCACGCTGCTGCCGCTCGTGCTCGGGACGATAGCGCCTGAGCACGTCGCTGCGGCACTGGCGCAGGCATGGGGGGACGCCGCGACGCTGGTGCTGGTGAGCTCGGATCTGAGCCACTACCACGCGTACGAGCAAGCGCGGCAGATCGATGCCGCCACCAGCGCCGCAATCCTGCGGGGCGCTGCGACACTCGCCGGCGAGCAGGCCTGCGGCGCCGTCGGCATCAATGGTCTGCTACATCTCGCCGGGCAGCGCCGGCTGCCGATCTCCGAGATCGCGCGCTGCAATTCAGGAGATACCGCCGGCGACCGGTCGAGAGTCGTGGGTTACGGAGCGTTCGCGGTCCATGAGCCTGGCAACGCCTGAGCGTCGCGAGCTGCTCACGCTCGCCCGCGCATCGATCGACTCCGCGCTCGCGCAGAGCCAGCCGGCCGGCAAACTTGCGCCGTTCACTCAGACCTTGCTGTCGCCCGCACTCGCCGTTCGGCGCTCGTCGTTCGTGACATTGCGCCATGGCTCCGAGCTGCGCGGCTGCTGCGGCACTCTCGACGCACCGCGGCCGCTCGCTGAAGACGTCTGGCGCAACGCATGGGCAGCCGCGTTCAGCGACTATCGGTTCCCGCCGCTCACTGCAGCGGAATGGCCGCAGGTCAGCCTGCATCTTTCGCTGCTGACGATTCCCGAGCCGCTCGACGTGAGCACGGAGGACGAGTTGCTCGCGGTGCTGCGGCCCGGCGTCGACGGACTGATCCTCGAATCCGAGACGCAGCGCGCGACGTTCCTGCCGGCGGTGTGGGAGCACATCGCGGATCCGCTGCAGTTCGTGCGTCAGCTCAAAATGAAAGGCGGCTGGCCCGTGAGCTACTGGTCCGAGCGCATCCGCGCGGCCCGATACACGACCGAGAATTTCGGCGAGTAGCCCGGGCTTCAGCCCGACATCAGTCCCAGCAGCGCGCGCATCGGCACCTCGGTCCACGCCGGCCGCCGCTCCAGCTCCTGGCGCAGCTCGCGCAACGCGCACTCCAGTTCGAACAGCCTGATCAACGACGCGAACGTCGTCTCGTCCGCGGGCACGCACGACGACTCCACGGCTGCACGACGATAGCCTTGCAGGAACAGCTCGGTCGTCTGCCGCAGCCATTCGTTCAGTGCCGGCGCCAACGGCTCGCGCAGGTCCGGCCGGCCGAGGCCGGCGCGATCCAGAGCGCTGGCGCGCGCGTAGTCGAACGAGCGCAGCACCGTCGCAACGTCGCGCAGCGGCGAATCCTTGCGGCGGCGCTCCTCGATCGACAGCGAGGCGTTGCCTTCGAAGCCGGTGATCAGCAGATCGTCCGCGACCAGCAGCACCTTGCCGAGATGCAGGTTGCCGTGATGGCGCATCTTCAGGCCGGCGACCGGGCCGCTGCACAACTCGCGGATGCGTCCGAGCAGCGCCTCGGCCCGCTCCACCAGCTCGTGCGCTGCGGCCGCTGCCGCCTCGGGCAAGCTCCACATGCGCTCGCGCAGCAGGCGCAGGGCGGTGTCCGCGTCGAAATGGATCGCGCTGTACCAGCGCGCCTGATCGGCGCTGTTGAGCGGCTCCGTCGCGAACGCCGGATCCTCGGCGCCGCCTCGCGACAGGACGCAATGCATTTGACCGATGCGCCTGCCGAGAGTGTGCATCTGCGCAGTGAACAGCGCGTGCGGCGAGTCGCTCGCGACGACGTCCTGCGTGAACATCGTCGCCGCGTAGCGCTCGAGATGGTTGAGCGTGTACGTCCAGACGTCGCCCTGGTGACGCACGCTGGCGAACAGCGCGGCCAGCACCGTCGGCTGGTCCGCGACGAGCGTGACGCTGCCCGCCAGCGGCGCGATCGAGCGATAGCCGGCGCGCGTCAGGAAGCTCGTCATCTCGACATCCGGGTTCGGCCCGGCTTCGGCGCGGCGATACGCCTTGAGGAACAGCGACTCGTCGAGGATGACGCTGGTGTTGGTCGCGTCGGCGCCGACGTGGTTGACCGAAGTGCCGCGAATCGCGCCGAGCGCGGCCACGTCGCCGGTCGAGCGGAACTGCAACTCGCCGCCCGCGAACGGCACGGTTGCATTCGCAGCTACGCAGTGTGCGAGACCGAGGCAGAAAGCGGGATCGGCGAATGCGTCGATCAGCACGCCGACGCGCGCATGCTCACGCACTTTCGCAAGCGTCCACTCCGCCGTGCGCAGCGCGCCCGTATCCTGCCCATCCTCCCACGCGAGCGCGAGCGGCAGGAAGTAGCGCTGGCGCTTGCCGCCGAGCTCGGCTTCCACGAACGACAGCAGGAACGTCCGGTGCTCGTTGCGCCACAGCGCCCCCGGCCCGAGCCGCGTCGACGCAAGGGCACCATTGTCGCGCGCGAACCAGCTGCGCGGACGCAGGAACTCGGGCAGCACTTCCTGCTCGAGCTGCTGGCGCGCGCGGCGCGCAACGCTGCCGGCGCTCGGTCCGCCGACGTGATCTGCCAGGAATGTCGCGAGCTCCTGTGCCAGCACCAGCACCGGCAGCTCGGTTGCAGGCAGCCGCTCGACGTGCCATGAGGGCGGCGACGCGGACTCGCTGAGCAGCATCCAGAAGAAGCCGTGCGCCGCGAGCGTGAGGAAGTACGGCAGATCGCCGATCGGCGGGAACGCGTTGCGGCCCATCAGCTCGACCGGTACGCGGCCCTTGTATTTCGATAGGTCCAGCTCGACCGCCTGCGCGGTCTGCGACAGATTGGCGACGCACAGCACGATCTCGCCCTCGTGCGCGCGCACGTACGCGATGATCTTGCGGTTCTGCGGCCGCACGAATTCGAGCGTGCCGCGGCCGAAGCACTGGTGCTGGCGCCGCACGGCGAGGATGCGCCGGGTCCAGTTGAGCAGCGAGCCGGGATCGCGGCTCTGCGCCTCGACGTTGACAGCCTGGTAGCCGTAGATCGGGTCCATGATGATCGGCAGGTACAGGCGCTGCGGATCGGCGCGCGAGAAGCCGGCGTTGCGGTCGATGCTCCACTGCATCGGCGTGCGCACGCCGTTGCGATCGCCGATGTAGATGTTGTCGCCCATGCCGATCTCGTCGCCGTAGTAGATGATCGGCGAGCCGGGCATCGACAGCAGCATGCTGTTCATCAGCTTGATGCGGTCGACGTCGTTGCCGAGCAGCGTCGCGAGGCGCCGGCGGATGCCGACGTTGACGCGCATGCGCGGCTCCTGCGCGTACATGCGGTACATGTAGTCGCGCTCGCGGTCGGTCACCATCTCCAGCGTCAGCTCGTCGTGATTGCGCAGGAAGATCGCCCACTGGCAGTTCTCGGGTATGTCCGGCGTCTGGCGCATGATCTCGGCGATCGGATAGCGATCCTCGAGCGCCACCGACATGAAGATGCGCGGCATCAGCGGGAAGTGATACGCCATGTGGCACTCGTCGCCGTCGCCGAAGTACTCGCGCACGTCCTCGGGCCACTGGTTCGCCTCGGCGAGGAACATGCGCCCGGTGTACTCGGCGTCCATCGCCGCGCGCATGCGCTTCAGGATCGCATGCGTCTCCGGCAGGTTCTCGTTGTTCGTGCCCTCGCGCACGCACAGGTAGGGAATGGCGTCGAGCCGCATGCCATCCACGCCCAGGTCCATCCAGAAGCGCATGACCTCGATCACCGCCTCGACGACGCGCGGGTTGTTGTGATTGAGGTCGGGCTGGTGCGAGAAGAAGCGATGCCAGTAGTACTGACCCGCGAGCGGGTCCCACGCCCAGTTCGAGCTCTCGGTGTCGGTGAAGATGATGCGCGTGCCCGCGAACTTCTTGTCGTTGTCGCTCCAGACGTAGAACTCGCGCTCGGGCGAGCCGGGCGGCGCGCGCCGCGCGCGCTGGAACCAGGGGTGCTGATCCGAGGTGTGATTGATGACCAGCTCGGTGATGACCTTCAACCCGCGCCGGTGCGCCTCGGCCACGAAGCCGCGGAAGTCCTCCAGCGTGCCGTAGTCGGGATGCACGTTGGTGTAGTCGGCGATGTCGTAGCCGTCGTCGCGCAGCGGCGACGGATAGAAGGGCAGCAGCCACAGCGTATTGACGCCGAGCTCCTGGATGTAGTCGAGGCGCTGCGCCAGGCCGGCGAAGTCGCCGATGCCGTCGCCATTGGCGTCGTAGAACGCCTTGACGTGCATCTGATAGATGATGGCGTCCTTGTACCAGAGCGGGTCATCGATCATGGGGGAGGAGTCGGGCCGCTGTTTGGCTGTTGTAACGCTCACGATAGGCCGGAAGGTTCCCGCACGGCAGGCGCGAGTGTTCGCATTGACAGCCGGCGCGGCGCACTCTTACTTTGCCGGCTCGACTCACCGCACCCCACGCCGGGAGCTGCCATGGCCGACGGCGAGAAGCACGAGCGCAGCGCTGCGCGCTGAAAGAAATCTGTCGATGACGAGTCAACTGCCGAGAGGAAAACGCGGCTTGTGCCGGTGCGCAGCAGGTCGTAGCCTGCTGCGCATGCCGCGCTCGTTGTGCCTCGCCGCCGCGATCCTGCTCGCCGCTTGCTCCGCCGCGCAGGCAGCGGACGCGCCGCGGCGGCCCGAATCCGAGCAGGAATACTGGGCGCAATTCGACCGCAAGGACTGGAGCGCCGCGGTCGCCGCGGCCGAGCATCTGGTTACCGATGCACGCGAGCGCACTCCGCCGCAACCTCTCGCGCTGTCGGAGTCGCTCTCGCTGCTCGGTAACGCCCAGCTCGGCGCCAGGGATTACGCCGCCGCCGAAGCGTCGTTCAGCGAAGCGTTGCAGCTCGTCGAGCAATATGCCGGCGCAGCGAGCGCGAAGCTGCTCGATCCATTGCGCGGCCTGGGCTACACGCTGGCCGCGAGCGGCCGCCATCGCGAAGCGGTGCCGCCGCTCGAGCGGGCGTTGCTGATCGACCGTCGCAGCTACGGCCTGTTCGACATCGGCCAGCAGAAGGTGCTGCGGCAACTCGCGGAAAGCCTGGTCAAGGTCGGCCGTCCCGAGGAAGCCGAGCGGCACGTGAATTACCTGATGCAGCTCGGCGAGCGCGCCTACGGCCGGCGCGATCCGCGCCAGGTGCCGTTCCTGTGCTTCGCCGGCGACTGGCACGCCGACGTCGGCGATTTCGCCGGCGCACGCGCGATCTACCGGCACGCGCTGCAGCTGGTCGAGCAGAAGCTCGGGCCGAACGATGCAGGCGCCGTCGAGCCGCTGCGCTCGCTCGCTCGCACCTACACGCAGGAGCTGTACCGTTCGACGCTCGGCATGCGAACGCAGGCCCGCGAGCGGGCGCCCACCGACGCCGACGGGACCAGCAACGAGCAGAAACCGATCAACCCGCGGTATCTGAGCAGCGACGGCGAGAAGTCGCTGGAGCGCGCCCTGCAGATCCTCGAGGCTCAGCCGCCCTCGGCGCACGACACGCTGATGGCGACGCTGATCCAGACGGGCGACTGGTTCCAGATCAAGCATATGCCGGACAAGGCGCTGCCCTTTTATCGCCGCGCGGCGGCATTGAGCGCCACGCTGGCGCCTGCGGCGACATCGACGTCTGCACCGGCCGCTCCTGCGATCGATCCGCTCGGCTTCCCGGTGCGCATCTACTATCCGATGCCCACACAAGCGACGCGATACCTGGAGCTGCCGGCCGATCAGGTCGACGAACGCTTCGTCGAAGTCGCGTTCAACGTCACCGAAGCGGGCGAAGTGTCGGATGCAAAAGTTACCAGCAGCAACGGCACTTCGCGCCAGGCCGGGGATGCACTGAGCGCGATCCGCGCCGCGCGCTTTCGTCCGAAGTTCGTCGACGGCGAGCCGGTCGCGACTGCCGGCCTGACCAGTCGCGAAGTGTTCCGCACGCGCAAGGAAAGCGTCGACGGCGGACGTTAGGAAAAGTCCTGGACAATCCCCTGGGCAACGCCCGGGGGAACGACCTGCTCGGGCTCGTTCTTCGGCGGTTCGCTGCTGCCCTGCTCCGGCGGCGTTGCGGCGGGTGGCGCGCTGTCCTCCTGCGGAGCGACCGGATCGGACGGCGCGGCAGCATTGGACGAGCCGGTGTCGGAGGGCACGGGCAGCCCGGTGACCGGTCGCGAATCTACTGAAACAGCACCTTCCGGCAGCAGGCCACGCACGGTTGCCTGCTCGCGGAATTCCACGGCGAGCTTCGCGCCGGCATCGCGCATGGCCAGGGCGGTCGCTGTCTGCAGCGGCGGCGCGCTCGACAGACCCTCGGCCGGTGCGGTGCCGTAACCGGTGAATCCCCACGAGTCGGCGAGCTTGCCGTCGGGCAGATAGATGTTGACGCGGTACTTGATGCTGACCGCGAAGAACGGCGAAGCGGCATCGCGCGGCGTGACGAACGCAAACTCTTCGATACTGGGCTCGAGAATCGCACGCACGCCCGAGCTCGCGCCGGCGCCGACGCTGTCCACCGCCACGACGCGCTCGAACATCGCGTTCATCAGGCGCGTGATGCCTTCGGACTGCGCTTTGCCCAGCTCGACGTGCCAGTCGGTGCTCCAGCGCTCCTCGTTGTGCACGTAGGTGGAGAATTCCTTCGGGATGAACAGCGCCACCGCGATCGGCATCTTCACGACCAGCGGCGTCGGGATGTTGGTGTTGGCGATCAGCCGCACCGGTCCGCAGCCCGCCAGCGCCACCAGCGCCAGTGCGAGGACCAGGGCGCCGAGCCCGCGCGGGAGCTGCGCGCCCCGTGTGTAGTTCCTGCGCGTGCTCATCATGTTGGCGAGTGCCTCGGTTGCGCCGGGTCCTGGGTCTCGGCGGGCGTCAATGCGCCGATGCTGAAGTGCGGGCCCGAGCGCTCCGGCTCGTCGAGACCGACGAAGGTGCCGCCGTTGCGTTGGCAGAGGATGCGCATCAGGGTCGCGAAGCGGATGCTGGTGAACTGCGGCGCGTCGGGACGCACGGGAAAGCCGATAGCATGAATACGCACGCGACGCTCGCCGGTTTCATCCTCGCGGTTGATCATGTCCACGGCCTTGACCACCGAGTCGATCGACGACCCCGTGAATTCGTCGCCGAACACATACACGCTAATCTTTTTGTCCTTGGAGTGGTAGGTACGGATCGCCTCGACGATGCCCTCGATCGGGCTCGAGTTGGAGAACGCGTTCCAGGTGCGCAGCCGCTCGATCACCGTGCGCCGCTGCGTCGGGGTGTCGGGAATCCACTTGCCGCGGTATCCCGTGAACATGTAGACGCCTTCGTCGTTCATCACCTGGAAACCTTTCACCTTCGGGTACAGGTTGAGCGTTTCCTCGACCTTCTTGAGCATCATCGGCCAGGCATAGTTGAACATGCTGCCCGAGGTGTCGATGCAGAAGATGATGTACTCGCTGTCGACCGGAATGCCGCCGATGGCGTCATCCTTCTTGCGGCGGAAGCCCTGGCCGAGCAGCCGCTTCATCTCCTCCGTGAGCGTCTGCTGTGCGGAAGCAAGCCGGCCCTCCAGCTGATTGGCGACGTCCGCCTCCTGCTTGGAGGCCCGAAACTTGCCTCGCACGTCGCTCAGGTCGCCCTGCAGCCGCGCGATGCGCTGCTTCTCGTCGGACAGCTGGATCTGCTTCGCCTTCAGGTCGCGGTTCAGGATGTCGCTCTGGCCCTGGATGTCGATCAGCTCGTCCTGCAGCTTCAGCAGCTGCTGCTGCAGATCCTCCTGCGACTGCTCGATCTCCGGCGAGCGCAGGTTGCTGAGCACCAGCAGCAGCACCACGGAGCCCAGGCCGCAGGTGATGCAGTCCAGGAACGAGATGCTGAAGATCTCGGTTTCGCGGCGTTTGAGACGTCGTGCCATAAGTTAAAACAGCGCTGCTACGGCCAGTCCTTGGAAGGACTCAGGAACGAGCCGCCGGTGGCGCGCGCCGCCACCCAGAACGCGCTCGGCGCGTTCGGATCGCCTTCCATCGGCATCAGGATCACGTTGAACGGCACGCCGCGCGGATACTTCGCGAACGCGCGCTGGAACAGCTTGAGGCGGTCGTCGCCGTCGACGGTCTTGCGGATCAGCGGCGCGCTCGCGCCCTGCGTCGGCAGCCCGTCGGTGATCATGATCACGTTGTCGGGCCGCGGGTTGAGCGCGTTCAGCGCGGTGATGGCGTTCTCGATGCTGGTGCCCTCCTTCGGCACCACCTTGTGCAACGCCTGCAGACCTTCGCTCAGCGCGTTCGGGTCGTTGGCCTTGAGCCATTTGCCGTCGCTGTTCGGCGGCAGCGCCCAGGTCTTGGTGTTGAAGGCGTACAGCTGGAACTGCGATTCGAGCGGCAGCTGCGCCGCGATCCAGTCGACGGTCGACAGCGTGCGGCGCCACTTGTCCGACATCAGCTTGCGCGTCTCGGACATGTTGCGCATGCGCAGGACGTTCACGACGGTCTCATCGAGCATGCTCGCGGAGACGTCGACCAGCACCAGGATGTGCTCGCCGCCGACTTTCAACCCGGTCAGGTACTGCCGGTCGCCGGTGCCGATGAAGCCGCGCACGCGCGTGCCGGTCGCACTCGAATCCTGGCTCGCGCCTTCCAGGCGGCGTGCGCCCTCTTCGAGCGACTTGAGGTCGGCCTTGAGCCGCTCGATGGCCTCGCGCCGCGACAGCGTTTCCTTGTCGGAATCGGCGAGCTCGACCTTGAGACGCTCCGTCTCGGTCATGACGCGAGTGCCGAGCCCTTCGGTTTTCACCTGCTCGGCTTCGGTCTGGAGCATCGAGTTGCGCAGCTGCACCAGCCGCTGGTAGCCCTCCAGCACCTGCTCCTCGAGCTTCGAGACCTCGGCGCGCTGCGTCTGGTTCTCGCTCATCTTGCGCAGGCCGCCCTGCGCGCTGATCAACACGTAGACGAGCACCACCGACCCGAATGCACAGGTGATGCAGTCGAGGAACGACATGCTGAAGACTTCAGTCTTGCGGCGCGCCATCGTCGTTCACCAGTTGAATCAGCTCGAGCGTGACGCCGGGCGAGCCCAGGCGCAGCCGGTCGCCCACCGTAAGTGCCGTGCGGCCGGCCACTCGTTCTTCGTTTACGTATGAGCCGTAGGTACTGTGGTCTTCGACCATGACGGCGCCATTACGCCGCACGACCGTGCAATGCGAGCGCGACAGGCCGGGCGAAGAGCTCGGCAGCTGCAGCGCGCGGCGCTGCTCGGCGACCGACCAGCCGATCACGAGCGGATGCTCGGAGATGCGCCACGCGCGTCCCTGGAACAGCAGATGCGTGGGACGCAGCGGCGCGGGCGTCGCTTCGGCGGGCGCCGGCGCGGACTCCTCGCCCGCGGCGCGCGGTATCGGCAGGTGATACACCAGCGCCAACGCGTCAGGCCGGCTGATCGCGGCTTCGTACTCCAGCGTGCCGAGCGCCGCCGCGCCATGCGGCAGCAGGCGAACTTCGCAATCGCGCAGCGTTCCGAAGCGCTCGACCAGCCCCGGGAAGACGGCGATGCGCGGCGCGAGTCGCAGCTGGATCTGCATGCCTGCGACGCGCGCGCCCTGCACGAGCCGCAACAGCTCGACATAGTGCGGCTCGAGCGCCGCGATCAGCTGCTCGCGCTCGATCTCCACTTCCAGCGGCCGGTCGCCGAACTGCATGGTCAGCGTGATCCGCTCCTGCTCGCGCAGCTCGCCGAGCCATGCCGGCAGGCTGTCGACCAGGCGCTGCTCGGTGCTCGCATCGTGCAGCGGATCGAAGCGGGTCTTGCGGATGAAGGTCTCGGCGATGAACTGCATCAGCGTCTGCTGCAGGTCGAGCACGCCGTGGCGTAGCGCGATCTCGTAGCGGCTGCGCTTGAGACCCGGACGCTCGCCGCCAGCGTATTCGAGCACCGTCAGGATCGCCTGGTGCAGCTCGAGGTCGAGGTGCAACGCGCGCGCCGGTGCAGCTTCGAGACTGCACGCGGCCAGCCCTGCATCGACCAGGCCCGCGACGCGCACGCCGGTCTCGTTGATCACCCCGAGCAGCAGCGCGAGCTGCTCGCGACCGTAGCCGGCCGGCACGGCGAGCAGCACGCTCTCGCCTTGCGCCTTGTACGGCCCGAGCAGCGCTTCGGCTTGGACAAATGCAATGTCTGCTGTGGTGCGCGCAAGACGCGAAGGCCGCGTGAGCTGCTCGGTGCTCAACCCGCGCCAGAAGTTCGTGTTCGCGAGCAGCGGCATCAACCGCACGCGCTCGGCCGCTTCGCGCCCGGTGCGCGTCCTGTCGTCGTCGAGGACCGCGAGGCCCGGCGCTTCGGCCAGCACCTCGCTGCCGTCGCCGCGGCGGCGGGCGAGCAGCAGGCCTGAGTCTATGAGCTCGAGCGCGAGCAAGTTATCTCACCTGCATGTGCCGGATGAGATGCTGATCGATCCAGTGATCCGTGTTGTGCACGAATCCTTCCTGGGCCTGCTGCAGCTGGTGCAGGAAGAACATCAGCACGATCGTCAGCGACAGCGCGACGAACGTGGCGTTGAAGGCGATGCCGAGGCTCGAAGTCACGTTGGTGATGTCGCCGGTGACCGCCTTGTGCGCCTGCAGGAGCGCGTCGCCGATGTGGCGCACGGTGCCGATGAAGCCGATGGCCGGAATCGCCCACGCAATGTAGCGGATCATCGCGAGACCCGAGTCGAGCCGGTCGGCTTCCGAATCGCAGACCGCGCGCGAGGTCTCGGCGGAGTCGCGGATGCTGCGCGTGGCCGCGAAACGATCGAGCGTGCGCTGCAGGGCACGCACCACCAGCATCGACTTCTCTTCCGGCGGCAGCTGCTCCAGCTGCCGCGCGTAATCCTTCGCGTCCTCCGGCAATACCTTGATGCCCTCGGGCACGTGGATCAGGTCGCGATCGAGGAGCTTGCGCTCGCGCCGCACCAGCAGCGCCTTGTAGCCGATGATCAGGATCGCCCAGATGAAATGGATGATCTCGGCCTCCTGCTCCGGCGCATCGATCACCAGGAAGAACGAGCGCTCCGGCACGTAGTTCGGATCGCTGCGCATGCGCGCCTGCTCCGCCTGGATGATCGCGTCGCCGTTCGGCCGGATCCACGCGACGTAGGCGGCGTGCACCACGAGCACCGTGACGATGAGCGCGATCAGCGTGACGAAGAACTCGCTCGGGTAGTTGAAGCGGCGCTGGATCGGTGCGGTTGCGGTAACCATGGGCTGCTCTTTGAAGTCGGTCAGATGTCGATCGGGAACGAAACGTCGAAGTCGGCGCGGACCTGTTCGGACGGCACGAAGCGCTGCGGCGAAGGTCCCTTCGCGGTGCCGCCCGACGGCGGCGCGCTCGCATCGTCCTTGGCAGCATCCTCTTCGGCGCTCTTCGCGGCCGCGCTCTTGTCGCCTTCGGCGGCGACCTTCAGCGCCGCTGCGGCTTGCTCTGCGATGCTGCCTTTGCCGGCGACGACCTTGTCATCGGTCGTCGCAGCGGCCGGCGCATCGGTCTGCGCCGCGCTCTTGTCGTCGGTGCTCGCGGCCTTGGCGTCTTTCGCGGCTGCGCCTGCCGCGGGCGTGGCAGCGGCAGGCGCCGGTTTCGGCGTCGATGTCGATGTCGACTCCGCGGCGAGCAGCAGCGAACCGGCGGCCCAGAACACGGCCAGCAGGATCAGCATTCGCATCGGGGGGTTCATGGTTGCACCTGTCGTTCACTCGGCATAGCGGGCGACGCGGAAGCCGACGTCGTTGCGGGCGCCTTCGCCGAAGTCCCGCGCCGAGAGCCGCAGATCCGTGAGACCCGATTGCTTCCAGCTCGCGCCGCGGATGACGTGCTGCTTGCCGTCCGCCGGCCCGAGCGGGTCGGTCTGCAGCTGGCTCGAATCCACGGTCACAGTGTAGTAGTCGTGCACCCACTCGGCGACATTGCCGCCGAGGTCCTGCAGGCCGAGCGTGTTCGGCGGGAATTTGCCGACCGGCGCCGAGGCCGCGTAGCCGTCGTCGTAGTCCGGAATGACATCCGTGACGATCAGTCGTGCCATGACGTCCGCATAATTTCCCGAGCGCGGCGCGACCGGCAGCGTGTCGCCCCACGGATAGCGCCGCAGCTTGCCGCCGCCCGCGTAGCGCGCGGCCCATTCCCATTCGGCGTCCGACGGCAGCCGGTAGCCCTTTGTCATGGGATTCACCGCAACCAGCGTCTCGCCCTTCTTTTCGTAGGCGGGCGGCAGGCCTTCCTGCTCCGACAGCCAGTTGCAGTACAGCGCGGCTTCCATCCAGGTGATCGCCACGACCGGCTGGTTGTCGAGGTCGAGCGTGTGATTGCCGACGATGCCCGAGCGGTGCTCGGGCTTGAAGCGGCGGAACTGCCCGTTGGTGACTTCGGTGACGGCCATGTAGAAGCCGCGCTTGAACTCGACGTCGCGCTGCTGCTCGTTCGCGCGGCGCCCCGGCTCGCGCCGCGGGCTGCCCATCGTGTAGCGCCCGATCGGCATCAGGCGCAGCTGTTGATCGAACTTGGTCTTGATGACCGCAGGCGTTGCGGCGATGCGCGACTGTTCCGGCGTGAGTAACGTCGCTTCGACGCGCTGCTGCACGCCGGGGCGCGGCGTCACGCTGGTCTTGTAGTCGACGAAGCCGGCCTTGCGGATCTCGATGTCATGCGTGGTCGCCACCAAGCGCAGCGTCTGGTTCGCGGCGCCGCTGAGCTTGCCGTCGATGTACAGCTGCGCATCGGCGGGCTGTGCACGCACCGCGACTTCGCCGAACACGCCGCTGAGCTGCACTGAGAGCGTGCGCTGCTCGCCGGCGCTCATCGAGACTTGCCGCGTCGCGGCTTCGTAGCCGGGCCGCGTGAGCACGACGCTCTGGGCGATGTCGGGACGCAGCTCCAGGTCGAGCGGCGTCTGACCGCGATACACGCCCGCGACCGAAACGCTGGCGCCGGAAGGATCCGAGCGCACTGCGAGCCGTCCGTCCGGCAGGCCGAGCTTCACCGGGCCGAGCGCCAGCGGCTCGTTCGCTTTCACCTGGATGTCGGTCGTCCAGGGCTTGAAGCCTTCGAGGCGCAGCTCCACCGGATGCGCACCCGCCATGATCTCCGCCTTGAGCGGCGTTACGCCTTGCGGCTGCCCGTTGACCAGCAGCTGCGCGCCGGCGGGCTCGGACGTCACGGTCACGACGCCCCAGCCCGGCACGAGCGACGGCTTGAACGTCTGCGTCTTGCCGAGCCCCTCGACATCGACGTCGGTGCTGAACGGTTGATAGCGCTCGGCCGCGATCGCGATGCTGTGACGTCCGGCCGCGAGCACGAAATCGCCGGGCGCGTTGCCTGCTTCCTTGCCATCGATCGTCACTCGCGCGGTGGGCGCGTCGATGCGCAGCCGCCCCGGCAGCTTGGCGAGCTTCAGCGTGAACTGCTGGTTGGCGGCGTTCGTGACGTCGATCGGCAGCTCCGCAGGCGAATAGCCGGCGTGCTCGGCGCGGACGCGGTATTTGCCTGGACGCAGCAGCACGCGATCTCCGAGATGCACGGCGGGCAGCCCGCCGGAGATGTCCACGTCCGCCGCGGTCGGGCTCGTGCTCACGACCACCGAGGTGGCGGTGAAGATGAACCACAGCACGATGCCGGCGACGACCGCAACGGCGGCCAGCGCGACGCGCAGCGGGCTGAGCGAAATGCGGCGCGACGGCTCGAGCGCTGCGGAGGCACGAAAGCGAATCGCTTCGATTCGCTCCGCTTCGCCGTCGCTCGAGCCCTGCAACCGCGCGCTCGCCGGAACGATCGGCGGCGCCGTGATGTTCCCGCTGCTGCCGTCGTCGACTTCGACCACGAGCTCGTCGTCGTTGGCAGCTATGCGCAGGCGCGCGGCGCCGAGGTTCACGACGTCGCCGCTGCGCAGCCAGGTGGAGTTGCGCACCGGCACGCCGTTGTGCAGCACCTCGACGCCGTCGACGGGCTGCACGAACAACTGATCCTCGTGCAGGCCGAGATAGGCCTCCGTCCCGGGCGGACGTCCGGCCATCACGATCGCGCTGCCGCTGCCGCCGACTGCAATGGGAAAGTCGGCGGCCGCGAAGCGGCGCTCGCCCAGCGATTCGCGAACGACGAGCGCGCTCAAATGCGATCCTCACAGCGGATCACGACCGGCTGCGCCGCCCCGCCGGGGCGCACGTTGATCTCGCGACGCACGTCGCGATAGCCGGGTCGTGTGCCGACGACGGTATAGCTGCCGGGAACGAGCTGGAGCGAGCGCTCGGCGAACGTCCCCAGCGAGCCGACACGATAGATGGTGACCTGCGTAATGTTGTCCGACTGCAGCGCGATCGCCACGGGCACGTCGGCGCGGGCAACCCAGTCCTTCAAGGTTGCCATCTGCTTCTGCAGCACCGGACCGGGACTCGCGATGCTCGCGGCACGCGCCAGCGTGTCGCGAGCGGCTGCGCGCACTGGCTGGCTGAAGAGCCGTTCCGGCTGCGTGATGTAGAGCTCGAACTGCTCGTTGAGCGCAGCGCGCGGCGTGACTCTCGCAATGCCTTCCTGCGAAGCGGCCACGGTGGAATCGAGCTCGGCGACGGCGCGGTATTCCTTCAGAGCATCGGCCCAGCGCTCGTTCGCTTCATGCTCCTGGGCAGCGGCGAGCTTCGCCGAAATCACATTGGTGCGTTGCTCCTGCTCGATCTGCCGCAGCGCCTGCGGAATCTCCGGAGCATTCGGCCGCACGCGACGCGCTGCTTCGAACGCCGAGCGCGCGCCGGCGTAGTCTGCCTTCGCGAGCGCCGCGTAGCCGCGCGCCATCGTGCTGGCGAACGCGTCCGAGGCGAACTGGGCCTCGATGCGTGCCACGCCGTCGGCGGCGCGCGGCGCCTCGGCATCGAGCGTCAGCGCTTTGCGAAACTGCTCGAGTGCGCCGCCGGGATTCGATTCCTTTTCCATGCGCTCGGCGGTCGCGACGAGGTTCAGGACCTCATCGAGTGTCGCCGCGCGCTTCAGTCCGTGCTCGGCGACCTTGTTGCCGGGCTCGATCTTCGCGGCGAGCTCGAACGCAGTCCTGGCGTCGGCGGAGCGTCCTTCCTGCAATGCCGTCGCACCGGCTTTGAGTTGCTCGCTCAGGACTTCGCCAGCGCGCTTCTCGAGATTCGTCAGCAGCGGCTCGACTGCCGTGAAATGCTCGAGAGCGGTGATGTATTCGCGCGCTTCGTAATCCTTGTCGCCGGCCGCGAGCTCCTCGTTCGCGCGCTTGAAGTCCTGGCCGCCCCACTGCTCGGCAGCGCGTGCCGCGAGCTTCTTCAGGCGCTCGTCGATCGGTCCGCGCCGATCGTCCGCATCCTGCTTGGCGCGCGCCAGCGCTGCGAAGTCGAGCTCTTTCTTTTCCTTCGCTTCCGCCGTCGGCTTCGCCGGTACTTTCGATGCTGCCTGCGTGTAGCGCGCCGGTTCCTGCGTACCTACCCAGCGCGGCAGCGCGAAGAACACCAGTGCGATGCCGACGATGCCGATGGCGATCGCCGCGGCACCGATTCCGCGGCGGAAGCCCTGGCGGCGCAAATCGTCGGCGTCCGTATGCTGCGCCGTCGACCGCTGCCATTCGCCGCGCAGCGGCTCGCCCTGCGCGGCAGGCGCCCGCATGCTCGGCGGCGCGATGCGAACCTGCGTGGAATTCTGTGTTGACTGATTCACGGGCTCGTCCGGTGCAAGGGACGGCGCGGCCAGCACGGCAGCGAGCTCGGTCTCGACGCTTGCCATGTCGGCGGGCCTGTCCGCCGGAGCTTCGGCGAGGAGCCTGGAGACGAGTCGTGCGAGCGGCTGCGGCACCGATGCTGGCAATGCCGCGATCTTCTGACCTGGTGTAGCAGCGAGCTTGCCACTACCGTAAGACGGCGGATAGCCCGACAACAATTCGTACAGCAGCGCGCCGAAGCCGTAGAGGTCGTCGGCAGCGCTCGCCGGCTCGCCCGCGGCCTGCTGCGGGCTCATGCTGTGCGGCGAGCCGCGCCCGGCATTCGCTGCAGGCTGCGCCGACATCATCAGCGCGATGCCGAAGTCGGCGAGCCGCGGGGCACCATCGGACGACAGCAGCACGTTCGACGGCTTCACGTCGCGATGAACGATACCGGCGCGATGCGCATGCGCGAGCGCAGCGGCAATCGGCGCCACAGCACGCACGATCTCGACATAGCCACGGCCGCGCAGCTGCGACAGATCGCCGCCCGATGCGTACTCCATCGCGATCCAGGCATGCCGCTGCGAGCGATGCAGCCCGTCGACGCGCAGGATGTTCGGATGCGTGAGCGCCTGGACGTGCTCGCACTCGCGCTGCAACGCCGCGCTCGCCGCGTCGTCGCACATCAGGTCATTGCGCAGGATCTTCAGCGCAACGAAGCAGCCGCGCTCGCGATCCTGGGCGAGCCAGACCTCACCGCTCCCGCCGGCGCCCAGACGCCGGACCAGAACGAATCTGGCAGACAGTTCCTGCCCGCTCTCCAGCATGTGCCAATGTGTCGTGTCGAAGAATCCGGTGCGCGCGCCTACCCGCCGTTCGGCACGGGTGCGGCAGGTTCGGCCGCTGCGGGCGCCTGGACCGGCTGGCCGGTCTCGTTCTCGTAGAGTTCCTTCAGCAGTCGCCGCCACTCGTGATACTGCTCTTCGGCCGTGCCGCGCAGCTGCAGAGTGCGCCCTTCGACCTCGACGACCATCGGCTGAACTTCGGCCTGGAAGGATTCCCCGAGCTGCTTGAGCGAGTCGGAGTGCATCTTCACTTCCGCGCCCTTGTCGAAGCCGCTCTTCACCGCATACGCGCCGCCAAAAATCGCGCCGGTGGCCGCAGCCTGCCCGGCATAAGTGTTCGCCTCGGAGCCGACGACCAGGCCGCCGACGATCGCCGCGGCGCCGAGGAGCTTGCGCGTCAGCGCCGAGCGCTTCGCTTCGTCCTCCGCCTCGAGCTCCGCATAGCTGTAGCGCCGCCAGTTGGTGTACGGCTCGGACATGTTCTCCGCGAACAGCGAGTAGTGCTCGTTGATGGTGTCGAGCAGCGCGTAGTCGCGCTCGCGGATGCGGTCCATGCGCACGACCAGCGGATCGTCGTCCGCGGGCAGGCGCACCACCTGGTACATGCCCTTCTTCTTGTCCTGCGCGAGATACGGGTCGAACGCGTACGGCGCGAGGTCCTTGGCGAAGCGCAGCTCGGAAACGCGCCGCACGTTCTCCAGGTCCGCCGCCTGCAGCTGCTGCCGGTAAGCGAGCAGGTCGTTGGCGAGCGTGCTGTAGAGATTCTGGAACGGATCGCGCGGCTGGCCGCTCTGGTCCTTGTACGAGCGCGTATCCGCGGTCTGCTGATATTCACGCTTGAACCACACGCGCCCCGTGGCGTCGGCGGCCGTGATGTCGATGCGCAGCAGCTGCCCGTTCGATTCGATGATCTTGCCGGAGAGCTGCACGTCGAGCGCATCCGCGTCCTGCGGCACCACGCGCACCTGGCCCCACTGGCCGGTGCCTTCCAGCGTATTGCGGATCTGCATCGGGAAATAGCGCGCCTCGGCCTTGCGCACGTCCGGGAAGATGTGCTCCTGCTCGAGCTTCTTCTCGTCCTTCGGCGTGTTTTCGTCGAACAGCCGCACGGCGACGTCGAGCAGCTGATCCTGCGGAATCTCCTGCGAGGCCTGAATCGCGTTGATGCGCGCCTGCGGCCTGGTTTCGTGCGTGACACAGCCCGCGGTGCCGAGCGCGGCCGCGGCCAGGACCAGAAGTGCGATCGAGCGATTCATGTGCGTATGACCATCTGCAGAACTGCCCCCGTCACCTCAGCCCGTGTTCTTCTTGTAGTCGCGATATTCCTGCCACAGCTTCTCGCGCAGCTCCGGATCGGTTTCCTTCTGCGCGGCCTCGCGCAGCTGGCGCGCGACGATGTCGTCGTCGCTGCCGTCGGGAATATCGGCCGGCACAGTGTTCGGGCCGCTGCCGCCACCGACGCCGCCGCCGACACCACCGCCACCGCCTTGCTTGCCGTTGCCGCCCGCAGCATTGCCCTGACCCTGGCCGGAGCCTTGCCCCTGGCCGCCCGAGGCGCCGCCTTGCTGTCCGCCGGCCGCACCGCCTTGACCATTCGTGCCGTCGCCGTTGCCATTGGCGCCGTTGCCACCGTTACCGCTGTTGCCGCCGCCTTCGTCGCCGCCCTGCGCGCCGCCACCGGAGCCGCCACGCCCACCGCGCTGACCCGCGATGGTTTCCTGCTCGGTGCGCAGCCGCCCATCGAAAACGCCCAGCGACGTATCTAGTTCACGGTCGATCTGCGCAGTGCGCTCACCGGTGGTCATCCCACCGCCGCCGCCGCCCTGTGAGCCTGAACCGGCCGCGCCGCCGCCGGCACCACCTGAAGACGGATAGCCGCCCGCACTCCCGGCAGCACCGCCGCCACCGCCTGCGCCGGAGTTCGGCATGCCGCCGGCAGAACCGCCGCCGCCTGACGCTCCACCGCCTCCCGCAGCACCACCTGCCGCACCACCACCAGCAGCACCGCCACCGCCCGCAGCACCGCCACCGGCAGCACCACCACCGGCACTCTGAGATTGGGCTCCGCCGCCGCCGCTCGAGCCTTTGAAGATGCTCTCCTGCGGTGTGCCGCCGCCCGAGCCGCCGCTGCCGTCGGGAGAGCTGCTGCTCTGGGGGCTACCCTGTGCGCCACCACCGCCGCCACTCTGACCGCCAGTGCTCGGCATCGGGATGCCGACGCTCGGCAGGCCACCGGGCAAGCCGACCGACATGTTCGGACCGCCGCTCTGGCCACCGCTCTGGCCACCGCTTTGACCGCCACTCTGGCCGCCGCTTTGACCACCGCTCTGACTACCGCCGCTCTGGCCGCCGGCCTGCGCGCCGCCGGAGCTGCCGCCCGAGCTGCCACTGGAGCTGGAACCGCCCTGCTGCCCGCCGCCGCTCTGCCCTGGCATGGAAGCCGACGCACCGCCGCTGCGGCCGCCGGACGAGGAAGAAGATTGACTGCCGCCGGGCGAGCTCGGCATCGATGAGCCGCCGCCGCCACCACTCGAGGAAGGCGAGGGCATGCTCGACGAGCGACCGCCGCCGCCGGAGCTGCCGCCGCTGCTACCGGAGCTGCCACCGGAGGAGCCGCTCGGCATCGAAGACGAAGGCATCGACGAGGAAGAGGACTGCTGACTCGGGCAGCCGCCCATCAGGAAGGCGCACACTGCGCCGATCGCCGTCACCTGTGCGGCGACGACGGGCAATGGCCTGCGCGAGCGCTGAATGTGCATCGTTTCTCCTCGTTCCCCGCAGCCGCATCGCCCACGGCTCGCGCCGCCAATGACTCTGCGACCCGTCAGCTGAACGCGGGCTGACCGCTCTCACCAGCTAACATTCGATCCGCGCCGCCCACCGCAGGTTCAATCGCGCGGGGCAAGGAGATCGACTACTGCGGCCGCGACACCACCGTGTTCTCCTCGTTGCTGGAGCCGACGAGGAAAGCCTTGAGCTGGCCCGCGAGCCGGTCACAGGCCGTGCTCTGCACCGGCGCGATCAACGGAATCGGCGCGATCGCTCCGATCATCACCGACGTGCCCTTCACGTCGGTCGTCAGGCTCCCGGCACTGACGCCCTGCTTCAGATCCCAGATCGTCGCCTCGTAGTCGGAGGTCTTCTCCCACCAGCCGAGGCCGAGGCAACCGGCGCCGCCGGGACCCGCCGCACAGGCGATGCTGCCGCCGCCGTCCGTCTTCTGCGTAACGCCGTCGACCCACACGATGTAACGCACGCCCATCGAATTCACCCGATCGGTCACGCCCGGCCGCGCCAGGAACGTGCTGAAGCCCTGCGCGTTGGCCGGCGCCGTGCTCGGCTCCAGCCACGGATACAGCGCGTCGACGAAAGTGTGGTCCGCGTAAATCTGGAACGGCCCGTTCTTCAGGCTGCTGCGCGGCTCGAATTTCTTGCCGGCGCGTTGCCGGTCGGCAACGTCCGCAGAGACGCTCTCGCCGACCAGCTCGCGCTCCAGGCAATCGAGGAATTTGCCTTCGGTGCCCGTGCCTTCCAGATGCGGCTTCGCCAGCAGCACGATTGCCTCGTCGGCGCTGATTTGCGTCGGCGCCTCACGCATCTCCTCGATCTTGGCAGTCATACAACCGGCGGCGCTGGAGCACAAAGCGACGGCGACGGCGAAGCGCAGGGCGCGACGGGCATAGACGGATTGCATGCTGACTCTCCAGGCGGGTCGAATCGAGTATACGCCAACCGTCCCGCAGTCAATGCCGGGAAAGCGCACAACGTTCCGCCGTTCGCAGATGTCAAATGCGCGCGCGCCGCACTCAATCGTCTTGAAGCAGCGACATCTGCTGCGGCCCAAGCACCGGCGGACGGAACAGCGTCAGATTGTGCGAGAAGCGTTCGCGCTGCTCGAGCCCGAGGCGTGCGCACGCCGTAGCGAAGCGACGCGCGAGAAGCTCGGCATACTCGCCTTCGCCACGCTGGCGCGCGCCGAAGCGAGGATCGTTGTCGCGACCGCCGCGCATCGCCTGCAGCCGCGACATCACGTGCTTCGCCTTCAACGGCTCGTTGTGATCGAGCCATTCGCGAAACAGATCTTTGAGCTCGTGCGGCAACCTCAACAGAACGTATGCTGCGGAGCGCGCGCCGGATGCGACCGCAGCCGCGAGAATGCGCTCGAGCTCCGCGTCGGTGAGCACCGGAATGATCGGCGCCACCATCACGCCGACTGGAATTCCCGCTTCGTGCAGGTTGCGGATTGCGCGCAGCCGCGCCGCGGGCGAAGCAGTTCGCGGCTCGAGCGTGCGCTTCAATTCGTTCGACAGCGTCGTCACGCTGATCAGCGCGTACACGAGATTGTCCGCCGCGAGCGGCGCAAGCAGATCGATGTCGCGCTCGATCATCGCGCTCTTTGTGATGATCGAAAACGGATGGCGATGCTTCGCCAGCACTTCGATGATGCTGCGCGTGACGCGATACTCGCGCTCGATCGGCTGATAGGGATCCGTGTTCGCGCCGATCGTAATCGGCGAGCAGCGGTAACGCGGCGCTGCCAGCTCCTGCTCCAGCAAGCGCGCTGCGTCCTGCTTGTAGAACAGGCGCGTCTCGAAATCGAGCCCGGGCGAGAGATTGAGATAGGCGTGCGAGGGACGGGCATAGCAGTTATGACTGATCACGCCGTTCGCGATGAAGTCGCCGGTACCGGTGGTGATGTCGAAGAGCTCGGCCTCGTGCCCGAGCGGCTCGATCTCGACGATTTCGAGGCTCGCGCTGGATTCGACAGCCCGCGCCTCGAGACTGGACACCCCGCGCGTCGCGCCGAATCCCATCAACGTATCGTTGAGCGTGAGACAGGGACGCTGGCGCACACCCTCGCCACGCGAGACGAGCTTCCAGCCGCGCTCGGTCAGGAAGCGATGATCGCCGCTCGCGCGCAGCTCGGTGCCGTCCGCGAGCGCGATTCGATAGACGGGCTTGACGGTGCGCCAGTGAGCGAGCACCTGCGTGGGCACGTAACGCCGATAGTGCCCACGTTTTTCAGTGCCGCAGATCTGGTCGCCCGCAACCAGCTCGGACAGCCGCTTGTCGCTGCCGTCCGCCATGAGGATCCGGGTGTCGCCATCGAGGCAGTAGATGCATCCATGCTCGCAGCCGCGGTACGGATTGATCGACTGGTCGAATGAAATGTCCGGCGAGTCGTTGCGCGAGATGATCGAGCGCGCCGGCTCGGGCTGCACGATCGTCGCGAGCGGCGGCAGCTCTTCGTCGAGACTGCCCCAGCCGTCGTCCACGGCTTCGCTGCGTGTCGCTTCGAAGCGCCCCGTGGGATTGGACACCGCGCCGCGGCCGGTGCGGACTGTGGGACGCGTGGGGGAGCTCATGCGGCGATGCTACTGGATATAACACCAGTTCGCCAGCGCCGGCGAGCGCTCTCAGCCGGATTCGACTTTCGGCAACGGCTGCGCCTGCTCGACGGCAGGCACGGCGGCGGGAGCAGGCGTAGGAGTTGCGGGCTGATCGACGACCGGCGTCTTCGCCGGCGCCGGGAACCGCACGACCAGCGAAGTGCCCGCTTCGCCGCTGATCTCCAGCTCGCCGCGCAACTGCCGCACGAACGCTTCGATCAGCGAGCGGCCGAGACCCGTGTTGTCCTCGCCGGACGCCGGGTCGAAGCCGGAGCCGTCGTCACGCACGGTCAGCGTGAGGGTTTCGGGTGAGGGCCGCCGCACCTCCACATATATGTGCCCGCCGCTGCGCTCGTTGAACGCGTGCTTGTAGGCGTTGGTGATCGCCTCGGTCACCAGCAGTCCCAGCGGCACGGCGATCTCCGGCCCGATGATCTCGCTCGGCGAGTCCGCGATCAGCTCGACGCTGCGGCCGCGCGACAGACCGCCGCGGCGCAGCTCGGCGCACAGATCATCGAGGAACCACTTCAGGTCGATCTCCTGCAAGCTCTCCGATTCATACAGACGGCGGTGCAACGTAGCCAGCGCATTGATGCGGCTGCGCGCCTCGGCGAATGCGAGCTCGGCGCGCGGGTCGCGGATGCGCCGCGCGTGCAGGTTCAGCAGGCTCATCACCAGCTGCAGATTGTTCTTCACGCGATGGTGGATCTCGCGCACCAGCACTTCCTTCTGCGCGAGCGACTCGCGCAGCTCGGACTCGCGCGCCGAGATCAGGTCCGCCATGCGCGAGAAGGTTTCGCCGAGGCTGCGGATCTCGGCCGGCGCGGCACTGACGCGCTCCGGCCGCACGTTGTGCCGGCCCGACGCGTATGCCGAGGTGATGCGCTCCAGATAGCTGATCCAGCGCACGACCAGGTGCTCGATGCCGAACCAGACGACGGCGATCGCCAGCGCCCACATGAGGAGCGGCGTCAGCACGCCCCACGCGACCTGCAGCGCCAGCGGACCGATCGCTGTCAGCACCGGCGTGCCGCGAATCACGAAGATCCTGCCGCCGAGCAGCGGACTCACCGCGTACAGGCGCCAGATGCCGTCGTGACCGCGCGCGCGGAACGTGCGCGTTTGCCCGCTCGGCAATTGCTCGCGCAGCTGTTCGTGAATCAGGCTGTCGCGCGGCAGCGGCGATTTCGACGTCGAGCGGCTCGCGTCGCGCGTGATGAGCTCGCCGCGGCTGTCGAGCAGCGCGAACGCCGCGCCGTCTTCGGAGCGCGCGCCGCGCTGATAGCGCTGAGCGAGCCAGTCGAGACCGATGAACAGCGAGACCGAGCCCTGGATGAGTCCCTGATCGTCCACCAGCGGCACCGCAGTAACGATGCCCCAGCTGCCGAGCCAGCGGCTGACGATCAGGTCGCTGACGACGAAGCCGTCGCCCGCCATGATGTCGCGGAACCACACGCGGTCGTCGACTTTGACCACTTGCGGCATCGGCCCCGATGCGCAGCTCATTACGCCTTCAGCGTTCACGACCGTCGCGCCTTCGTACTGCTCCAATCCGCCGATCGCTCGCTGCAGCGCGCGGCGACAGGCAAGTCCGGTGCCCGCGCGCACGTCGGGCTGTGCAGCAAGACTCGTGAGGATTTCGCGCGACGCCGCGATGACGTTGACCTCTTCGCTCGCGGCGAGCTGCGCCGCCTGCGCGAGGTTCTGCTCGATGATGCGCATGCTGCTGCCGTAGCTGGAGATCGCTTGCAGCACGGCCAATGCGCCCGGCGCCAGCATCGCGATGCCGACGATCAGCACCAGCCGCGGACGCAGGCCGGCGTTGCGGCCGAACCAGGCGCGCGGGGCGAATGCCGTCTTGAGCGTCTTCAAGTCACCCCCGCGGCAAGAGTCGGGCAGCCTGCAGCCGGTGAGCGCTTAGGGGGTGCGCCGGCTGCGCAGCACGACCTCAGAGCCCGCCGGAGCGCGGCTCTGTCGCACTTTCCGTATCGGCAAGCGCGTTGACCACCGGCGGACCCGCGACCAGCGCAGCGTCGTCGCCGAGCAGCTCGACCAGGCGATCGCGCGCACGCGCGATGCGACTCTTGATCGTTCCGACGGCCACCTGGCAGACGTCCGCGGCCTCTTCATACGACAGGCCGGTGGCGCACACCAGGATCAGCGCTTCGCGCTGGTCGATCGGCAGCTGCTGCAGAGCGCGACTCAGATCGCGCAGGTGCAGCTTCGCGTCGTGATCCGGAGCGATCGCCACCTGGCCCGCGCACACGCCGTCCGGATCCTCGATCTCGAACTTGCGATGGCGCAGCTCGGAGTAGTAGCAGTTGCGCAGGATCGTGAACAGCCACGCTTTCAGGTTGCTGCCCGACTGGAATTGCTCGCGATTGGTCCAGGCCTTGAGCACGGTGTCCTGGACCAGGTCGTCGGCGCGCGCCGGATCGCCGCACAGCGAGCGGCCGAAGGCGCGCAACGCTGGCAGCAATGCAGTGACCTGTTCCAGGAATTTGTCGTGACCTGTCATGAACCCGCCGGGAGGTGGCCGAAGAGCAGTGCGCGCCCCATCAGGAGCCGCGCTCCTTGTCTTCGAGCTGCTTGAGGAGCGCCTTGAACTCGTCCGGCACGGGCTCGTCCATGACGTCCGAGAACATGCGGCGCAGGCGGCTGGTGAGCCAATCTGGCACCTGCTCGCCGGTAGTCGCAGCCGCCGTTTCAGGCGGGTCGCCTGGCTTGATTTTCTCGCTCATGACCATGGATTGGGCTCGAACCGGGCGCCTCGCGCGCGCCGCCTGGAATTCGCATGTCGAGCCCGAACGTCCCACCTATTGAAAAAGTTCCAAGTCGGAGGAACCTTTCCGCCCTCTCGCACATACTACAACGGCCCCTATTGGCGCGCGCAACGCTGCGCCCATAAAGAACCGAGGAGTGCGTCCATGGCTCTGGCTCACGCTATTGCCGAACATCTGCCCTATCTGCGCCGGTATGCCCGCGCCCTGTGCGGGACCCAGAAGAGCGGCGATGCCTACGTGCGCGCCTGCCTGGAGACGATCGTCGCCGACCCTTCGGTGCTCAGCGGCGACGCGACTGCGCGCGTGGGGCTGTACCGCCTGTTCCACAAGTTGTGGGGCAGCGCCAATGTGGACCAGCGCCCGGTGGGAGGCTCGCGGCCGGCACAGCCGGCCGGCGTCGAGAGGAAGCTGGGCGAGCTGACGCCGGCGCGGCGCCAGGCGCTGCTGCTCACCGCGATGGAAGGGTTCAACGTCACCGATACCGCCCGCATCCTCGACGTGAGCGAAGAGGACGTGAAACAGATGGTCGCGCAGGCAGTGCGCGAGATCTCCGATCAGCCGAGCACCAAGGTGCTGATCATCGAGGACGAGCCGATCATCTCGCTCGACCTGCAGAGCATCGTGCGCGAGATGGGTCATACGGTCGCCGCGATCGCGACCACGCGCGACGAAGCAGTGCGCGCCGCCCGCAAGACCGAGCCCGGGCTGGTGCTGGCGGACATCAAGCTTGCCGACGGCAGCTCCGGTATCGATGCGGTCCGGCAGATCCTGAGCGAAGTGCAGGTCCCGATCGTGTTCATCACGGCCTACCCGGAGCGCCTGCTCACCGGCGAGCGGCCGGAGCCGACGTTCCTGGTCACCAAGCCGTTCGTGCCGGAAACCGTGCGCGTGGCGGTGAGCCAGGCGCTGCTGTTCACCTGAGCCTTCCACAAAATAAAACGGGGCCCGCACCAGGCGGGCCCCGCTCATCCGGTCTGCGGCAGAAGCTGGGGCGACCCGTCAGACGGGTGGCCGGCCGCGCAATGCGCCTGCCACCAGTGCCACCAGCGTCAGCACGAGGAAGATGAAGAACAGAATCTTGGCGATACCGGCAGCCGCGCCGGCGATCGTAGTGAACCCGAGCACCGCGGCAATGATCGCCACGATGAAGAACGTCAGCGCCCACGAGAGCATAAGAAACCTCCTCGCTTGAACCTGTGACCCGGCGGCGGCCCAGCTGCCACCGCGCTTCTGCCCCGACCTCAACGCTGAAACGCGCCACCATTCATCGGGTTCCCCGCGTTCTGTGGGGTGATTTACCGGAAAGTGCGGGCTGGGAGGCGACAGGGGAATGGGGACATTCATCATTTCGGGCGCGAAATGCTGAATGTCCCCAATTTACGGACGGGCCAGGAAGCCCTCGATCAGGGCCGCAGTCTCTTCGGGCCGCTCGTGATGAATCATGTGCCCGGCGCCGCGGATCATGGCTCGGGTCGCAGTGGGCAGCGCCGCGCGCAGGTGATCTTGCTCAATCTCATCGGCGACCCGCCGCGTCAGCTCCGACTCCTCGGCGAACACCAGCAGGAGCGGTGCAGCGATCGCCCGCCAGCACGCCTGCGCCTGGTCGCGTTGATACAGAACCGGATTGACGCGCTTGTGCTTCGGGTCTGCCCACAGCTCGATGCGGCCGTCGGCGCCTTCGTGTGCCCAGGCGCGCGCGACGAACTCGAGCCGGTCGGCAGGTGTACGCGGATTGCGCCGCGCCAGCACGCGCATGAGCTGCTCGTAGGTCTCGTAGACCGCGAACCGGCTGCCGTGCTTCACCTCATCGAGCCACTCCGCGTAGCGCGCGGGTGCCTGGTCTGCGCTCGTACGCGGCAGACCGAAGGCCTCGAGGCTGATGACCTTGCGCACGCGCTGCGGACGCGCGCCCGCGTAGAGCATCACCACGTTGCCACCCATGCTGTGGCCGACGAGGTCGACCTGCGCATCCGGCGACACGCGATCGAGCAGCGCATCGAGGTCGGCGAGATAGTCGGGGAACCAGTAGCCGTCGTCGGGACGCTGCGTGCGGCCGAAGCCGCGCATGTCCATCGCGAGCCACGTACGCGCCGGCGACGAGTGATCGACGACGAACTGCCAGGTCTCGCTCGTATCTCCCCAGCCATGCACCAGCACCGTCGGATGCGGATCGTCGCCGTGCCATCGGTACAGTTGAAACTGCAGCCCGCGCAGCACGACAGTCTCGGGCTGCGGCGCGCGGCGGACCTGGTAGGACATCGCTCGGACGGTGCTGCCCGCCCTGAGGCAGGCAGCACCGGTGCCAGCTACTGCGGCAGGCGCACTACGCGCGCACCGGCGCGACGCGGGCGCTTCTTCGCGGACTTCTTCTTCGCCGCCTTCTTCTTGCCAGCCTTTCTCTTCTTCATTGCCATGGATCGCCTCCGGGTCAGTCCCCACGTTTGCGGCGCTCGTGCGGTGCATTCCGCGTTCTGAGCGCCGCTTTCATTATTACATGCGGGCCGTTCGCTGATGCATGATTGCCGCCCATGAGCCAGGCACCCGACGCCGTTGCGACGATCATCGAGCGCGCCCGCCTGCTCGGTCCGCGCGAGCGCTCCGAGTACCTGCGCCGCGCGTGCGGCTCCGATGAAACGTTGATGTCGAACGTGCTGCTCGGGCTCGGCGCAGACGCGTCGCGTCCGGGCTTCTGGGACGAAGTCGCCGCCGGCGAGAGCGACATGCACGACGACGTGCACGGGGAGGCGCTCGAAGGTCAGCGCCTCGGCCCTTACCGCATCGTGCGCAAGCTCGGCAGCGGCGGCATGGGCGATGTGTATCTCGCCGAGCGCGCCGACGACGAGTATCAGCAGCAGGTCGCGATCAAGCTGGTGCGCAGCGGCGTGTTCTCGCGCCAGGTGCAGGGCCGCCTGCGGATGGAGCGGCAGATCCTCGCGACGCTGCAGCACCCGAACATCGCGCGGCTGCTCGACGGTGGCCGCGCGCCCGACGGCACGCCGTATCTCGTCATGGAGTACATCGACGGCGAGCCGATCGATGTGTACTGCGACCGGCGGCGCCTGTCGATCGAGGAGCGCATCGGCCTGGTGCGCACCGTATGTGCGGCCGTGCACTACGCGCACCAGAACCTGATCGTGCATCGCGACCTGAAGCCCAACAACATCCTGATCACGCCGCAGGGCGTGCCGAAGCTGCTGGATTTCGGCATCGCCAAGCTTCTCGACACGCGCCAGTCGGCGCAGACGCTCGCCGTCACCCATGCCGAGTACCGGGTGATGACCCCGGCACACGCCAGTCCGGAGCAGGTGCGCGGCGACACGATCACCACTGCCAGCGACATCTATGTGCTCGGCGTGCTGCTCTACGAGTTGCTGTGCGGACGGCGGCCGTTTCAGCTCGCCGGCGCGAGCTTGCTGGAGATGGAACGCATCATCTGCGAGCAGGAAGCGCCGAGCCCGAGCGAAATGGTCGCACGCACCTCGCGCGAGTCGCCCGAGCTGCTGACCGACATCGTCGCGTGCCGTTCGACCACATTGCCGCGGTTGCAGAAACACCTGCGCGGCGAAATCGACAGCATCGTCGGCATGGCGATGCGCAAGGAGGTCGAGCGGCGCTACAGCTCCGCCGAACAGCTGGCCGCGGACCTGGAGCGGCATCTCGACGGCAAGCCGGTTCTTGCATCGAAAGACACGTGGCTGTATCGCACGCGCAAGTTCGTCGGTCGCCACAAGCTGGCGGTCGCCGCCTCTACCGCAGCAATCGTCACGCTCGCCGCGTTCGCCACGATCACGTTCGTGCAGGCGCAACGCATCGCGTACGAGCGCGACGTTGCGACCGCCGAGCGCTCGCGCGCCGAGCAGGTCTCGTCATTCCTCGTCGAGCTGTTCGAGCTGTCGGATCCGTCGCGCAGCCGCGGCAACCAGGTCACCGCGCGCGAGCTTCTCGATATCGGTGCACGGCGCGTCAACCTGGGGCTCACCGATCAGCCGGAGACTCGCGCCACGCTGCTGGGCACGATCGGCACCGTGTACCAGAGCCTCGGGCTGTACTCGGATTCCGTCACGCTGCTGGAGGAAGGGCTGGAGTCGCGCATCCGCATTCACGGCCCGCGACATCCTGCGGTCGCTGTCGCGTTGCGCGCCCTCGGCGACGCGCTGTGCGACCGGGGCGAGCTGGCGCAATGCGAGGCGCGGCTGAATGCGGCGCTCGAAATGCAGCGTGCACTGCTCGGCCCGGACTCGCTGGAAATCGCGCCGACGCTGACGGCGCAGGCGAAGCTCGCGCAGCTGCGCGGCGACTTCGACACGGCAGAGCGCTTGTACGATCAGAGCCTGCAGAGCTACCGCGCGCACGGCAAGGAGCGCACGACCGACGCGACGTCGGTGATGAACGAGCTCGCCGGCCTGTATTCCTACCGCGGCCGGCACGATCGCGCGGAGACCTTGTATCGCGCGGCGCTCGACATCGATCGCCAGGCGCTCGGCAACGATCATCCGCAGATCGGCATGCACCTGCAGAACCTCGCGGTCGCGCTGCACGAGCAGGGCAAGCTCGAGGAGGCCGCGCCGCTGTACCAGGAGTCGATGCAGATCCTGCAGCGCGTGCTCGGCGAGCGGCATCCGCAGACGCTCGACGCGGCGGCGAACTACGGCCGGTTCCTGCATCGGCGCGGCGAGCTGGCGCGCGCCGAGGAGATCCTGACCAACGTCGTCGCTCTCGACCGGCAGGCGCGCGGCGCGCGGCATGCGTTCGTCGCGCACGACCTGGTCAATCTCGGCATGGTGCGGCTGGACATGCAGCGCGCGCCGCAGGCCGAGCAGGATTTCCGCGCTGCCCTCGATATCTACGCAGAGACGCTGCCGGCCGACCATCCGTACGTGGCCTCGGCGCTGGTGGGACTGGGGCGTTCGATGCTGGAGCAGCAGCACCTGAGCGAAGCGGAGCAGACATTGCGGCGTGCGAAGGCAATCGCCGCGAAGTCCTTCGCCGCGGACAGCCCGCAGCTCGCAGCGGCGAACAGCTCGCTCGGACGAGTGCTGATGGCGCAGCGACGAATGGACGAAGCTGCGCAGCTGCTGCGCGAGAGTTACCCGATCCTGCTGCAGATGCAGGGCGAGAACGCGGTGATCACCCAGCGCACGCGCGAAGCGATCGCTCAGCTCGACGCCGCGCGCTGACCTACAAGGAACATCCGGTACGCCGGGTTGTCGGTCTCCTCCGCGTACACGTACTTCAGCTCGCGCAGGTGCAGGTCGAAGTCGACGCTCTCCTGCGGCGGCACTTGCACGCCCGCGAGCACGCGGCCGTGATCCGAGCCGTGATTGCGATAATGGAACAGCGTGATGTTCCACTGCGTGCCGATCGCGTTGAGGAACTTCAGCAGCGCGCCCGGCCGCTCCGGGAACTCGAAGCGGAACAGCCGCTCGTGCTCGATGCCGCGGCCGCGCCCGCCGACCATGTAGCGCACGTGCAGCTTCGCCATCTCGTTGTCGCTCATGTCGACGACCGGGTAGCCGGCCTCGCGCAGCGCTGCCAGCAGCGCTTCCTTCTCCTTGCAGCCTTCGCCCAGCCCGAGGCCGACGAACAGCTGCGCCGCGTTGCCGTCGTCGTAGCGGTAGTTGAACTCCGTGACGTTGCGGCGGCCGAGCACTGCGCAGAACCGCAGGAAGCTGCCCTTGCGCTCCGGAATCTGCACCGCCACCAGCGCTTCGCGCTGGCCGCCGATATCGGCGCGCTCGGCCACGTGCCGCAGCCGGTCGAAGTTCATGTTGGCGCCGCAGTTGATGGCGATGAACGTGCGGCCGCGGCACTGCTCGCGCGCGACGTAGCGCTTGATGCCGGCGACCGGCAGCGCGCCCGCCGGCTCGACGATCGAGCGGTTGTCCTCGAAGATGTCCTGGATCGCCGCGCAGATCTCGTCGGTGCTGACCGTGATCACTTCGTCGACGTACTGCTGCGCCAGCCGGAACGGCTCCTCGCCGACGCGACGCACGGCGACGCCGTCGGCGAAGATGCCGACGCGCTCCAGCGTGATGCGCTTGCGTGCCTGCAGCGAGCGGTACATGGCGTCCGCGTCCTCCGGCTCGACGCCGATCACGCGGATCTTCGGAAACAGGTACTTCACATACGCGGCGACGCCGGCGATCAGCCCGCCGCCGCCGACCGCGACGAAGATTGCGTCGAGCGACTCGCCGGCCGTCTGCCGCAGGATCTCCATGCCGATCGTGCCCTGCCCGGCGATCACGTCGGGGTCGTCGAACGGGTGGATGAAGGTGAGCTGGCGCTCGCGCGCCAGCTCGAGCGCGTGCTCGTAAGCCTGGTCGTATTCGTCGCCGTGCAGGACCACTTCGCCGCCGAGGTCGATGACCGCCTGCACCTTGATCCGCGGCGTGGTCTGCGGCATGACGATCGTGGCCGGAATGCCGCGCCGGTGGGCGGCCAGCGCGACACCCTGCGCGTGGTTGCCGGCAGAAGCGCAGATGACGCCGCGCCCGGCGATGGTCGTCGAAAGGTGCGCGATCTTGTTGTACGCGCCGCGCACCTTGAAAGAGAACACCGGCTGCAGGTCCTCCCGCTTGAACAGCACCGTGTTGCCGAGGCGGCGGCCGAGCCGCGGGGCATCCTCGAGCGGCGATTGGATGGCGACGTCGTACACGCGCGCCTTGAGAATGCGTTCCAGATACTCGTGCGACATGCAGGGATGAGAAGAAAGCCAGCGAAAGACGCCGGTACGGTAACAGGAAAGCGCCCGCTCCTGCGATAATCGCGCGCCTCTCTCAACCCACTGGCGCTGATGACCGAAAACAATTCGTTTCTGACCCGACGCGACCTGCTGGCCGCCGGCGCCGGCCTCGCTGCTGCGACGGCGGTGCAGCCCGCCGCGGCCCAGACGCCGCCGAGCTCTTCTCGCGAGCTGTGGCAGTGGGTACGCAGTCAGCCGATGCTCGATACGCAGCTCGCCTACCTCGACGTCGCGAGCGGCGGTCCGACGCTGCGGGCCGCGATGGCCGCCGAGTATCGCGCGCGCGAAGTGCAGAGCATCGGCCTCGCAGGTGCAGCCAACCGCTGGACCGAGGAGACGAACCGGCTGACGGCGCGCTTCGCGACGTTTCTCGGCTGCGAGCCCGACGAAGTGCAGTTCACACGAGGCGCCGGCGAAGCGCTCGGGCTGGCGATCGCGGGGCTCGATCTCGCGCCGGGCGATGAAGTCATCACCACCACGCGCGAGCATCCCGCGGCGCTGAGCCCCTGGCTGGTGCTGGCGCGGCGGCGCGAGATCGTCGTCAAGCAGATCGAGCTGCCGTTGCCGATGACCGGGCCCGAGCAGGCATTGGGGCTGTTCGCCGGCGCGGTCACCGATCGCACCAAGGTGCTGGCGTTCTCGCACGTGCAGTACGACGACGGCGCAGTGCTGCCGGTGCGCGACCTGGCGGCCTTCGCGCGCCAGCGCGGCATTCTCAGCGTCGTCGACGGTGCGCAGGCGCTGGGAATGATGGACTTCCTGGTCCGCGACCTCGGCTGCGACCTGTACGCGACCTGCTGTCACAAGTGGCTCGGCGGGAGTCACGGCACCGGCGCCCTGTACGTGCGTCGCGAGATCCTGGATCGCGTGTGGCCGGTCGAGCCGCGCCATATCGACAGCGCACCGCCGGTGTTCACGCCTACCGATGCGGATGGGAACGGCGACATACCGGCGGCGCTGCACAAGCTCGGCAACATCGTGCCTTACGCCTGGCCGGCGCTGCGCGGCGTCGAGGCGGCACTCGAGTTTCACCAGCAGGTCGTACGCAGCAAGATCGAAGCACGCGTGCGCGAGCTGGCGATCTACGCGCGGCTGCGGCTGCAGCAGTCATCGGGCATCGAGCTGCTGACCCCGGCGCGTCCGGGCCTGTGGGCCGGAATTCTCACGGTGCGCGTACCGGGAAAACCCGCGGCCGAGCTGGCTGCCGCGATCGAGCGGACGCATCGCGTACACGTCGGCGTCGTGCGCGTGCCGAACGATGCAAACGGCGCGCTGCGGCTGTCGCCGCACATCTATACGACGCACGACGACATCGAAAAGATGATCCAGGGGCTGCAGCAGGCGCTGCGCTGACATGGATCTCGCCTATCTCATGCTGACGGGCAGCCTCAGCGGGCTGGTGAGCGTGCTGTTGCATTCGATCCTGGCGTCCGTGCGCACAGCCTTGCGCCCGGGCGCCGTGGCAGCGCCGCTGCAGCTTTCCGATGCCCTGCTTCACATGCTGTACGGCATGGGCTTCGCGCTGCTGTTCTGGCTGAGCTGGGGTATGGCCGCCGTCGTCGACGTCCCCTGGTGGGTGCGCGGCCTGTCGTTCGCGAGCCTGTGCTGGCTGTCGTTCTCGGTGCCGGGCGTAGTGGGCATCGCGCTGGCGCGCGGGCTGCCGGTCGCGACGATCGCTGCGACCGCCCTGCGCTGGGCCACGACGTCCGTGATCGCGGGCCTGGCCTGCGCGTGGAGCTGGCAGCGGATGGTGTGAGCCGGAGTCCTATCGGTCGAGGAACTCGCGCGCGATCGCAGCGAACCGCTGCGGGGCGGCGCTGAGGAATCCCTGGCCGTAGTCGGCCACTTCCAGCATCGAGCCGTTCGGCAGTGCCGCGCGGACGCGCGGCGCGTGATCCCACGATTCGTCACGCAGACGCAGAACCAGCGCGGGTTGCTTGACCAGCGGCAGGCGCTCGAGCGTCGAGTAGTCGATACCCGCGGCCAACGCACGTGTGCCGCTGGATCCGGCGCGCAGCCGGTCGGCGAATTCTTCGGCGAGTGCGCCGGGCGGAACGTTCGCGCCGCGACGTTGCAATGTGCGCTGCCATTCCTCGGCAACGTCGGCACCGTCCTCGCGCGCTCCCGGAGTGGTCGTGTTCTGCAGCAGGGTCGCACGCTCCTGCGACGAGTGGCACGGCGCTCCCCACAAGATCACGCGTCGCACCTGCTGCGGCCGCGCGATCGCCAGCTCGGCGGTGACCAGCGCGCCCAGCTGATAGCCGAACACGTCGACGGCGCGCAGCCGCAGGCTGTCGAGGAAGTCGCCGATCGCGCCGGCCAGGTCGATAACGGACACTTTCGCGCCCGCAGCGTCCGATGAGCCGTGGCCCGGCAGATCCGGCGCATAGATGCTGCGGTCGTGCCCGACCTCGCGCAGCATCGGCGCGAACAGCCGGCCCGAGCCGCCGCCGTGGTGCAGGCAGATGACCGGAACGCGCTCGTCGAAGCCGCCGCCGGAGGGATACGCGGTCCACAGGTGAATCTGGCCGAAGCGGCTTTCGGCATACGAGCGGCGAACGTGGACGACGGCGGGCTGAGGCAGAGGCAGACGGTTGCGATGCTTGGCCTGAATCACTTTCAAACGCCCCTTCGTTGATCGTCCGGCAAGTGTACGGAGCGGCTCTCGCGAAGATATAGATGTACTTCTCAGCTTACGCAGCGCGCCCGCGGCCCTCGGCTACACTACCGCAACACGCAGCCACGAAGAGCGGGGGTTCTAAAATGATGGGCACGTGTCATAAGCAGAAGCCACGGCTGCGCCTTGCGGCCGGCACGCTGCTCGCGCTGACCGCGAGCGCAACCTTCGCGGCGCAACCGTTCACCGCCGAGGCGATGTGGCAGCTGAAACGGCTGGCGGATCCGGCGATTTCTCCCGACGGACGCCTGGCGGTCGTGCCGGTCACGAAGTACGACATCGAAAAGAACAAGGGCGACGCCGACCTGTGGCTGGTGCCGACCAAGCCGGGCAAGGCGCGCCAGCTCACCAGCGACGCCGGCAACGACTCGGCGCCCGCGTGGAGCCCGGACGGCGAGCTGATCGCGTTCGTCTCCAAGCGCGGCGACGACAAGCAGGCCCAGCTGTACGTGATCCCGGTGAACGGCGGCGAAGCGCGCCGCGTCACCAGCGTGCCGACGGGCGTGATCGCGCCGAAGTGGTTCCCGGACTCCAAGCGCATCGCGTTCCTGTCGCAGGTCTGGCCGGACCTGAAGAGCTGGCCCGAGATGGAGCAGCGCATGAAGGAGCGCGCCGAGCCGAAGATGAGCGCGCAGGTCTGGGACAAGGCGCCGGTCAGCTACTGGGATCGCTTTCTCGATCACCGCGAGACGCACGTGTACTCGGTCGGCATCGACGGCGGCGAGCCGCAGGCGGTCACGCTGGGCACCGGCGCAGCGCTGGAGAATGCCGATCCCGACGCGAGCTCCTACGACATCTCGCCCGACGGGCTGGAAATCGCCTTTGCCTCGAACACCGACCGCAGCGGTATCGATCCGAACTTCGACGTCTTCGTGCTGCCGGTCGACCGCAGCGCCGCACCGCGCAACATCACGACCGACAATCCGGCACGCGACAGCGCGCCGAAGTACAGCCCCGACGGCCGGCTGCTGGCATTTCAGCGCCAGACGATCCGCGACTTCTACGGCGACCGCACGCGGCTGATGCTGTTCGACCGGCGTGCCTCCAAGGTGCGCAATCTCACGGAGGACTGGGATCGCTCCGCGGAGGGCCTGGTGTGGTCGCCCGACTCGGATGCGCTGTTCGGCTCGATCGACGACGCCGGCACCCGCCGCATCTATCGCTTCGATGTGTCCGGCGGCGCGCCGCGCGCGATCACGCGTGAGCACAGCTACAGCTCGCTCGCGGTGGCGGGCAGCGGACCGGTCATCGTCGGCCTGCGCCAGAGTTTCACCGAGCCGCCGACGCTGGTCAGCATCATCGCCCGCACCGGCGCGGCGACCAAGCTCTCCGACTTCAACGACGGCGCACTGGCGAATCTCACGCAAGGGCGCGTCGAGAGCGTGACCTACAAGGGCGCGAACGGCGACGACGTGCAGATGTGGATCGTCTATCCGCCGAACTTCGTGCCGGACCGCAAGTGGCCGCTGTACCTGCTGCTGCACGGGGGCCCGCACAACGGCGTGAGCGACGGCTATCAGTGGCGCTGGAACGCGCAGGTGTTCGCGAATTGGGGCTACGTCACGGCGTGGCACAACTTCCACGGCTCGAGCGGCTTCGGCCAGGCGTGGACCGATTCGATCACCAAAGAATGGGCGGAGCTGCCCTACCAGGACACCATCAAGGCGAGCGAATGGTTCCGCGCGCAGCCATGGATCGACGCCGATCGCATGGCTGCCGGCGGCGGCAGCTTCGGCGGCTATCTCGCGACGGTGATACTCGGCCGGCCGCATCCGTTCAAGACGCTGGTCGCGCATGCCGCCGTCTACGACAACTATGCGCAGTACGCGAGTGACGGCGGCGCTTCGAAGAAGCGCTATGGCGAGTTCTGGGAGGACCTCGAGCGCTTCAATCGCAACTCGCCGCATCTCGGCGCGGCGAATTTCAACACGCCGACGCTGGTGATCCATGGCCAGCTCGACCGCCGCGTGCCGGTGAACCATGGCATCGAGCTGTTCAACACGCTGCAGAACCGCGGCGTGCCAAGCAAGCTCGTGTACTTCCCGGACGAGAATCACTGGGTGCTGAAGCCGCAGAACTCGCTGTTCTGGTACGAGACCAAGCGCCAGTGGCTGGAGCAGTACGTCAAGCCGGGGCCCGGCGAAGCAGCGCCGTCCGCCGTCAGCAGCAGCACCACCACGCACTAGAGGGGACATCGATGAACAGACGCGAAGTGATGAAGTTGGGGACAGCGGCCGCCGCGGGCCTGCTGCTGCACAAGGCCGCGGCGGCGCAGAGCAAGCAGGCGAAGCCGCTGCGCGTGCTGCTGTTCGGCGGCACGGGCTTCATCGGCCCGCACATCGTGCGCGAGCTGCACGACGGCGGTCACAAAGTGACGCTGCTGAATCGCGGCAAGCGCAATCCCGGCCTGTTCCCCGACGTCGAGACGCTGATCGCGGATCGCAACGTCGCCGGCTACACCGACGTGCTGAAGGGCCGCGACTGGGACGTCGTGGTCGACGACTCCGGCTACTTCCCGGGACAGGTGCGCGCGAGCGCCGACGCGCTCAAGGATCACGCGCAGCACTACATATATGTGTCGAGCATCTCCGCTTATGCGGACCTGACGCCGGCCGGCATCGACGAGGACTACAAGCTCGCGCCGCTCGACGATCCGAACGCGAAGGAAATCACCGAGAAGAACTACGGCGGGCTCAAGGCCGCATGCGAGCAGATCGTCGAGAAGACGTTCGGCACGCGACAGGCAGTGGTGCGCCCGACGTACATCGTCGGCCCCGGCGACCACACCGATCGCTTCACGTACTGGCCGTGGCGCGTCGCGCGCGGCGGCGAGATGTTCGCGCCCGGCACGCCGACGGATCCGATCCAGTACATCGACGTGCGCGATCTCGCGGAGTTCATGCGCCGCTGCGTCGAGCAACGCATCGGCGGCCGCTACAACCTGTGCAATCCGCCCGGCGCGGTAACGATGGGCGAGCTGCTGGAAACCAGCAAGCGCATCACCAAGGCCGACACGAAGTTCCACTGGGCGCCGCTCAAGTTCCTCGAAGACAACAAGCTGCTGGAGAGCGGCGAGCTCACGACGTGGTCGCCGCCGAGCGGCGAAGCCGCCGGCGCATCGCTGGTGAGCTCGGCGCGAGCGGTTGCCAAGGGCCTGCGCTTCCGCGACGTCGAAACGACGGTGCGCGATCTGCTCGCGTGGCACGAGCAGCGCCCCGCCGAACAGAAGAGCAAGCTGCGCGCCGGCCTCACGCCGGAGCGCGAAGCCGAGCTGTTGAAAAAACTGCAGGCGTAAATCGGCGAGGGATGGACTCGTGCGCGGGAGAGAGTGAGGATAGGGCTCACTCCCTCTGCTGGGGCGAATTATGTCCACTCAGCTCACGCGCATTCTTTCGCCGAGCGTCGGCATCGCCATCACCGCGGTGCTCGCGCTCGCAGCCTGCAATCGCGGCGAAACTCCGCCGTCCGCAACGACTGCCAGCGCAGCCATTGCGAATCCGAGTGCGGAGCTGGCGTGGGCGCGCGCAGCGCTGGAGCGCAATCCCGAGCTCGAGATCGTCGCGAGCGATCCGCAAACGGGCGTCGTCACGGTCAAGCATCGCGAAACCGGCGAGGTCGAAGCGATCAAGGCCAGCGAGCTCGCCGCTGCGACGCCGTCGCAACTGAAGACGATGAAGATGCGGCCCGCGCCGGAGCCTGAGCCCGAGCCGAGCCCGGCGCAGCAGGAATCCGCGACCGGCGATCAGCAACAGGCGCAGGCCACCGCGCCGCAGACGGATCGCAGCGAGGGCTCCCCGCCGCAGACCGGCAGCGGCTACACGATCGATCGCAGCGGCGGCAGGATTCGCGTCAGCGGACCGGGCGTGAGCATCGAAAGCTCGGGCGGGGCGAGCGCTGCAGGCACCGTCGCCGGCAACGGACGCCGCGCCGTCGATCCGTTCATCTGCGAGGGCCGTCGCACGCTGCAGCTCGACAATCGCGACATCTATGTCGATGGCGATGCCATTACGGTGCGCGGCGGCTGCGAGGTCTTCATCACCAACAGTCACATCGTCGCGTCGGGCACGGGCATCGTCGTCCAGGACGCCACCGTGCACGTCTCGAACAGCCAGGTCGAAGGCGGCAACGCGTCGTTCCAGGCCGACGACCGCGCCAAGATGTACGTGCGCGGCTCGACGTTCACCGGCGTGCCGCGCCGGGCCGAGCTCGCGATGGTGCAGGACCAGGGCGGCAATCGCTGGCGCTGAATAGCAGCGGATAGCCCGCCGCTTCACCTCCCCTCCTTGCGCGCGCCACGCGCGCTCGGCAACCTTCGCGCATGAGCCGGTGGCGCATTGTCGGGCTGGTCGTGCTTGCGCTGCTCGCGGCCTCGCTGCTGGCATGGTGGCTGCGGCCGGAGCCTCAGCCCGTTCCGCCCCCGCAGCCTGCCGCGCGCGAAGTCTTCCACAGCTCGAAACCCCTGCGTACTGCAGTCGAGTCGACTCAGCCGGCAGCCGAAACCGCGTGGCTCGACTACGAGCTGCGACAGCTTCTGAATCGCGGCAGGATGCGTGTGGCCGCCGTCGACGACACGACCCGCACATTCACGTTGCGCGTTGCGCTCGATGCCGAGGCAAAGAAGGCGACGCTCGCGCTGGTCGCTCCCGACGGCGTCGTGGAACGACAGGAGCCGGTGCAGCTGCCCACGGAGAACCGACTCGCGACGCTCAGCGCGTTGGCGCAGCACCTGCCGCGCTTTCTCGGCGCACAACCCGCGGGCTCGCCGGACTGGGTCGCGGCCATCGGCACTGCAGACGCGAATGCGTACGACGCATATCTCGCCGACGCAATGGATCTGCTCGGTCCCGGCGGTCACGGCCTGACGCGACCCGGCGTGCCGCAGAGCGCACGCACCGTCGAGCGATTGGAAGCGCTCGCGCGCCATCAACCGCGCTTCGCACGAGCGCGCGCCGCGCTCGCCATCGCATACCTCAGTCTCGGCGGACAGGATCAGGCATCGCTGTCGCAACTGGCAAAGACCAGCGCCGAACGCGCGCTCGCGGCGGACGACGAAATCGCGGAGGCGCACGCGGCGCTCGGGCTGGTGCACATGCGCAGCGGCGACTGGACTGCGGCCCGCGAGCAGTTCGATCGCGCACTGACTCTCGATCCGAACAGCGCCGCGGCACTCGAGGGCTCAGGGTGTCTGCTCGTCGACGCGGGCGGCTACGCCGCAGCACGTCCGTTCGTCGAGCACGCTGTGCAGCTGCAACCGAACAACGTCGGCGCGCGCGAGTGTCTCGCGTATCTGGATGTTGCCGCGGGGAAGGCAGTTGCGAGCGACGAGAAGCAGCCGAGTGCCGTCGCACGCGTGCACGCGCTCGCGGCAATCCTCGCCGGGGACGTCGACACCGCACGTCGCGCGTTGCGCGCCTCGACGAGCGATGACGATTTTCGCGAGTGGGCCGATCCACTCCTGCAAGCTGCAACGGATCGAGCGCGCATTCCCGACGCGCTGCAGTCGATCACGCGCGCCGCGAGCGACGGGCGCATCGACGCGGCAACGGAAATCCTGTGCGGGGCCGCACTGCGCCGCGCCGAGTTCGTCTTCAACCGCATGGCACGGCTGCAACGTGAGCGCGAGCCGGTGCCACTGCGCATGCTGTGGATGCCGCAGACTCCGTTCCTGCGGCGCCACGCGCGCTTCGAGCAGATCGTCAGCGCCGCCGGCCTGCCGGCCTTCTGGCAGGAATACGGCGTACCGGATGTCTGCGGCGCAGATCCCAAGGCGTACGGTTGCAAAGCACGGACGCTGCCGCAGAAGAAGGCGAGCCGCGAGCCCTGACGGGCGACACCCGCACAGCAGGCCGACGCCGCGCGCTCGGGTCCTGGCGGCAGTTGCGCCTATAATGCCCGCCCGCCGAGCCGCAGCGGTTCTTCGAATTTCCGTAGCAAATTCTCGTATCGAGGGGGACGCAGATGGGGGCCATCAATGCCGTAACGGATCTGACCGCGCAGGGCGAAATCGCCGTACTGACGATCAATTCGCCGCCGGTCAATGCGCTGTCGCAGCAGGTACGCGACGGCATCGTGAAGGGCATGCAGCAGGCGATCGGCACTGACGCGGTCAAGGCGATCGTGCTGATCTGCGACGGCCGGACCTTCATCGCCGGCGCCGACATCACCGAATTCGGCAAGCCGCCGCAGGCGCCGAGCCTGCACGACGTGTGCAACACGATCGAAGGCTCCACGAAGCCGGTCGTCGCTGCGATTCACGGCACTGCGCTCGGCGGCGGACTCGAGACCGCGCTGTGCTGCCACTATCGCGTCGCAGTGCCGTCGGCGAAATGCGGACTGCCGGAAGTGCATCTCGGGCTGCTGCCCGGAGCGGGCGGAACGCAGCGCCTGCCACGCATCGTCGGGCCCGAGGCCGCGCTCGACATGATCACCTCCGGCAAGCACGTCGATGCCAGGAGCGCGCTTGCGGCGGGGCTGGTCGATGAGAT
>DATEJG010000098.1:0-17100 GCA_035278165.1 Steroidobacteraceae bacterium
TGCTCGGGGCGCTCGGCTCGTGCACGGCGATTACCGTGCAGATGTTTGCCGAGCGGCGTCGTTGGCCACTGGAGAAAGTGCGCGTGCAGCTTACGCACGCGAAGTCCCACGCGCAGGACTGCGTCAATTGCGAGGCTGCGAGCGCGAGGCTGGATCGGGTCGAGGTGGTGATCGAGCTTCATGGCAGCCTCACTGAAGAGCAGCGCCGCAAGCTTTTGGACGTCGCCGAGCATTGTCCGCTGCATCGAACGCTCGCTGCCGGCATCGAGATGCACACGCGCGAAGCGTAGACGTGCGTCGTAGCAGCCTGTACTGCCTGATCGCAGCCGTTCTCTGCTGCATCGGGAACGGCAGTGGCGCCCTCGCGGCGGAAGGCGCCGAAGCGCCGCTCACTATCAAGCTCATCGCATTCAATGATTTTCACGGCGCGATCAACCCGCCCACGGCACCTACGCCGGTCGACGATCCTCGGCATCCTGGCCGCAAGCTGTCGCTGCCCACGGGCGGGGTCGAATACCTGAGTACACTCATTGCACAGCTCAAGGCGCAGAATCCTCTCAATGCGGTCGTCGCCGCGGGCGATCTGATCGGCGCTTCGCCGCTCGTTTCGGCTTTGTTGCGAGATGAGCCGACGCTCGATCTGCTCGGCCGCGCGGGGCTCGAATTCTCCGCGGCGGGCAACCATGAGTTCGATGCCGGTTGGGAGGAGCTGCTGCGCAAGCAGCGCAGCGCGGGTTTTCGTTACCTGGCCGCCAATGTCATCGTCCGCAAGACTGGCGAGCGATTGTTGCCGGCATATGCGATCAAGGAATTCGCCGGCCGCGGCGGCAGCCGCGTCGCAGTCGCGTTCATCGGATTGGTGCTGAGTGAGACGCCGTCGATCGTCGTGGCCGATCGCACCGCCGGGCTCGAGTTTGCCGACGAGGCTACGGCGGCGAACGCGGCAGTCGCCGAGCTGCGGCAACGTGGAATCCGCAGCATCGTCGTGCTGATTCACGAAGGCGGGCGCACCAGCGATCCGCAGTTCGACGACACCGGTTGTCGCGACTTCTCCGGGCGCATCAAGCAGATCGCGGAGCGGCTCGATCCTGCAATCGACCTGATCGTCAGCGGCCACACGCATCGATCGTACATCTGTCGCCTCGGCGGGCGGCTCATTACCAGCGCGGGCGCCGAAGGACGCTTCGTCACCGACATCGATCTCACGGTCGATCCACGCACTGGCGACGTGATCCGTACAGCCGCGCAGCAAAGGGCAGTCGTCAATGACGAGGCGCCCAACCCGTTGCCTGGGAGGTATCCGACGCTGGCGAAGGATGCGCGACTGACAGCGCTCGTCAACTCGTACAATCAGAAGGCCGCGCCGCTGGCAGCACGCAAGGTCGGCACGATTCTGACCGACATCACGCGCCACGTGACGCCAGCCGGCGAGTCGGCACTCGGCAACCTGATTGCGGACGCGCAACTGGATGCCACCCGGTCGCCGGGCAGCGGCGCGGCGCAGCTCGCGCTGATGAACAGCGGCGGCGTACGCACCGACTTGCATTCCGCACGCGGCTTTATCACATACGGCGACCTGTTCGCGGTCCATCCGTTCAGCAATGCGCTGGTCACGCTGTCGCTGACCGGGGAGCAGCTGCGTCTGCTTCTGGAGGAGCAGTGGACGCGCGCCAATACCGTGCTGCAGATTTCGGAGGGATTCTCATATACCTGGGATGCAGCGGCACCGCCCGGTGCGCGCGTCGACCCTGGGAGCATGAAACTGCACGGCGTCGCGATCGACATGCGTGCGACGTATCGCGTGACGGTCAACGACTTCCTGGCATCCGGCGGCAACGGTTTCTCCGTGCTGACGCAGGGGCGCGAGCCGCAGCGGGGAATCCTGGACGTGGAAGCGCTGGAGCGCTATATCCGCGGACACCCATCGCTGCGTGCGCCCGCTACGAATCGCATCGTTCGCCGCAACTGAGGTGACGGCGCGGGACCCTGTACACTATGCGGATGAACACCACTCGTCGAAACCGCAGCATGCACACCCCGACAGGCCTTGCCGTGCTCGTCCTGGCTCTCGCAGGGCACTCGTCCGCTACCGCCAGTGCCGATGTCACGGTCGATCCGGCGCGACTGTCCCAGCACGTGAAAACTCTCTCGTCCGACGCATTCGAAGGGCGCGGCCCCGCGACGCCGGGCGAGCAGAAGACGGTTGCTTACCTCGTCGAGCAGATGAAGGCGGCCGGACTTCAGCCGGGCGGCGATCTGAAGGATGGCAAGCGGGCCTGGACCCAGGATGTGCCGCTCGCGCAGTTCGACATCAGCGGGCCAGTGGATGCGAGCGTGACGGCCGGCGGTCAGCGCCGCCCGCTGGCGCAAGGCAAGGACATCGCGATCCGGGCTGCGGCGACCGCCATCGACCGGGTGCAATTCAGCGACGCGCCCCTGGTATTCCTCGGGTATGGCGTGACGGCGCCGGAGCGTAGTTGGGATGACTACAAGGGCGTCGACATGCGCGGCAAGCTCGGCATCGTGCTGGTGAACGACCCGGACTTCGAAACCGGGTCGGGCGAGTTCGGCGGGAGCGCCATGACGTACTACGGCCGCTGGACATACAAGTACGAGGAGGGCGCGCGGCATGGCGCGCTCGGCATCCTGATCGTGCACGAGACCAAGCCCGCGTCGTACGGCTGGGCGACGGTCGAGAATTCGAACACGAATACGATTTTCGACATCCGGCGGGCGAATCCGCGCGAGGAGCACGTCGATGTCGAGGCGTGGATCCAGCGCGACCTGGCCGTGGAGCTGTTCAAACAGGCGGGCCTCGATTTCGAGGCGCTGAAGAAGCAGGCGCAGTCCAAATCGTTCCGCGCCGTTGCCCTCAAAGGCGTGACGATGTCCGCCGACTACAAAGTCACGCACCAGACGGTGACTTCGAAGAACGTAGCGGGCCTGTTGGCCGGGACGACGCGGCCGAACGAAACCGTCGTCTACAGTGCTCACTGGGATCATCTCGGGGTCGGCAGGCCGGACGCCACGGGTGATCGCATCTTCAATGGCGCCGTCGACAACGCGACCGGCCTGGCTGCGTTGCTCGAGCTCGCGCGTCTGTTCAGCGCTGCTCCGAAGCCGGAGCGCTCCGTCCTCTTTCTCGCCGTGACGGCCGAGGAGAAAGGCTTGCTCGGCAGCGAGTACTACGCGAGCAACCCGCTCTATCCGCTGGAGACGACCGTCGCCGACATCAACATGGATTCGCTCGGCACGCGTGGACCTACGCGCGACTTCGGCACCCTGGGCGCGAACACGCTCGTCGATGAGTTCGTCGCAGCGGCGCAGCAGCAGCACCGCACGCTCGCGCCGGATCCGCGGCCCGAAGCGGGCTCGTTCTACCGCTCCGACCACTTCCCGTTCTCCAAGGCGGGCGTCCCGGCGGTTTCGTTCGGGTCGGGCGAGGACCTGGTGAACGGCGGCAAGGAGCGCGGCCGCGCGCTGCGCGAGGAATTCACGGCGAAGAAGTATCACCAGCCGAAGGACGAATGGAGCGAGAGCCTGGATTTCAGCGGTACGGCGCGCGACGTCGCACTGATCTACGATGTGGGGCGCTCGCTCGCGACCTCGGCAAAGTGGCCGCAGTGGAAGGCCGGCAGCGAGTTCAAGGCGCTGCGCGATCAGTCGGGCAGCAAGCGAAAGTGATTATCGGAGGTACGACCATGAAGCGCTTGATACTGAGTTGTCTCATCTCGACGGCGATTTGTCTGCCCGCCCTGGCTGCCCTGAAGGACGGCGACAGCGCGCCCGACTTCACCACGCAGGCGTCGCTCGCCGGCAAGGAATTCAAGTTCTCGCTCAAGGACTCGCTGAAGAAGGGGCCGGTGGTCGTGTACTTCTATCCTTCGGCCTATACCCAGGGGTGCAATCTGCAGGCGCACACGTTCTCGGTGAATCAGGAGAAGTTTGCGGCGGCCGGCGCGAGCATCGTGGGCGTCTCGCTCGACAGTATCGACCGTTTGAATCAGTTCTCCGCGGACCCCGACTATTGCGCCGGCAAGTTCCCGGTCGCCTCCGACGCGAGCGGCAGCATCGCGAAGTCTTATGAGCTGAACGTCAAGCAGGTTGCCGGGCTGAAAGATACGAAGGGCAACGAAGTCAGTCACGGGCTGGCCGAGCGCACGACGTTCGTCGTGCGGCCGGACGGCAAGATCGCCGCGACGATCGGCGGGGTAAAGCCCGACGAAAACGTGATGAAGGCGCTCGAGACTGTTCAACAGCTGAAAGCGAAGTAGCAGCAGCGATGGAACCGCGCCGCGCCGTGCTGGCCATCGTCGCGCTGCTTGCTGCGCAGTCCCTGCAGGCTGCACCCAAGACACATCGACTGGAGGTTACGCCCGGCACGGTTGCGTATGGCTACTACTGGTCCGATGCGCAGCCGGTGCTGCGCATCGCGTCCGGCGACATCATCGATGTCGACACGATGTTGACGAATACGCCGGAGGGACTGCGCCGCGCCGGTGTCGCCGAGGAAAAGATCCAGGCATCGCTGCGGGCCGTGGTCGACGAAGTGACCGGCGATCGCAAGGGGCCCGGCGGACACATCCTCACCGGGCCGGTCTATGTCGAGGGCGCGCAGCCGGGCGACGTGCTGCAGGTGGACGTGCTGTCGATCGACCTGCCGCTCGACTACGGTTACAACGGCTGCAACGGATTTCTTCCGGAGAACTGCGACAAGGCGCTGCCGGCAAAGATCATTCCCCTCGATCGCAAGGCGATGACGGCGGAGTTCCTGCCCGGCATCGTCATTGCGCTGCGGCCATTCTTCGGCAGCATGGGCGTCGCGCCGGCGGCAGACGCCGGTCGCGTCAGCAGCAATCCGCCGGGCCGCCACGCGGGCAATCTCGACAATCGCGAGCTGGTGGCCGGCAGCACGCTCTACATTCCGGTGTTCGTGCCGGGCGCGCTGTTCGAAGTTGGCGACGGTCATGCGGCGCAAGGCGACGGTGAAGTCGATCAGACCGCGATCGAAACTTCACTCCGCGGCCGCCTGCGTCTGACGGTACGCAAGGACATGAAGCTTGCGTGGCCGCGCGCGGAAACCTCGACCGACTACATCAGCATGGCGACGGATCCGGACCTGACGATCGCGACGAGGGGCGCGATTCAGGAGATGATCGATTTTCTGATCGCCGAGAAGCATCTCACGCGGCATCAGGCGTATCAGCTGGTGAGCATCGCCGGCAATGTCGCGGTGACGCAGCTGGTCGACAAGCCGAATCACGGCGTCCACGTGCGGCTGCCGAAGAGCATCTTCAAGAAGTAAGTCGCGGCTTGCTACTGCCCCGTGCCGCTCGCACCGGGCCGGTAGCTGCGCTCGATGTGACCTTCGAGGTCCTTCGGATAGAAGTACACCGGGCGCAGATTGCCTTCGGCATAGCGCTGCACCTGATCGAGGAAGTGTTTCGATTCAGGGTGTCCGCTGGCGCCGCCGATGCTCACCGCCAACGCGCGCACGCTCGGGCCGAACTCGACCGCAGCGACGAAGCTGTTGCCGCTGGTTCCGTAGTACTTCCGGGTTCCCGGGTAGCGCTTGGCGCCGAAGGAAGCGAGCGAGCCCCACTGGCTGGAAGTGAACGGGATTGCCGCGCTCGGCTTTGCGTCGTCGAACTTCTGCACGACGGCACCATCGTTGCGCTGGAAGCGATTGATCTCGCCCCACGGCACCTGCCAGCTGCCGAAATCCTGTTTCAGCCGATCCGCAGCTTGAGTGAGTGCCGTGAGCTTTTGCGCGGGCGTCGTGCGATCGACGATGTAGTCCCACGTCGACAGCCCCTCCGCCTCCGCAGGCTGAGCTGCAATGGACCAGAGCGCCTCGCCGAAGAACACGGCCAGCGAAGTCGGTTGCGAATCGAGCGACCAGCGATAGTCCCAGCCGCGCAACAGATCGACAGGACCTGCGAGCTTCGCGCGCGCAGGATCACTCTTCGGCAGGCCATCGTAGGCCGCCAGCACCGATGGAGTGAGCCGCGCAAAAGCAGTCAGGTACGGATCGAAGGCGGCTGCGAGCAGCGTCTGCAAAGTGAAATCCTTTCTCGCGCTCAGCACTCGCTGTGCCTGGAGGCCGCGCGGATTCTCGCCGTCCTGGTCCATGTAGCGGGGAAAGTTCGCAGCCTTCGGGCTGTCCGCGCCGGCAGCGGTCCACGGCCAGTTGTTGGTGTTCATCACCCAGCCGTTGGCCGGGGTCACGACGTGAGGCAGGCTGTCGAGCCCGTGCAAACCCTGCCAGTCCGTCGCCGGATCGCTGCCGTCGACGGTATTGCGATAGTCGTATCGATCGTTGCGGACCGGCATGAACTGCGGATGCAGATAGGCCACGGTGCCTTTCGAATCCGCGAACAGGGTGTTGTTCGAGGAATTGGCCTTGAGCTGTGCCACCTTGAGAAAGCTGGCGTAATCGCTGCTCTTGGTGCGCAGGAACGACTGCTGCAGCGCTGTCACGGGCGTGTTCATCAGCGCGAAGGCGATCCATTTGCCATTCGCCTCGCGCACGATCGGGCCGTGATGCGTGGCATACGTGGTGAAGCTGCGGCGCGCGAGCGTGCCGTTGGCGGACTTATATGAGAGCGTCACGACCTTGGCCTGGACCGGCCGCAGCTCCTTGCCATAGCGATAGGAGTGCTTGCCCCCGGCATCGCCGACGATGGTTTCGGCGAACTCATCGACGTTGTCGGCGCCGCTCGAGGTATGCATCCATCCGGCGTGCTCGTTGAACCCCTGGTAGATAAAGAACTGGCCCCAGGTGGCTGCGCCGTAGACATTCAAGCCTTCGCTGCTCGTGACCTGCTGCTCGGAGCGGAAGAAGAAGCTGGTGTGCGGGTTGATGAGCAGCAGTGCATGGCCGTTCTTCGTGTGCGAGGGCGCGATGCCGAAGCCATTCGAGCCTTGCGGCTCGCGAAACAGCAGGCCACGTTCGCCGTCAGTCATCGCCAGCCGTTTGCCGCCGTAGAACGCCTCGAGCTGACTGAGCGGGACGCGCTCGATGTCGCCGCCGATGCTGCCCTCGCTGAAGCTGAGCGCCATCCACGGCTCGAAGCGCGTGATGACGCGTGGGCGCACCTGCGGGTGCGTCGCGAGATAGCAATTCAAGCCTGCCGCCCAGGCACCCATGAGCTTCTTGAGCCAGTCCGGGCTCCTGGCGAAGTCGGCTTGCAGCGTGTCGAGGTCGATGAACAGCCGCTGCCGCAGATCCTGCCAGACTGCACTCTCGCCTTCGGCCTCGGCGAGTCGGCCGAGGCTGACGAGATAGTTGGTCTCGATGCGATTGAAGTCGTCCTCGGCCTGCGCGTACATCATGCCGAAGACCGCGTCGGCATCCGTGCGGCCGCGTACGTGAGCGATGCCCCAATCGTCGCGCGTGATGGTCACGTCGTGACTTTCGCAGGCGGGCTGTTCGTGCTGCGCTGTCGCCGCGCAGGTGAGGGTGCTCGTCAGGGCGAGCGATAGACCGAGGAGAAACGCAGGACGCGCGGGGTTGTGCATCGTGGGTGTGCCGGCGGTTGCGATGGAGGTGCCATGTACAATACATGGATGAACACCAGGCGTCGAAACCCAATCGTGCCTGCGTCGTCGCTCACGCCGCTGGAGGTCCCAGGATGAGCATGTCCCTGCCTGCTGTCGCTGTGTCGATTGTCGTCATGGCTGCACTCGGGTCGGGGCACAGAGTGGCGCGAGCGGCGTCGGACGCCGTAGCCCCGATCAGCAACGAGGGGCGAACCAATCGACAGCCGTACGTCACTGCGGGCGATCGGACGTACCTGATCGGTACCCAGGATGGAAATTTCCCGGACATGGGGCAGCACGTGCCCGGTGAGATGGGTGGGTTGTGGATGCCGCCCATCAAGCTCGTCGATGCCTTTCAGGCGCGAGTCGCGGAAGCGGCGACCGGCAAGGAAACTGTTCTGGCAGAAAGCAAGGAGATGATCGCGCACCCGTATGCCAACCAGTTCAAGTATGGCGAAGTGCTGGACCATCTCGATATCGAGCGGTTTCAGTTCAGCCCGGATCGCCGGCCGGGCCTGATCGTCGAGTACCGGTTCACGAACACGTCGGGTCGCGCGCGGCAGCTGCGCTTCGAATGGTCCGTCAAGACAGACCTGCGCCCTGGATGGTATGCGGATCGTCTCGGCCTGCGCGACGGTCAGGACGTCGTCGAGTGGCGTGAGCGCGATGGCACATTCATCGCCACGGACAGCGACAACCCCTGGTTCTGTATCTGGGGCGCCGTGTCTGCCGCCGGTGTGCAGCAGATCGAGAATCCGCAGCCGGTCGCTACGAACGGCCGTGGCATTACGGCCGCGTCCAGGCACGTGGTCACCATTGAGGCGCACAGCACGTCCACACTGGCCTTCGTCGTCTCCGGCTCGACGACCGGCCAGAGCGATGCCGTTGCGGCATACGAATATCTGGCGAAGCACCACGCTGCCCTGCTGGCGGAGAAGACCGCGCTCTATGGCTCGATCGTCAATCGGGCGCGCATCCGGATTCCGGATCGACGCTTGCAGGAGGTTTACGACTGGAGCCGGATCAACATGCAGTGGCTGGTCCGTGACGTTCCCGGTATCGGCCGCGGTGTGAGCGGCGGCTTCATGGAGTATCCCTGGTGGTTCGGCACCGAAACGTACTCGCTGCAGGCGCTGATCGCGAGCGGCGATTTCGATCTGGCCCGGGACACGCTGCGACTGCTGCGAAACCAATCGGACAAGGTCAACGGCAACGGCCGGATCGTGCACGAGATCACGACCGACGGCGCCGTCTCGAATCGCGGAAATACACAGGAGACGGCGCAGTTCATCCTGACCGTCGGCAAGCTCTTCGCATGGACCGGCGATCGCCAGCTCGCGACAGAGATGTATCCCGCCATGCAGCGAGGGATCGAGTGGCTCCTCGGCGCGATGGATGAGGACAAGGACCTGTTCCCCGAAGGTTACGGCATCATGGAGGTCTACGGCTTGAATGCCGAGTTGATCGACGTCGCCGTCTATACGCAGCAGGCGCTGGAGGCCGCAGCGCAAATCGCCGAAGCGCTGAACGACACCGATGCCAAAGACCGATACAGGAAGCTGGCGGCCGATCTGAAGCGGAGCATCAATCAGCGATTCTGGATCGAGCAGGACGGTACCTACGCCGACTTCCATGGCAGCAGATCGCAGGCGGTCAGCGCTGCCGATGGCGCGATCGAGCAGATCCGTCTCAAGGGGATCGACAAACTGACGCCGGAAGATCGCGACCTGATCTCCAGCTATGAGCGGCTGAAGGCGAAATTCGCAGCGATGCCGCAAGCGGAGCGCGGCTGGACCACCAACAAGAACTGGGTCATCGCCACGCCGCTGGAAACCGGCATCGCGCCGCGCGATCGAGCGATCCGGCTGCTGGATGAGATCCGCAGTGAGAACAGCGGAGAGTACGGCCCGTATCTGTCTGCAGTCGAACGACAGGCGATGATGACGATCTCGACGGGCGTGCAGGCGGTGGCGGAGGCCAACTATGGCCGCACCGACGCCGCGATGGAGTACGTCGACAAGATCGTTCAGACCTTCAATCGCGTGACCCCGGGCTCGATGTCGGAAATGATGCCGGACTACGGCTGCTTCACCATCGCGTGGACCAGCTATGGCATCGTGCTGCCGCTGATCGAGCATGTCTTCGGCGTGCGGCCGGACGCAGCGAACAAGACGATAGCGCTCGAGCCGCATCTTCCCACGGGTTGGCAGGACATCGGCATCGAGGACCTGCCGGTCGGCACGAATCTCATTTCCTTTTCGCGAACCGGCACGGCGCTCGGCGTCATCTATGACATCGAATCGCGGGACGACGGATGGACCTTCGTCTTGAGAGCACCGCGATCTGCCGGGGCAAGGTACTTCATCAACGACCGGCCGGTGACGCCTTCATCCTCCGGCATTCGGCTGGAGGGTAAGCGCAATCGTGTGCGCGTCACCTCGCATTGAGCTCGGTCTTTGCGAGGCAAGATGCTGGCCTGACGGGGCGGCCAGCCTGCGTCGCGCCAGAGAGTTGTTCTACGAGATCGGCGCTCAGCTCGCGCACTGCTGCGGCTCGCGAGTTTAGTTCGCGCTTCGATCGATGTACCACTTTCGTTGAAGGCGCTTGCACAGTTCGTTCACCGAACTGTAAACGCCGGCCGGCACTCTGGTGCTCGAAGCGACGCGTGAGTTCTTCACCGTCGAATCCGGAACGACTGTCGATTCCTTCGAGCAACAACAACGGCGGGGCACTCACTCATGATTCGTCGAGCAATCGTACTTTCGGCGGCGGGACTCGCTGCCTTGTGCGTTCACACAGCGGCCTTCGCGGGCCAGGGCAGCGAGTGGAACTCCTCGGGAGGCGACCGGCAGAACACGCGCTCGCAGCAGTCCGAGCACACCTTGAGCGCTGCGAACGTGAGCAGCCTCGAAGTGAAATGGGCCGTGACCACTCACGGCGACGTCTCCGCGACGCCGGCAGTGGATGCCGACACTGTGTATGTGCCCGACTGGGCCGGATACATCTATGCCGTCAACAGGCGCACCGGCGCCGTGAAGTGGACGGTGAAGCTCGCGGATATCACCGGCGTGCCGGGCGACAAGGCGCGCGCGACACCGGCGGTTACTCAGGACAAGATCATCTTCGGCACGCAGGGAGCGATCCTTGCGGGCGGTGGGCTCGGCGGCAAAGTCGTCGCTCTCAACAAAGCCACCGGCGCGGCGGCGTGGGTCACTCAAGCGGACTCGCACTTCGCTGCCATCATCACGCAGGCGGCTACCGTGTTCGACGGACGCGTGTACGTTGGCGTGGCGTCGCAGGAGGAAGCACTCGCTGCGTTCGTGCCCGGCTATCAGCTGTCGTTCCGCGGCAGCATTCTCGCGCTGAATGCCGAAACAGGTCAGATCCTGTGGAAGACGTACATGGCTCCGGCGGGATACACAGGCAATGCGGTGTGGGGCAGCTCGCCAGCGATCGACACCCGGCGCGGACAGCTCTACATCGCAACCGGCAACAACTATTCGGTTCCGCAGTCGGTGCTGGATTGCGTCGCGGCCGCCGGCAGCGACCCGCTTGCGAAAGCGGCGTGTCTGCCCGCTGACGATTTCTTCGACAGCGTCCTGGCCCTCGATCTCAAGACTGGTGCCGTGCGCTGGGCTACACGCGCCATTCCGTATGACGCGTGGACCGTCGACTGCATACCCTTCGTGGGCGATGGCGATCTCTGCCCGGAGCCGGCTGGACCTGACTTCGATTTCGCACAGGCTCCAGCTCTCTTCAAGGTGAAGCGTGGGACCGAGCTCGTCGGCGCCGGACAGAAGAGCGGCCAGTACTGGGCGCTGAACCCGAACACCGGTGCAGTGGTGTGGGTGACGCAGACGAGTCCGGGCGGCACGGCGGGCGGTCTGCAATGGGGATCGGCTGTCGATGGCACACGCATCTACGTGTCGAACCCGAACAGCAATCTCATTCCATGGACACCGCTCGGAGGCGCCGAGACCACGAAGGGCGGCTGGAGCGCACTCGACGCCGTGACCGGTCAGATCCTGTGGCAGAAGGCCGATCCGAACTTCGGTGCAGGCCAGGGCGGCGGTCCGGCCGGCCCGGTCAGCACTGCGAACGGCATCGTGTTCGGCTGCTCGCTCGACGCGCTCGGCAACATGTACGCGCTGAACGCGGCGACCGGCGCTCAGCTGTGGAGCTTCGCGAGCGGCGGCTCGTGCCTGTCAGGCGCAGCGATCTCCGACGGCATGGTGTTCTGGGGCTCGGGCTACAGCAACTTCGGATTCGGAACGTTCAACAACAAGCTCTACGCGTTCGGACTTCCTCAGTAAGCGTGATCGCGACAGCCCGGCGCCCGCAGGGGCGGTGCGCCGGGTTGCGAAGGGCGGCTTCGCGCGACAGGCAATGAAGCCCGCAGGTTCGCACAGCGCGTCGCCCTCGCGTGGCTCGCATTCGTGGCGCCCGGCGCACATACCACCTTAGTGGTATTCGCCCCGATAACTGCGGCCGTGTAACAGTTCGTACACATTTCGACTCTAGCCTCGGCTGCTCATTTTTTTCACAGCCGGGAGTCGAAGCGATGATCCTCAAAAAGAATAAGCTGGCGATTGCGATTGCGGCGCTTGCAGCAGCCGCGTCGGGCAATGCCGCATACGCGGGCGAAGTTGCCGGCGGCAACGCCTCGTTACAGGTCAAGCTGAGCGCGATCGGGCGCTACGACTCCGGGTTCCGGAACGCGGGTGGTGCGGAAATCGTCCAGTACGATGCGGTCAGCCAGCGGCTGTTCGCAATCAACGCTGCGACCGCGAGCGTGGACGTGCTCGACATCACCGATCCGACCAAGCCGACCAAAGTCGGCACGCTGCACGAGGTGCAGGCGAGCGATGCGAACAGCGTCGCCGTATTCCAGGGTCTCGTCGCCGTCGTATTCGGTGCACCGGTCAAGACCGATCCGGGCCGGGTCGTGTTCTACAACGCACAGACACTGGAGCGCCTCGCGTCGTTTCAAGTCGGCGCGCTGCCCGACATGGTGACGTTCATGCCCGACGGCGGCGCGGTGCTCGTGGCGAACGAGGCCGAGCCGAATGCCGGCTACACCGTCGATCCGGAAGGCTCGGTGAGCGTCATCGATCTGCGCGCCGTGCAGAACAAGCTGGACTCGGCGGAGCTGCAAGCGATGACCGTGGTCCGCACAGCCGGCTTCCAGGCTTTCAATCCCAAGCGCGATCAGCTGCGCGCGGCGGGCATCCGCATCTACGGCCCGCCGACACTGCCGAACGAGACTGGCGCGACCGTCGCGCAGGATCTCGAGCCGGAGTACATCGCGGTCGCGCACGACGGTCAATCGGCCTGGGTGACGCTGCAGGAAGCGAACGCGGTCGGCGTGCTGGACCTGTCGAATCTCGATGCGCCGTATTTCAGCGAGATCATCCCGCTGGGACTCAAGGATCACAGCCTGCCGCGCAACAAGCTCGACGCCAGCGACCGCGACAACGGCATCAACATCCGCAACTGGCCGGTGAAGGGCATGTACCAGCCGGATGCGGTCGCCAGCTATGCGATCAAGGGCCAGACCTACTACGTGCTCGCCAACGAGGGCGACGACCGCAACGACTTCATCCCCGGCGAAGAGACCATCCGTGTCGGCAGCATCCCGGCCGACAAGTTCGCGCCCGAAGTCTTCGGCGACGCGAATGCCGTCGCAGCGCTGCGCGCCAATTCGGCGCTCGGTCGCTTGACCATCTCCAACTACCAGACGTCGAAGAACGCTGCTGGCCAGTACACAGCCTTGAACGTCCTGGGCGGTCGCTCATTCTCGATCCGCAGCGCCGATGGCAAGCTGCTGTACGACAGCGGGTCGGATTTCGAGGACATCACTGCGCAGCGTTACCCGTTCGTAGCCGGCGCGGCCGTCAACCCGTTCAACAGCAGCAACGACAACAACAACTTCGACGATCGCAGCGACAACAAGGGACCGGAGCCCGAGGGCGTGGCGCTGGGCAAGATCCGCGGCCGCACCTTCGCGTTCGTCGGCCTGGAGCGCGTCGGCGGGATCATGACCTATGATGTGACCGATCCGACGGCCGCGCGCTTCGTCGACTACGTCAACACCCGCAACTTCAGCCTGCCGCCGGCAGGCGCGGCGACCAACGACGTGGGCCCCGAGGGTGTCGCGTTCATCTCGGCCGACGAAAGCCCGACGGGCAAGCCGCTCGTCGTCGTCGGTCACGAGATCAGCGGCACGACCGTGATCTTCAGCGTCGAAGTGACCGGCAAGTAGGCGATGCAGATGACCTCCAGCCGCCGCAGCTTTCTCGCGCGCACTCTGGCTGCCTCCGCAGCGCTGAGCGCCGGCCCCGCGTTCTGGCGACAGGTTTTCGCCGCATCCGCAGTGATCGGCGCAAGCCCCTATGGTCCTCTGGGCGCGCCGGACGCGAACGGCTTGCGACTGCCGGCGGGCTTCAGTGCGCGGCTCATCGGCGTCAGCGGCAAGAACGTCGCTGGCACGAAGTACGAGTGGCACGGACAGCCGGACGGCGGCTCGACTTTCGCCGTCCCCGGCGGCGGCTGGGTGTATGTCTGCAACTCGGAGCTGAACGGCACTCGCGGCGGGGCGGGTGCCGTGAAGTTCGCGCCCGATGGCGCCATCGTCGGCGCGTATCGGATTCTGAGCGGCACGAAGTGGAACTGCGCCGGCGGCGCCACGCCGTGGAACACCTGGCTGTCATGCGAAGAGCACCGCGCGGGCGTCGTGTGGGAGTGCAACCCGTTTGCGGCGGGGCAGGGAACGCCGCGCCCCGCGCTGGGAAAGTTCGCGCACGAGGCGGCCGCGGTCGACCCGCAAACGGGTTACGTCTATCTGACCGAGGACGACGGCGATGGCCGGTTCTATCGCTTTCGCCCCGCTGCGTGGCAGGACCTTTCCAGCGGCGTGCTGGAGGCCGCTTCGGTGGATGCAAGCGGCAAGGTCACGTGGATCCGCGTCCCGGCGGAGCGGCCCTATCGCGGCCGCGACACCGTCGCGTTCTCGCGCGGCGAGGGCGCCTGGTATTCGCAAGGGCACGTGTACTTCTGCACGACGGCCGACAACCGTGTGTGGGCGCTCGACACCGCCAGCGATCAGCTCGAGATCATCTACGATGCAGCGACGCTGGGTACCGAAGCGCCGCTGCGCGAGCCGGACAACGTCACCGTGCACGAAGCATCCGGCGACATCTACGTTGCGGAGGACGATGACGATCTGCAGCTCGTGCTGCTCGCCAACCGGCGCGGCGAGCGCGTCGCAGCGCCGTTTCTGCAACTCGTCGGGCACGACGGCTCCGAGGTGACAGGGCCCGCCTTCACTCCCGATGGCTCGCGACTCTATTTCAGCTCGCAGCGAGGCACCGATGGCAGCAACGACGGTCCCGGAATGACTTTCGAAGTGCGCGGGCCGTTTCGCTCCTAGTCGAACGCTGTATTGCCGGCACCAGTCGCGGTAAGGTGGCCTGCATCGCTCATTGGAAGGATGCAGGGGTTTCTCATGCGCAAGACAGTGGCAGCAGCAGCCGCATTCCTGTGTATTTCACCGATAGCCGCAGGCCATGCGGCGGGGACGGGCGGCGGCTACGACAGCCTGGTGAGCCTGTCGACGCAGTGGCGCGAGCTCGTCAGGCCGGCCATCAAGGACTGTGTGCCGGACTACAGTCCGGCGGCGATGGCGAAGAAGGCACAGGAACTGAAGAGTTACCAGAGCCGCCTCGCGAGCATCAGCACCGCAGGCTGGAGCGATGCGCAGCAGATCGACTACGAGCTGCTCGAAGCCGAGCTCAACGGCATGGACTTCGACCTGCGCGTGCTCAAGCCGTGGGCGCGCGATCCGACGTTCTACGCCAGCGTCTGGGCGGAGCAAAGCGACGTGCCGGAGCACGAGGGCCCGTCCGCCGAGCCCATCATCAATCTCTACGAGTTCGCCTATCCGCTGTCGAAGGCGGATCAGAAGAAGCTGACCTGTCTGCTCGGCGCCGTCCCGGCGCTGCTGGAGCAGGCAAAGATCAACATGAAGGACAGCAATGCGCGCGACCTGTGGGTCTACGGCACGCGCGCGTTCCGCGAGCAGAGCAAGACGTTGTCCGACTTGCAGGAGGGCACGCTGGTGCTGCGCTCGCTCGACAAGGAGGAGTCCCCGGCGAATCTACGCGGCGCTGATAAAGCGCTGCTGAGTGCTGTACAGAAGGCGCGCGCTGCCACCGACGCGTTTCGCCAGTACCTCGACGCGCAAGCGTCCTCGAAGACGGGTCCGTCCGGCGTCGGCAAGGAAAACTACGACTGGTACATGAAGAACGTGCACCTGGTGCCGTACACGTGGGATGAGCAAGTGACGCTGCTGCGCCGTGAGCTGGAGCGCACGCGTGCATCGCTGGAGCTCGAAGAGTTCCGCAATCGCAAGCTGCCGCCGCTCGAGCAGGTGACCAGCGAGGCTGCCTACGAGGCGATGGCCGATGCGAAGATGAAGAAGATCGTCAACTTCCTCATCGACGGCGGCATCGTGCCCGACGAGCCGTACTACCGCGAGGCGCTGAAGCAGCGCAGGGGCCGCTACACGCCTCCGCAGACCAACAATTTCTTCGCGAACGCGATGCGGCACGATCCGATGCCGAACTATTCGCACAACTATCACTGGATCGAGTTGGCGCGCCTGAAGCACGAGCCGCACGCCAGTCCGATCCGCAGCCTCACGCCCGTGTTCGACATGTACGACAGCCGCTCCGAAGGATTGGCCACGGCCATGGAAGAAGTGCTGATGCACGCCGGCATGTACGATGACGATCCGCGCGGCCGCGAGGTCGTGTGGATCCTGGCTGCCAACCGCGCGGCCCGCGGACTCGCCTCGCTCTACGTGCAGTCGAACGATCTCACGCTGGCCGAAGGCGGCGCGTTCCACGCGCGCTGGACGCCGCGCAAGTGGTCGGACGCTTCGAGCGACCTGGTCGGGTTCGAGCAGCTGCTGTATCTGCGCCAGCCGGGCTACGGCACCAGCTACATCACCGGCAAGATGCTGTTCGATCGGCTCATGAGCGACTATGCAGCTCAAGCCGAGGATGCCGGCAAGCCGTTCGACCTCGCGGCGTTCTTCCGGGAGTTCAATGCTGCGGGAATCATGCCGTACCCGCTCATAGAGAAGGAGATGGTGAAGTCGCCGGCCCACGTCGGGCTGCCGACGGCGACCAAATGAAGGTCCGTGCGTCGAGCGCCTTGTGGCTGCTGTGCGCCGCGCTCTCGGTCCATGCGGAAACGATCGTCATTCACAATGTGACGGTGATAGACGGAACCGGCGCGGCACCCCGCGCCAGCAGCGACGTCGTCATCGACGCCGGGCGCATCGCAGCGGTCGAGGAAGCGCGCACGTTCACTCATCCAACAGGTGCGCGCGTCATCGACGGCAGCAGCAAGTACCTCATCCCGGGCCTGGTCGATATGCATGCGCACGTCGCAGGCGATGTCCTCGACGAGAAGGGCCAGCCGGGCGACAGGTGGGACCGCGAGGCCGGGCTGTCATTCCTGCGCACGCTGCTGCAATTCGGTGTGACGACCGTG
>DATEJG010000099.1:0-46936 GCA_035278165.1 Steroidobacteraceae bacterium
TGCCGCCGGGCATCAACGACGGGCCGGTGAGCGCGCCCTCCTCGCCGCCCGAGATTCCCGAGCCGACGTACAGCATGCCGGCTGCCTCGACCCGGCGCGTGCGGCGGATCGTGTCGGTGAACAGACTGTTGCCGCCGTCGATGAGAATGTCGCCGCGCTCGAGCAACGGCAGCAACTCGTCGATCATTGCATCGACCGGCGGACCGGCCTTGATCAGCATCATGATCTTGCGCGGCGGCTTCAATGCCGCGACCAGCTCGGCGGCGCTGCGCGCGCCGACGAAGTTCTTGCCGCGCGCGCGCCCGGCGAGGAACTCGTCGACGCGCGAGGTCGTGCGGTTGTACACCGCGACGCGAAAGCCCTTGCTCTCGACGTTCAATGCGAAGTTCTCGCCCATCACGGCGAGTCCGATGAGTCCGAAATCGGCGAGCGGCTGCGTCATGGTGCTGTGCTCATTCGTCATGCGATGCTTGCTGGTGGAGAGCTGTCAGACTGAAGTCCGACCCACAGGAGAAGCGTGGGTCAGGCTTCAGCCTGACTGTCGAAATGTTACTCCGCCGGGAGGTCCCGCATGAATCGCCGTGAATTCATCGAGCTGTCGGCCGCGCTCGGCGCGACGCTGGCGTGGGCGCGCAGCACCGCGAGCGAGTCGCGCCTTGCGTGGTCGGAGCGACGCGAGATGTATCCGCAAGGCGTCGCATCCGGCGATCCGCATCCGGACAGCGTGCTGCTGTGGACGCGCCGTCCGCCCGCTGCCGGCGCCGCGGCGAAACAGTTGACCGTCGAAGTCGCACGCGACGCGCAGTTCAAGCACGTCGTTTCTACATCGACCGCGCAGCTCGCCGCAGCGAGCGACTGGACCTGCCGCATTCTGGCAGCCGGCCTGCAGCCGGCAACGTTCTACTGGTACCGGTTCATCGACGACAGCGGCCACGGCAGCCGCATCGGCCGCACCCGGACCGCGCCGCCGGAAAACGCCTCACGCCGGGTCAACTTCACGTTCGTCAGCTGCCAGAACGTCTGCCAGGGCGCCCAGAACGCCTACCGCCGCATGATCTTCGAGGACGAGCGGCGCGCCGCCGAGCGTCAGCTCGATTTCGTGCTGCACCTGGGCGACTTCATCTACGAGATCACGTGGTACCCCGAAGATCGTCCGCAGGGCATGTACGACCGGCGCCTGCGCGACCTGGTGCGCTTCGCGACCGGCGAGAAGATCCGCGACTTTCACGCGCCGGTGACGCTGGACGACTACCGCACGCTGTACCGCGCCTACCTGCAGGATCCTGATCTGCAGGACGCACGCGCGCGCTGGCCGTTCGTCTGCGTGTGGGACAACCACGAGTTCTCGTGGCGCGGCTGGCAGGGATTCGTGAAGACTGCCGAAGCCGCGCGTCCCGCGCAGACCCGCAAGGTCGCTGCGAACCAGGCGTGGTTCGAGTTCCAGCCGGCGCGCATTCGCAAGCCGGACGGCGCCGAGCTCGAGCGCTTCATGCCGCCGCAGGTGGTCGATGCGCCGATCGAGCGCTTCGACGAGTACGGCATCGGCCAGGAGCCGAACAATCTCGCGGCGATCGACAGCCTGCGCATCTACCGGCGGCTGCGCTTCGGCCGCACCGTCGACCTCGTACTCACCGACCAGCATTCGTTCCAGACGGAATGCGCGATGGACACGCCTGCGGCCGATCCGTTCACCAGCAACGATTTCCCCAACCTCGTGCCCGAGGAGGTGAACGAGATCTTCGACGCCGGCCGCGACTACGACCACGGCAAGCCGCCGGCGACGATCCGCTTCGGCGCGCAACAGATTGCGAACCCGCGCAAGGATTCGCCGCCGCACAGCATGCTGGGCGCCACGCAGAAGCAGTGGTTCAAACAGCAGCTGAAAGACTCCACTGCGGTGTGGAAGATCTGGGGCAACTCGCTCGGCACGCTCGACTGGCGCGCCGATCCGCAGAACCTGCCGCCCGGCGTCGCGGCAAGCGCGTGGCCCGGCGCGGGCTACGCATCGTTCGGCGGCGGCGACTGGAGCGGCTACGTGACCGAGCGCGCCGAGATATTCGACTTCGTGCGCGAGCAGCGGATCGGCGGCTTCGCGATCGTCTGCGGCGATCGCCATTCGTTCTGGGCCGGGCGCGCCGCGAAGGCGCTGCCGCCGCGGCCGTTCGAGCCGGTCGGCGTGGAGTTCATCACCGGCTCGATCTCGGCGCCGGGGCTGCCGGAAGGCCTGGAGCACAACATGCGCAAGGACCATCCGCTGCGCCCGCTGTTCGTGCATCAGTCCGCGCCGGACGCGCCGTATCAACGCATGGTCAACATGCTGTTGCTGCACGGCGTGCGCTCATGCCTGGAGCTCGCGAAGAGCGGCGACTACGAGCGCGCGCTGCAGCTGTCGAACCGCGAGATGTCGCCGCACCTGCAATTCCTGGATCTCGGCGGCCATGGCTACGCGTCAGTGAGCGCCAGCGACGACGCGCTCGAAGTCGAGTTCGTGTGCATCCCGCGGCCGCTCGAGCGCAGCACGACACCCGACGGCGGTCCGCTCGCCTACCGCGTCGTGCATCGCGCAAAGCTGTGGAAAGGCAGCGAGACACCGCAGCTGGAGCGGATTTCCGTAGAAGGCAAGCTGCCGCTGTCGATATAGGCGGTGCCGGGAGAGAAATCGAGGGGAAAGTCAGCAGCGCAGCAAATTGCTGCACTGCTGAGTTTCACCCGTTTTTCTCTCCCGGCACCGTCTTTCTTCCGCTGACGATCGGGATGTGCCAGACGACGTACTGCTGCGGGTCTGCGATCGCGTCGACGACTTGATCGAACAGCGCGCGCACTTCTGCGAGGTCGAGCTTCGTGTGTCGCGCCAGCGCTTCGGTATAGCCGTCGCGCCACGCCGCGATGATCGCGCCGAACGTGGCGCGGGCCACGCGGATCGTGTCGAGCACGATGTAGTCGACGTGCAGCTCCCCGAATCCCAACTGCTGCATCAATGACCACGTGCGCCGCCCGACGCGCGCATCGGTGCCGGTCGCGTGCGTGAACGGGATGACGCCCTCGTGCCACAGGCGGTCGGGATCGAGCTTGCCGGCCGGCGCATGGATCATCCCGTAGTCCTCGCTCAGCACGTGGACCCAGCCCTGCGGGCGACAGATGCGACGCAGCTCCGCCAGCACCTTCTGCGGCTCCGGCACCGCCTGCGTCATGTGCCGGCAGACGACGAGATGGAAGTGTCCGTCCGGCAACGCGAGCTCGAAAGCATCGCCCTGCTCGAAGCGTACGCGCGGCGCCAGCGCGGCGTAGCGGTGCCGCGCATATGCGACGGAGCTTTCGAGAATGTCCACTCCCACCAGCTCGGCCTGCGGATAGCGGGCAGCGAGCCGCGAGGTGATCTCGCCGCTGCCGCAGCCGATGTCCGCTATCCGGGCGGCCGCGGGCAGGCGATAGCGCTCGAACAGCCGCTGTTCCTGGGGCCAGATCGCGTCGGCCTGCGCCGCCAGATTGCGCAGCATCGACTCGTCGCCCATCTGCTCGGCCTGGGGATTGCGCTCTTTCATGACATCAGGGCGGACGGAAAAGTGTCCGCTGCAACCTTTGACTCCGGATTAGCGTCCCAGAACGCAGAACATCTCGCCAGAGGGGAATCTTCATGTCCGTTCGCCTTGCAAGCGCGCTCGGTGTCTGCCTGATCGCCTGCTCTCTCACGGTGCATGCCGAAGAGAAACGGCTCGACCGCACGTTCACCGTCGCGCCCGGCGGCCGGCTCACGATCGACGCGGACAGCAGCGACCTGCGGGTCGAGGGCACGGCCGGCAACCAGGTCGTGGTCCACATTCTGATGAAAGGCTCCGAGCGGTGGCTGGAGCGCGTCACGCTCTCCGCCGAGCAAAGCAGCAACGACGTGGCAATCGTGGCCAAGGAAACCTCCAAGTGGAGCGACCTGTTCGGCGGCGGCTGGAACCGCGAAGGCAAGGTCGAAGTGCAGGTGCCGCGCAGCTACAACATCGATATCCGCACCTCCGGCGGCGACATCGTCGTCGGCCCGCTGCAGGGCGACGCGCGTGCGAAGACCTCCGGCGGCGACATCCGCGTCGCCGACCTGCAAGGCCCGGTGGACATGCAGACCTCCGGCGGCGACGTGCGCGTCGAGCAGATCCAGGGAACTACGCGGCTCTCGACCTCCGGCGGCGACGTGGAGGTGACGCACCTGACCGGCGACCTCGATGCCAAGACTGCCGGCGGCTACATCCATCTCGATGACATCAGCGGCCAGGTCGTCGCGCGCACTTCGAGCGGCAACGTCATCGCCAACGGCATTCGCGGCGATTCGGATCTCAAGACCTCCGGCGGCGACATCCGCGCGAGCGTCGACGGCAAGATCGCGGCGCACACCTCCGGCGGCGACGTCACGGCAGAGCTGGTCGGCGCGAACCGCGGCATCTCGGTCTCGAGCTCGGGCGGCGACCTGACCGTGCGCGTGCCGCAGGGCACCGCGGGCGAGCTCGACGCGGCGACCAGCGGCGGCTCGGTTCGCACCGAGCTGCCGGTCACGACCACCGAGCTGGGCGAGCACAAGCTGAGCGGCACGATCAACGGCGGCGGCAATCGGATCTACGCGCGCACGTCGGGCGGCAGCATCAAGCTGGTTGCAGCGGGCTCCCGATAGCAGGCTGCGCGCGAATAGCAAACAGGGGGCTTTCCTTTACGACGCGCGTTGCAGACACTGCCGCCTCTTCGTCCGCTACAGGAATCACGGCAGTGCTGCGAGCCCATCTTCTGCTGGCGACAGTCGTCCTCGGAGCCTCCCTCTCGACGCCGCCGTGCTTCGCGGCCGAAGCGTCGCCGGCAGGCGCGAATGCGACCGCGGACTCGGTGGCGCTGCATCGGCTGTTCGAGGACTACTTCGAGCGCCAGCTGCAGCTCAACCCCCTGCTGGCGACCTTCATCGGTGACCACCGCTACGACGACAAGCTGACGAACACGCTCTCGCCCGAGCACATCGCGCTCGCTCTCTCGGTCGATCGCAAGGCGCTGGCGGATGCGCAGAAGCTGGCCGCGCGGCCGTTGCCGGAAGCGGACCGGTTGAGCGTCGAGATTTTCATGTACGACCTGCGCGCTTCGATCGAGGGCGCGAAGTTTCCGGGCGAGCTGGCGCCGATCAACCAGTTCCAGAGCCTGCCGACGCTGATGCCCGTGCTCGGCTCGGGCACGAGCGCGCAGCCGTTCGGCACGACGGCCGACTACGAGCGCTTCCTGAAGCGCATGCACGACTACACGGTGTGGTCGGACCAGGCGATCACCAACATGCGCAAGGGACTGAAGGAGCACGTCACCTATCCGCGTGTGCTGATGGCGAAAGTGCTGCCGCAGCTGCAGGCGCTGATCGTTGCCGATCCGCAGGCCAGCCTGTTCTACGCGCCGCTGAAGAAATTCCCGGATGCCGTTCCCGCAGCCGACCGTCCGCGCCTGCAGGCCGCGTATCGCGATGCGATCGCGCAGGAAATCAATCCGGCCTACCAGCGGCTGCACGATTTCATCCGTGACGAGTACCTCGCGGGCGCGCGCACCCAGGTCGGCTGGTCGAGCGTGCCGAACGGCCGCGAGTGGTATTCGTACCTCGCGAGGCTCTCCACCACCACCGATCTGTCGCCGGACGCCATCCACGAGCTGGGGCTCAAGGAAGTTGCGCGCATCCGCGGCGAGATGGAGCAGGTGAAGGCGCAGGTCGGCTTCAAGGGCGATCTCGCGGCGTTCTTCAAGTTCCTGCAGGACGATCCGCGCTTCTACTATGACAACGCCGACGCGTTGATCCAGGGCTATCGCGACCTGAAGAAGAACATCGACGCGCGGCTGCCGAAGCTGTTCGCGGATTTCCCGAAAGCGGACTACGAGGTGCGCGCCGTAGAGCCGTTCCGCGCGGCCTCCTCCGCCGGCGGCTTCTACCAGCAGCCGTCCGCCGACGGCTCGCGCCCCGGCATCTTCTACGTCAACACGTTCAATCTGAAAGCGCAGCCGAAGTTCGGCATGGAGACGCTGTCGCTGCACGAAGCTGCGCCCGGCCACCACTTCCAGACCGCGATCCAGCAGGAGCTGCACGAGCTGCCGCGCTTCCGCCGCTTCGGCAACGGCTACGTCGCCTACCAGGAAGGCTGGGCGCTGTACGCCGAGTCGCTCGGCAAGGAGCTCGGCATGTTCACCGACCCGTACCAGTACTACGGCAGGCTGAGCGACGAGATGCTGCGCGCGATGCGCCTCGTCGTGGACACCGGCCTGCACACGCGCAACTGGACCCGCGAGCAGTCGATCAAGTACATGCTCGACAACTCGTCGATGGCGCCGAGCGACGCGGAAGCCGAGGTCGAGCGCTACATCGCGATCCCCGGCCAGGCGCTCGGCTACAAGATCGGCCAGCTGCGCATCCGTGAGCTGCGCAACAAGGCCGAAGCCGCGCTCGGCTCACGCTTCGACGTGCGCGAGTTCCACAGCGTCGTGCTGCGCGACGGGTCGCTGCCTCTAGGGGTGCTCGAGACGAAGATCGACCGGTGGATAGCCAGTAAGAAGTAAATGGCGTTCTTGGCGCCTCGGCGAGAGTTTCCCCTCCGGTTCCTCACCACACCTCGCAGCGCTCTGCCTTCGGCCGCACCATCGGTGAGCCGGCTTTGCATTGGAACGCCTGCTGGAACTCGGGCAGGTTCGACACCGGGCCGATGACGCGGTACTTCGCGACCGGGTGCGGGTCGCCCTGCACCATGGTGCGCGCGAACTCCGGGCGCAGCTCGTCGCCGCGGAACTGGCCCCACGCAATGAAGAACTGCTGATCCGGCGTAAAGCCGTCGAGCGTGGGCGCCGGCGGCTTGCCGCGCTGGGCGAGATGGAACGCGCGGTAGGCGATCTTCGCGCCGGCCAGGTCGCCGATGCTCTCGCCGAGCACCAGCTTGCCGTTGTGATGCACGCCGGGCTCGATGAAATAGCCCTCGAACTGCTGCACCACGCACTGGCCGCGCTCCTGGAATTTCTTCAGGTCGGCCTCGGTCCACCAGTTCTTCAGCCGGCCCTGCGCGTCGAACTGCGCGCCCTGGTCGTCGAAGCCGTGGCTGATCTCGTGACCGATCACGACGCCGATGGCGCCATAGTTGACGGCGTCCACCGCCTGCATGCTGAACGCCGGCGGCTGCAGGATGCCGGCGGGGAACACGATCTCGTTCAACGGCGGGTTGTAGTACGCATCCGACGTGGGCGGCGTGATGAGCCAGCGGCCGCGATCGATCGGCCGGTTGATCTGCCGGTGATCGTCCGCGACGCCGAAGCGGCGCGCCGCCAGCACCGATTCCCAGTACGCATCGCGGCGCACGTCGACCTTGCTGTAATCCTTCCACTTGTCGGGATAGCCGATCTTCGGATTGAACGTGCTCAGCTTCTCCAGCGCGCGTGCCTTGGTCGGCGCGCTCATCCACTCGAGGCCCTCGATCGTGTCCTGCATCGCCAGCAGCAGGTTCTTCACCAGCTCCTGCATGCGGGCTTTCGCCTCGGGCGGGAAATATTTCTCGACGTACTTGCGGCCGAGCGCCTCGCCGAGCAGCGCGTCGGTCGCTTCCGCACAGCGCTTCCAGCGCGGCTTCATCTCGCGCGCGCCGTTGAGATAGGCCTCGTGAAACTCGAACTCGGCCTCGACGAAATCGGCGGACAGCGACGGCGCCGCGGAATCGAGCACGCGCGAGCGCAGGTAGGTGCGCCAGTCCGCGAGCGGCGTCTCGCGCAATTGACGGTCGAACTCCTCGACGAGCTTCGGCTGGCTCACGTTCAGATCGCCCTGGGTCAGGCCGGTCGCCGCGTAGTACGCGTTCCAGTCGAACGCCGGCGCGAGCTTCTGCAGCTGCGCGAACGTCATCTTGTGATCGGTCTGCTGCGGATCGCGCAACGCGACGTTGTCGAGCGACGCCTGCGCGTAGCGCATCTCCAGCCGCATGACGGTTTCGACGGCCGCTTTCGCCTGCGCCTCATCGCTCCCCGCCAGCGTGAACAAGCGCTGCAGGTAGGCGCGATACTTCTCGCGTGCTTCCTTGAAGCGTGCGTCGTCCTTCAGGTAATAGTCGCGATCCGGCATGCCGAGCGCGCTGGCATAGTACTGCGCGATCACGAATGACGGATTGTGAACGTCGGAGTCGCCGGCCACGACGAACGGCGCCGCGATCTGTACCGCGTGCAATGCCGCGATCGTCTTCTGCAGATCCGCAGCGCTGCGGATCGCGTCGACCTGCGCGAGGAGCGGCGCAATCGGCTTGATACCGAGGCTGTTCGCCTGCGCCTCGTTCATGCAGCCCGCATAGAAGTCGCCCGTGAGCTGCTCGATGCTGCCGCGCTGCGCCTTGGTCGCCGCTGCCTGCTCGAGGATCTCGCGCAGCTGGTCCTTGTTCGCCTCGCCGGCCGCCCAGCGCCGGCTCCAGCGCGACATCGAAGCGGGAATCGGATTCTCGGCGCGCCAGCGGCCGTTCGAGTAGGCGAAGAAATCCGTGCAGGGATCGGCCTTGCGATCGATGTCGCCGACCTCGACGCCGTGCAGTGCCTTGCCGTCTGCAGCGTTCGCGGCGCAAGCGACGAGCAACGAGAGCACCAAGTGTCCGCTACGCACGATCCTCTTCATCGGAATTTCTCCGCGCCGCTGCTCCTGCCGGGGCGCGTATGGTAGCGGAAAGCAGCCGCTGCGGCACTTCACCTAACGGCGCAGCAGCTCCTCGACGAGCGCGAGCACACGCGCGAGCGCGCCGCGATTCTGCTGCAGAATCGCGTGCGCCTTCGCGATCATCTCGTCGCGACGCGCGGCGCTCGTCAGCAGCTCCAGCACGGCGGCGCTCAACTGCGTTGCCGACTCAACCTGCACGGCGGCGCCGGCCTCGAGAAACATCTGCGCGACGTCTGCGGCGTTGAAGGTGTGCGGGCCGACGATGATCGGCCGGTTCAAGGCCGCGGGCTCGAGCAGATTGTGGCCGCCGATCGGCACGAGGCTCCCGCCGACGAACGCGACGTTCGCCGCTGCGTAGAAGCTCAGCAGCTCGCCGAGCGTGTCCACGAGCAGGACCGTAGTGTCGGCAGTCACCGCGACGTGCGCCGAGCGCGCGACGAAACGGACATCGCGCGCGCGCAGCCACGACTTCACAGCGTCGAAGCGATTGGGATGCCGCGGCACCAGCAACAACAACGCGTCGCTGCGTGCGGCACGAACGCGCTCGTGCGCATCGAGCACGATGTCTTCCTCGCGCTCATGCGTGCTCCCGGCAACCCACACCGCTCGATGCGCGAATTCCGAGCGGATGTGCGCACCCGCGCGCCGCGCTTCCTCCGGCACCTCGAAGTCGAACTTGATGTTTCCGGTGACGTGCACCGTCGCAGCAGAAATACCGATGGCGCGGAACCGCTCGGCATCCGCTTGCGTCTGCGCCGCAATCGTCACGTTGCAGGCCAGCGCTTCGCGGAACAGTCCCGCGAAGCGCCGATGCCGGCGCCCGGAGCGATCCGAGATGCGCGCGCTGGCCAGCAGGATCGGAATGCGGCGCGCGAAGCAGGCGCGAAACAGGTTCGGCCAGATCTCGCGCTCCATGACGATCGCGAGCACCGGCCGGGTCCGCCCGAGGAAGCGGCGCGCCGCGCCCGGCAGGTCGTACGGCAGGTAGGCATGACGCACGCCGTCTTTGAACAAAGTACTCGCGCGCTGTGCGCCGGTCGGCGTCGACGTCGTGAGCAGGATCGGCGTCTGCGGATACCGCGAGCGCAGCGCTCGCACCAGGGGCGCAGCAGCCTGCACTTCGCCGACTGAAACGGCGTGGACCCAGATCGGCTGCACATCGAAACGCACGCGGGTGAAACCGAGCCGCTCGGGCAGACGATCGCGATAGGACGGATCGCGCAGCCCGCGCAGGGCGGTTGCGACGAGAGCCAGCGGCGCGGCGAGGTACAGGAGCGCCGAGTACACCAGCCTCAGCATGTTGCGCTGTTCTTATAGATGTCTAACATGCGCGCCGATGGTACTCGAACCCGAGCACGATCCCGAACGTGTCCCGCTGTATCGCTTCCTGGGTCTCCGGTTCTGGCCGCTGTGGCTGGGCCTGGCCCTGGTGCGCACGCTCAACCTGCTGCCGCTGCACTGGCAGATGGCGTTCGGCCGCGTGCTCGGCCGCATCGCCCATGCGGTCAGCCGTCGCGACCGGCGCATCGCGGACATCAACGTCCGCCTGTGCCTGCCCGGGCTGACGGCGCAGGAGCGCGCCGACCTCGTCAGGAGTCATTTCGAGTCGCTCGGCTGCGCGCTGCTCGAAACCGGGCTGGTCTGGTGGGCGAGCCCGCAGCGCCTGCAGAGCATGGTCGACTTCGAAGGCGTCGAGCATCTGCGCGAGGCGCTGGCGAAAGGACGCGGCGCGCTGATGCTGAGTGCGCACTTCACGACGCTCGAAATGGGCGCTCGTGCGCTGACGCTGCTCGGCCCGACCAGCATCATGTATCTCACGCCGAAGAATCCGCTGGTCGCCGAGCTGTCGCGCCGCAATCGCAGCCGGCACACGGTCAGGGCGATCTCCAGCGACCGCGTGCGCGACCTGCTGCAGAGCCTGAAGGGCAACCTGCCGGTGTGGTACGCGCCGGACCAGCGTTACACCGAGAAGAACAGCGAGCTGGTGCCGCTGTTCGGCCTGCCCGCGGCCTCGAACGTCGCGACCTCCCGCCTGGCGAAGATCTCGGGCGCGCCGGTGCTGCCGTACTTTCCGCGGCGCCGTGCCGACAATCGCGGCTACGTGGTGCAGATCCACGCGCCGTTCGACAACTTTCCGTCCGACGACCCGGTCGCCGATACGCGCCGCTTCCACGAGCTGATCGAGTGCAACGTGCGCGATCATCCCGAGCAGTACCTGTGGACGTACAAGCGCTTCAAGCGGCCGGGACCGGACGGCGATCCGTATCGCGCAACCGATCCGTCATGAGCATCCATCCCCGCTACTGGCCGACCTGGCTCGCGCTCGGGGTGCTGCGAGTGTTCGAGCCGCTGCCGTTCCCGCTGCTGGTGTGGCTCGGCCGGCGGCTGGGCGAGATCATCGTGCGGCTGCCGCTCGGATTCGTGCGCATCGCGCGGCGCAATCTCGAGCTGTGCCTGCCCGAGCTGCCGGCGCCCGAGCGGGAGCAGATCCTGCGCGAGCATTTTCGCAGCCTCGGCACCGGCATCTTCGAAACTGCGATCAGCTGGTGGAGCACCGATGCGCGCATCCGCAAGCTCACCCGGCTGGAGGGCGAAGAGCATCTGAACGCGGCGCTGGCGCGCGGTCGCGGCGCGATCCTGCTGAGCGCGCACTTCACGACGCTGGAAATCGGCGCCCGGGCGCTCTGCGCACGCGTCGCGGCGAGCATCATGTATCGCCCGACCAGCAACGTCGTGCTCGAGCGCTTCCTCATGCGCAACCGCGGGCTGCGGGCCAAGCGCGCCATTCCGCGCGATGACATCCGCACGCTGATCACCACGCTGAAGAGCAACGAGCCCGTGTGGTATGCCCCGGATCAGAGCTATCGGAAGAAAGGTGCGGAGATGGTGCCCTTCTTCGGCATTCCGGCCGCGACCAACACCGCGACGTCGCGACTCGCGCGCATGACCGGGGCCGCTGTGCTGCCCTATTTTCCCGAGCGCCTGCCGGGCGCACAGGGCTATCGCATGGTGATCCAGCCGATGCTGGAGAACTTTCCGACCGACGATCCGGTCGCCGATGCGCGCCGCTTCAACGAGCTGATCGAGGCGCACGTCCGACGCGTGCCGGCGCAGTACTTGTGGATCCACCGGCGCTTCAAGGGACTGACAGCCGACTATCCGGATTACTACTCGCGCCGTCAGCCGCCGGCTGCGTAGCCTTCGAGCAGCCACTTCCATTGCTCGTCGGCGAACCTGAGAGCCGCGCGCTGTGCGCTGATCTTTTCCAGCGACCGCCGCAGTCGCGCGAGCACGTCCTGCTCCCACGCGCCGCGGGCGCGGATGCGGCCGCGGTCGAAGTCCAGCAGATAGACGTTCGGCGGGGCAGAGCCATCGAGCATAACGTTGTGAGCGTTGAGATCGGCGTGATGCACGCCGTTACGATGGAAGGCCGCGATCGTGCGTCCGATCGCTGACCAATGCTCGCGGGGCAATTCCGCGCCGGTGATCGCGTCGGCCAGCGTGCGGCAGCCCGCCAGGTGCTCAGTGATCAGATCGGCGCTGTAGGTCAGCGCACCCCGGACATAACGCGCCGCGACCGGAGCCGGCACCGGCAACCCGCGCCGGCGCAGCTCCGCCAGCAGGCGCCACTCGGCGAACGAGCGTGTCCGCGCCTCGCCCAGCCACAGATACCGGTCGCGCGAGAAACGGGCGATGAACCCGCCGCGGCGATAGTGCCGCAGCACCCAGCGCTGCTCGCCGGCGGTGACGACCGCGATCGACGACCGGCCCCCGGCGATTTCCTGCAATGCGCCCTGCGCCCGCCAGCGATCGAGGTCGAACAGCTCTTCACCCGGCTTACGCAGGCGCGAGGCGTCGTATAGGATGCCGCCGCCGGCGCTGCGGAGAAAACCTTCCGGGATGGAGAGCATGCACGACGATTCTAGCCGCTCGCCGCGGGCCTGCGGCATCCACTAACCCGTCCGAGCTTCATGCTTTCACGTCCCTTCGACACGCCGCCGGCAAGCGTCTGCATCCTGCGCCTCTCCGCTATCGGCGATACCTGCCACGTGCTGCCCGTGGTGCGCACCCTGCAGCGTGCCTGGCCCGACGCGCGCTTCACCTGGATCATCGGCCGGCTCGAGGCCAGGCTGCTCGGGCACATTCCGGACATCGAGTTCATCGTGCTCGACAAGAAGAGCCTGCTCGGCTCGTACCGCCAGCTGCGCGCTGCCATGCGCGGCCGTCACTTCGACGTGCTCATGCACATGCAGCTGGCGTTGCGCGCCAGCCTGTTCTCCTCGCTCGTGCCGGCCAGGATCAAGCTCGGCTACGACCGCAAGCGCGCGCGCGAGCTGCAGTGGCTGTTCACGACCAACGGCATCCGCCCCGCCGAGCGCCAGCACGTGATGGACGCGCTGTTCGGCTTCGCCGAGAAGTTCCATGTCTACGAAAAGCTCCTGCGCTGGGACATCCCGATCCCGCAGGAAGCGCGCGAGTATGCGCGCCGCGTGATCCCGGACGACGACGTCAAGACGCTGATCATCAGTCCCTGCTCCAGCCATCGGCTGCGCAACTGGCGGGCCGACTACTACGCGCAGATCGCGGACTACGCCGTCAGCTCGCTCGGCATGCGCGTCGTGCTGTGCGGCGGGCGCAGCGAGATCGAGCGTCGCACCGGCGAAGCCATCGTTCACAAGATGACGCAGACCTGCACCAACACCATCGGCCAGGACACGCTGCTGGAATTCCTGGCCACGCTGGAACGCGCCGTGGCGATCGTCACGCCCGACTCGGGCCCGGCGCACATGGCGACTGCGGTCGGCACTCCCGTGATCGGGCTGTACGCGGCGACCAACCCGGCTCGCTCCGGCCCGTACTTGAGCCGTCAATGGTGCGTCGACAAGTACGATCTCGCCGCACGCCGCTACTTCGGCAAGCCCGCGCTCGACCTGCCCTGGACGACCAAGATCGAGCGGCCCGGCGTGATGGACCTGATCACGCCCGACGACGTGATCAAGAAGCTGCACAACGTGATGACGGCGCTGGCCCGCAAGCGGTGACGGTGCCGGGAGAGAAAAAGAGGGGAAACTGAGCGGTGCAGCATCACCAAGACGCGAGGATGGCAACAGAACGGCAGTTGATGCTGCGCTGCTCAGTTTCCCCTCTTTTTCTCTCCCGGCACCCGTAGACTTCGCCACATGTCTGCCCTGCCCGTCACTCTGCTGGTCATCGCGCGCAACGAGGCGCCGATCATCGGCCGCTGCCTCGACAGCGTGCCGTTCGCCGCGGAGAAGCTGGTGATCGATTCGGGCAGCACCGACGGGACGCAGCAGACGGCTGCGCGGCACGGCGCGCGGGTCGTGCACCAGGAGTGGCTCGGCTTCGGCCCGCAGCGCAATTTCGGCAGCACCCAGGCAAGTCACGACTGGATCCTCGCGCTCGACGCCGATGAGGCGCTGTCGCCGGAGCTGGCGACCGAGATGCAGCGTCGGCTGCCGCAGCTGCTGGAATCGCAACGCGCCGGTGCGATCCTGCGCCGTCAGACGTGGTACATGGGCGCACCGATGCGCTGGTACCGGCCGATGATGGGCGAGCGCCTCGGCCGCCTCTATCATCGCGGCCGCGCCCGCTGGACCGACCTGCGCGTGCACGAGTCGCTGCGCTTCGACGGCCCGACGGAAACGTTCGCGCAGCCGTTCATTCACCTGAACAACCCGACGCTGGTCCACAAGCAGCTGAAGACGCTGCGCTACGCGGAGCTGAAGGCGCGCGACTGGCTCGATCGCGACAAGCCGGCGCAGATGTGGCTGACGCCGTTCGTGTACCTCGCGGCGTTTCTCAAGGACTACGTGCTGCGCCTGGCATTCCTCGACGGCTGGCGCGGCTATATCGTCTCGCAGGTCGCCGCGTCGTACGCCGTCTACAAGCGCATGCGCTACTACGAAATGAAGCGCAACCCGGCCTCGCGCGAAGCCGCGGCCGAGCTGCTGCGCGGCTACGGCCTCGATCCGTGACGAGTCGCAGATGAGCCCGAAGCACTATCTCCTGTACGGCTCCGAGCGCTACGCGCTCGCGATCCTGCGGCCGCTGCAGGCTGCGATTCGCGCGCGCGGCGACCACGCTGCCTGGTTCTTCGACGGGCCCGGCGGAGCCGAGCTGCAGCCGGACGAAACGCTGCTGCCGTCGACCGAGGCGGTGCGCGAGTTCGCGCCGATCGCGGTGCTCACTTCGAGCAATGCCGTGCCGCACTTCTTTCCCGGAGTGAAGACCGAGGTGTTCCACGGCTTCGACGCCGGCAAGCCGCGCCACATCTACATCCGCGGTTTCTTCGACCTGTACTGCACGACCGGCCCGCGCGATACGCGCGCGTTCGAAGCGAAGGCGCGCGAGCTCGGTCATTTCGCCGTCAAGGAAACGGGCTGGCCGAAGCTCGACCCGTTCATGCGCGCGCATGGCTCCAACGAGCCGCCGCCGCTGCACGCGCCGCCGACGATCCTGTATCACTCGACCTTCTCGCCGTCGTGGAGCGCTGCGCCGATCCTCTACGAGACGATCCGCGACCTCGCGCAGACCGGCCGCTGGCGCTGGATCGTGACGCTGCATCCGAAGTCCGACCCGGAGACGGTCGCGCGATATCGCGCGCTCGAAGGCGAGCATCTGCGCTTCGCCACCGAGGACAACATCCTCGACCTGTTTCCGCAGGTCGACATGATGATCTCGGACACGTCCTCCGCGCTGAACGAGTTCCTGCTGACCTACAAGCCGGTAGTGACGTTCAAGAACCGGCGCCCCGGGCCGCAGCTCATCGACATCGATCAGCCGCAGCTGCTGCTGCCGTCGATCGAGCGCGCACTGGCGCGGCCGCCGGATCTGATGCGCCAGGTGCGCGAGTATGCCGACTCGATTCATCCTTACCGCGACGGGCGCTCCAGCGAGCGCGTGCTCGATGCAGTCGACGAGTTCATCGCCGCGGGTGCACGCAACCCGCGCGCCAAGCCGCGCAACTGGTGGCGCAAGCTGAAGATCAGAAAACGGATCCGCTATTGGGGCCGGGCATGAGAGCCCGCAGCCGGAAGGAAGCATCATGACCGCCGAAATCAAAGTGCCGATCTCGCCCGGCGAGCTGGTCGACAAGATCACGATCCTCGAGATCAAGTCCGCGCGCATGACGGACCCGGCGAAGCTCGCGAACGTGCGCACCGAGCTGGCGCTGCTGCAGGAGACGTGGCGCGCTTCTGCCCATGCCACGCACGACATCGCCGCGCAGTGGGACGCGCTGCGCAAGATCAACGAGAAGCTGTGGGACGTCGAAGACCTGCTGCGCGACAAGGAGCGCGCACGGACCTTCGATCAGGAATTCATCGAGCTGGCGCGCGCGGTCTACTTCACCAACGACGAGCGCGCGGCGGTCAAGCGCGACATCAACACCCGGCTCGGCTCGAAGATCGTCGAAGAGAAGAGCTACGCGAAGTACTGAGCGCCGCGACGTCCGGAAGGCGCGGCGAGCGCCGGTCGGACGCGTCCGAAAACGGCTAGTCGCAGGCGAGGCCGGCGCGTATCGTGCGGCCGATGGAAGAAATCCTCGGCCTCGACCGCAGCGCGCTCGACCGGGCCCGCATCAGCCGCGATGCACGCTTCGACGGCCGCTTCTTCATCGCCGTCACCTCGACGGGCATCTACTGCCGGCCGATCTGCCCGTCGCCCACCTCGAAGAGCACCAACGTGCGCTATTACGCCACCGCTGCCGGCGCCGCCGAAGCGGGCTTCAGGCCGTGCCTGCGCTGCCGTCCCGAGGCCGCGCCGGGCACGCCCGGCTGGCTCGGCACGTCTGCGGTCGTGCGCCGCGCGTTGCGCCTCATCCAGGAAGGCGTTCTCGACGAGATTTCCGTCGATCAGCTTGCGGCTCGCATCGGCATCGGGCCGCGCCACCTGCATCGCTTGTTCACGCGTCATGTCGGCGCCTCGCCGATCGCGGTCGCGCAGACGCGCCGCCTGCATTTCGCCAAGCGTCTGCTCGACGAGACCGATCTGCCGATCACGCACGTTGCGCTGGCCTCCGGCTTCGGCAGCCTGCGTCGCTTCAACTACACGTTCCAACAGATCTACGGCCGCGCGCCGCGCGACATCCGGCGTCAGCGCCGCGGCGGCGTCGCAGCGGCCGACGCTGACGAAGTCGTGCTGCGGCTGTCGTTCCGCCCTCCATACGACTGGCCGCAGGTGCGCGGCTTGCTGGCGGCACGCGCAGTGCCGGGCGTCGAGCGCGTCGACGAGCGCGGCTACGCGCGGACGGTCAAGTCGGAAGCAGGCCACGCAACGGTGTGCATACGGGCGCTGGACAACGAGGACGCACTGGAACTACGCGTACTCGGTGCGGCACCGACGATGCTGTTCCAGATCTCCAGCACCGCGCGGCGGATGTTCGACCTGGCGGCGGATCCCGCGCGCATCGCGGTCGCGTTCAAGTCCGACGATCTGCTCGCGCCGCTGGTCAAGCGACATCCCGGCCTGCGCATTCCGGGCGCGTGGGATCCGTTCGAGTGCGGCGTACGCGCTCTGCTCGGCGAGCATGTCGACGCCAGCGCCTCGCGCGCCCTGGCCGCAAGTCTCGTGATGCGCGCTGGTGAGCCGATCGCCGAAGCGGCGGACGGCCTGAGCCACTTCTTCCCCACGCCGGATGCGCTGACGACCGCCGACCTCAGCGGACTCGGCTTGAGCGCGAGTCGCGTGACGGCAATCCGTGCGCTGGCCTGTGCGACGCACGCGGGCGACCTCGACTTCACTGCTGGCGTGGAAGAAGTCACGGCCGCACTCGCTTCACTGCCGGGCTTCGATGCCGGCGCGGCGCAGTACGTCGCGCTCTGCGCGCTGGGCGAGCCGGACGCATTTCCGAGAACAGATCTGATCGTGCGACGCATGGCGGGGAGCGCACGTAAGCCGCTCACGCTGCGCGAGCTGGACGCACGCGCTGAAAGCTGGCGTCCGTGGCGCGGCTACGCGTTGCTTCATCTGTGGCAAGCAGCCGCGCACGAGCGCGTCCTGTTGCGCCGCGCGTCCTGACAGCGCGCTTACCAGAGCAGAACGAGCGGCAACGACGGACGCAGGTCGACGCGCTTGCCCTGCTGCTCGCCGTCGAAACCAAGCTCGAGCAGCGGCTGTGCCGAGTGCTGAAACGAGAACGCACCCGTGCTCAGCGCGGCGCGCATTGGCGCGGACGGCGAGTCTGCGCCAGGCGCAAAAATCCGCGTCGAAGTGAGCTCGCGGATCGGCAGCACGTGCTGATACGGCTGACGCTGCTCGACGGGCGCCAGGTCCATCCGTCGATGCACCGGCATGTAGAACATCAGCGGTTCGCTATCTACCGTCGAGTTGTCGGCGACCGGCATGCCGACCGGCGAATACGCAGGTCGATAGTCCCAGAACGGAAATGGCGGCGCGGCGCCTTGCGCCTTGCTGGCGTGACCGGCAGTCGGGCGCAGACATACGCCGAACGGACATGCTCCGCTGTCGCGCCCCGACCAGCGCTCCCACAGGTGCATGCGCCGTGCGGGCTGCGCGTCGCTTTGCGCTTCCGCCGCGTCCTCGACCCAGAGCAGCTCGAGCATCGCGTTGGCGAAGAAGAACCGGCGATTGGCGGTGCCCTGGCCGGGATGATGGTTGCGGCTGCCTTCGAGCAGGCCGAGGTCGAGGAGGCGTTGCGCTTCGGGCGCGTCCGCGGGCGTGCAGACGAACACGTGATCGACTTCGACAGCGAGACCGGCCATGAACACTCTCCCGCCCGTCCGTGGGCGGGAATCTAGCTCCGTTCAGCCGCCGAGAGGAACCAGCACGAAACTGAGGACGGCCAGGCCGGCGCCGATCAGCGCGCCCGCTGCAACGTCGGTGGGATAGTGCAGCCCGAGCACCACGCGCGAGGCCGCGATCAGCGCCGCGAACGGCACCAGCAGCCAGGCCAGCTCCGGGAAGCTGTCGACTGCGAGTATCGTGAAGCTCACGGCGTGCAGCGTGTGGCCGGACGGGAAGCTGTAGCGATCCAGCGCCCGCGTGCCCGGGGTGATCCCGGCGAGCGAGATGTAGGGCCGCTCGCGCACCAGCCGCGACTTGAGGTACTTGTACAGGCCGACGCCGATCACGCCGACGACTGCCATGCGCAGCGCCGGGTAGAGCGCGGTCTCGCCATACACGACCGGCAGGAGCACGATCAGGACGTACCAGAAAATGCCGTCGCCGAGCTTGCTGATCGCGGCGAACACGTCGCGGACCGCCGGCTGGCTGCAGCCACGGTTGAGTCGCAGGCACCATGCATGCTCTATCGCATCCACGCGCCGAAACAGCTCTGCGGTACGTACGCCGTTCATGACGTTTGCTCCGTGCGCGTACTATTCCGCCGGCACACTGCACCGGGTTGACGAAGGTATGACACTTCTGTGATTCAGCGACTTGGAGCAGAATTTGCGAGCCCCGTCACACATCCGGTGGATAATTTGACCGTCCCGTTACAGCCGGCGCCCCGCCCTGCCCCCGTCATGAACCTGTTACTGATCGAAGACCACGCCGACATCGCCGCGAACATCACCGAGTTCTTCGAGGGGCGCGGCGACGCGGTCGAGCACGTCGTCGACGGCTCGCTGGGCCTGCAGAAGGCGCTGGCGGAGCCGTACGACGCCATCGTCCTGGACCTGCTGCTGCCCGGTCTCGACGGCCTGACGCTGTGCCGGCAATTGCGGCACGCCGGGCGCACGCAGGTGCCGGTGCTGATGCTGACCGCCAAGGATCTGCTGGCGGACAAGATCGAAGGCTTCGAGGCCGGCGCCGACGACTACCTGGTCAAGCCGTTCTCGCTGGCGGAGCTGGACGTGCGGCTCAAGGCGCTGGTACGCCGCGCGCGCGTGTCGGAAACGCCGCGCGTGCTCAACGTCGCCGACCTGCGCTTCGATCTCGACACGCTGGAGGCGGAGCGCGGCGGCGAGCGCCTCAAGCTGAACCCGACGACGCGCCGGCTGCTCATCGTGCTGCTGCAGAATTCGCATCGCGTCGTCACGCGCCAGGAGCTCGAGCGCGAGCTGTGGGGCGACTCGCCGCCGCAGGGCGATTTCCTGCGCGCGCACATGCACGCGCTGCGCACCGCGATCGACAAGAATTTTCCGGTCAAGCTGCTGCACACGATCCATGGCACCGGTTATCGACTTTCGGCAGAGCCGGTCCGTTCGTAGGCTGGGCGACTGGTACTCGCGCCTCAGCCTGCGCGCGCGCATCGCGGGCACGATGATCGCGCTGGTCGCGAGCGCGGGCCTGGTGCTGAGCGCGTGGGCCTATCTCGCCGACGAGCAGCTCAAGCGCAACATCACGCTCGACCTGCTCTCGGAGGAGCTGACGCATTTCGAGCAGCGCATGCGCGTCGACCGGGGCGCGGAGCCGCTGCGCTCGGCGCGCCTCAGCATCTATCGCTCCAGCGACCTGGCCGAGCTGCCGCGCCACATCGCGATGCTGCGGCCCGGCGAAATGCACCGCGTGCGCTCCGGCGGCCGGCTGCTCGACGTGCTGGTGCGCGACGGCGATTTCGGCCGTCTCTACATCACCTACGACGTCACGACCTACGCCACGCAGGACGCGATCGCGCTGCTGGTGCTCGCGATCGGCGTGATCGCGATCGTCATCGTCGCCGCGCTCGCTGCCGCGGCGATTTCGGCGCGGCTGGTCGAGCCGGTCACCGCACTCGCCGAGCGCCTGACGCAGATCGATCCCGGCGAGCGTCACGTGCGCATCGGCGCGCAATTCGCGGGCAACGAGCTCGAGCCGATCGCGCGCTCGGTCGACATGTTCATGGAGCGGCTCGACGGGTTCGTCGAGCGCGAGCAGTCGTTCACCGCCACCGCGAGCCACGAGCTGCGCACGCCGCTCGCGGTGATGCGGGGCGCGGTCGAGTTGCTGGAGACTTCGGCCGCCGACCGACCCGGCGCCGTCAAGGCGATCGCGCGCATCCAGCGCGCGGTACGCGAGATGACCGAATTCACCGACGCGCTGCTCGCGCTGTCCCGCGAGCAACAGACCAGCACCGCGGGCGATGCGACGTGCGATGTCAACGCCGTGCTCGCGCGCGTCGTGGAAGATCAGCGCAGCGTGTCGCCGGGCAAGCGCATCGTGCTGGAGATCGAATCGGGCGCCAGCCTGCGCGTCGCCGCGCCGGAGAGCATGGTCGCGATGACGATCGGCAACCTCGTGCGCAACGCCGTGCAGCACGGCACCGGCGGCGAAGTGCTGTGCCGCTCGCACGGCCGCGAGCTGGTCGTGCTCAACGCCGGTGCATTGCCGACGGAGGATCTCTCGGCGACCCCGCGCCGCTTCACCACGCACCCCGGCGGACACGGAATGGGCCTCTATCTGGTGCGGCGGATCTGCGAGCGCTACGGCTGGAACATGAGCCTGGAAAACGGCCCCGCCGGCGTGGCGGCGCGCGTGGGATTTGCCTAGGAATCTGCTACGATTCCGGCCCCGAAAATTCCCGTCCTCCCCGTCTCACGGAGCCCCTTGATGTCGACCGCTCTCAAGCTCAACGTGCCCGCGCAGGGACAGAAGATCACGATCGCCAACGGCAAGCTCGCCGTGCCCGACCAGCCGATCGTCCCGTTCATCGAAGGCGACGGCACCGGCGCGGATATCTGGCGCGCCTCGGTGCGCGTCATGGACGCAGCCGTGCAGAAGGCCTACGGCGGCCGCCGCAAGATCCACTGGATGGAGGTCTACGCCGGGCAGAAGTCGAACGACCTGTTCAACACCTGGCTGCCGGACGAGACGGTCGCGGCGTGCCGCGAGTACCTCGTCTCCATCAAGGGTCCGCTCACCACGCCGATCGGCGGCGGCATCCGCTCGCTGAACGTGGCGCTGCGCCAGATGCTCGACCTGTACGTCTGCCTGCGCCCGGTGCGCTGGTTCAAGGGCGTGCCTTCGCCGGTGAAGGCGCCGGACCGCGTCGACATGACGATCTTCCGCGAGAACACCGAGGACATCTACGCCGGCATCGAGTTCGAGGCCGGCTCGCCCGACAACAAGAAATTCCTGGAGCTGTTCCAGCAGGCGTTCCCGAAGCAGTACGCCAAGATCCGCTTCCCGAACAGCTCCGGCATCGGCATCAAGCCCGTGTCGCAGGAAGGCACGGAGCGGCTGTTCCGCGCCGCCATCGAGTACGCGATCGTCAACAAGCGCAAGAGCGTCACGATCGTGCACAAGGGCAACATCATGAAGTTCACGGAAGGCGCGTTCCGCAACTGGGCATACGCGCTCGCCGAGAAGGAGTTCGCGCAGCAGACGTACACCTGGGACCAGTGGGAGCGCACCAAAGCCGCGAAGGGCGAGAAGGCGGCGAACGAAGAGCAGGACGCGGCGAAGAAGGCCGGCCGGATCATCATCAAGGATGCGATCGCCGACATCACCCTGCAGCAGGTGCTCACGCGTCCCGACGAGTTCGACGTGATCGCCACCATGAACCTCAACGGCGACTACCTGTCGGACGCGCTGGCGGCGCAGGTGGGCGGCATCGGCATCGCGCCGGGCGGCAACATCAACTACGTCACCGGTCACGCCGTGTTCGAAGCCACGCACGGCACGGCGCCGAAGTACGCGAATCAGGACAAGGTGAACCCGGGCTCGGTGATCCTGTCCGGCGAGATGATGCTGCGCTACATGGGCTGGGTCGAAGCGGCCGACGCGATCATCGGCGCCATGGACAAGACGATCGGCCAGAAGACCGTGACGTACGACTTCGCGCGCTTGATGGAAGGCGCGAAGGAGATCAAGACCAGCGAGTTCGGCGACGCGTTGATCAGGAATCTGTGACGCTCAAGAACCTGTGACGTGTCCGCCTTGTCCTCCATCAGCAGCCGCGACGCACTCGTCGAAGAGTGCGCCGCGGCGCTGGTCCAGGCATTCGCCGATTACAACGCCGAGTTCCGCGCCATCACGCGCCGTGCGCCGCTGCGCTTCGAGGCGCGCGACTGGCGCGGCAGCCAGCGCGACGCGGTGGAGCGCATCGAGCTTTATGACAAGTGCGTCAATCGCGCCGTCGAGCACATGCGCGAGCGGCTCGGCGAGGATGCGACCGAGCGCGCCTTGTGGAGCAGCATCAAGCGCCGCTTCACCGAGCTGATCGAGCAGCTGCCCGATCTCGAGTTCGACAAGACTTTCTTCAATTCGGTCACGCGGCGCACGTTCGGCACGATCGGCGTCGACGCGGCGGTCGAGTTCGTGGCGCTCGATCTCGACCCGATCGGCTCGATCAGCGCGCCGATCGAGACCAACGTCTACAGCAACCGCGGCTCGCTCGAGCTGCTGTTCGAGGAAGTCCTCGCCGACTTCCGCTTCCGCACGCCGTACCTGGATTTCGAGCGCAGCGTGCGCATCATCACCAACGAGGTGCGCGCCCAGCTCGAAGCCGACTCCGACGCTGCGCGCCCGCCGCTGCAGGTCGAGCAGATCGAGTTCGTGCGCACGCCGTTCTTCCAGATCACGCGCGCCTACCTGGTGGGGCGCATGTCGGGCAAGGGCTGGGTGCTGCCGTTCGTGCTGGCGCTGAAGAACACCGAGAGCGGCGTGCTGATCGACGCCGTGATGATGGACGAGGCTTCGGCCAGCATCCTGTTCAGCTTCACGCGCTCGTACTTCCACGCCGACCTGCCGCACGTCGGCCAGGCCGTCGTGTTCCTGAAGAGCATCCTGCCGCGCAAGCCGCTCAGCGAGCTGTACACCGTGCTGGGGCGCGCCAAGCAGGGCAAGACCGAGCGCTATCGCGAGCTGTTCCGCCACCTGCAGCAGAGCACCGACCAGTTCGTGCACGCGCCGGGCGATCGCGGGCTGGTGATGATCTGCTTCACGCTGCCGTCGTTCGACGTCGTGTTCAAGGTGATCCGCGACCGCTTCGCCTATCCGAAGAACATCCTGCGCGAGGAAGTGCTGAAAAAATACGACCTGGTGTTCAAGCACGACCGCGCCGGCCGGCTGGTCGACGCCCAGGAGTTCAAGCGCCTGAAGTTCCCGACCGGGCGGTTTGCCCCCGAGCTGATCGAGGAGCTGAAGAGCGAGGCCGCGGGCACGGTGCGCTTCGAGGACGGCGAGCTGGTGATCGGTCACGTGTACGTCGAGCGGCGCATGACGCCGCTCAATCTGTACATCCGCACCGCGTCGCGCGTAGACGCCGAGCGCGCGGTCGTCGACTACGGCCAGTGCATCCGCGACCTGGCGGTCACCAACATCTTCGCCGGCGACCTGCTGCTGAAGAACTTCGGCGTCACGCGCCACGGCCGCGTGATCTTCTACGACTACGACGAGCTGTGCGCGGTGACCGACTGCCGCTTCCGCGACGTGCCGCAGGCCCAGCACGAAGAGGACGAGATGCGCGCCGAGGCCTGGTTCCACGTCAACGAGAACGACGTGTTCCCCGAGACGTTCATGCAGTTCCTCGGCTTCGACGCGCAGCTCAAGGAAGCATTCCTCGCCGTGCACGGCGAGATCATCACGGCCGATTGGTGGCGCGGAATCCAGCAGCGGCTGCAGGAAGGCGAAGTGCTGGAAGTGCTGCCGTATCACCGGCACCGGGTGCGGGTGTTCGGCAGCCTGTAGGCCAGGCCTCAGCCTGGCATCTCAATCCCTCTTCTCGCCGTCGTGCTTCTGGCGATAGATGTCGCGGCTCGCCTGGTTTTGCTCGTGCTGCAGGTCGCGCCGCTCTGCGCCGGTCAGCGTGCCGTCGGACTTGTATGCGCGCTCCAGCTGGCGAACGTCGCGCTGTCGCTCGACTAGCCTGCCAGTCTCGCGCCGCGTGAGCTCACCGGAGCGCACACCTTGCTGGATGCGCTCGCGCTGGTGCTGCTGGCGGGCGTTCACGCCGGGATCGCGGGTGCGATGCGCATCGGCCTGGCTCGTGCCCACGACGGCAACGACGCCGGCCAGCGTCAGCGCTAGTGCGTAGAACTTCTTCATTGCAAGCCTCCTGAAGAGCGGTGATTTCGAGCGGATCAACGCTGCAGGCGGCCCACGGTTGACGCGCGCTAGCGGGGAATTACAGCGCGCCGCATTCTTGTTAAATTGGCGCTGCGCTCAGTTACCGGGCGTTCAGGCTGTGCTTCCTCGATGCAACGCGCGCTCTTCATCCTGGGTATCGTCATCTCGCTGGTGGGACTGGCGTGGCCGTGGATCTCCAGGCTGCCGCTCGGCCGGCTGCCCGGCGACTTCCTGATCGAGCGTCCCGGCTTCCGGCTGTTCGTCCCGTTCACCACGATGCTGATCGTCAGCGTGCTGATCTCGCTGATCCTGATGCTGTTCAGGAAGTGAGCGCCTGCTGCAGGTCGGCGATCAGGTCGTCCGCGTCCTCGATGCCGATCGACAGCCGCGCAGTGCGCTCGGAGATCCCCGCCCAGCGGCGCTCCTCGGCGCCGAGGTCGCGCGGATTGATGAGCCGCCCCGGATAGACCAGCGATTCGGTCGAGCCCAGGCTCGCCGAGATCGCGAACAACTGCAGCGCTTCGCTGAAGCGCGCGGCATCCTCGCGCAGCTCGACGGTCACCATCGCACCGAACTCGTGCATCTGCCGCTCGGCGAGCGCGTGCTGCGGATGTGACGACAGGCCCGGATAGCTGACCCGCGCCACCTGCGGCTGCGCCTCGAGAAACTGCGCGATGCGCAGTGCGTTCTGGCACTGCCGCTCATAGCGCAGCGCATAGGTCTTCAGGCCGCGCTGGATCAGAAACGCCGTGTGCGGATCGAGCGTCGCACCGAAGATGACGAAGTCGGTGCGCATCGATTCGATCAGCTCGCGGCGCGCGATGACCGCGCCGCCCATGACGTCGCCGTGCCCCGCGGCGTACTTCGTCAAGCTGTGCGCGTAGATGTCGATGTCGAACTGTCCGTGGTTGTGGAAGCCCGCAAACGTGTTGTCGAGCAGCGTGAGCGCGCCATGCTTGCGCGCCGCCGCGGTCATCCGCTCGAGGTCTGCGACCTTCAGCACGGGATTGGTCGGCGACTCGAACATGACGAGCCGGGTCGCGCGCTGCGCGAGCGTACGCTCGATGCCGTCGACGTCCTCGATCGAGAGCATCGTGTGCGCGATGCCGTGGCGCGCGAGGATGCGCCGGATCATGTAGCGCGTCGGCTGGTACATCTCCGCGAACGTCAGCACGTGATCGCCCTGCTTGCACAGCGAGAGCATCGTGAGATTGGTGGCCGCCGCGCCGGAGGCAGTGAGCAGGCAGGCATCGCGACCCTGCAGCTGCGCCACGGTCAACTCCAGCTGGCGCAGCGTGGGATTGGCGACGCGCGAATATTGAAAGCCTTCGCGCTCGCCGCGCGACTCGCGCTCGCTCTCGGCGACGCTGTCGAAGGTGAACTTGACCGACTGGTAGATCGGCGCCACCAGCGGGCGGTTGTCCGGCGGCAGAGTCACCGCCGGCGGATGATTGACGCGGGTCGAGGGTTTCATGGCCCGCGAGCATCGACGCAGCAATCGCCAGCGTCAAGAAGAGTCGGGCTGAAGCCCGACCTGCAGCGATCCCGGAGATCCCGTAGGTCGGCTTCAGCCCGACTGCTTCCATCCGAACGAACGCGCTACGCTGCGTTACGTCCCCGCATGCGCAATGCTCCCAGCCCGCCGAGTCCCGACAGCAGCAGCCACGCAGCAGCGGGCAGCGGCACCGGCTCCGGCGTCAGCACGTGCAGGAACGGGCTCTCGTCGACGATGTAGATCGTGCCGTTGTCGTCGATCGTCACTCCTTCGGCGTTACCCGCCCCGAGAGTGAACATGCTCAGCACGTCGCCGCTACGCGTGACCTCCAGCAGCTTGCGTGACTCCTGGCTGTAGATCAGCAGGTTCTGCGCATCCGGCGATCCCGGCGTCACCACGCCGCTCAGCACCTGGACGTCCGACAGATCCGTCACGCCGAGCGCCGGCGTGAACAGCGAAGTGACGTTCGCCGTGCCGCCGGTCGCGCCCGTCGCGAACGTCAGCTGCGCCTCGTAGACCGCCTGCGGATCCTTCTCCTTCACCAGCACGAAGTTGCCGGTCGTCGGATCGTAGGAGATGCCCTCGATGCCGATGTTGCCGTTGGGCAGCAGCGTCGGCCCGATCGAGACCCACGGCAGGGCGCTGCGCGTGGCAGAGCCGCCGGGCGTGTAGCTCAGCACGTAGCCGTCCTGGATGCGCTCTTCCGTGATGATGAACTTGCCGTTGCCGATGTAGGTCAGCCCTTCCGTGTCGTCGAAGCCGGAGAGGCTCATCGCGCCCAGCAGCGTGCCGGTCAACGATACTTCGACCAGGAAGTTGCCTTCGTCGCCGACGACGAACAGGGAGTTGCGGTCGCGGTTGTACGCGACCGCCGAAGCCTCCGCCGCCACGCCGGCCGGCAGCGCATACGTGCCGGTCTCGCGGTACCTGCTCAGGTCGATCGAGTCGACCGCCGCCTGGCTCAGCGCCGGCGCGGCCAGCGCCAGACACACTGTCGTTGTTCTGAGAAACCTCATTGCCGTGCTCCCGGTCAAGCGCGCGAGCGCTTGACGCGCGAGACGCCGGCGAGCCCGCCCAGGCCGGAGAGCAGCAGCCACGCGGCGGCGGGCAGCGGCACCGGCGCGAACGGCGTCGAGCCGGGATTGCCGACTTCGCCGAGGAGCGAGGTGTACGAGCCGTGGCTGTCGCCGTTGCTCGCGAGCTGCCAGCTGTTGATGTCGTTCGCGCCCAGCGCAAAGAAATCTGCAGCGCTGGCGCTGCGCGCGTCGGTGCGCGGCGAGCCCGGGAAGATCTGGTCTCCGTAGTTGAGGCGATCGACCAGCTGCGAGCCGTTGAACAGGTTGATCTCGTCGGCGCGGCCGAGATTGTTGGTGTAGCCGCCGAGCACCTTGACGTCGGCGGACAGACCCCAGGCGTCGCGGAACGCATCGGCGGACATCTCGGTGATGATCACCGACTCGCCGGAGCCGACCAGGCCGAAGCTCGACAGGTCGAACACGCCGGGCTGACGGGAATCGTCGTCGAAGCTCCAGCCGCTGAAGTCGACGGCGCTCGCACCGAGGTTGGTGAACTCGATGAACTCGTGCGGCGCATCGCCGAGCCCGCGATACATGAACTCCGTGATGTAGACGTCGGCGGACGCGCTCTGCGCGGCGAGCGCGACGGCGAGCGTGGCAGCGGGCAGCAGCGCGCGGCGGACGATGGAGCGAATAGTCATCAGTAGATCTCCCGAGTGGGTGTGAACGAAACGGGAGCAAGCTACGAAGGCGCGATTGCCAGCGTATTGCGCGACACGAGAACTTTCGCAGTTCTGTGCCACAGCTGTGCGTCGAGCGTATTCGAAAGAAATGTAAAGCGCGGCCGCGTCAGCGCCGCAGCTCGAAGTCGTCGGCGTCGAGATGCGCGGGAAATTTGCTGCGAAATGCCGCGAGCGGCGCACGCTCGAGCGTGACGGTGGCGACGAACTCGTGCTCGGTCGCGGGGCCGAGCGCCTGGCCGAGGAAATCGATCGCCGCGCTGTCGCCCTTGTAGTGAATGTCGTTGGCGTCGCGGCCGACGCGATTGACGCCGATGCAGTAGCAGAGATTCTCGATCGCGCGGGCGCGCAGCAGCGTCTGCCACGCGTAGCGGCGGCGCTCCGGCCAGTTCGCGACGTAGATGAGCACGTCGTAGCCTTCGGCCGTGCCGATGCGGTTGCGGCTCCAGACGGGAAAGCGCAGGTCGTAGCAGACCAGCGGCCGGATCTTCCAGCCGTCGAGGTCCGTGATCAACCGGGTCGCGCCGCACGCGTAGTGCTCGTCCTCGTGAGCCATGCGGAACAAGTGGCGCTTGTCGTAGACGGCGCTGCTGCCGTCGGGTCGCATCCAGGTCAGGCGATTGAAGTAGCTCGCGCCGTCGCGCGTCGCGATGCTGCCGGTCACTACCGCGCCGAGACGGGCCGCCATCGCATGCATCCACTCGACGGAGGGCCCGCCGGCCGGCTCGGCCGCGCTCTGCGGCGCCATCGTGAAACCGGTCGTGAACATCTCCGGCAGCACGACCAGGTCGGTCTGGCCCGCGAGCGGCGCGAGCAGGCGCTCGAAGGTGCGGCGATTCTCCGCCGCGTCGTGCCACGCCAGCTCCGCCTGCACCAGGGTCACCCGCAACGACTCGCGGCTCATGGACGAGCCCTCACACTTTGCAAAGACGCTCGGCGGCTTCCTCGAGCGTCGAGTCGTTCTTGGCGAAGCAGAAGCGCAGCACCGTCAGCTTCGGCGGCGCTGCGTAAAATACCGATACCGGAATCGCCGCCACACCGGCCTCGCGCAGCAGCGTGTCGGCGAACTCGACGTCGCCCTGCTGCGAGACCGCGCCGAAGTCGAGCAGCTGGAAGTAGGTGCCGGCCGCCGGCGTCCAGCTGAAGCTGGAGTTGCGCAGGCATTCGAGGAAGCGGTCGCGCTTGCGCTGGTAGAAGGTGCTGAGCTGCGAGTTGTGCTCCGGCGAGACCTTGAGGAAATCGGCGATCGCAGCCTGCAGCGGCGCCGCGATGCTGAAGGTGTTGAACTGGTGCACGCGGCGGATCTCGCGCGTGATGTCCGGCGGCGCAACCGTGTAGCCGACGCGCCAGCCGGTCGCATGCATGGTCTTGCCGAACGAGAACACCGCGACGCCGCGCTCGTACAGCTCCGGATGGCCGATGAGGCTCGCGTGGCGCTCGCCGTCGAAGATCATGTGCTCGTAGACCTCGTCCGACAGCACCATCGCCGGCGTCGGCCGCAGCAGGTCGGCCAGCACGTCGAGGTCGGAGGCCGTGGCGATCGTCGCGGTCGGATTGTGCGGCGTGTTGAGGATCACGAGGCGCGTGCGCTGGGAAACCGCCTCGCGCACGCGCTGCCAGTCGATCTGGAACCGCGGCGGGTCGAGCGGGATGTGCACCGGGCGCCCGCCGGCGAGCAGCACTGCCGGCGCGTACGAGTCGTACGAGGGATCGAACAGGATCACCTCATCGCCCGGATGCACCAGCGCCTGCACCGCGGAGAAAATTCCCTCGGTGGCGCCGAGCGTGATCGTGATCTCGCTCTCGCTGTCGAGCAGCCGCCCGTAGCTGGCGCCGAGCTTGAGCGCAATCTGCTCGCGCAGCGCGGCCACGCCGGTCATCGGCGCGTACTGGTTGTGACCCGCCGCGACGTGATACGCAACCAGGTCCTTGAGCTTGGCCGGCGCATCGTAGTCGGGAAAGCCCTGCGCCAGGTTGATGGCGTTGAGCTCGCGCGCGCGATTGGTCATGACCGTGAAGATGGTCGTACCGACGTGCGGCAGCTTGGAGCGGATCATGGGAGAGGAAGTGACATAGGTGACACAGGTCAGAGTGAAATTCCGATGAAGCGGCAGAAGTCCGCTGACGAGCCTCTGGCGGCACCTTCCGCAATGTTCGATACCACCGAGACCGCGGCGCGACGCATTTGCGCCTGGAGCCCAAAGCGCTCTTCGAGCGGCAAACCGGCCGTGATCCGATATACGTCTACCGCCATGCTTCGCGCAAGCCTCCAAACCTGCAACTCCTCATGACTCCGTATTCCATTCGACTGCATCCGAGAACCTCCATGTCCATCGCGCACTGGCTCTCTCCTCCCTGTGTCACCTGTGTCACCTGTGTCACCTGTGTCACCTGCTCCGCCTCACTGCGCCGCCGCCATCTGCATATCCCTCTGCCGTCTCCTCTCCTGCCGCGCCATCATGACGCCCGCGATCACGACGAAGATCGTCACTATCGTCACCATGATCGTCGCGAGCGCGTTGATCTGCGGCGTGATGCCGCGCCGCACGGTCGAGAAGATCATCATCGGCAGCGTATTGGTCGACGGGCCGGCGGTGAAGCTGGCGATCACCAGGTCGTCGAGCGACAGCGTGAACGCGAGCAGCCAGCCGGAGATCATCGCCGGCGCGATGATCGGCAGCGTGATCACCATGAAGACCTTGGCGGGCCGGGCGCCCAGGTCCATTGCGGCCTCTTCCAGCGAGTCGTCCATCGTCGCGAGGCGCGACTGCACGATCACAGTGACATAGGACATCGTCAGCGTGATGTGCGCGATCGTGATGGTCGTGAAGCCGCGCGAGTCCGGCACGAACGGCAGCGGGGCCAGCGCGACGAACAGCAGCAGCAGCGACAGGCCGGTGATCACCTCGGGCATGACCAGCGGCGCCGTCACCATGCCGGACAGCAGCGTGCGCGTGCGGAAGCGGCCGAAGCGCGCGAGCGCCAGCCCAGCGAGCGTACCGATGACCACGGCGCCGCACGCCGTCAGCGTCGCGATGCGCAGGCTGAGCCACGCAGCTTCCAGCATCGGGCGGTTGTCGAGCAGCTCGCCGTACCATTTCACCGAGAAGCCGCCCCACACCGTGACCAGCCGCGACTCGTTGAACGAGAACACGATCATCGAGATGATCGGGATGTACAGGAACGCGAACCCGAACACGAGCGCGCTCAGCAGGAATGTCGAGCGTCGTGCGTTCATCGGTGCGCCGCCGGACCGCCGGTTTCCTGCGCCTGGTAGTGCTGGAACACCATGATCGGCAGCACCAGCAGCAGCAGCATCGCCATGGCCACGGCGCTCGCAATCGGCCAGTTGCGGTTGTTGAAGTACTCGTCCCACAGCACGCGGCCGATCATCAGCGAGTTGGTGCCGCCGAGCAGCCGCGGGATGACGAATTCGCCGACCGCCGGGATGAACACCAGCATCGAGCCGGCGATGACGCCGGGCTTCGACAGCGGCAGCGTGATGCTGAGGAACGCGCGGAACGGCCGGCAGCCGAGATCGACCGCGGCTTCGAGCAGCGTCTGGTCGTGCTTCTCGAGATTCGAGTACAGCGGCAGGATCATGAACGGCAGGTACGAATAGACGATGCCGATGTACATCGCAAAGTTGGTCTGCAGCATGACGATCGGCTCGTCGATGATGCCGAGCGCGATCAGCGTGTTGTTGATGAGACCGGTGTTGCTGAGCAGGCCGATCCACGCATACACGCGCAGCAGGAAAGAAGTCCAGAACGGCAGGATGATCAGCAGCAGCAGCGTGTTGCGCCAGGTGCTGTCGGCGCGCGCGATCGCATACGCCATCGGGTAGCCGAGCAGCAGGCACAGCACGGTCGAGATCGCCGCGACCTTGAGCGAGCTCAGCCAGGCGTCGCGATACAGCGCATCCTCGAAGAGGAACGTGTAGTTCCCCATGTTGAGCTTGAGCTGCAGGAACTTGTGGTCGACCCATTCGACCAGCGGCGTGTACGGCGGCGTGCCGAGCCAGCGCGTCTCCGCGAAGCTGATCTGCAGCACGATCAGGAACGGCACCACGAAGAACAGCAGCAGCCAGATCCATGGCACCAGGATCACGAGCGAGCGGCCGCTCAACCCGAGGCGGCGCAGCGGATGCCGGTCCGACGAGGTGTTGACGACCGTGGACAGCAGCTTTTCGATCGCCGCGATGATCCGGGTGCCGAGCGTGACGTAGCTCTGGGTGGGCATGAGCGCGCGCTCGCTATTCGGTCACCACCACCGCACTGGTTTCGTCCCAGCTGACCCAGATCCGCTCGTCCCACGTCAGGCTGTCCTGCGCGTGACGCAGCGTGTTCGGATGCGTGACGCGGACGGTCTTGCCGGAATCCAGCTGCACCAGGTACACGGACATGTCGCCCATGTACGCGATCTCCTTGATCACGCCCTCGCCGCGGTTGTACTGCGAAGGCGGCGGCTCGCGGGTGAGCAGCATCTTCTCCGGCCGCACCGCCGTCCACACCACGGCGTCGGGCGCGGTGCTCACGCCGTGGCCGATATAGAGCTGCCCGCCGAGCTCCGCCGACTCGATCGTCACGTGATCGGGCTCGTCCTCGACGATGCGCCCTTCGAACATGTTGACGTTGCCGATGAACTCGGCGACGAACCGCGTGTTCGGAAACTCGTAGATGTCGCGCGGCGTGCCGACCTGCACGATGCGGCCGCGGTTCATGACGCCGATGCGCGAGGCCAGCGTCATCGCCTCTTCCTGGTCGTGCGTGACCACGATGAAGGTCACGCCGAGGCGCTCCTGGATGTTGACCAGCTCGAACTGCGTGTGCTCGCGCAGCTTCTTGTCCAGCGCGCCGAGCGGCTCGTCGAGCAACAGCACCTTCGGCCGCTTCACCAGCGAGCGCGCCAGCGCGACGCGCTGGCGCTGGCCGCCCGACAGCTGGTGCGGCTTGCGCTTCTCGAAACCCTCCAGCTTGACGATCCCGAGCATCTCCGCGACCCGCGTGGCGATCTCGGCGCGCGGCAATCCTTCCTGCCTGAGCCCGAAGCCGACGTTCTGTTCCACCGTCATGTGCGGGAACAGCGCGTACGACTGGAACATCATGTTGACGGGGCGCTCGTACGGCGGCACGCCCTGCATGTCCACGCCGTCGATCGAGATGCGTCCCGAGGTCGGCACCTCGAAGCCGGCGAGCATGCGCAGCAGCGTCGTCTTGCCGCAGCCCGAGCCGCCGAGCAGGCAGAAGATCTCGCCGCGGTAGACGTCCAGCGAGACGTTGTCGACCGCGGCGAACTCGCCGAACTTCTTGGTGATCCCCTGGATGCGGATGTAGGGCTCGGCCCTGGGATCCCGCCAGGGCTCCTTGCGCTCCTCGGCCCGTGCAGCCATGACGCGCGCCGGGTTACTTGCCCGTCATGAATTTCGTCCACAGGCGCGTCATCAGCCGCGTGGTCTCCTCGGTATCCGCGAGGTCCGGCGTGAGCTTCACGCGGATCTCCGTCGGCGGATACACGCCGGGATCGTTGCGCACGTCCTCGTTGACCAGCTCCGTCGCGGCCTGGTTGCCGTTCGGGTAGTTCACGAAGTTGGTGACGGCGGCGATCACCTCGGGACGCAGCATGTAATTGATGAAGGCGTGCGCGTTGCCGGGATGCGGCGCGTCCTTCGGGACAAGATAGCTGTCGAACCAGATGATCGAGCCTTCCTTCGGGATCGAGTACGCGATCTCCTGGCCGGTCTTGTTCTCGTCGGCGCGGTCGCGCGCCTGCAGGATGTCGCCGCTGTAGCCGACGGCCAGGCAGATCTCGCCGTTCGCGAGGTCGCTGATCATGCGCTGCGTGTCCATGTAGCGGATCGCGGGGCGGATGCGGTTGAGCGCTTCGCCGGCGGCGTTCAGATCGTCGGCGCTCTGGCTGTTCGGATCCTTGTGCAGGTACACCAGCGACATGTTGAACATCTCGCTGGCCGAGTCGAGCAGCGCCACGCCGCACTTCTGGAAGTTCTTGACCACCTTCGGGTCGAACACCAGGTCCCAGCTGTCGACCGGCGCGTTCTTCATCGCCGCCTGGATCTTCTTGGCGTTGTAGCCGATGCCGGTGGTGCCCCACATGTGCAGCACGGCGTAGTCGTTGTTCGGGTCGTGCAGCGCGAGCCGGCGCTGGATGTCCGGGTCCATGTTCTTCAGGTTCGGCAGCTTCGACTTGTCGAGCTTCTGGTAGTAGCCGCTCTTGATCTGCCGCTCGTAGAACGACGAGGTCGGCACGACGATGTCGTAGCCCGAGTTGCCCGGCGCGAGCTTGCTGTCGAGCTCCTCGTTGCTGCCGTAGTTGCTGACCGACACCTTGATGCCGGTCTCCTTCTCGAAGTTCGCGACCGTGTCCTCGGCCAGGTAGTCGTTCCAGATGTAGAGATTCAGGACCTTCTCTTCGGCCGGCGGACCCGCGGGAGCAGCCGGCGCGGGTTGTTCTTTCTTGCCGCACGCGGCCACGGCCGCGACGACCACGATGCCGCATAGAACGGCGCGCATTTTGCGGTTCATATCGGACTCAACTCCCCATGTTGGCGACAGCATCCGGCGGGGCCGGGACCGGCGGAGCGTAGCGCAGCTCACAGATGATGGGTAGCGCTCGCTGACAGCGAGCGCAGGCGCTCAGAGCGCGGCGAAGTCCGCCCACACTCGCGCCAGCTCACCGGCATAGGCCTCGCCGTGCGGCGACAGGACGAACGACCGGGCCGGCGTCCGCACGGGGGCAGCAGTCCGATGATCGCGCTGTGCTTCGATCAGGGCGTTGATGAAGACATGCGCGTTGCGCGCCTGGCGAGCGTCGGCGGGAATCGCCAGTACGTCGAACCAGGCGATCGTGCCCTGGACCGGGATGCCATAGTCGACGACCGCACCACGCTCGCCGCGCGGAACCGCATCCGCATCGGCGACGGCGAGACACGGCTTCGTGCGCGCCAGCTCCTGCGGCAGGCGCGACGGATCGACCAAGCGGACATAGGGCTTGATGGCGCGCAGGGCAGCCGCTGCGGCCGCGAGATCCTCGGAGCGCTCGCTGTTCGGATCACGGCCGAGCCACACCAGGGCGAGGCCCACGATCTCCTGGGGTGCATCGGGCAGGTACAGGCCGCAGCCGGCGAATTTCGCCGCGCGGCCGGCATCGAACACCATGCTCCAGTCGAGCGGGTCGGCGTCGCCCATCAGGGCGGCGAACTGCTGGCGGTCGACCGCGATCCCGACGGTGCGGTGTCGATACGGCACGGCCAGCTCGTTACCGGGATCGCTGGCCGACAGCTGCGCCATGAGGTCCGCGTCGACCTGCTCGAGGTTCGGCAGCTGGCGCTTGTCGAGCTTCTGAAACAACCCGGCCCGCACCTGGCGCGCGATGAATTGTGACGGCACCACGACGAGGTCGAAGCCGGAACCGCCTGCGAGCAACCGGCGTTCGAGCTCGCTTTGCGAAGCGACGGCCTGGTGCTGTAGCTGCAAACCGCTCTTGCCGTGCACTTCGTCGAGCGTCTGCGCAGTGAGCGCCCCGGGCGGCGCGCCGATCTGCAGCGCCGACGCGCCACCGGCACCCGCCCGCGACGCGCGCGCGCCTTCGCTTGCTTGCTGCCGCCCGCATCCACCCAGCACCGCGCCGGCCAGAACCAGCAGGGCCAGGGCCGAGACGCCACGCGCATGCGCGGCTCCCGGCCTGCGTTCAACTCCCGTCACCGAAATCGCCTGGCGTAATGCATGAGCTCACACGTTCAACAAAAGATGCTCGCGTTCCCAGGAGCTGATCACCTGCAGGAACGTCTCGTATTCGTTTTCCTTCACCGCCGCGTACGCGATCACGAAGCGCTCGCCCAGGATGTCGATGAGCGGCCGCGAGTCGCGCAGCAGCCGCAGCGAGTCCTCGATGTTCCGCGGCAGCGAGAACGGCAGGTCGTACGCACTGCCGGAGATCGGCTCGGAAGGCTTCAGGCCCTCGACCATGCCGAGGTAGCCGCACGCGAGCGACGCGGCGATGGCGAGGTATGGGTTCGCGTCCGCGCCGGCGATGCGGTTCTCGACGCGGCGCGAGGCCGGCGTCGACACCGGGACGCGCAGGCCCGCGGTGCGATTGTCGTAGCCCCACTGGCTGTTGATCGGTGCCGAATAGTGCCGCGTGATGCGCCGGTACGAGTTGACGTTCGGCGCGAACAGCGACATCGCCGCGGGCAGGTATTTCTGCAGGCCCGCGATGTGCGAGAAGAACAGCGGCGAGGGCCGCCCTTCCGCGTCGCTGAACACGTTGTTGCCGGTGCGACGGTCGACGACGCTCTGGTGCACGTGCATCGCGCTGCCGGGCTCGCGCGCCATCGGCTTGGCCATGAACGTCGCATACATCTTGTGACGCAGCGCCGCCTCGCGCGCAGTGCGCTTGAACAGGAACACCTGGTCTGCCAGCGACAGCGCATTCCCGTGCAGCAGGTTGATCTCCATCTGCGCGGCGCCATCCTCGTGGATCAGCGTGTCGATCTCGATGTCCTGCGCTTCGCAGAACGCGTAGACGTCGTCGAACAGCGGGTCGAACTCGTTGACGGCCGCGATCGAGTACGACTGCCGGCCGATCTCGGGACGCCCGGAGCGGCCGACCGGCGGCTTCAGCGGATAGTCCGAGTCGACGTTCGGCTCGACCAGGAAGAACTCCAGCTCCGGCGCGACCACCGGCTCCCAGCCGTGCTGCGCGTACAGCTCCAGCACGTGCTGCAGGACGTAGCGCGGCGCCATCGTCACGGGCCGCCCGTCCGAATAGAAGCTGTCGTGAATCACCTGCGCGGTCGGCTCGGCGGCCCACGGCACGACGCGGATCGTCTTCGGGTCGGCCTTCAGCACGATGTCGATCTCCGACGGGCTGATGGCGCGCTCGTCGTCCGGATACTCGCCGGTCACGGTCTGCAGGAAGATGCTCTCCGGCAGGCGCATGCCCTCCTCTTCGGCGAACTTCTCCGCCGGCATGATCTTGCCGCGCGGCACGCCGGCCATGTCGGGGATGATCGCCTCGACTTCCGAGATGCCGTGCTCTTTGAAGAACTGCTGGATGATGCTCATACCCGCCCCACGCGCTTTGGCACTGGAACTTTCTGGGCGCGCTCGCGCGCAGCCTGGCCGAAGGCTGCGAACAGCGCGACGGAAAAAGGGTTCTCGCCGAACTGCCACTCCGGATGCCACTGCACCGCCATGGCGAACGACGGCGCATTGCGCACGCGGAAGGCTTCGACGACGCCGTCCGGCGCACGTGCTTCGATATCGAGGTCGCGGCCGAGCGTCTGCACGCCTTGTGCGTGCAGCGAATTCACCGTGATGCGGTCCGTGCCCGCCAGGCGCTGCAACAGCCCGCCGCGCGTCAGTTCGACCTCGTGCGCCGGCCCATATTGCTGATCGAGCGGCGAGGTCTCGTCCTCGCGGTGGTCGCGCAGCCCTTCGACTTCGTGCAGCTTCTGCCAGAGCGTGCCGCCGAAAGCGACGTTCATCTCCTGGAACCCGCGGCAGATCGCCAGCAACGGCATGCCGCCGGCGACGATGTGCGGAATCAGCGGCAACGTCGTCGCGTCGCGATAAGCGTCGTGCAGCGTGCCGGGATCGCTCGGCGGCCCGCTGTAATGATGCGGCTCCACGTTCGACGGGCTGCCCGTCAGCAGAATGCCGTCGAAGTCCGCCAGCAGCTCGCGCACGTTCAGCGCCTCGCCCAACGACGGAATCAGCACCGGCATGGCGTTCGCACCTTCGGCCACGGCGCGGATGTACTTCTCCCCGACGCAGTGGAAGTAGTGGCGGCCGAGCAGACGGCGGTCGGCCGGAATTCCTATGACCGGTTTACGCGCAGACACGTTTAAAATCTTTAACAGCCGGCGAGGGAGCCGGCGTGAGGACGTGCCGGCATTAGACCACAAGTCCGGGGTGCCCGTCCGCCCGGCAAAGCCCGTATATGCCCAATTTCAGGCCCTACAAGGGCTTGCGCCGCCCGCCCTGGGCGGCCGCCCCTTGCCGGTCGCGCGCGCCAGTCGCTATCCTGCGGGCGGCCTGCGGTCCTGCGATCGCTATCAAATATTAAACAGGGTTTCCCTGATGGCGATCGGCGATCACTCGTACTACTGGCACTCGGCGCTCCCCGCGCCAGATCGCCCGACCCTCACCGGCGCAATCGAGGCCGACGTGTGCGTCATTGGCGCCGGCATCGCCGGTTGCTCGACCGCGCTGCACCTGGCCGAGCGCGGTTACCGCGTCGTCCTGCTCGAAGCGCAGCGGGTCGGCTTCGGCGCGTCCGGACGCAGCGGCGGGCAGGCGATCGCGGGGTACGCCTGCGGGCAGTCGAAGCTCGAACAGCTGGTCGGGTTCGAGAACGCCCGCCGGATGTGGGACATCTCCGTCGCCGGCCTGCAATTGATCCGCGAGCGGGTCGAGCGGCACGCGATCGACTGCGACCTGCACTGGGGCCAGATGCACGTCGCGATCAAGGCGCGCCAGCGCGAAGAGTTGCTCGCTGAGCAGCAGGACCTGGAACAGCGCTATGGGTATACGCAGCTGCGCTTCATGGAGCGCGCGCAGGTCGAAAGTCTGCTCGCTACACAGCGTTACTGCGCGGGACTGTACGACGCGGGCAGCGGTCATCTGCATCCGTTGAATTACACGCGAGGACTGGCGGCTGCAGCGCACGCTGCGGGCGTGCAGATCTTCGAGAACTCGGCGGTGACCGACGTGCACATTGCGGACCCGGCCACCGTTCGCACGGCGAACGGCAGCGTGCAGGCGCGGTTCGTCGCGCTGTGCTGCAACGCCTACGGCGACCCGCTGATTCGCGCGTTACGGGCGCGCATCATGCCCGTGGGCACGTACATCGTCGCGACGGAGTCGCTCGGCCAGGCGCGTGTGGAGTCGCTGCTGCGCGAGAACGTTGCCGTAAGCGACTCGAACTTCGTGCTGGACTACTTCCGCCGCTCCGCGGATCACCGCCTGTTGTTCGGCGGGCGCGTGAGCTACTCGGGCGCCGATGCGTTCGACACTGCGCGCGCGACGCGTCGGCGCATGGTGGGGGTCTTTCCGCAACTCGCCGATGCGCGCATCGAGTTTGCGTGGGGCGGCTATGTCGACATCACGATGAACCGCGGGCCCGATTTCAACAGGCTCGCGCCCAACGTCTACTACCTGCAGGGGTTCTCCGGCCACGGCATCGCGCTCACTGGAATCGCGGGCCAGCTCGTGGCGGAAGCGATCGGCGGCCAGGCCGAGCGCTTCGATGTGTTCACGAAGCTGCAGCATCGCAACTTCCCCGGCGGCGCGGCGCTCCGAACGCCGGCGCTGGTGCTCGCAATGCTGTGGTATCGGCTGCGAGATCTGCTGTAGGTCGGGCTGAAGCCCGACCTACTCGCCTTCGTAGATACAGCCGCTCGTGCACGTCTCGTGCACTACGACCTTGGCGAGCAGCGGCAGACGCGGCTTGGTCTCGCGCCAGATCCAGCGCGCGAGGTTCTCGCTGGTGGGATTGTCGAGCCCGTCGACTTCGTTCAGCAGCTGATGATCGAGCCGGTCGTACACGGGCTGAAACGCAGCACGCACGTCAGCGAAGTCCATCACCCAGCCGGCATGCGCGTCGACCGGCCCCTCGAGATGCAGCTCGATGCGAAACGAGTGCCCGTGCAGCCGCGCGCACTTGTGCCCTGCCGGCACATGCGGCAGGCGATGCGCAGCTTCAATGGTAAACGCGCGGAAGATCTGCATCGGGTGCCGGGAGAAAAAAACAGGGGATACTCAGCGCCGCAGCATTAGCAAACCGAGACAGCGGACAGGTTTGACAGCGCGTGCTGCGCTGCTCAGTTTCCCCTGTTTTTCTCTCCCGGCACCGTCACGCAGCTTTGCGACGGCGCGAGCTGGAGGCGCAGCTGCAGGTGCCGCAGGTGCAACGGATTGCGCTGCAGTCGCTGCACACGGTGAAGTCCACGGAGCCGAAGTGACGACGGCAGTGCTCGCAATACGGCTTGCGGCGCAGACCGCGCGCCGTGCGATACGTTGCGACCGCCGCTGCGTTCTGACGCGTCTGCTCGTCGCCACAGGCGCCGAGATCCTTGCTCACGATGTCGCGCACGAACGTGCTGGCGCCCATGGCGCCGACTTTGAACAGCCGCATCTGCTCACGGGCGAGGCCCATCTGCGCCAGCGGGTCGTAGATGACCACGCCGAGCTTGGGATGGAAAAAAAGCTGAAACGCATCGCCGCTCATAACGCACTTCGCGGTTGACAACAGGGGATCGGGGGAGGTCTGAAACGCGGGCGCAATTGTGCTGCAACGCATCTGTCATGGCAATCAGCACGACCCCGTATTTGCCAGAATCGGCGGCATTTTTGCGCGGATTCCGCGTCGTGGCAGCCGATCCCGCAGCTTTCAGGCCTCGTTTCGTCGCATCGCGCTGCAGCGATCGTGCTTCAGGCGCGGGCGCGCAGCAGGAAGCACGAGTGGATGCGCGGATTGCGAGCGAAGTCCTCGGGCAGTGTAGTGCGGCCGAGATCCTCGATTTCAAATGCTGCGCCGAGCGCGGCAGCATCGAGCCGGAACCGCGTGTAGTTGTTGGAGAACACGATCGTGCCACGCGGCGTCAGCAATTCGCGCGCGAGCGTGAGCAGTTGCACGTGATCGCGTTGCACGTCGAAGTCGTCCGTCATGCGCTTGGAGCGCGAGTGCGTCGGCGGATCGATGAACATCAGGTCCCAGCGCCGTGCAGCAGCGCGCTGGTCGGTGAGCCAGGTGAGGCAGTTCGCCTGCACGAAGCCGTGCTCGGGGCGCGCCAGCTCGTTCAACGCAAGATTGCGCTTTGCCCAGTCGAGATACGTGCGTGACATGTCGACGGTCGTCGATGCGACTGCGCCGCCCCCCGCCGCGTACACGGTGGCGGTCCCGGTGTACGCAAAGAGATTGAGGAAGCGCTTGCCTTGCGCCAGCTCGCCGAGCATGCGACGCGTGAGCCGGTGATCGAGGAACAGCCCGGTATCCAGATAGTCCGTGAAGTTCACCAGGAAGCGATACGGCTGCTCGCGAACGACTTCGAACTCGCGCTCCTGCGCCAGCTTCTCGTACTGCGCGCGCTGCTTCTGCTGGCGGCGCTCGCGCACGAACATCCGTTCCGGCGGAATCTCGAGCTCGTGCGGAATGACCGCGAGCGCCTCGTTGCGCCTTTGCCGCGCGGCCTGCACGTCGACGGTCTTCGGTGCAGCGTATTCCTGCACGACCACCCACCGGTTCGCCGCGCCGTCCGAGTATTGGTCGATGGCGAATGCATATTCGGGCATGTCCGCGTCGTAGACGCGAAAGCAATCGACCGATTCCCGCTGGGCCCACTCGCGCGCCGACTTCAGATTCTTGCGCAGTCGATTCGCGAACATCTGCGCACCGGGCCGTGCACGCGTTTCCGCCGCGCGCTGCAGCGCCTGTTCGGCAGCAACTTCGGGCGGAACGTCCGCGCGCCGCTGCTGGAAATCATCCGGCGTGATCTCGAATCGCAGCAGGCGGCACTCGATGCGGCCGTTGAACAACGTGTGGCTGCGACGAGCATGAATGCCGATCGCCTTCGCGAGCGGCGGATTGCCAGTCAGCACCGCAGCCTTCCAGCCCACGAAATGCTCGCGCAGCTTCTGACCGAGCAGCGAGTAGAGCGCCTGCAGTCGCTCCTGATCGCCGATGCGTTCGCCGTACGGCGGATTCGTCGCGACCAGGCCGGTCGCGGCATCGCTCTGCTTGACCAGCTGATCGATCTCGCGACGCTCGAAGTGCACGAAGCCGCGCAGCTTTGCACGGTCGGCATTCTCGATTGCCGCACGCACCGCGGACGCGTCGTTGTCGTAGCCGCGCAGGACGATGCGCTTGCCGGCAGTCGCCTCGCGGCGGGCGCGGGCTTCATCGACGAGACGCTGCCACAGGTCGCTATCGTGACCGCGCCAGCCGACGAAGCCGAAATGGCTGCGCAGCAGCCCGGGCGCGATGTCGAGCGCCAGCAAAGCAGCTTCGATCACGAGCGTGCCCGAGCCGCACATCGGATCGACGAATTCTCCGGCTTCGGCAATTGCCGGCCAGCCGCTGCGCAACAGCACGGCCGCAGCGAGATTCTCCTTGAGCGGCGCAGCCACGCCACGCGCTCGATACGCGCGCCGATGCAGGCTCTCGCCGGAAAGATCGAGGCTCAGCGTCGCGCGCTCGCGATCCAGGCGCACATCGAGACGGACATCAGGCCGCTCGAGCTCCACCGACGGGCGCTGCCCGGTGCGCTGGCGCAGCTGATCGACGATCGCGTCCTTGGTCTTCAGCGCGCCGAAATGCGTGTGCGTGATTCCGGCAGACGTGCCGCCGAACTCGATCGCCAACGTGCCGCTCGCAGCAACATGCTGCGTCCAGTCGATCGCGGCGACGCCGTCGTACAACGCCTCGGGCGTCGCGGCGGGAAAATTCCCCAGCGGCATGAGGATGCGACTCGCGGTGCGCGACCACAGGCAAGCACGGTACGCCGTCTCGATCGTTCCCTCGAACAGCACGCCGAGCTTGAGCTCGCGCGTATGCGTCGCGCCGCAGGCGCGCAGCTCGGCAGCGGTCAGGTCCGCGACGCCCGGCGGACAGGAAGCGAAGAATTGCACTGGACGCTACGCTACGGCGCCTTGCCGTCCAGCGTCAGGAGCGGCGTGTACATGTCCGGCCGCCGATCCCTGAACACACCCCATGCGGTGCGGTAGGCGCGGATCTGGTCGAGATCGAACGTCGCCGTGACGATTGCTTCTCCTGTGCGCGGCGCCTGCGCGGCGATCGCGCCGGCGTGATCGGTGATGAACGACGAGCCGTAGTACGTCACTTCCCAGCGCTCGCCGCGCTCGGTGCCGATCCGGTTGGACGCGACCACCGGCATGATGTTCGAGGCTGCATGGCCCTGCATGGCGCGCTGCCAGTGATCGCGCGAGTCGATGCTCAGGTCCTGCGGCTCCGAGCCGATCGCAGTCGGGTACATGAGGATCTCGGCGCCGAGCAGCGCCATGGCGCGCGCCGACTCCGGAAACCACTGGTCCCAGCAGATCGCCACGCCGATCGTGCCGAAGCGCGTGGGCCACACGCGGAAGCCGGTGTCGCCCGGCGAGAAGTAGAACTTCTCGTGGTAGCCCGGGCTTTCCGGAATATGCGTCTTGCGATACGTGCCGAGCAGCGTGCCGCCGGCATCGACCATCGCGACGGAGTTGTAGAACACGTTGCCGGCGCGCTCGAACACGCTCACCGGCAGCACCACGCTCAGCTCGCGCGCCAGCTGCTGGAAGCGGCGCACCGCCGGATTTTCTTCGATCGGCAGCGCGACGTCGAAATACTTCGGGTTGTGCTCGATGCAGAAGTACGGCGTCTCGAACAACTCCTGGATCAGGATGACGTTCGCGCCCTGCCGCGCGGCCGCGCGGACCGTACGCTCGGCGGTGGCCAGGTTCGCGGCGCGGTCGCCGCAGCAGGCGAATTGAGTTGCAGCAAGCGTGACTTTCATGGCTTCAGAACGTTGGCGGGGTGGAGGCGCTGATGATCTCACACGCTTCATCGCCGAAGTTGCGGAAGCGGTGCGGCACGGCGCTGGTGAAATAGTACGCGTCGCCCGGCCCGAGCACGCGGCTCTGCGCGCCCACGGTCAGCTCGATGCGCCCGGCGATGACGACGCCGCCCTCCTCGCCCTTGTGGCTGAGCATGTCCGCGCCGGTGTCGGCCTTCGGCCGATAGCGCTCGTGCATGATCGTCATCGCACGGTTCGGCCGCTGCGCCGCGACCAGGCGCAGCGAGACTTCGCGATCGCCGATATCCGTGAGCTGCTCGCGCGCGTAGAACACCTGCGGGCTCACTTGCAGGTCGAGCGTGAAGAATTCCGCGAGCGACATCGGCACTCCGTCGAGCACCTTCTTCAGCGAGCTCACCGACGGGCTCACGCGGTTCTGCTCGATCAGCGAAATCGTCCCGTTGGTGACGCCGGCGCGCTTCGCGAGCTCGCGCTGCGACAGGCCGTACATCGTGCGCACTGCCTTGAGGTGCGCACCCACGTCGATCGTCATCGTTGCCGGCCCCGGAGGAAGCGGTTTGAGGGTGTTTAGGATAATCGACACCCGGGCATGAATGCTATGAAGAACTTGCGGAGAATTTGAGCCGCCTGTCGAATTTTCTTATCATCGCGGCCTGTTTTCCGGCCAGAGATTTTCCAGGGTTCACCCATGAGCACCGCGCGCGCCGACCTCGAAGCCTTCTGGATGCCGTTCACCGCCAATCGCCAGTTCAAGGCGCATCCGCGCCTGCTGACGCGCGCAGAAGGAATGCACTACTGGACCGACGACGGCCGCAAAGTACTCGACGGCGTCGCGGGGCTGTGGTGCGTCAATGCCGGGCACGGCCGCAAGGAGATCACCGAAGCCGTCAGCAGGCAGCTCGCCGCGATGGAGTACGCGCCGCCGTTCCAGATGGGCCATCCGCCGGCCTTCGAGCTCGCGAGCCGGCTGGTCGAGCTCACGCCCGGCGATCTCGATCACGTGTTCTTCGCCAACTCGGGCTCGGAGGCTGTCGACACCGCGCTCAAGATCGCGATCGCCTATCACCGGGTACGCGGCGAAGCGGCGCGCCAGCGGCTCATCGGCCGCGAGAAGGGCTATCACGGCGTCGGCTTCGGCGGCACCTCGGTCGGCGGCATGGTGAACAACCGCAAGCTCTTCGGCACGCTGCTGCCCGGTGTCGATCACCTGCGCCACACGCACGACATCGAGCACAACGCGTTCTCGCGCGGCGTGCCCGAGTGGGGTGTGCATCTCGCGGACGACCTCGAGCGCCTGGTCGGGCTGCACGATGCGTCGACGATCGCAGCGGTGATCGTCGAGCCGGTGCAGGGCTCGGCCGGCGTCGTCCTGCCGCCGAAGGGCTACCTGCAGCGGCTGCGCTCGATCTGCGACAAGCACGGCATCCTGCTGATCTTCGACGAGGTCATCACCGGTTTCGGCCGGCTCGGTGCGCCGTTCGGCGCGCAGTATTTCGACGTGCTGCCGGACATGATCACCTCCGCCAAGGCGCTGACCAACGGCGCGATCCCGATGGGCGCGGTGTTCGTTCGCAAGCACATCTACGATGCCTTCATGAAAGGCCCGGAAGGCGCCATCGAGCTGTTCCACGGCTACACGTATTCCGCGCATCCGACGGCGTGTGCAGCCGGCCTCGCGGTACAGGACATCTACGAGCGCGAAGGTCTGCTGACGCGCGCGAGCAAGATGGCGCAACAGTTCGAAGACGCGGTGCATTCCCTGCGCGGACTGCCGAACGTGATCGATATCCGCAACATCGGGCTGGTCGCGGGCATCGAGCTCGCGCCGCGGCCTGGCGCGCCGGCAGCGCGCGCCTACGAGATCTTCGTCAAGGCCTTCGAGAAGGGGATCCTGATCCGCACGACCGGCGACACGATCGCGCTTTCGCCGCCGCTCATCGTCGAGCCCGCGCACATCGACCAGCTGGTCACGACGCTGGGCGAGTTGATCAAAGAGTCAGCCTAAAGCCTGACCCACAGGAGACCGCCTGTGGGCCGAGGCTGCTTGTGGGTCAGGCTTCAGCGTGACTGCTTTAGCCTTCACCCCACGGGAACGTCGTGGACACCGTGAAGATCACGCGGCCTTCGGTGTTGTTCACATCGTCGCGCGAGAACCAGAAGTCGCCTTCCTTGAGCGTCGTGTCCACCCACTTCAGCGCCAGGTCGAAGTGGCCGATCGTGTAGCCGACGCCGACCGACCAGTCGAGATAATCCGAGCTCGACTCGCCTTCGGTACCGTCCCAGAAATCGCCGAAGCTGTAGCCGGCGTGCGCCAGCAGCGAGAGATTCTGCGGCAGCGGCACGCTGGCATCGCCGGAGATGTAGAACGCGCTCTGCGAGCTGTTCACGTAGTCGTTCGAATAGAACAGCGCGCCGGAGAACATGCCGTAGTTGAGCTTGCCGTAGATCTCCGGGTAGTTGGCGTCGGAGTCGTCGGGATACGCGTAGTAGATGAGGCCGACGTCCCAGCCCAGCCCTTCCTCGTCGCCGCCCGAGAAGCCGGTGTACAGGTCGACCTCGTAGTCGATGCCCACTTCGTCGCCGAAGTCGACGTTGCTGGCCCAGGCGCCGACGTACCAGCCCGACTCGTTCGCATAGTCGAGGCTGCCCTGGATCGCGGGATCCTTTGCCGACTGCGTGGCACCGCGGAAATCGTAGTCGTTCGTGAGAGTCCAGGTGGATGACACTTCTGCGTTCGCCGCTGCGGCCGCCGCGAGCAGCCCGAGCGCAGCCAGAATCCTCACAGTTCTCATGATGCGTCCCCTTGTTATTGCCGAGAAAAGCACGCCTGGTCGGCGCGCCCGCTGCCGGAAATGCAGCAAGCATGCCAGCCGCACGCGGCGTGCGCCCGCTGCGGCACCGGCCGAGGCGCGGCCAGTTTACGCCCCACATCAGGGCGCGCGCGAGAAGGGAACGCACTAAGAAGCAGCGGGCTCGTAGATGACGTAGAGCTTCGCGGCCGGCTCGATCACTTCCCAGGTGCCGGCGAAGCCCGCGGGAACGACGAACGAATCGCCCGCCGCGAAGCTCCACTGCCGCCCGCCTTCATCCGCAATGCGGATGCGGCCGCGCGTGAGATGGCAGAACTCGTTCTCCGTATAGCGCACGCGCCAGCGGCCGGGCGTGCTCTCCCACACGCCGGCGAAAAACCGCCCGCTGCTGTCGCTGAAGTAGTTGCGCGCGGTGTGCTGCGGCTCGCCAGCGAGCAATCGATCGGACGGCGGCTGACTGACGCTCGTCTCGGCCGGCGCAGTGGCGAAATCAACGAGGCGCGGCGCGACGGCTTCGCTCATGACGATGCTCGCAAGACACATGACATGTCCTCACTGTATCAAGGGTGCCGGGAGAGAAAAACGGGGGAAACTCAGCAGTGCAGCATTTGCCCCGCGCGAGTGCCGGGAGAGGATCGGAGGATGCGGCAGCAGCCAACGAATGCTGCACTGCTGAGTTTCCCCCGTTTTT
>DATEJG010000100.1:0-54375 GCA_035278165.1 Steroidobacteraceae bacterium
CTCATGAATCAGCTTGTGGGTCAGGCTTCAGCCTGACTCCGGGCGGCTAGAACAGCCGTCCTGCACCCGCCAGCCTCGGCCGGTAGTACTCGTCATCGAGCATGCGGAACTCCACCGGCTGACCCGTGCGCGGCGCGTGGACGAAGCGTCCTTCGCCGGTGTAGATCGCAACGTGCGAGATGCGCTGCTTGCCCTGCGTGCGGAAGAACAGCAGATCGCCGGGCTCCAGCCCTTTGAGGTCGATCGGCCTGGCCGCCGAGAACTGCTCGGCCGCGGTCCGCGGCACGGCGATGCCGACCTGGTCGTAGATGAAGCGCACCAGCCCGCTGCAATCGAAGCCGGTCAGGTCGGCGCCGCCCCACACGTAAGGCTTGCCCAGCTGCGAGATGGCGCGCAGCGCTATCTCGTTGCCGATCGAAGTGACCGGCGGAGCAGGCGTCACCGCTGCCGGCGGCGCCGGCGGCCGATACGGCTCGGTGGAACAGCCCTGCACGAGCGCTGCCGCAACGGCGCAGGCAAGACCGAATTGCGCGGACCGACGTGCCATACGACTTCCTTCCGCAGCATGCCGCACGCTCACGCTAAGTTCCAGGCGCTGAACGCGCCGTGAATTACAATCCGCCCGTGTCGCGCTTTTGATCACGGAGTCCCATGCGCACGTTTACTGCCCTGCTGCTGGCCGCGGCGATCTTGCCGGCTCGGGCTGCCGACCCGCCGGCGCTGAGTGCCGTGCGCGCGGACGCAATTCGCAGTCACGTCGAGTTTCTCGCGAGCGACCTGCTCGAAGGACGCGCGGCTGCGACCCGCGGCTACGACATCGCTGCTGCATACGTGGCCGCGCAATTTCGCCAGGCCGGGCTCGCACCGGCGGGCGACAACGACACGTTCCTGCAGGCCGTGCCGCTGGTCGAAGCGACGCCGGTGCTGCCCGGCTCTGCGGCCAAGCTGGTGCGCGACGACGAGACCTACTCATTCGAGTACGGCACGCACTATCTGCCCTCGGCGGACTTCGTGTCCGCCAGCTCGACCCTGACCGCGCCGCTGGTGTTCGCCGGTTACGGCGTCGATGCGCCGGAGCTCGGCTACAGCGACTTCGACAACGTCGATCTGAAAGGCCGCATCGCCGTGATCCTGAGCGGCGCGCCGGCGAAGTTTCCCAACTCGCAGCGCGCCTATTACTCATGGACCGAGCGCAAGTGGAGCTCGCTGGTCGAGCGCGGCGCAGTCGGCACGATCATGGTGCCCTCCTCCGTCGACGAGCGCCGCGTGCCGTGGGAGCGCAGGGTCGCGATGAGCTGGACACCTCAGATGCGCTGGCTCGACGCCGACGGCAAGCCGCAGCGCGCGTTCCCGGAGCTGAAGCTGCGCTTCTTTTTCAACCACGAGGCTGCCGCGCATCTGTTCGAGCACGCCCAGGCCAACTTCGGCGAGATCATGGCGACGGCCGATGCGGACGAGCCGCAAGGCTTCGCGCTGCCCGGCATGCTGACGCTGTCGGCGACGACCGGTCTGCGCCGCACCGAGAGCGTCAACGTGCTCGGCATGCTGCCGGGCGCCGATCCGCGCCTGAAGGACGAGATCATCGTCGTCAGCGCGCACCTCGATCATCTGGGCCGCGGCCCGGCCGTGAACAGCGACTCGATCTACAACGGCGCGCACGACAACGCCATCGGCATCGCGATCATCCTGGAGATGGCCCGCGCGCTGCAGGCATCGAACACCCGGCCGCGCCGCTCGATCGTGTTCGCGGCGGTCACCGCGGAAGAGAAGGGTCTGCTCGGCTCGGACTACCTTGCGCAGCGCGCACGCGACGACGGCAAGCGCATCGTCGCGAATCTCAACACCGACATGCCGTTGATCTTCGTGCCGTTGCGCGACTTCCTGGCGATCGGTGTCGAGCATTCGAGCCTCGGTGCGCTGGCGCGCACTGCGGCCGCGGCCGAAGGGTATCGGCTGAGCCCCGACGCCACGCCCGAAGAAGTCAGCTTCATTCGCAGCGACCAGTTCTCGTTCATCCGCCAGGGCATTCCGGCGCTGGTGGTGAAGGGCGGCTACGAGGCGCGCGATCCGAGCGTCGACGTCACGGCGATGCAGCGCCAGTTCCGCGCGACCAATTATCACCAGCCGAGCGACGACCTGAGCCTGCCGATGGACTACGGCACCGCCGCCGACCTCGCGCGCGTCGATCTGCGCATCCTGCTGGAAGCGGCCAACGCACCCAGCGCGCCGCGCTGGCAGCCGGGCGATTTCTTTGCAGAGAAGTTCGGCGGCTCCCGGTAGAATTTACCGCCCGCGTCGCATGGACCAGGAAGACCGCGATGAAAGATCTCAGCCCTCAGGAGCTGGCCGACCTGCGCCAGAGCTTCGACACCTGCGACAGCAACGGCGACGGCTGGATCATCGTCGGCGAGTTTTCCGCGCTGCTGACCGTGCTCGATCAGGACCTGACCGAGGACGAGTGCCTGCTGGCGTTCGAGATGACCGACGGCGACGGCGACGGCAAGATCAGCTTCGAGGAATTCATGGGCTGGTGGACCGGCGAATAGTCCGGGCGCCGGCAGCTCTTACAAACTGTGATCCGCCGCACACTCGCGTTCGTGACCCGCTGCTCATCCTGAGCATCTGCCGGGGAGATTGCGATTTTCCCCGAATCCAAGCGCGGCGGCCGTCGCACTAGGCTACGCGCACGCTCGCGCCGATACCCGGTCGAGGAGTGCGTCATGAGCGAAGAGCAACACAGCCGGCTGCGCGTCGGCGACCCGGTTCGATTGAAGGACAGCGACATGGATTTGCGCGGCGACGTGTGGCAGCTGCGCACGGGGCGCTACCTGGTCGTGCGCTGGCAGGACGAGTGCCGCAGCACGCACGCGGAGTCCGCGGTGGAATACGACTCGTCGCGCAGCCGCGCGGAATGGAGTCGGAATCTGGTGCCGGAGGATAGGAAGAAGAAGTGAAGGGAGTGATGAAGCACCATCACTCTCATCACTTTCATCACCCTGCCTTCCTCTTCCTGCTCCGCTTCTCCTTCGCCGCGCGCTGCGGCTGAGCGCTTCCGCTTCCCTTGCCGCCTTTCTCCAGGCTGCGCTTCAGCAGCTCCATGAAATCGACGACGTTGGTGGTCGCCGCGGCGGACGCGGCTTCCTCGCTCTTGCGCGCCCGCACCTTCTTGCCGCTCTGCTTGGCGATCTGCTCGTCGATGATCTTGCGCAGCTGCGCGCGGAACTCGTCGCGGTAGTCGTCCGGGTTCCACTGCTTCGACATCGATTCGATCAGCTGCGTCGCCATGGCGACTTCCTGCGGCGTGACGCGATAGCTCTTGCTGTTGCCCGTCGGCAGCGTGAACTCGTCCGCCTTGACGATCTCCTGCGGGAAGCGCATCAGGTCGAGCATCAGCGCATCGCCGCGCGGCGAGAGCGCGGCCAGGTACTGGCGGGTGCGGATGACCACGCGCGAGATGCCGACCTTGCCGGTCTTCGCCAGCACTTCGCGCAGCAGCACGTAGCCCTTCTCCGCCTTCTTCGCCGGCACGAGGTAGTACGGCTTCTCGAAGTACATCGGGTCGATCTGCTCGCGCTGCACGAACGCCTCGATCTCGACCGTCTCGGTGCTCTCCGGCGCGGCCTTGCGGATCTCCTCCTCGTCGATGACCACGTAGCTGCCCTTCGAGTACTCGAAGCCCTTGACGATCTCCTTCCACGGCACCTCTTCGCCGGTCTCGCTGTTGACGCGCTCGTAGCGCACCGGCGACTTGTCGCGGCTGTCGAGCATGCGGAAGTGCAGATCGACGCTGCGCTCGCCGGAGTACAGCTGCACCGGCACGTTGAGCAGGCCGAAGGAAATCGTACCGTTCCAGATCGGGCGCGCCATGCGGGCTCCAGGTGGGGAGGTGTGAGACCGGACAAATCTAGCGGGATAACGCGATGCGCGCGCCGAAAGTTCTTCCACTACAGGCGACGCTGCACGCCGTGTCGGAGCATTCGCGCGGCGCGGCGCGCCGCTGCCGCACCGGGGAACATCCGTCGCGGCGCCGGGCTTAATTCCCGTATCCATGCCTGGGAGTCAGCTCATGAAAGTGCGTGTGGTCGTCGCCGACGAGCGCGACGCGAACTTCTTCGACCTGGAGAAACCCCAGGCGCCGCTCCAAGCGCGCGGCTCGCTCCACAACGACTCCGCACGACCGGACCGCGAGCTGGAAAGCGATCGGCCGGGACGCCGCTTCGGCGTACCGGCGGGCAGCAGACACGCGGTCGATGGCGAGCGCAGCACGCAGCGCCACGAATCGGAGCTGTTCGCCAGGACCGTCGCCCGCACCATCGACGACGCGCGCACGCGCCACGAGTTCGACCGGCTGGTACTGGTAGCAGCCCCGCGCATGCTCGGCATGATTCGCGAAGCGCTGCCGGCACCGTGCCGCACAGTCGTCGCCGCCGAGATCGCCAAGGACTTCATGCAGCACGACGCCGACGTGATTCGCGATGCCGTGCCGCGCGACGCCTTTCTCCACTGACCCGCTACCGGAGAACGCCATGCCTCACGACCGCCGCTACGATCCGCCCCCGACCCGTTACCGCATGCGACGCGACCGCCAGTGGTGGCCCGAGCGTGCGCCGCCGAGCGATTACGACAGCTATCGCGAGTTCGACAGCATGCGTTGGCCGAACGAGACCGAAGGCGAACAGTATTTCGGCACCGGCAGCCATTACGGCGGCGGCTTCGGCACGGCGCCAAGCTCGCGGGCGAGCGGCGCTGGGACGCCGGGCGCCCCCGGCTATGCCGGCCAGGGCGTGTGGACCGATCCGGCGGACTGGACGCCGGAAGCCGAGAGTGAAGCCATGAGAGGCCCGTGGAGCGAGACTGTCTCGCATCGCGGCCGCGGACCGAGGGGTTACCTGCGCTCCGACGAGCGCCTGCTCGAGACGATCTGCGAGCGGCTGACGGAAGACCCGCGCATCGACGCCAGCGAGATCGAGGTGGAAGTGCGCGACCAGGTCGTCACATTGCGCGGCAGCGTCGATCAGCGCCGCACGAAGTACGCCGTCGAAGAGCTGGTGGAAGGATCCGGCGCGCGCGAGATCGACAACCAGCTGCGGGTGACGGCCAGCCGCTGGTAAGACCCGCTAAAAAGGGAGCGCAAAAAAAGAGGCCGTGCCCAAAGGCGCGGCCTCAAGTGCGCAGCCGTCTTGCATGGTGTCCGATGGGTTCTCAGCGGGTGCCCCCATCGTCCTGGGGAGGTCCATGCGACAAGTTGCGCATTGTCCGAGGCCCAGGCGCCCGCCCGGGCCGTATCAACCACCGGAGCATGCAACGCGCCGACCCGGCGTTTGGGTCCATCGGCCCGGCGTATTTCCGTTAGCGCATGTCCAGCAGGACTTCGCGCACCTTGTGGAATTCCGACGCCTTGTCGAAGAAGTGGTCGGCGCCGCACTCCCGGCTCGCAGTGCGGTAATCGTCGGAGGGGTAGTTCGTGACCACGATGATGGTCTCGGGCCGGTTCATGCCGGCGGCGCGCATCAGCTTGAGCAGCCGGAAGCCGCTGCCGCCGCGCAGCTGGATGTCCAGGATCAGCACTCGCGGCTGCAGCGCCCGCATGCCCTCCAGAGCGTCGTTGACAGCGTCCGCGCTGCCGACGACCCGCGCATGGGGGATGTCCTCGACGGACTCGATCAGCCGCTCCTTGACCGCCTCGGAGTCTTCGACGATGTAGATGGTCAGCTCGGCGCGCTCGAGCGCGCGCAGCGCCGGGTGCGTGCCCGTGTCGCTCTCCGTGCCCGGCACGGATTCCCCGGTGCAGAGCCAGCCGCCGCGCCGCATCGGCGGCGCGTGCGCCGCCCTACTCGACCAGCTGGTTGCGGACGGCGTAGGCGGCGATTTCTGCATTGCTGCGCATTCCCATCTTCTCGAGGATGCGCGCGCGATAGGTGCTGACGGTCTTCACGCTCAGGCCCAGCTCGTTCGCCATGACGGCCGGCGAGACGCCGCGGGCGATGCGCGTGAAAACCTGCAGCTCGCGCTCCGACAGGCGGTTGTGCAGCGGCCCTTCTTCGTCGGCCGCACATTCCGATGCGAGCAGCTCGGCCACCAGCGGCGTGATGTAACGCCTGCCGGTGCCCACGGCCCGCACGGCCTTCACCAGTTCTTCCGGCACGATCATCTTCGGCACGTAGCCGTTGGCGCCGGCGCGCATCAGGCGTACGGCGAAGCTGCGCTCCGGATGCATGCTCAACACCAGGATCGCCAGCTCCGGACGGTCGCGCCGCAGCTGCTTCAACAGGTCGATGCCGCTCTGGCCGGGCAGCGTGATGTCCAGCACCACGACGTCGACCTTCAAACCTTCGCGCAGCTGCTGCGAGGCTTCCTCCGCGGAGCCGGCTTCGCCGACCACCTGCAGATCCGCCTCTTCGGACAGCATCTCGCGCACGCCCGCCCGCAGGATCGCGTGATCGTCGACGATCATCACGCGGATCGGCGTCTGGACCTGCTGAAAAGTGTCGCGGCTCTCGTTTTCTCTCGCATCCAACATCACACCGGTACCTCCGTGAGTTCGCCTTCGAGGTCGGCATGCAGGCCCGTGATCTCGATGTCCCGGTCGGCGCTGGCCGCGTAGTCCATTACCAGCCCTTGCGCGCGATAGGCATTCAGGCGGTTGTAGAGGGTCTTGAGACTTACGCCGAGTAACGCCGCCGCACGCGTCTTGTTTCCACCGCACTTCTGCAGCGTCGCGAAGATCATCCAGCGCTCGACGTCGGCCAGATTGGTGCCGACCGGCACCTGCAGGACCGATAGCTCCTGCGCTGCGCGCACCTCGCGCAGCTCCGCGCGAGCGTCGGTTTCTTGCCCCAAATACGCGCGCGCGTCGCGTGCCGGAACAGTCTCGGTCATCTGGTTTTCCATAGCGGGCCCCTAGCGGCTGACCAAAGCAGCCTTACAGCTGACACAACCGCACGGCAGTGCCGAAATGTTCCCGACATTGCGCGATTCATTTCACACCGGGACTTTGCCGCCGCCGTGGGGCGCTCGCGGATGGCTCGCAGGATCTGTGCGTCAGCCATATACCTACGCAGCGCTCCACGAAGCCGCCGTCCCGGCATTCGGAATGAACGCCTCGACCACCGTGCCCCGGCCGCTGGCCGGGCGCCGGATGGCGAAGGTGCCGCCCATCTCGCGCATGCGCTCGCGCATGCCCACCACCCCGTGCGACTTGGGCTTGGCCAGCGCCTCGTCGGTCAGGCCGACGCCGTCGTCGGCGACCCGCAGCCGCATGCCCTCCGGCTCGCGTACCAGGGAGATGCGCACCTGGGTCGCCTGGGCGTGCTTGGTGATGTTGGTGAGCGCTTCCTGCACGATGCGATAGAACGCGATCGACCACGCCGGATCCAGGTCGTCGAAGTCCTCGTGCACTTCCACTTCGCATTGCAGCCCGGTGCGGCGCGTGAACTCGCGGCAGTGGGAGCGCATCGCGAACGCCAGGCCGAGGTTGTCCAGGTGGCTCGGGCGCAGGCCTTCGATGACCTCGTGCTTCAGCTCGACCGTGTCGGCCAGCATCTGCAGGACGCGCTGCAGCCGCTCGCGAACTTCGCGCGAGCCCTCCGGCAGGCGCCGCTGGATCCAGTTGAGATCCATGTTGATCGCGGTGAGGTTGCTGCCGAGAGTGTCGTGCAGCTCGCGCGCCAGTTTGGCTTTTTCCTCCTCCGACACGCGGATCAAGTGTTGCGACAGCTCGGTGAGCTCCGCGGTGCGCTGCTCCACAACCAGGTTGAGATGCTGGTTCGTCTCGCGCAGCGCCCGCTCGGCGCTGGCGCGATCGCGCAGGTAGCGCTGCAGAAGCTTGTTGAGCGCGATCAGCACCGCCACGGTCACTACTGTCGCCAGCACTGCGACGCCGGCGCCGACCCACATGTCGCGCAACACCTCGCGACGCGATGCCTCGATGCGCGCGTCCTCCTCGCTCATCATGCGGTCGACCACGCCGCGGACGCGGTCCATCGTCTCCGTCGCCCGGTCGGTGCCGGCCACGTCGGCGTTGCCGTGCGGCCCGGGCTGCGGACTGCTGCGAATCGTCTGCTCGAGGCGGTTCACCGCTGCTTCCGTCAGGCCTTCGAGCGCGACGATGTCGTTCTGGCGCTTGGGGTCGTCCTCCATGGTCAGCTCGCGCAGTTGATCGATCTGCTTGCGCCAGCTGCGCATCGCCACGTGATAGGGCTCTAGATAGCCGGTCTGGCCGGTCAGCAGGTAACCGCGCTGCGCGCTCTCGGCTGCGGTGATCACCGACTGGAAAGTCGTCAGCGTGCGCTTGATCTCGGTGGAGCGCGCGTAGTGCGCGTTGGAATCCATGGTGGCCGCGGTGTTGATGATCAGCAGCGAAGCATTGATCACCAGCAGCCCGATCGAGACCACGATGATTCCGATCACGTGCAGCGGCACGCGCCCGCCGCTCTCGGGCGGCATGGGGCCCGGTACGGGCAAGGTGCTCGGGCCGGGGTCGGTACCCGCTGCGGGGAGAGCCTCGACGCTGTGAGCCAGGGGCTTGGCGCTGTGGTGCAGGGGCGGTTGCAATAGGAACCCGTCAACTCTCGTACATGAATTGCGTACGCCGGACGCACGCCCAGAAACTCTGAAACGTGTGCGCGCATTTTCTGGTTCCACCGTCAGCATTTCGTGCCGCGTCGGCTGACCCGCCGTCGCGAATTTCTGCAACGGAACCCAGGGGTTGGCGCACGGGTTTGGTCCTCGGGTAGCTAATCGAGGACAGTACTATGAAGGGCAATGTATTCTGGATCGTCGTCGCGGCCGCGGGGCTCGGGCTGGCCGGCTGCAACAAGGCGGAATCGCCCGCCGAGGTCCAGCACGATGTGACGCAGGCGCAGGCTGACGCGCAACGCGACGTCGCCGACGCGAAAGCCGACGCTCGCGAAGACATGGCCGATGCACAGAAGGACGTCGCCGACGCGCAGGCAGACCACGATCCGAACGACGTGGCCGATCAGGCGCAGCAGGCGAGCGAGACGGCAGCCAAGGACGACTACAAGGTCGCCGTGGCGCAGGCCGAAGCGACTCACAAGGTCGCCACGGAGAAGTGCGAAGCGATGAGCGGCGACGCGCAACGCGACTGCAAGGACCGTGCTGACCGCGATCTCGATGCGGCCAAGCGCGCAGCCGAGCAGCGTCGCGACGGCTCGGGCTGATGACGCGCCGGCGCGTCAGCCGGCATGTTTGAAGTCGGACCAGGAGAATGGGGTATGAAGCACAGAAGCACGGCAGCCCTGCTGCTCGCCGCTGCGATGGCTTCCGGGGTGGTGGTCGGCTGCAGCAGCACGCCGACCCAGCAATCCGCCGGTGAAGCCGTCGACGACGGCGTCGTGACAGCCAAGGTGAAAGCGGCCCTCGTCGCGGATCCGGTGACCAAGGCGCACCAGATCAACGTCGAGACGTTCAAGGGCACGGTGCAGCTGAGCGGCTTCGTCGAATCGGACGAAGCGCGCAGCCGCGCTTTGCAGCTGGCGCGCGATGTCGAGGGCGTCCGCAAGGTTAAGGACGCCATGGAAGTGCGCCGGGGCAGCTGAGCGCCGCCCGCAGATCCCATCTCGATGAGTCGGGCGGATGACATTCGTCATCCGCCTTTTCTTTTGTGGTCAGGCTTCAGCCCGACCTCCCTGCGTCGCAAAAAGCGTGATTTGCATCCGCCCTGCGGTCGCGCGCGTATACTCACGCGCTCCGTGAGGAGCGTCGTTAACACTCAAATCAACGAGGAATGCCCACATGACAAGCTCGGTCAAGAAAGTGTCCAGCCTGGCGCTCGCGGCGGCGGCGGCGATTGCGTTCGCGGCTGCACCGCTGTCGGCGGCGAATGCTGCTGACGAAGCGAAGGTGAAGTGCGAAGGCGGTAACGCGTGCAAGGGCATGAGCGAGTGCAAGACCGCGAAGAACGACTGCGCCGGCAAGAATGCTTGCAAAGGCCAGGGCTACACGAAGATGACGAAGGCGGAATGCGACGCCGCCAAGGCGAAGGCGAAGAGCTGATCCTGCAGACCCTTGCGGGCGGCGCGGAATCTCCGCGCCGCCTTTTCGACCTCGACAGCGCATGTCCACCTCTCTGGGTTTCGGGCTCGGACTGCGGCCCCAGCACTACGAAGCGCTCCTCGGCGAGCACCGCGGCAGCGTCGGCTGGCTCGAAGCCCTCACCGACAACTACCTCGTTCCCGGCGGTCGCCCGCTGGACTACCTGGAGCGCCTGCGCGCGCACTATCCGCTCGTGCTCCATGGCGTCTCGCTGTCGATCGGCAGCACCGATCCTCTGAATCTCGATTACGTACGCAGCGTCAAAGCGCTCGCCGACCGCATCGAGCCCGCATGGATCTCGGACCACCTGTGCTGGACCGGCGTCGGGGGACTCAATCTGCACGACCTGATGCCGCTGCCGTTCACCGAAGAAGCGGTGCGGCACATCGTCAGCCGCGTGCACGCCGTGCAGGACGTGCTCGGTCGTCAGCTCGTGCTGGAGAACGTCTCCAGCTATCTCAGCTTCGCGGCCGACGAGATGACCGAGTGGGAATTCCTGCGCGAGATCGCCGGGCGCGCCGACTGCCGGCTGCTGCTCGACGTCAACAACGTCTACGTGAGCAGCGTCAATCACAACTTCGATCCGCTGGCGTACCTGCGCGGCATACCGGTCGAGCGCGTGCAGCAGTTCCATCTCGCCGGTCACCAGACCCAGGGCGAGTATCTGATCGACACGCACGACGAGCCGGTCTGCGAGCAGGTGTGGCAGCTGTACGCCGCGGCCGTCGCGCGCTTCGGCACCGTCGCGACGATGATCGAGCGCGACGACAAGATTCCCGATCTCGCGGTGCTGCTGGCAGAGCTCGATCGCGCACGCGCCATCGCGCTCACCGCGGAGGCTGCTTGATGCAGGACCTGCGCGGTCTGCAGCACGACCTGCAGCGTCACGTGCTGAGCGGCGACGCTGCGATCGTTGCGGCAGTGAACGGCACGTCCGCTGTTCCCGTGGCGACACGCCTCGCCGTGTACGCGAACGCATACCGCATCCGGCTGGCCGATGCGCTCGCCGCCAACATGCCGCGACTGAAGGAACTGCTGGGCGAAGCAACCTTCGGCGAGATCGCGGGCGACTACATCGACGCGCATCCTTCGCCGTTCGCGTCGATCCGCTGGTTCGGCGGTCGGCTCGCGGCGATGCTCGCAACATCGCATCCCGGGCAACCGTGGCTCGCCGAGCTCGCGCACTGGGAATGGGCGCTCGCTGCATCGTTCGATGCACCCGACGCGACCACCCTCGGCGTGGAGGCGCTGGCCACGGTCGCGCCCGCAGACTGGAGCCGCCTGCAACTGCGATTTCACCCGTCGGTGCAGTGCCTGGAGCTGCGGACCAACGCGCAGGCGCTGTTCAAAGCATTGGCCGAAGAGCAGCCGCCGCCGCAGCCGGCGATCCTCGCGCACCCGCAGCTGTGGCTGTTGTGGCGCCAGGATCTCAAGAGCCAGTACCGTTCCGTGGATCCGCCGGAAGCCCGCGCGCTCGAGATCATGCGGGCCGGTGGCACGTTCGGCGCGATGTGCGAAGCGCTGTGCGAGTGGCAGGACGCGGACGAGGTCCCGCTGCTCGCCGCGGGGATGTTGAAGCGCTGGATCGTCGAAGACATGCTGATCGCGTCATGAAGCTGTACACGTTCTTCCGCAGCTCTGCTGCGTTCCGCGTCCGCATCGCGCTCAATCTGAAAGGACTGCAGTACGAGTCGGTGCCGAAAGCGTTCGCGCGCAACGAGCATCGCACGCCGGATTATCTTGCGCTGAACCCGCACGGCCTGATCCCGGCACTCGCCACCGACGGCGTCGTGCTGTCGCAATCGCTGGCGATCATCGAGTACCTCGACGAGCGGCATCCCGCTCCCCCGCTGCTGCCCGATGATCCGATCGACCGCGCGCGCGTGCGCTCGATGGCGCTGACGATCGCTTGCGAGATCCATCCGCTGAATAATTTGCGCGTGCTGAATTACCTGCGCGACATGTTCGAGCAGGACGAGGACGGCGTCAGCACGTGGTACCGCCACTGGATCACCACAGGTTTCGCCGGCCTCGAAACCCAGGCACGCGAGCTCTCCACCGCCGGCCGCTATTGCTTCGGCGACGCGGTGTCGCTGGCCGACGTGCTGCTCGTGCCGCAGATGTTCAATGCCCGCCGCTTCAAGACCGACCTCGCACCGTTCCCGACGCTGGTCGGCATCAGCACGCATCTGGAAGCACTGCCTGCGTTTGCGGCGGCGAGACCGGAAGTACAACCGGATGCGCAGTCAGGCTGAAGCCTGACAACTTCTGCTCGCTGGTACTTTCGGCCGATGCATCGTACGCTGCGCGGCGCGCAGCATCATGGTCGTTTCAATCCCGCGGGTTCTGCAATGCGTGCGACGGCGCGTTCCGGAGGCGACGATCCGCTGACAGCCCGCGTGGTCGAGGGCGGCTGCGCGCGCCTGCGCTTTCCGTCCGCGCTCGAAGCGGAATTCCGCCGCCATCACCTGCTGACGTCGCAGCGCTGGGTGCGCATGAGCATCCTGGTCGCGCTCGGCACGACGCTCGGCTTCGCGATGATCGATCACTGGGTGATCCGCTCCAGCAACGCCGTGCCGGACCTCGTGCGCTTCGGCCTGCAGGTGCCCGCGATCCTGTTGTGCCTGCTCGCCACCATCAAACCGCTATACATGCGCGTGTACCTGCCCGCGATCCAGGTAGCCGCGCCGTTGTTCGGAACCGGCAGCGTGATGATGGCAGTGTACGCGGAGCCGCAGTATGCGCCGCTGGTCGGCGCACGCCTGCTGCTGGTCACGTTCTTCCTCTATTTCATGCTTGGCATGCGCTTCGTGCCGGCCCTGCGCAGCAACCTGATCGTGCTCGGTGCGCTGATCGTCGCTGGAGCGAGCGGCGTGATCGCGCCGCAGGTGGCGATATACCTGGCCTTCGCGGTGTTCTGCGCCAACGTCATCGGCGGTGCGGGCGCTTACGCGCTCGAGCACGCCAACCGCAGCGCATTCACGGAACGCAAGCTGCTCGGCGAAATGGCAGCGCTCGACGGCCTGACACAGCTGCTGAATCGTCAGACGTTCGAAGCGCGCGTCAACGATGTGTGGCGCGAAGCGACCGCGCGCCAACTGCCGATCTCGGTGCTCATGATCGATGTCGACGACTTCAAGCGCTACAACGATCACTACGGTCATCTCGCCGGCGACGATTGTCTGCAACGCATCGCGCGGGCAGTGCACGGCGCCGTAGTCGGCAATCCCGCCGACCTGCTCGCCCGCTACGGCGGCGAGGAACTGATCGCGGTGTTGATCGACCGCACCGCCGCCGACGCCGAAGCCGCTGCACACAGGATCGTCGCCGACGTCGCGGCACTCGCGATTCCGCACGCCGGCTCGAGCACCGGCCCGACCGTGAGCATCAGCGTCGGGGTCGCCACCCATCACCCGTTTGCCGCCGCCGCTTACAGCGCGGTGGCGAAACTCGCAGACAACGCGCTCTACGCAGCGAAGCACCAGGGGCGCAACAGGTGTGTCTGCGTAAAAATGCCCACCGCGAGCGTCAGCGCTGCGGTCGCTGCGGCTCACCGCGGTCCCCGCGAAATCGTTCCCCAGGCACAAGAAAGTCCCTGACCCCGTCACGAGCTCATGGGCCTGGTCTATGATGCCGGCCCCATGAAACTCCTGATCGCCCTGCTCGCGCTGGTCGCGGGCGCCGCCGCCGCGCAGACCTCCACTGAATCCGTCGTGCTGATCCACGCAGGCCAGCTGCTGGACCGGCCCGGCCAGAAGCCGCGCGGCGCATCCACGGTGATCGTGCGCAACGGCCGGGTGGAAGCCGTCCGCGACGGCTACGCGGCGCTCGACGGTTATCCCGGCGCCAGGCTCGTCGACCTGCGCGAGCGCTACGTGCTGCCCGGCCTGATCGACTCTCACGTGCATCTCGACAGCGACACCGCCGGCCAGGAAGGGCTGGTGGAATCGGTGACCAACGGCGACGCGTATTTCGCGTACAACGCGCTCGCCAACGCGCGCAAGACGCTCGAAGCGGGCTTCACGACCGTGCGCAATCTCGGCGACGATCGCGGCGTCACGCTGGCGCTGCGCGATGCGATCGTCGCAGGCAAGGTCGCGGGCCCGCGCATCGTCGACGCCGGCACCGGCATCTCCTCGACTGCCGGCCACGGCGACCGCACGCTGAGCTTCGCTCCCGACATCGCCGAGCACATCGCGGAAACGAATCTGTGCGACGGGCCGGAGAGCTGCCGCCACGCCGTCCGCGCGCAGGTGCGCCGTGGCGTCGATGTCATCAAGATCATGACGACCGGCGGCGTCAACAGCCGCATCGGCGCCGGCGTCGGCAAGCAGATGTTCGACGACGAGGCGCAGGCGCTGATCGAGACCGCGCATCTGTACGGCAAGAAGGTCGCGGTGCATGCGCACGGCGCGGATGGCATCAATCTCGCGCTGAAGTACGGCGCCGATTCGATCGAGCACGGCACGCTGCTCGACGAGGAGAGCGTCAAGCTATTCGTGAAGAGCGGCGCCTACTACGTGCCGACGCTGTCCACCGTGAACGGCTACCTCGAGCGCATCGCCAAGGACCCGAACGCGTATCCGCCGGAAGTGCGCAAGAAGATCGACTGGCGCATCCAGATCACCGGCAGGGCGCTCGAGCTCGCCTACCCGCGCGGCGTGAAGATCGCGTTCGGCACCGACGCCGGCGTCTCCAAGCACGGCCGCAACGCCGACGAGTTCGAGCTGATGGTGAAGCACGGCATGCCGGCCGCGGCGGCGATCAAAGCCGCAACGCTCAATGCCGCCGACCTGCTCGGCATCGCCGCGGAGGTCGGCTCGATCGAGCCCGGCAAGCGTGCTGACCTGATCGCGGTCGCCGGCGATCCATTGAGCGACGTGACGGTGCTCAAGCGAGTATCGTTCGTGATGAAGGACGGCGTCGTCCACAAGGGGACCTGACGGATGAGCATGAGCGCCATGAGGAAGCTTGCGATCGCGCTGACGCTCGTCGCGAGCACGGCATTCGCGCAGGAGCCTGCTGTGCACGAAGGCGATTTCGTCGTAAAGAATTTCCGCTTCGCGTCGGGCGAGACGCTGCCGGAGCTGCGGCTGCACTACCGCACGCTCGGCAAGCTGCAGCGCGACGCCAAGGGCGTGGCGCGCAACGCTGTGCTCATCATGCATGGCACCGGCGGCACCGGCGCGCAGTTCCTGCGCCCGGAGTTTGCGGGCGAGCTGTTCCGCGCCGGCGGCGAGCTCGACACCGAGCGTTTCTTCGTGATCCTTCCCGACGGCATCGGTCATGGCAAGTCGAGCAAGCCGAGCGATGGCCTGCACGGCCGCTTCCCGCATTACGGCTACGAAGACATGATCGCTGCAGAGTATCGGCTGCTCAGCGAAGGGCTCGGCGTGCAGCACCTGCGCCTGGTCATGGGCACGTCGATGGGCGGCATGCACACCTGGCTGTGGGGCCAGCGCTATCCGGACGCGATGGATGCGCTGATGCCGCTCGCGAGCCTGCCGGCGCAGATATCCGGCCGCAACCGCGCCTGGCGGCGGATTGCGATCGATGCCATTCGCCTCGATCCGCAGTGGCGCGGCGGCGATTACCGCGAACAGCCGGCGGGCCTGCGCACAGCGCAGCAGATGCTGTGGCTCGTAGGGAGCAATCCGGTGCTGCGTCAACAGGAGATGCCGGACCTTGCGCGTAGCGATCAGGTATTCGACGCAGCGGTCGCGGACTCGATGCGCGCTGCCGACGCCAACGACGTGCTGTACGCGCTGGAAGCATCGCGCGATTACGATCCGGCGCCCGGCCTGGAGAAGATTCGCGCACCGCTCCTCGCCATCAACTTCGCCGACGACCTCGTGAATCCGCCGGAGCTCGGGATCCTCGAGCGCGAAATCAAACGCGTGCCGCACGGCCGCGCCATCGTGATGCCCGTGACCCCGCTGTCGCGCGGCCATGGCACGCACACCGTCGCCGCGGTGTGGAAGCAGCACCTCGCGGAGTTGTTGCGTAATACGGGCAGCTAGATCCGGCGCAGGATCTGCTCGCCGAGGGCAGCGTTGCGCGCGTTGCCGGCCAGACCCGTGTCGAGCAGCATGACTCCGAAGACCACGGCCCAGCCGCAGGCACGTGCCCACAGCGCATCGCTGACCGGCCCGTAAGCTCGCTGCGCGACGGCGCGCGAGGTCTTGTCCGGCAGCAGCATCCACAAGCAGGCGAGGTCGATGGCCGGATCGCCGCACGTCATGTCGCCCCAGTCGATGATGCCGCTGATGGCGCCGTCGAGCGTCAGCACGTTGCGGGCGTGCAGGTCGCCGTGGATCCAGGTCGGATGCGTATCGAGAGGCGCCGTCAGCGCCTCCTGCCAGGCAGCGCGGACGCGCCAGGTGATGACGTCGGTCGCACTGGCCAGGTGCTCCAGGCGCTCGTTGATCGCGTCGGTCCGAGCCGCAAGCGGCGCGGCGCGATCGAAGTTACGGGGTGCATCCGCCGGCGCCGGTACGTGCAACGCGCGCAGGAATTCCGCAAGACGCGGCGCCTCGCGTACCGCCAGCGGAGCTGCTTCGGCCGTAGCGCCCGGCAACCAGGGCACGACGCTCCACCGCCACGGATAGCCGAAGCCGGGCCGGCCGACGCGGATCGGTACCGGAATCTGCAGCGGCAGGCGATCGCTGAGCGTAATCAGCCAGCGCTGCTCGTTGGCCAGCAGGCGCGCCGCTGCAGCCGAGCGCGGCAGCCGCACCGCGAACGAGTCGCCGAGCCGGAACATGAAATTGTCGAAGCCGCTCTCGCTCGGCCGCACCGGCAGGCTCGCCAGGTTCGGGTGCTGCTGCGCCAGCAGTACCTCGACCAGTCCGACGTCAACTTCGACTTCACCCGGAGCATCGTCCATCACAGCCGTCAACACAGATCGCCCCACGTCTTCCCGATGCCCTTTCATGTGTGACACGGAGCACAGTGCCGCAGGGTTCCTGGCCGCGCGCACGAAACGATTCGACCGCGGCACGCGTGTTGGTTTCTAATGAAGCGCATGGGGTGGCTGAAACGAACGCGTGCGTTGCCTGCCTCCGCGACCGGTGCGGCAGCCGAGTTCGAGCGGCTGCTGCGCGAGCACGTCCCCGCGCTGTATCGCTCGGCGTATCGCTGGACCGGCACGGTCGACCGCGCCGAGGACCTCGTGCAGCAGCTGCTGGTACGGCTGTACCCGCGGCTGGCGGAGCTGCGCGAGCTGGACCAGGTGCGGCCCTGGGCGCTGCGGGTGATGTACCGCATCTTCGTCGATCAGCTGCGGCGCGAGCGCAGCTCGCCGGTGCAGTTCGGCGTCGAGCCGGCCGCTGATGAAGAGCCGTCCGGCGCGGTGGACGAAGCCTGGCTCGACCCCGGTCCGGGGCCGCTGGAGATCGTCGAGCAGGAGCTCACCCAGGAGCGGCTGCTGCGCGCCTGGGCGCAGCTGGGCGAGGAGCACCGCGTGGTGTTGGCGATGCACGACATTGAGGACTACACGCTTCCGGAGCTGGCCGCGATCATGGATATTCCGCTCGGCACGCTCAAATCGCGGCTGCACCGGGCGCGGGCCAGGCTGCGCCAGCTGCTGGATGCGGAACGATTACTCACCGCGGACCGTGTATGAAGAGGAAGGACGAAACAGGACCTGCCGTGCCGGATGACGACTTCCAGACCGTGCGAAATGCGCTGCGGCGGATGCCGACGCCGGAGCCGCGGGCCGGGTTCGTCGAGCGCGCGCTCGCCCGGGCGGCAGCGCAACAGCGCAGCGTGCAGGCAGTGGCTCTCCCGGGGCCGCTGCGCAGCTTCGCCACGCGGTGGGAGACCTGGGTGGGCGTCGCGCTCGGCACTGCTGTCGGTGCGGCCGTCGCGGTCACGATTACCTTCATGCTGCTGCGGCCGGTCGACACGACCATGGATCCGCAGCCGGCGCTCGCACTCACGCTGCACGAAACCCGCAACGTCGACGTGCTCATCGATTCGGAGCGTGTGCTCAAGGGAGCGACGATCACCATCGCCGCCAGCGGCAGCATTGCGCTCGACGGGTTCGACGACGCGCGCCGCGTCGATTGGCAGGCCGACCTCGATCGCGGCAACAACCTGCTGTCGTTGCCGGTCGTCGCGCAGGCTGCAGGCAAGGGCCGGCTGGTCGCCGTCATCGAGCACCAGGGCCGCACGCGACGTGTCGCCGTCGAGCTCACGGTGATCGATCCGAAGGTATCGAGATCATGATCGCAGCCGCAGCCGCCGACTTGTCAGAGTCGCGCTGGCCAGTAATCATGCGTGCAGGCTTCATCGCCGCTGCATTCGTGCTGCTGTGCCTGTGCGCCGAAAGCGCCGCTGCGCAGCAGCAGGCGCAGAACAAGGATGACGGCCTCGATGTGACGATGCAGATCATCGTTGATCCGAATGCCAAGCAACCCGACGAAGTTGTTCGCCGAATTCCACTGCCCACGCGTAAGCCTGCCGACACATCGCCTGCCGCGTCAGGCGTGCAGCCCGGCAAGTCGGACGCGGCCGCAACCAGCACCGAGCGCAGCAACACCACCAGCACCGAGCGCAACAATACGACCGGCACCGAGCACAGCAACGCTGCCAGCACCGAGCGGGGAAACTCGGCCAGCAACACTCCGGCGAGCACCGAGCGCGGCAACACAACGAGCACCGAGCGCGCCAGCGCACCGGAGATCGAGCGCGGCAACTCGGGTAACGACGAGCGCGGCAACTCGGGTAACGACCAGCGCGGCAACGCGGGTAACGAGGGTCTCGGCAACTCGGGTAACAACGGTGTCGGCAACTCGGCCGGCAGCCCGGCCAACCAGCACGGCCAGGAAACCTCGCAGGCCGCCCAGGAGCGGGCGCGCGAGGCCGCCGAGCAGCGCGAAGCGGCTCGTCAGGCCGCTGCGGAAGAGCGGCGGCGCGAGCGCGAGCAGCCCGAGCATCCCGAACATCCTGAGCACCCCGATCCGCCGGGTCGCCCGCCGCGTCCGTGATCACTGGCTGCACGCTGTAGTCATCGCTGCGCTTCTCGTCTTCCTCGCACCCGCGGCCGCTCGCGCCGCGAGTGACGACGCCTCCCAGCAATTCGAAATCGGCAAGCAGGCGTACGCGGCGCAGGACTACGCAGCCGCGCTCGCTGCATTCGAAGCTGCCGCGGCGGCCGGGATGAGCGGGCCGGTCGTTCACTTCAACATCGGCGTGTGCGCCTATCGTCTCGGAAGCTGGTCGCGGGCCGCGGCGGCATTCCGCGAAACTGCACGCACGCCGCAAATGGCACCGCTCGCGCATTACAACCTCGGGCTCGTGGCGCTTGCTGAAGGCCGGCGCGAAGAGGCCACACGCTGGTTCGCACGCGTCGAGCGCGAGTCCGGCGACGAGCGTCTGCAATCGCTGGCAACAGCGCAGCTTGCGAACCTGCCGCGGCCGCCGCCGCGCAATTGGGTGGCCTACGGATCGTTCGCGGCCGGTTACGACGACAACGTCGCGCTGGTCTCCGGGCCCGAAGTGCTGGGCGTCAGCGGCACCGATGACACGTTCGCAGAAGTGCAGCTCGCGGCTACGGCGCCGCTCACGGGTCCGTGGCGCTTCGACGGCGGCATCGTGCTGCTGGACTACTTCGACCTGGACGCTTTCGATCAGTTGAGCGTCAACGCGGGCGCGCGTTATCGCGCACGCTTCGCGCAATGGAACGGCGAAGCGGCACTGCAACTGGCGTACGCGACGCTGGACGCCGATGGCTTCGAAAGCACGCAATCGCTGATGCTGCAGGCGACGCGTGCACTGTCCGACGAATGGCGGCTGCGCGCCCGCTATCGCTTCAGCCTCGTCGACGGGCTGAACGACTTCGCCGGCCTCGACGGGAATCGCCACGAGATCGCCCTCCGCGGCGCATGGCTGCGCGGCCGCTGGGATCTCGCGCTGGAGTATCGGTTCTACTCGGCCGACTACGACGATGACGCGCTCTCGTTCGACCGGCACCAGCTCAGCATCGACGTGCGCCGCGCGCTGGATGTGAACTGGACCGTGCAGGCAGGGCTGGCCCGCGATCAAAGCCGCTACGATCTCTCGGCGAATGGCACGGAGGACCGCACGGAGGTGGCGCTCACCGTCAGTCGCAATCTCAGCGCAGTCTGGCGCGCCGTGGTCCGCTACGCCTACGCCGACAACCAGGCCGGGGTGCGCGAGTTCGACTATCGACGCAACCGCATCACGGCCGGCGTCGAAGCTGCCTGGTAGCCACCGCCCACTGAGCCGGTCGGCTTTCGCACGACTGTCGCTATGCTTCCCGGCAGGTCAGGCTTTAGCCTCACTTCTTGCTGTCCTGGAGACCGCATGAACCCACTACTGCAAGACGCCGCCGCCCGCGCGCAGCGTTACCTCAGCGAAGCCGCACAGCGCCGCGTGTTTCCCTCGCCCGAAGCGCTGCGCAACCTCGACCGTCTCGACGTCGAGCTGCAGGAGCAGCCGCGCGATCCCGCGCAAGTGCTCGAAGAGCTCGACACGCTCGGCTCACCCGCGACCGTGTCGAGCATCGGCGGCCGGTACTTCGGCTTCGTCACCGGCGGCACGCTGCCGGCGCCGTTGGCCGCGAACATGCTGGCGGGCGCCTGGGATCAGAACGCCGGCCTCGAGCTCAACTCGCCGCTGGCGTCACGGCTGGAGCGGATCTGCCGCGACTGGCTGGTCGCGCTGCTCGGCTTGCGCGCGCAGACCGAAGTCGGCTTTACCACCGGCGCGACGATGGCCAACTTCACCGGGCTCGCAGCCGCGCGGCATGCAGTGCTGCGCGCGCAAGAGTGGGACGTGGAAGCGCAAGGTCTGTTCGGCGCGCCGCCGATCACCGTGATCGTCGGCAACGAAGTGCACGTGAGCGTGCTGAAAGCGCTCGGCATGCTCGGCCTCGGACGCGAGCGCATCGTGCGGGTGCCCGCCGACGCTCAGGGCAGAATGATCGCTGCGCAGCTGCCGCAAGTCGCGGGCCCGACGATCGTGTGCATGCAGGCGGGCAACGTGAACACCGGCGCGTTCGATCCGATCGGCGAGGTCGCTGAACGACTGCGTGGCAGCGGCGCATGGATTCATGTCGACGGCGCCTTCGGGCTGTGGGCCGCAGCCGCGCCCGCGAAGCGCTCGCTCGCGGCCGGGCTCGATCTCGCCGACTCGCTCGCGACGGACGGACACAAGTGGCTCAACGTTCCGTACGACAGCGGCCTGGTGTTCGTGCGCGACCGGCGCGCGCTCAACGCCGCAATGTCCGCGAGCGCTGCGTATCTGATCGAAGGCGAGACGCGCGATCCGCATCTGTTCGTGCCGGAGATGTCGCGACGCGCCCGCGCAATCGAGGTGTGGGCGGCGCTGCGCTCGCTCGGCCGGCGCGGGCTCGCGGCTCTGATCGAGCGCAATTGCAACCATGCTGTGCGCTTCGCGACGGAGCTGGGCAACGCGGGACATCGGATACTCAACGACGTGGTGCTGAACCAAGTGCTCGTCTCCTTCGGCACGCCGGACGATACCCGGCGCGTCATCGCGCGGATTCAGCAGGACGGGACCTGCTGGTGCGGCGGCACGTCGTGGCAGGGAAACACGGCGATGCGCATCAGCGTTTCATCCTGGGCGACGGCCGATGCAGACGTCGCGCGCAGCATCGAGGCAATCCTGCGGTGCGCGCGCGAAGTGCAGGGAGCGTGAGATCGTGATCGTAGAAACACTGACCATCGACAGACGCTTTCGCGGACCTGCGCAGTCGGGCAACGGCGGCTATGTGTGCGGACGTATCGCGCGCCACGTGCCCGGAGTCGCGGCCGTGCGGCTGATGGTCCCGCCGCCGCTCGAAACGCCGCTGCAGATCGACGTCACCGAGGGCGTCGCGAAGCTCCTCTGCGGAACGACCGTAGTCGGCGAAGGCCGGCCCTCGCAACTGGACATTGCCGCTGCGCCGCCGGTGTCGTTCGCGGAAGCAACCGAAAGCTCGCGGCACTACCACGGCTTCGAGCAGCACACGTTTCCAAATTGCTTCGTGTGCGGGCCGAAGCGCACGCCGGGTGACGGGTTGCGCATATTCGCCGGCAGCGTGCCGCAGCGGGACGTGGTCGCCTCGCCGTGGCTCGTCCACGAATCGCTCGGCTCGCCGACCGCCGCGGAGTTTCTCTGGGCCGCGCTCGATTGTCCGAGCGGCTTCGCGTTGTGGTCGCCGCGCGAAGGCACCACGGTCGTGCTCGGCCAGCTCACGGCTTCGCTCGAGGGTCGAGTGATGCCGGGCGACAGGTGCGTCGCGATGGGCTGGCCGCTGCAGGTCGAGGGCCGCAAGCGCTTCGCGGGCTCCGCCGTGTATTCGGAGAAGGGCGAGCTCGTCGCGCTGGCGCGTGCGACGTGGATCGAGGTACCCGCGAGCGCGTTCCCGGAAGAAGGCTAGACCTGCTGCAGCTTCCAGCGTCCGCGCTTGAACAGCACCCAGCTCCACAGCGCCAGCACCGAGAATGAGATCGGCACGGCGATGAACACGCCGTGCGCGCCCAGGTTCACGACCTCGGCGAGCAGCCACGCGAGCGGCACCTGCCCGAGCCAGAAGCAGAAGAAGTTCAGCCGCGTCGGCGTCCAGGTATCGCCGGCGCCGTTGAACGCCGCTTCCATGCACATGCCCGCGGCGTACAGCGGAAATGCCAGGCTCACGATCCACAAGGCGCGCGCCCCATAGCTGAGCGTCTCGGGATCGCTGGTGAACAGCCCCACCAGCGGGTACGCGAAGATCACGAACACCGCGCCGACGATTCCCAGCAGCAGCGCATTGAGGCGTGTCGCGATGCGTACCGCCTGTTCGGCACGATCGGGCTGCTGCGCGCCGAGATTCTGGCCCACGAGCGTCGCGCCTGCGTTCGCCAACCCCCACGCCGGCATCAGCGCGAAGATCACGATGCGGATCGCGATCGTGTAGCCCGCGAGCGCGGCGCTGCCGAACGTCGCGAGAATCTTGAACAGGCCGACCCAGCTGGTGGTGCTGATGAGCAATTGCAGGATGCCGTTGCCCGACGTGGTGACGATGCCTTTCATGACGTCGCCCGCCGGACGGAAGTGGTGCAGCCGCACGCGCACCCGGCTGTGGTGACCCGCGAGGTGCCACAGCTGATACAGCACGCCGACGCCGCGGCCGATGTTGGTCGCGACCGCCGCGCCGGTCACGCCCATCTCAGGGAACGGTCCCCAGCCGAAGATGAAGCACGGACCGAGCACGATGTTGAGCGCGTTCGCGAGCCACAGCGTGCGCATCGCGAGCACCGCGTCGCCGGCGCCGCGGAAGATCGCGTTGATCAGGAAGATCATGAACACGGTGATGTTGCCGCCGAGCATGATGCGCGCGAAGTCCGAGCCGAGCTCGACGATCGCCGGGGTCGCGCCCATCAGCCGCAGGATGTCCGGCGCGAACCAGCCGAGCAGCACGCCGAGCCCCGCCGACACCGTCACGCCGAGCATCACGATCTGCGCCGCGGACTGCGCAGCGCGCTGCGGATCCTTTTCGCCGATGCGCCGCGCGACGATCGCGGTGGCGGCGAACGAGATGCCGATGGCGACGGCGTAGACCAGGCTCATCAGCGATTCGGTCAGGCCGATCACCGCGACCGCGTCGCGCCCGAGCCGCGACACCCAGAAGACGTCGACGATGGCGAACAGCGACTCCATCAGCATTTCCAGCACCATCGGCACCGCCAGCAGCAGGATCGCGCGGTTGAGCGATTCCTTGGTGTAGTCGTGCTGCTCGCCTTTCAACGCGTGTGCGACGTCGCGCCAGAACGACGTGCTGGCCGGCGGGCGATCGGCGGACTCTGCCTCTGGGGTAGACATGGGGGACGACATCGGGAGTGGCTCCCGCGCGAGTGCGGGACGCGAAAGGCGCGGATTCTATGCTAGCTTTCGCGCTCGATTCCACTGTGGAGCAATCAATGCGCACGGCGCTCTTCGCAACGATGATCGCGTTCGTTCCCGCCGCGTTCGCCGGCTCGCTGAGCGCCGACGTCGCGCGCCAGGCGCAGCACAATTGGCCTGAGTTTCTCGAGTTGCTGGCGATCCCGAACGTCGCGGACCGGCCCGCGGACATCGAGCGCAACGCAGCCTTCCTCCAGCAGGCGTTCACGAAACGCGGCTTCAAGGTGCGCCTGCTCGACAATCCTGCGGGCCGGCCGGCCGTACTGGCAGAGCTCGCGGCCGCGGGACCGAAGGCGCGCACCGTCGTGCTCTACGCACACTTCGACGGTCAGCCCGTGATCCCCGAGAACTGGTCGCAGAAGGATCCGTTTCGGCCGGTCGTGAAGCAGCGCGATGCGCAGGGCAAGTGGCAGGAGGTCGACCGCGATCGCTTGCAGGCGAGCCCGCTCGATCCGGAGCTGCGCGTGTTCGCGCGCAGCGCTTCCGACGACAAGGCGCCGATCATGATGATCCTGACCGCCATGGATCTGCTGCGTGCACAGCAGAAGGCTCCCGCGATCAACGTGAAGGTGCTGCTCGATCCCGAAGAGGAGATGAGCTCGCCGAGTCTCGCGGGCATGATCGAGCGCAACCGCGCGGCCTTCGCCGCCGACGCGCTGGTGATCCTCGACGGACCGCAGCATGACTCCGGGCGCTCCACGCTGGTGTTCGGCAATCGCGGCATCACGCAGGCGACGCTGACGGTCTTCGGTCCGCGTGCGCCGCTGCACAGCGGCCACTTCGGCAACTACGCGCCGAATCCGGCGATGCGTCTCGCGCGACTGCTCGCATCGATGAAGGACGACGACGGACGCGTGCTGGTGAAGGGCTACTACGACGGCGTCGCGCTATCGGCAGAAGATCGCGCCAGTCTCGCCGCTGTCGGCGACGACGAAGCGGCGCTGCGCAAACGCATCGGCGTCGCGCGCGCGGAGAAGGTTGGCGGGAATTATCAGGAAGCGTTGCAGTATCCCTCGCTGAACGTGCGTGGCATGGCCGCGGCTGCCGTCGGCGCGAAAGCTGCCAACATCGTGCCCAGCGAGGCGATTGCGGAGATCGACATCCGCACGACGCCGACGACGGATGGGCGCAAGCTGTTCGAGCTGATCAAACGTCACGTCGAGCAGCAGGGATATCACCTCGTCGAGCAGGTGCCGACGGAGCAGGAGCGCGCTACCTACGACAAGCTCGCGAGCTTGCGTCTCGGCTCGGTGCAGGCAGCATCTCGCACGCCGCTGGATGCAGCAGTCGGGCAATGGGCCGTGAGCGCGCTGAAGGCGCCGACCGCGCCGAACCCGGCCGCGGAGCCGGTGCGCATCCGCATGATGGGCGGCACCGTGCCGACGGACGTGCTGGTCGACGCCCTGCACTTGCCGTTCGTCCTCATCCCGACCGTCAACGGCGACAACAACCAGCACGCGGAGAACGAGAACCTGCGGGTCGGCCACTTTCTCACCGGCACGCAGATCGTCTACAGCCTGCTGACCACGCCATGAAACCGCCGAACGACATCGAGCGATTTCGCGCCAACCTCGTCGACGAGCTCAACGGCGCTGCGCTCTACAACGCGCTCGCCGCGGCCGAGCACGACCCGAATCGACGCGACATCTTCCTGCAGCTCGCCGAAGCGGAGAGCCGGCATGCGCGCTTCTGGCGCGACAAGCTCACCGCGGCCGGCGTCGCCGACGTGCCGTTCGCGCCGACGCTGCGCACGCGCGTGCTGAGCTCGTTGGCGCGTCGCTTCGGCCCGCGCTTCGTGTTGCCCACCGTTGCCGCGGCGGAGTTCAACGATCGCGGCAAGTACCTGAGCCAGCCGGATGCGCTGCCGATCTCGGCCGAGGAGCGCGGTCATGCCGCAGTCGTCGAGGCGATCGCCGGTCCCGCCCGCCGCGCCAGCGCGCTCGGCGATGAGATCGGCCGCGCCGAGCCCTGGCATCGTCGCCGCGCCTCGGGCAACAACCTGCGCGCCGCGGTGCTCGGCGCGAACGACGGGCTCGTATCGAATTTCTGCCTGATGATGGGCGTTGCAGGCGCCGGCACGCCGACGCGCACGATCCTGCTGACGGGTCTTGCGGGGCTCGTCGCCGGCGCGTGCTCGATGGCTCTCGGCGAGTGGCTGTCGGTGACGAATGCGCGCGAGCTCGCGACGATGCAGCTCGACAAGGAGCGCGAGGAGATCGAGCAGACCCCGGAGGCCGAGCAGCACGAGCTCGCGCTGATCCTGCAAGCCAAGGGCGTCGCGAAGGCAGAAGCTCAGCGCGCGGCGGCGCAGATCATGCAGGACAAGGATGCTGCGCTCGACACGCTCGCGCGCGAGGAGCTCGGCATCAATCCTGATGAGCTGGGCGGCAACCCGTGGTCCGCGGCCGGCACGTCGTTCGCACTGTTTGGCGCCGGCGCGCTGTTTCCGATCCTGCCGTTCCTGTGGAGCGGCAGCACTGCTGTCGTGGCAAGCGCAGTGCTGAGCGCTCTCGCGCTCGCGGGAATCGGCGTGCTCACGTCTTTGTTCAACGGACGCACGGCGGGCTATTCAGCGCTGCGGCAAGTCGTGTTCGGCTGCACGGCGGCTGCAGTGACGTTCGCAGTCGGGCGGGTGCTGGGCGTTTCGCTCTCCTGAGTCAGGCTGAAGCCTGACCTGACCTACAGGAGCATCTGCTGTGGTTGTCCTGAGTCGGGGCTGAAGGTTCCGGTGTGGGTCAGGCTTCAGCCTGACTCTGCGCCGCCGTCGCCTCGCGATGCCACAGCTTCTTCACGCGCTCGCCGAGCGCGAACAGATACGTGTACAGCACCGGCACGATCAGCAGCGTCAGCACCGTCGAGGTCACCACGCCGCCGATCACCGCGCGACCCATCGGCGCGAGCATTTCGCCGCCCTGCCCCACGCCGATCGCCATCGGCAGCATGCCGAAGATCATCGCCATGGTCGTCATCAGAATCGGGCGCAGCCGCACCTGGCCGGCCTCGCGGATCGCCTCGTGCAGCGGACGCCCCGCGCGGATCGCCTGGTTGGTGAAGTCGACCAGCAGGATCGCGTTCTTGGTCACCAGGCCCATCAGCATGATGAAGCCGATGATCGAGAAGATGTTGAGCGTGGTGCCGGTCAGCAGCAGCGCCAGCAGCACGCCGATCAGCGAAAGCGGTAGCGAGGCCATGATGGCGATCGGCTGCATGAAGCTGCCGAACTGCGACGCCAGCACCAGGTAGATGAAGATCACTGCGAGCCCGAGCGCAGCCATGGCAGCGCTGAAGGTCTCGTTCATTTCCTGCTGGCCACCGCTCAGGTCGAAACGGTAGCCGGGCGGCAGCTTCATGGCCTTGACGACTTTCTCCGCGTCGCTTCCGACGTCGCCCGACGGGCGGCCCTGCGCGTTGGCGTAGATCGAGATGCGCCGCTGCAGGTTGAGACGCTTGATCTGCTGCGGGCTGCCGGTCTCGACGAAGTCCGCGACCTGGCGCAGCGGCACCAGGAGCGGCGCGCCGTTGGCGTCGAGACGTGAGCTGGCGACGTACAGGTCGCCGAGATCGGCGGCGATCTCGCGACGGTGCTTCGGCAGCTGCACGATCACGTCGTAGTCCTGGCCGTCCGGGCCGAGCCACGTGCTGATCTGGTCGCCTGCGATCAGCGGCCGCAGCGCGTTGCCGATCGCAGCAGTGGTGAGCCCGAGGTCGCTCGCCAGCTCGTTGTTGATGCGCACCGCGATCGTCGGGTTCGCACCCTTCTCGCTGCTCTCGAGGTCGGCGATGCCCGGAACCTTGGCGAGCCGCGTCATCAGCTCCTGCGACAGCTCGGTGAGCTTGCCGCTGTCCGGGCCGAGCAGCGAGATCGAGACGGGGCGATTGTTCTGGTTGATCGAGACGGTCAGCCCGGCCATGCGCGTCAGGCGATCGCGAATGAGCTTCTCGTACTCGGTCTGCGGCGGACGCTTGCTGAGCTTGCGATCCGCCAGCACGACGGTGAGGCGCGCGTAGTTCTTGCCCTCGTCCGTGCCTACCGTGGTGACGATCGCGTCGACGCCCTTGATCTCGCGGATCGCCGCCTCGGCGTCGCGGATCTTCGCGTCGGTGTACTGCAGGCTGGAGCCGATCGGCGTGTTCAGCCGCATCGACACCATGCCCTCGTCCTGCTGCGGAATGAACTCGGTGCCGATCAGCGGCACGATCATGAAGCTGCCGAAGAACGTCAGCCCGGCCACGCCGAGCAGCAGGGTGCGCGGGCTGAAGAAGCGCGCGTAGCGGCGCCCGCTCAATGCCCAGCCGAGCATCCGGTCGTAAACGGCGTGCGCGCGCTCGACGACGCTTTCCACGCGCTCCATCACGCGCCCGAGCCACGGCATGCGGCGGAACCGGTCGCCGGGGGGATCGGGCCAGATCGACGACAGCATCGGATCGAGCGTGAAGCTCACGAACAGCGACACCAGCACCGCCACCGCGACCGTGATGCCGAACTGCAGGAAGAAGCGGCCGATGACGCCGCTCATGAACGCGACCGGGATGAACACCGCCAGGATCGCGAACGTGGTCGCCATCACGGCGACGCCGATCTCCTGCGTGCCCTGCAGCGCCGCGTCGCGATGGCTCTTGCCCATCGCCGCGTGGCGCACGATGTTCTCGCGCACCACGATCGCGTCGTCGATCAGCAGGCCGATGCACAGCGACAGCGCCATCAGCGTCATGAAGTTGAGCGAGAAGCCGAAGAAATGCAGCGCGATGAAGGTGGCGATCGCCGAGATCGGCAAGGTCAGGCCGGTGATCACCGTCGAGCGCCACGAGTGCAGGAACAGGAACACGATCAGGATCGTCAGCGCCGCGCCCTCGACGATGGTCTCCTTGACGCGGTCGAGCGAGCCCTCGATCCACTTGGCGTCCGACCACAGCGTGCGGATCTTGACGTCCTCGGGCAGACGGCCGCGCAGCTCTTCGATCGCCTCCTCGACGCCTGCGCCGACTTTCACGAGATTCGCCTGCTGCGCGCGGTACACCGCCAGCGACACCGAGCGCATGCCGTCGACGCGCGCGATCGACTGCTCTTCCATCTCGCCATCGACGATGTCCGCGACCTGGCCGAGATACACCGGCGCGCCGCCCTGGTTGGCGACGATGATGCGCTCGAAGCCGCGCGGATCCTTGATGCGTCCTTCGACACGCACCAGCTGCTCGCTCGCGGCGCGCGAGATGCTGCCGGCCGGCAGGTCCTGATTGGCAGCGCGGATCGCTTCGATCACCTGGTCGACGCCGACACGCAGGCTCTGCAGCTGCTCGGGCCGCAGGAACACCTGCACCTGGCGCTGCACCGAGCCGCCGACCTCGATGTGGCCGACGCCGTAGGAATTCTGCAGGCGCTTGACGACCTGCTGCTCGACCAGCGTCGATACTTCGCGCAGGCTGCGCGTCTTCGAGTACACCACCAGCTCGACTGCAGCACCCTGCTGGCTCTCGCTGCTGGCGCGCTCGATCTGCGGCTCACGCACCTCGCGCGGCAGCGTCGCGCGGATCTGCGCGACCTTGTCGCGAATCTCCTGCGTCGCCGCGATGACGTCGGTCTCGAGCCGGAATTCGATCTGGAACAGCGCCTGCCCTTCGCGCGCGGTCGCGTAGATGTTGCGCACGCCGTCGATCGAGTTGATCACGTTCTCGATCGGCTTGATGACGTCGTCCTCGATGGCCTCCGGCGACGCGCCCGGATACAGCACCGTGATGTACGCCTCCGGCATGCTGATCTCGGGCATCTCCTCGACCGGCAGCAGGCGATACGAGAACAGGCCGAGCACGACCAGCGCGGCCATGATCATGGTCGCGAAGACGGGCTGGTTGATGCTGGTCTTGGTGATCCACATGGCAGGTCTACGCTGCCTCGGCGCGGACGACGACGGGCTGGCCGACCTGCTGAGCAGTGATCTCCGTGACGACCACGCGGTCGCCGGCGGCCAGGCCCTCGCGCACTTGCACGAAGCTGCCGCCCGGCGCCGGCGGTCCGACTGTGACCGGGGTGCGCGTGATCTTGTCGTCGCGCAGCGTGTACACGTACGAGATGCCGGCTTCCTCGTGCACGGCACGCTGCGGAATGGCCAGCACGGGTTGCGTGTTCTCCAGAGTCAGCGCGCCCTGCGCGAACATGCCGCCCTTGAGCGAGCGGTCCGGGTTCGGCACGGCGATGTAGATCGTGATCGCGCGCGAGCCGTCGGCGGTGATCGGATTGATCCGCTGGACTTCGCCGACGAATTCGCTCGCGCCGAAGCCGCCGACCTTGAAGCGCGCGCGCTGACCGATGCTCACCGCAGGAATGTCCGCGGCCGGCACCGCGGCTTCCAGCACCATCTGCCGCAGGTCGACCAGCGTCACGATCGTGGAGTCCATCGACACCTTTTCGCCGGGCTGCACGTGGCGCTTGGCGATGGTGCCGGCGAACGGCGCGCGGATGACGGCGTCCTCGAGGCTGATCTTCGCGAGACGCGCATCCGCCTCGGCGAGCTTCAGATTGGCGACGCTGCCGGCGTAGGCGCTTTCGGTCGCCTCGTACGTGTTGCGCGAGATGTATTTCTGCTCGAGCAGCGCGCGGTTCTTATCGCGATTGAGCGTGGCGAGATCCAGGTCGGCGCGCGCGCGCTCGACGGCGGCCAGCTGGCGATCGTATTGCGCCTGCAGGTTGCGGGTGTCGATGCGGGCAATCACGTCGCCTTCGCGCACATCCTGGCCTTCGCGCAGCGGCATCAGCTCGACCTCGCCGCCGACCTTCGATTTCACGGTCGCCTGCACGATCGGCGACATCGAGCCGGACAGCGGCAGCGAGCGCGACAACGTCTGCAATGCAACCGTAGCGACGTCGACCGAAGCCAGCTCGAGGGGCGGCGTCTGCGCGGCAGCCGCGGCCGGCGTTGCCGCAGGATCGCGCAGCGCAATCCAGACGATCACGCCGACGATGGCCGCGAGCAGCCCCGCGATCAGCGCCTTGGTCGGCCAACCGCGCGACGCCGGCACCTCGCGCTCCACGGCGGGGCCCTGGTCGGCGCCAACCTCGGGCGCACGCGGAAACGGCGTGACGCTCGCGAGCGGCGCGCCGTCCTCCATGGCTCCGGAGCGAACGAAGTGCTTGTTTGCCGTAGTCATTGAGTGTCCCCGCGGCTGCCTGATCTCGGGTCCTTCGGACCGCCCGTCCAGAACACCGGCGTCTTCCGTAAGTTGCAGGCGTCGGCCCGGCGCCTGGTACGCGGGATTGGACGCAATGGCGGGGTCAAAAGGTTGCGCGCGAGCCTGCAAACAGGGAAAAGCTCACACTCGGCCTGATAAAGATCGTTTATCCTCGCGCCAGCACAACTCAAAAAGACGATCCGCGGCATGCCGACGCACTCCTGGCGACGACCGTTTCTGTCCCTCCTGCTGTCCGGTTTGTTGCTCGCCAGCCCGTCCTGGGCTGCGGCCTCGCCGCAGGCGTCCGCCGCTCACGCCGCCCCGGTGCGCGTTGCCCGGCTGGACGTGCGGTCCAGCTCGGTGATGGTGATGGACGCAGTCGATTCCTCGGTGCTGTATGCCAAGCACGCCCAGGAGGCCATGCCGATCGCCTCGATCACCAAGCTGATGACGGCGCTCGTGGTCCTCGATGCCGGACAGCCGCTCGACGAGACGATCGAGCTCACTGCCGCCGACCGCCGGCTGGAACGCAGCTCCGCGTCGCGCCTGGCTATCGGCTCACACCTGACCCGCGGCGACCTGCTGCACCTCGCGCTGATGTCGTCGGAGAACCGCGCGGCGCACGCCGTGGCGCGGGCTTACCCGGGCGGGCTGCCCGCGTGCATCAAGGCGATGAATGCCAAGGCGCGCGCGCTCGGCATGAAGACAGCGCACTTCACCGATCCGACGGGGCTGTCGAGCGGCAACGTCTCCAGCGCGAGCGATCTGGCCAAGCTGGTGGCGGCGGCCGCCGCGGACCCGACGATCCGCACGTTTTCCACGCACGCGAGCCATACGGTGCTGGTCGGCAAGCAGCTGCTCGAATTCCGTAATACCAATACGCTGGTCAACAAGGCGGATTGGGACATCCGGGTACAGAAGACCGGCTACACCAGCGACGCCGGCCAGTGCCTGGTCATGCAGACGGTCATCCGGGAGCGCCCGGTGCTGATCGTGCTGCTGAATTCCTTCGGCAAGTACACGCGCGTCGCCGACGCACGGCGCATCCGCAAGTGGATGGAAGCGGGCCTGGAGCCGGGTCAGCTCGCTCAGGTTGCGCGCTGACCCGGCTCCCGATCCGTCTACGGATTCGGCGTGGCGGCCACGGCTGCCGCCGCATCCACGAAGCCCTGACCCGAATCGAAGTCGTACCCGGCCGGCAGCGCTGAGAACACCGAGTTGCCGGGTCCCGGGATCACTTCCACCTCGCGCTTCTTGATGTCCTGCGAGGTGTTGCGCAGGATCGTGTAGATGGAGTTCGCGGCCAGGCCGCCGTTCTTTTGCAGCATCAAGGCGGCCACGGCAGCGACGTGCGGCGCGGACGCCGAGGTGCCGAAGAAGTTCGGCAGCTCGTCGGCTGCGTCGTCCAGGCACGGCGTGATGAACGTGCTGGTCGGGCTGTTGCAACCGTCGCCGTCGTCATCGTCGAACGACGAGTCGGCCAGGAAGAACGTCGTATTGCCGCCGTCCGGCCCGGTGACGCGCGGATTCGGACGCAGCGCCGGGGTCGCGAGGCGCGCGCCGTACTTGTCGAGGTAGATCGGAATACCGCCCGCCGACGAAAAATCGTTCAGGCAGGCCGGCACGCAGGCGCCCGGCGCATCCTGCACCAGCGTCGAGAAGTAGGCGTCGAACTCCTCCGTCAGGTAGAACGAGCTGGCGCCGATCGACGCGACATTGGCGGCATTGGCGTGCCCGTAGGCGGTGCCGCTCTGCGTGTCATGCTCCAGCACGTCGAGCGTGCCCTGCTGCTCGAACACCACGTACTTGACGTGCGCCGGCGCCTCACCGCCGACGCGCGCGATGCGCACGAAGAAGTCATTGGTCTTCGACTTCGGCCCGCCGACGAACAGCAGCGTCAGGTCCACCGCGTCGCCGCCGATGTTGCGCGTCCCTTCGAGCTGGCAGGTGATGCCGGTCGCGACGCCCGGCGGACAGCGCGGCACCAGCACGCCCTTGTCGTTGTAGATCAGCATGTCGAGGTCGCCGGTGGCCCCGCGCGGCGCGGCGCCGTTCGGATCGGTGGCCTGCGCGAACGCGGTCGACGACAGGAACGGCTGATCCCACTGCAGGCTGAACACGATCAGCGCCTGCTTGCCGTCCGGGGTCACGTGTACTTTCTGCAGCGTGTCGACGCCCGGGCCGGGATCGAAATCCTGCGCGGGCAGGACGAACGGCGCGCCCTTGCCGTTGTTGTTGCCGCCGCCGTTGATCCGCACCGGCACTTCGCGGTACTCCGATTCGTACGACATGCGCGCCTGGTTGCCGGCCGAGGAGAAATAGGCCGCGCCGCGCTGAACCGCCAGGTCCGCTGCCTGGGCGACGATGCCGTCGGAGAACATGTTCTCGGCGAAGTAGATGACGTCGTCGACGATCACGTCGGCGCCGGCCTCCTGCAGCTCGAGGATGCCGTCTGCGAAATCCACCAGACTGTTGAACGCACTATGGAATTTCTGCGCGGCGCCGGGCGCGACGTCGTGCACCAGCTGCACCATGCCGCGGCCTTCGTCGCTGCCGGGGCAAGCACCGTTGTCGAGCACATCGACGCCGGGCGGCGCGTCCTGGGAAGCCTCGTCCTGCGCCGCTGTCGTGGTCGGCGCGCCGGGTACGAACGGCGGCGGGTTGCATCGGTAGCTGTCGGACATCACGCCGACCGTGATGCCGCTGCCGTCCAGCCCGGTGCTGGCGCGAACGGTATTCGAGCGCAGACTGACGTCGCCCTGGCTCACCACATCGCCCTGCGATGCGACCTGGACCTTGGCGAGCGAGGGCATCGCATAGCGCAGCGAGGGCAGCGCGGCCAGGCCATTCAGGGCGCTCACCGGCACCTGTGCGCTGACCAGGGGGCCGTGCGACTTGATGTTGCGAGCGCCGAGCTGCGCCAGGCTGCGCTGCAGCCCGGCCGCGTCGTTCGCGTACAGATCGACGCCGACCATCCCGTCGCGCACTTTCAGGGTCGAATTGCTCGAGCGGAATGCGCGCTTGTTGGAGCTGTTCTGATACTCCGCGGCGACGTTGGCCAGCCAGGGTCCGAGTTTGGCTGACGGTCCGCTGCTGGCGGCAGCAATGAAATCTTCCTCGGCGCTGGCGCCCGCCGCGGCGCCGGCAGCGAGAATGCCGGTAACCAGCGTCGCGGCGAGCGCGGCGCCCAGGATGCTTGGAACGTGCATGGAATCCCCCTTGGTTTCGATTCGGCCGCGGGCGGCCGCAGCGTGAGGGCCCGACACTTAACGCCCGGGTTCTTGCGCCGCCAGTGCGGACAATTCCGTAGGTGTTATGTAGCCCGCTCCTGCCCGCCCGCGACCGGCAGACTGGCGAAACCCCGGGCTGGATAATCCGGTTCCCGCTCCCATATCTGTCCGCCTGCCGGTCCGCACTCCCCGCCCCGCACGGTGACGCGCGATCGCAACGCGTTTCGACTACAATCCGCGTCCCCGCATGTCACGCCCCCAGCCACATCAGGAATCAATGGTGAATCAACCCGAACTCGAGCTCCAATTGAAAGTCTGGAAGGAACTTGCCATCAGCAAACAGATGCTGATGCGCGCGGCGACGGATGCGCTGAAGCTGGACCCCAACTGCACGCAGGAAGAGCTCAAGGCGGCCCTCGAAAGCGTTCTGAAGAAGATCGCCAAAGCCGAGACCGAAGCTGCCGACGCGCGCGCGCAGGCCAAGGTCACGATCACTGCGATGGAAAACAAGGTCGCCTCCAGCGAGCGCTCGCTGGCCGCCGCGCAGACGACCGTCGCGCAGCTGCAGACCGCGCAGGAGAACAGCACCCGGCAGATGGCCACCGACCGTGCCGCCGCCGCCAAGGAGCTGCAGAAGGTCAAGGACCGCGTCGCCGAGCAGGAAAAGCAGCTCAAGGCGATCAACACTGCGCTGTCGGACACGCCCGAGAACGTCATCAAGAAGATGAACGTGCTCAAGAAGCAGAAGCAGGAAGAGGCCGATATGCGCCGGCAGATCGAAGCCTCCCTCAACACGCTGCGCACCGAGAAGAAGCAGCAGGACCAGAAGGCCGCCGCCGGCGAGAAGCTGGCCGGTCAGTACCGCGAGCTGCACACGGTCAGCCTGCAGCTGCATGAGCGCGCGAAGGCTGCGCTGCCCGATGCGACAGATCTGCCCGCTGTGCCCGATCTCGACGAGAAGCTGCTCGAGAGCCTCGGCGCCGGAACGCCCGGTGACGGCAAAGCCGACGCGAAGGCCGAGAACGGCGCGAAGTCGAAGGCCGACAACAAGCCGAAGAAGAAGTAGCAGCCGATGCCGCCCCCGCCCACCAGGGTGGGGGCTGCGTCATTGCCGCGCGACCGCCGCGGCCAGCAACCGACCGATCTCCACGTGCGCATCGTCCAGCGCACTGACCGGCTGAGCCGATTCGCTCATGTAGACCGCCGCGAGCACCGCTGAGCGCCCCGGCGGCCACGCAACCATCAGGTTGTTGGCCGCGCCGTTGCGACCGTTGCCGGTCTTGTCGCCGGGCTTCCACTGCGCCGGCACGGCCGCGCGCAGACGCCGCAGGCCGGTGGTCGATTGGCGCATCCACGCGATCAGTTGCAGCCGCGACTGCATCGAGAGCACGTCGCCGAGCAGGATGTTCTCCATCGACAGCGCCATCGCCTGCGGCGTGGTCGTGTCGCGCGGATCGCCGGGCAGGTTCGTGTTCAACTCCACCTCGGTGCGGTCCAGACGCGTGACGCGATCGCCGATGTCGCGCAGGAACCGCGTCAGCGCAGCCGGGCCGCCGAGCGGCTTCAGCAGGATGTTCGCGGCCGCGTTGTCGCTCACCGTCACGATCGCTGCGCACAGATCGCGCACGCTCATCGAACCTTCGGCGACGTGCGCGGAAGTGATCGGCGCATGAGGCACGATGTCTTCGGGCCGCACCGCGAGCTTGTCGTCGAGCGCCAGCGTGCCCGCTTCGACGCGCTGGAAGACGGCGGCGGCGAGCAGCAACTTGAAAGTCGAGCACATCGCGAAGCGCTCGCGCGCATTGAATGCAAGCTCGAGCTGCGACTCGGTGTCGAGCACGTACACTCCGATGCGGCCGCCGATGCGCGCCTGGATCGTACCGACCGCTGCCGTGAACTCGCGCTGCAAAGATGCGAATCGATGCGCACACGCACCGGCAACGACTGTCGACACTGCCGCAGCGAAAAGCGTGCGTCGCGAAATGCGCAGCCGTGCCGCGAAGTCGCGCGCAGCGAATTGTTGCTGAGTCATTACAGGTTGCTCCGGTTTTTCCGCCCCTGAACGCCGGGCTGACGCACGACTCTGGCAAACCTGTGGCGCAATTCTGTCCGATGTGTCCGGCCGCTGCGCCGGCCCGCCGTGCCCCGCAGCTTTTCGCCGGCAGCCGACCGCAACTGGCCGGCAGGCTCTCGTCGCTTGCAACCTTTCCGAGGACTATCGCATCTGAACTTACGAACACCGCATTAACGCGGATGAGTTTTGAGAAGAGAGTAAGGAGATCGCCATGTATGCCTTCACGCAAATGAGCCAGACCACGCAGCGCACCGTTTGCACCGTGGTGTCGGCTGTGATCGTCGCCTTCTGGCTCAGCATCGGGGCGTACGGCGCGAATCTCGCCGCGCACCCCGGCTACTCGGTCACGGTGACGCAGATCCAGTAAGTTGACCTGGCCCACTGCCGGCGTTGCGAATGAAGCGCGCCGGCAGTCTTGGCTCCCCCGCCGCAGCACCCGCCGGACTTTTCGCGATTTTTGCCAACCGGTGTCCTCGCACCGGGCGCCGGCGGGGCGCACACTCCCTGCATGGGGTATCGACTGGCACTCAGTGCACTGGCACTGATCGCGAGCGCTGCCGTTGCCGATTCATCGGTGACGCAGCTACGCAGCATCACCAAGGTCGCTGAAGGCGTCTACTCGATCCGGCACGCCGACGCGCCGGATAGCAATCCGCAAGGCAACACCACCGTGATCATCGGCGAGCACGCGGTGCTCGTCGTCGACTCCGCGTATCTGCCGTCGAGCGCCCGCGAGGACATCGCCGATATCCGCCGCTGGACCGACAAGCCGGTGCGCTACCTGCTCAACACGCATTGGCACCCCGACCATCAACGCGGCAATTCCGTCTATGTCGACGCGTTTCCCGACGTCGCGATCGTGGCGCACCCGGAAACCGCGCGGCTCATGGCTTCGTACGACGCGGCGAACCGCGAGCGCTATCCGCGACGGCTGCAGGAAATGCAGGAAGCGCTCGCGAAGCAGCCCGATGCAGAGCTGCAGAAAACCATCGAAGGCCGCAGCCGTGTGCTTGCCGACCTGCAACGCTCGCGCTTGCAGCTGCCGACGCTGACTTTCGACAGCGAGCTGACCGTCGACCTGGGCAATCGCCGCGTCGAGATCCGTCACACGGGCAGCGGCGACACGCGCGGCGACGCGTGGGCATATCTGCCGAAGGAGCAGATCCTGGTGAGCGGCGACGTGCTGGTCGCGCCGGTGCCGTACTTCTTCGCGGGCTATCCCGAAGGTCTGGCGCAGACGCTGCATCGCCTGCTGGATCTGCACATCAAGGCGATCGTTCCGGGCCACGGCGACGTCATGCGCGACACGACGTACATGCGCGCCGTGCTGGAGATGATCGAGACGATCGTCGGTCAGGTGAACGCGGCGGTGGTGCGCATCGGCAGCCTGTCGGCGCGTCTGGAGGACGTGCGGCCGCAGATCGACGTCGCGGAGTATCGCCGGCGTTTCGCCGGCGACGATCCGCACAATCAGGAGTACTTCGACGAGTCGATCGAGGGCTTGATCAAGGACGCGTTCTACCAGGCTCCGAAGTAACGGCCGGCAGCAGCGCCGTCGCCTGGTCGAGCCGCTCCGCGTACTTCGCGAGCATGTCTGCGGTCGAGACGGCGAACTGATTGGCGCGATCCCACTGGTTCTCCTCGATCGCCTCGCGCACGCCGGGCAGCGTCTTCACTCCGTAGCCGGTCAGCAGCCCCGGCGCATAGATGTAATGCCGATACCACTCGCGTCCCGGCAATCCGCGCGAATTGATCAACGTCGCTTCCATGCCGCGCAGCAGCGCGTTGAGCTGCGTCGCTTGCGCTGCGCTCAGGTCCGTACCGCGCGCTGCGAAAGCGGCATACGCATCGTCATAAGCCTTGGCGCTCTTCTTCACGCGCGCGACGGCATTGTCGAGCGCCGCGAGATTGAGGTACGGGACCTCCGGATCGCGGGCGGGCGGAGCGACACGGCGCGTCGGATCGGCCGCCAGCTCGAAGACCTTCTTGTCGAGCAGCTTCGCCAGCTCATCGGCCTGCTTGCGCTTGCCGTCGGCCAGCTCGTGCAGCTCCTTCACGTAGCCATCCACCGTCGCTGCGAAGCTGCCGAACTCCATCGGCAGCACGCCCGCATCCGCGATGCGCAGCACCAGGCGGCCGACCGTCTGCGCCTCGGCGACGCCGTAGACGAAGCCCGGATCGCCGAACCGCACGTAGTGATCGAACGAGTCGTAATTCGAATGGTAGACGCCATCCTGATCGTCCTCGCCGCCGTAGCCGACGTTGAGGGTAGTCAGGCCGAGGTGCTGCAGGAACGGCGTGAAGTCGGAGCCGGAGCCGAGCGCGCCGAGCGCGAAATCCTCGCCCGCGAGCGCTTTCTTCGCGTCGTCCTTGTCGTCGGGCGAGGCGCCCTTGCGGTAGCCCTTGACCATGCTGAGCGCATCGAGCCGCTCCTTCACGGTCACGCCGGTCTGCGGATCCTTCACTTCTTTCGCGACTTCGTTGACCAGGCGCTGCAGCGAATGACTGCCGCCCGCCGAAAGGAAGCCGCGCGAATTACCGTCCGAGTTGATGTAGACGACCGCCTTGCGCTGCAGCTCCTCCGCGTGCGCTTCGGCCCATTCCGTGGAGCCGAGCAGGCCGGGCTCCTCGCCGTCCCAGCTCGCGTACACGAGCGTGCGCTTGGGACGCCAGCCGTCCTCGAGCAGCGCGCCGATCGCTTTCGCCTCCGCCATCATCGCGACGTGTCCCGACAGCGGATCGCCGGCGCCGAACACCCAGCCGTCGCGGTGATTGCCGCGCACGACCCACTCGTCGGGACTGACCGAGCCGGCGATCTTGCCGATCACGTTGTAGAGAGGCTTGATGCTCCAGTCCGACTGAATGGAAAGATGCACGGTCGCGGGCCCCGGGCCGACGTGATACGTGATCGGCAGCGCGCCGCGCCACTCCGGCGGCACCACTTGCCCGCCCAGCGCCGCCAGCAACGGCTGCGCATCGGCGTACGAGATCGGCATCACCGGAATCTTCAGGATCGTCTTCGCGTCGGCGATCTTCAACCGCTTCGCGCCCTTGGTCGCGCCGACGTTCGGCGTCAGCGGATCGCCCGGCGCGACCGGCAGGTCGAGCACCGAGCCGCGCTGCACGCCTTGCGGCGGACGCCAGCCGCCCTTCGGGTACGTGTCGCCGTTGAAGTAGCCGTCCTCGTGCGGATCGGAATAGATCAGGCAGCCGACCGCGCCGTGCTCCTGCGCCAGCTTCGGCTTCAGGCCGCGCCAGCCGGCGCCGTAGCGGACGATGACGATCTTGCCTTTGACGTCGACGTTGCGCCGGGCGAGCTCTTTGTAGTCGTCGGGCATGCCGAAGTTCACGTAGACCAGCGGCGCCGTCACGTCGCCGTCGCCGCCGTAAGCGTGATAGGGCGGCACGCCGTCGGTTTGCGTCGACGTGCTGTCTCCTTCGATCGGCGGCTCTTTGAGCGAGGCGGTGAAGTGTGTCGGCGCGACCAGCTCGAGACTGTGCTGCTTGAGCGTCGGATAGAGCACGTCGAACTGCTCGATCTGCGCGTCCCAGCCCCACGAGCGCAACAGCTGCTGCGTGAGCTCGGCGTTTGCCTTGTCGTGCGGCGCGCCGACGTGCGTCGGCTTCGCGGCCATCTGCTTCATCCACGCTTCCAGGTCCGACGCCTGCAGCTGCGCATCGAACTTCTGCTCCAGCGCGCGCTGCGTGCCCACGCCAGCCGGCATGAAGCCGATCGGTGTGATGGCAGGCGCAGCGGCTGCGCCGACAGCCAGCAGTGCAGACGCGAGCAGGGTGCAAGGCTTCCAGAATGCTTGATGCATGAACGCAACCTCGAGCTGACCCGAACGAAGAGACCGCGCATTGTACGCGCGTCGCGCAGAGCAGTTGACGCGGACAGTCGCGAAGATTTATTGATACGGCCATGCCCGCACCCTTTCATCTCGCGATTCCCGTCCACGACCTCGGCGCCGCGCGCGCTTTCTACGGCCGCATGTTCGGCTGTGCGGAGGGACGCAGCTCCGCGGAGTGGGTCGATTTCGATTTCTTCGGCCACCAGCTGGTGGCGCACCTCGATGCCACGCGCCGCGCGTTGCACTTCAACGAAGTCGACGGCAAGGACGTGCCCGTGCCGCATTTCGGCGTAGTGCTGGAGTGGGACGATTGGCACGAGCTGGCTGCACGGCTGCGCGAAGGCGGCGCGCGCTTCGTCATCGAGCCCGGCATCCGCTTTCGCGGCGAGATCGGCGAGCAGGCCACCCTGTTCCTGTACGACCCGTCCGGCAACGCCCTCGAGTTCAAGGCCTTCAAGGATCCGTCCAGGCTGTTCGCCAAGTAGCCTGCGCTCACTTGCAGGTGACGATCACACCCGTTGCGTCCGTCTTCTCGACGGTCCCGCGTCCATTGCTCACGATGCACACCTGGTTCGCCGGCTGATTGGCAACAGTGACGTCGTAAGGCGAGCCGTCCGTCAACGCGGCAGGCACCACGAATTTGCCGTTCGCGGCGATCTGCAGCTTCTCGCCGTTGGTCTGCAGCTCGAGCCCGGGGCTGTCGAGACCGGAGACGGTGCCGCCGACGCCGAAGACGCTGGAGCACGTGACCCCGATGCTCGCGACGTTCCCCTCGGGCATCACACCGCTGGCGTTGACGATGGTGCAGAACTGAAGCACCGGCGCCTGCGCTATCGAGACGGTGTATGCCGTGCCGGCCAGCAGCCCGGTCGGAAACGTGAACGGACCATCGGCCGTCGGCGCGACTTCATCGGTGCCGTTGACGAGCTTCAACCCTGAGCGCCGCAGACCGGTGACGGTGCCGCCGAGCGTGAACTGGCGCAGCGCGCAGGTGATGACGACATTCACGTCCCCATCGACGATCGGGCCGCTGCCGTTCTGCACGGAACATGTCTGTGCAGGGTTGGCGGGCTGCTGTGCGACGGTGACGCTGAACTGCGCGCCGCTTGGAATCTTCGTCGGAAACGTGAAGCCGCCATCCGACTGCACGCTCACGTTGTCGCCGCCGTTGTTCTGCAGGACCACGCCGCTGCCGGTGCTGACCAGGCCGCTGACCGTTCCGGCGACAGTGTACGAATTCGTGGAACAGCTCACCTTGACGGTGCGCACGTCGATGCCGCCGACGGTTCCGGAAGCGTCCGCGATCGTGCACGTCTGCGCCGGACGGCTCGGCTGCACTGCCACGGCGACTGCGAACGTGCTGCCGCTGGCGAGCTCGGTCGCGAAAGTGAAGCTGCCGTTCGAGGCGATCGGCAGATCGTCGCCGCCGTTGTTGCGCAATACGAGCCCGCCGCCCGAGAGGCCTGACACCGTGCCGCCGACACTGAAGGAGCCGGTGCTGCACGTCACGCTCACGCTCGTCACGTTGCTGCTCGTCGCGGTCCCCGCGGCATTGCTGACCGAGCAGGTCTGCGCCGGGTTGGCCGGCAGCGTGAGGACGGTGATGTTGTAGGGCGAGCCGGCGTCGACGCTGGTCTCGAAGTTGAACGCACCGTTGCCGGCAACGGCAAGGTCGTCGCCGCCGTTGTTCTGCAGGACCAGCCCGGTGCCGGCGAGCCCGGCGACCGTGCCGCCGATCGTGACTTTCGGCGGAGCCTGCTGCTGGCCGCCGCCCTGGCCGTCGCCATCCAGGCTGCCGCGGCCGTTGGAGCACGCGGCCAGCGCGAATCCGCCCGCGCATACCCACAGCACCCGGTTCAGCCCGCGCAGACAGCGCCATACATTCGTCATCGTTCTCGCCCCACGACGGCTCACGCGGGAAATACCGACGAACTGGGTAAAATGTTCCGTCCAGGGATTACAGGGAGGTCGCCATGCTGCGTTTTTCGCTGTTGCTGATCGGGCTCGCGTGCGCTCGCGCGGTCGCACAAACGCCGGCGGAAGCGCCGCCGGCGGGCCCGATCCCGATCGAGAGCTTCACGCGCTTCGACGAGTTCAGCGACCTCAAGATCTCGCCGGACGGCGAGTTCGTCGCGGTGCTGACCGGCAAGTACGGCCGCTCCGCAATCCTGTTCATGGAGCTCGAGACCAAGAAGGGCCTGAGCAGCATCCGCGTGCCCGACGACTGCGAGATCGACGAGTACCACTGGATCTCGCCGACGCGCGTCGTCTACACGATCGCGCAGCGGCAGCGCGACCGGGTCCGGCCGACGCCGACCGGCGAGATCTTCGCGATCGATCGCGACGGCAACTCCGCCCGCCAGCTGTACGGCTACCGCGCCGAGCAGAGCACGATGGATACGCGCCTCGCGACCCGCAAGGCCAGCTATGCGACGCCCGCCCTGCTGAGCGCGCTGCAGAACGATCCGGACCACATCCTGATCGCCGAGTATCCGTGGCGTAACGCGGGCAACGTCTGGTACTTCAACCCGGATGCGAAGCCGCTGATCTCGCGTCTCGATGTCTACAGCGGCAAGAAGCAGCAGCTCGACATGGCACCGCTGGCCGGCGCCACGCTGCTGCTGGATCACGACGACAACGTGCGCTTCGCCTATGGCGAGACCGACGAGCAGCAACCTGCGGTCAGCTGGAAGTCTGCACCGGGCGCGGCCTGGAGCAGCTTCGAGCTCAGCGGGTTTCGCGCGGACACGGTGACACCGCGACGCTTCAGCGCGGACGGGCGCTCTGTCTATCTGACGGCTGTGCGCGACGGCGAAACGTACGATGCGCTGTACCGGCTGGACCTGCAGACGAAGGCCGTCGAGAAGGTGCACGCCTTCGCCGACGCCGGCGTTTACGACGTCATCACCGATTTCGCCGAGCGCGAGATCATCGGCGTGACCAGCTATGCGGATCGCGAGAGCGCTCACTGGCTGCTGCAGGACAATCCGGCCGCGCAGACGCGCCAGGCGCTGCAACGCGCGTTTCCCAATCAGCGCGTCAACGTGACGAGCCACAGCGCCGACGGCAGGCTGGTGATCGTGCGCGTGGACTCGGACGTCAACCCCGGCGACTACTACGTGTTCGACACCGTCAGCAAGCGCGCGGACTTCCTGCGTGCCGGGCGCATCTGGATCGAGCCCAAGCAGATGCGTCCGAAGGAGCCGATCTCGCTGAATGCGCGCGACGGGATGCAGCTGCACGGCTACGTCACGCGGCCCGCCGGCGCGGGGCCGCACCCGCTGGTCGTGCTGCCGCACGGCGGACCGTATGGCGTACGCGACTGGTGGGAATTCGATCCCGAAGTGCAGCTGCTCGCGAACCGCGGCTATGCGGTGCTGCAGGTCAACTATCGCGGCAGCGGCTACTACAGCCTGGATTTCCAGCAGGCCGGCTATCGCGACTGGGGCGGCAAGATGCAGGACGATCTCACCGACGCCACGCGCTGGGCGATCGAGCAGAAGATCGCGCCGGCCGACCGGATCTGCATCTATGGAACCAGCTACGGCGGTTACGCTGCGCTGGAGGGCGCGGTGCGCGAGCCCGACCTCTACCGGTGCGCAATCGGTTACGCGGGCGTGTACGACCTCGAATTGATGCTGCAGTCCGGCGACCTGCCCGATTCGAACTGGGGCAAGGCCTACCTCGAGCGCGTTCTGGGCAGCGACGTCGCCGCTCTGCGCGCCCGCTCGCCCGCTTACAACGCCCAGAGCATCAAGGCCCCGGTACTGCTGATCCACGGCACGGAGGACGGCCGCGCGGATTTCGAGCATGCGAAACGCATGCGGGCCGCGCTCGAGAGAAGTCAGAGAAAAGTCGAGTGGCTGGCTCTGGCCCGCGAAGGGCACGGGGTCTACGACGAGACGACCCGGCGCCAGGTGTACGAGCGCATCCTGCAGTTCCTCGACGCGAACCTCAGGACGCCGGCTGCGCGCGCTGAAACTCCATGACGCCGTCGTCGACGCGGCCATAGCGCAGCATCAGGATGTCGAAGACGTAGTTCTGATGCAGCTTCCAGGGGAGCTTCGAGCCCTGCTTCGGCAGCGTGTGGAGCGAGCGCTGCACGTAGCCGGAAGAAAAATCGATCCACGGCTCCGCGGTCACCGACGGGTCGACGTTGCGCGGCGTGCACTGCCGGTAGCCGTGCTTCTGCATGTGATTCAGCAGGCGGCACACGTATTCGCACGTGAGGTCGCATTTCAGCGTCCACGAGGCGTTGGTGTAACCGAACGACGAGGCGAGATTCGGCACGTCGCTGAACATCATGCCCTTGTAGTTGAGCGTCTTTGCGAGATCGACCGCGCGCCCGTCGACGCTCACCTGCACGCCGCCGAGCAGCTGCAGATTGAGCCCGGTCGCAGTGACGACCACGTCCGCTGCGAGCTGCGCACCCGAGCGCAACGCGATGCCTTGCGGCGTGAACGTCTCGATCTGGTCGGTGACCACTTCGACACGGCCTGCACTGATCGCCTCGAACAGATCGCCGTTCGGCACCAGGCACAGGCGCTGGTCCCACGGGTTGTAGCGCGGCGTGAAATGCTTGCCGACGTCGTAGCTCGCGCCGAGCGCCTTGCGCACGCCGCCGAGGATCAGCCGCTTGATGCTCTCGGGCCGGCGGCGGCACAGCTGGAAGAACAGCATGCCGAACAGCACGTTCTTCCAGCGCGTCAGCCAGTACGCGAGCTTCACGGGCAGCGCGCGCCGCAGGCCGTTCGCGATGAAATCTTCCGCGGGCCGCGAGATCACGTAGGTGGGCGAGCGTTGCAGCATCGTCACGTGCGCCGCGGTCTTCGCCATCTCCGGCACGATCGTCACTGCAGTGGCGCCGCTGCCGATCACGACCACGCGCTTGTTCGCATAGTCGATGTCGGAGGTCCACTTCTGCGGATGAACGATGCGTCCCGCGAAGTGCTCGGCGCCGGGGAACTGCGGCGAATACCCCTCGGCGTAGTTGTAGTAGCCGCTGCACATGAACAGGAAGCTGCACGTGAAGCGCACCGGCTCGCGCTGCGGCCCGCGCTCGACGTCGAGCGTCCAGCGCGCATCCTGCGACGACCACGCGGCACGTTGCACGCGATGGCCGAAGCGAATGCGCTTGTCGATGCCGTAGCTTTTCGCGGTGTCTCGCAGGTAATCGAGAATCGCCGGCCCGTCGGCGATCGCCTTGGCGTGCGTCCAGGGCCGGAACGAGTAGCCGAGCGTGTACATGTCGGAGTCGGAGCGGATGCCCGGATAGCGGAACAGGTCCCACGTGCCGCCGATGTCCGCGCGCCCTTCGAGGATCGCATAGGACTTGTCCGGGCTGCGCGCCTGCAGATGGCAGCCGGCGCCGATGCCGGAAATGCCGGCGCCGACGATCAGGACGTCGAAGTGCTCGGGTGACAGAGGTGACACTTCAACTCTCAGCCTTCTGTCCCCGCCACACTCCGCCGCTCGCAAACTGCCGCCACGCCCACGGCAGCCAGCGCAGCAGCGCGAACGACAGCCACAGCGCCCACAGCAGCATCGCCAGCTTGTAGAACCAGATCGACACGGAAATGACGACCGGCTGCGGCAGCTGCGCGGCCGTGCGGTCCATGAACCATGTCATGTTGAGCACCGAGGCGCCGCGCAGGCCCATGTCCGGCTCGCCCAGCAGGCCGTAGGGAATGGCGCTGACCAGCACGCCGAGCGCAACCAGCGACAACAGTCCGAGCAGGACCTGGACGGCGTTGAACTGCCAGCGTGTCTCGATCCGCAGCTCCGGGCGCCGGTCCAGTATGAACAGCCATGCACCGAACACGATCAGCACCCACCACGAGAACGTGCTCAAGCCGAGCCCGAGCAGCAACCAGTCGCGCGTGCGCAGCGGCGTGCGCCGCAATCTGCCGAGCGCAACTGCGATGACGACGAACAGCGCAAGCTCGCCCCAGTAAAGGATCGCAGGACCGACGCCCCGGCCCCACGCGAACAGCACCCAGCGATCGCGCGGCAGTGCCAGCGTCGTGTTCACGTTGGTGCCTTCGGCGCCGAGGTCCACCAGCGGCGGACGGCTGGCAATGCCGACACCCTCGTCGCGACCGAATTCCACCGTGACGGAGTGCTGGCCCGGCACGAGCGTGAGCGGCAGTACGCCGTCGGTGGGCCGCAGCGGCACCGGCTGATTGTCCGCGAGGACGCGCTTCACTTCGGCGTCCTGCGGCAGGCGCAGGTCATGGCGTCCGCCGCGGCTGCTGCGATAAGTGAAGTTCAGCAGGCTGTTCGCGGTGCGCTCGCCGAACGTCGTCGTGAGCCACGCGGTGTCGACTGCGATCGTGTCACCCTTGCTCGCCGCCGGGCGCACCACGACCAGGTCGAGCGCTTCGCCCGGCCGCGGCAGGAACTGGTTGATCCACATTCCGTCACTGCTCGAATCCGGCAGGATCGCCGGCGTACCCGAGAACTCCGCGTGCCAGGTCGGGCTGACGACCACCTCCCAGCGCTCGACCCACGGCTGATCGCTGCCAGCGACCGTCCACTGCAGCCGATCGACGCGCTCGAGCGCGGATTCCCAGCTCACGGTGCTCGCGCCCGAGGGCATCGAGACCAGCACGCCTTCGGCGTTGACCTGCAGTCCCGGCGTGAGCACGGATTCGCCCGGCAGCAGCGGCAGACGCAGCGTGAAGGCGCCTTCTTCGGGCGCGAGACGCTCGACCGAAGTCGTGACGGTCCAGTCGAGCCCCATGAACACACGCCGGTGAATACGCACGAACGGCGCGAAGCGCTGTGAAGCCGCCAGCCGCTCCGGCGCGCCGGCCGATACCCGCCGCGTCAGCTGCAGCGAGCTGTTGAGCAGACGACCCTCGCTGACGCCGGTTGCATCCCAGCCGTCGGCACGAACGGCGACGCGTCGCGGGACCGTCGCAAACTCCAGCGCCAGCTCGTCCGCCTGCGCGATGCGCCCCGCGATGCCGATGCGATGCACGCCGGGAGTGAGCGGAACCTGCATTCGATCGCCGACGCGCGCCACAGCATCCTCTGCACGGTCGTCGATGGATACGCGCTCGATGATCCATTGCGGTCCCGCCTGCGGGATGCCGAGCACGACGCTCGCCTGCGAATGCACTTCCATCTGCACGTCGAGGCGATCGCCGCCGACGCTCACGGTCGCCATCACTGCCTCGACGCACTTCGGCACGCACTTCGCGGGCTCGCTGAGGCGCTTCTTCAGCTCAGCCAGCACCGACGGATCCGGACTCTGCGCGTGCGCGCGCGGCGCGAAGCCGGACGCCAGCATCGCGAGAACCAGAACAGCTGCGGCAGAGGAGCGCCACGGCGGCAGCCGCCAATCTCGCGGCACGCCATACGCGAGTCTCACGATCGCCAGCAGCAGCGCGGCAGCGACGAGCAGCCCGGCGATGCGCCACACCGACAACAGCCAGGGCGGAACGATCGTCAGGCGGACCGTCTGCTTCTCGGTGACCGGCCCGCTCCATTGCAGGCTGTAGTTGAGATACGACCAGTTCGGAATGCCGGGGCCGGTCTGCAGGGTCGCGTCGGGGGCGTAGCGATCCAGACGCTTCGCTCGCGACACTTCGTCGACCGCCGGCGCCGAATTGAACGCGACCTGCGGCACGCGGGATCCCGTCACTACAGTCGACTCGAGCGCAACTTCCGGGGGCGCAGCCGCCGGAATACCCATGTCCAGCGTCACAGGTGCCTGCTGCAGTCCGAATGCCTGCCCGGACGACACGCGCCCGTATTGCATCAACTGTGGATGCAGCGCCTGCCGATACTGCTGCACGCCGAACGCGATCAGCACGAACGCCAGCGCCGCCAGCGAGACGAACTGATACCTGCTCACCCACTTGCGCAGGCGGCCTTCGGGAACGAAGCGCAGCAGCGCAACGGCGACGAACAGGTTGATCCACAGCCAGCCCGGCGCACCCGACTCCTGATGCGTGAGCAGGATGACGCTCGCCGCGAGCGCTGCGCCGCCCCAGCCGAGCAGTCGATAAGCCGCCGCCGCAGCGAGCATCAGCAGAAACAGATCCAGCAGTCGCCACTGATTCACCCACGCCTGCGGCGCATCGTCCGCGCCCCATGCGGCGAGCAGGCGATGACCCGGCGGCAGATGCAACGTCGTCTGCACGCTGTCGAAGCGCGCGTCCCATCCCGTCGCGGCGTGCGCATCAGTGCGCGGCACTCGCGCGAGCGTCGTCAGGTTCACGTTGGTATTGCGGACCTCGACACCGGTGCGGCCCTCCGCGCCGTCAGTGATGAGCAGCATCTCTGCGTCGTGGCGGGCGTTGAGCAAGCGATACGGCGCGAGCATGTCGAGCCGCCAGCGCTGCTGCATCGTGCCCGAGATGCGATCCGCGGCAATGAAGTCCTGGTGATCGAAGGTCAGCCACAGCTCGCGTTGCAGCGACAGCCGGTGCGCATCGGCGCTGCTCAGGCCGCGGCTGCGCTCGGCGATCGTGACGGAAGCGCCGCGCGGCAGACGGAATGCAGACTGGCTGCGCCAGTCTTCCGGCACGCCCGCCTGGATCGGATCGATCGGCGACGCGCCTTCCAGCGCAGTGATGCGCAGGCGGTCATTGCCGCCATAGCTCCACACTTCCTCGTCGGCCCACGTGCCTTCGCCTTGCGGAACCGTGATTGCAGTGCCCGATGGCGCGGCGCGCGCGATCACCGTCAGCTGATGCTCGCCCGACCGGACCTGCACGCGCAGCCGGCCGTCCGGCTCGAATCGCATCGGCAACTCGCCGGACGTTGCAGTCGGCACGAAGCCGTCTGGCAACACGCGCGCAAGCACTTCTTCGCGCGCGTCGCCTGCAACCTTGAGTTGCAAACGCGTCGTGAGCTGCAACGGGATGTCGTCCTGGAGCAGCCGATAAACCTGCACCTGCAACGCGCGCGGCACTGTTACCGTGCGCACTGCGCCGAGCCACAGGCGGCCGGCACGCAACTCGACTGGCGCAATCGCGCGACCGTCGATAGTCAGGTCGACGAGCGCAGTCGCCGCGGGAAGTTGCAGCGATTCGGGGCGACGTGACCACGTGAAGCTGCCGCTGACGGTGTGGTCGCCCGCGGCGAGACGCAGCTGCGGAATGCCATCACGCTCGACAGCCGGCGCAGGCTTGCCGTCGACGCGCACATCCTCGGGCCAGCGCTCGCGGTCGCCGGGCAACGCGACCCAGCGCTCCGCATACAGACGCCAGCTCTGCCGGAATTCCCCGCCGCCCGATGACACGGCAACACGCATGCGCCCCGGCCAGGCGCAGACGAACGCAGCCTCCGTGTCCGCCGCGAGCCCGTCCTGCAGCGGGCAACGGCGGAACTCCTCACCGTACAGTACCCAGCTTTCCCAGGGCTTCAGCTCGGGCGGAATCGCCCCTTGCTGAGCTGGAAGCGGCTGCGCCGACCCGACAGTTGCATGACAGAGGACCATGGCCAGCAAGGCCAATGCTGAGCGGCGCATGCGAACTCCTGATTCTTCTTGCTATCAACGGTTCAGGCACGCACAGCGGGTTGAACGCGCACCCGCGCACCCGCGCACCCGCGCACCCGCGCACCCGCGCACCATCAATTCGACGACGGACAGCGGCAAAGTTCCATAGCTCAGCAGCCGAGCCCCGCGATAGTAACAATTCACCGTGCTCGTGCGTTGGGCAGCAGCGAGGTGCCCACAGATGCGCAAGCTCCTGATACCGCTGTCGATCGTCCTGTCCTCACTCGGTCTCGCTGCGTGCGGCGGCGGCAGTAACGATCGCATGCCGACGCCGGCGCCGGCAGCTCCACCGGTCCGCGGCTCGCTGATCGAGGCGCCCGCGCGCACCGCGTCTTTGACGCCCGCGCAGATCGCCGCGGCGCTGACCTCCGCGCCCGAGGGTCAACTGCTGCTCGACCTGATCGTCGCGCCCAAGTGCGGCATCGACGTCTACCACGTGCGTTACAACACGGTCGATCCGGCCGGCGCCGCCACGACGGCGTCGGCAGCGATGATGATTCCGACCGGCAGCGACCCTGTCTGCCAGGGCGCCCGACCGATCGTGCTGTATGCGCACGGCACCGCCGTACAGCGCTCGCTCAACCTCGCGAACATCTCGACCGAAGACAACCTCGAAGGCCTGCTCGCTGCAACGATGTTCACGACGCAGGGCTACATCCTGATCGCGCCGAACTACGCCGGCTTCGATGACTCCGCGTTGCCCTACAACCCCTATCTCAATGCCGATCAGCAATCGAAAGACATGGTCGACGCACTCGCCGCTGCGCGCAGCTCGCTCCCGGGCGTCACGGATTCCGGCAAGCTTTTCGTCACCGGCTATTCGCAGGGCGGTCACGTCGCGATGGCGACCCACAAGCTGCTGCAGGATACCGGCGCGACGATCACCGCATCGGCGCCGATGTCGGGACCGTATGCGATCGCTGCGTTCGCAGATGCCGTCTTCTTCGGCCAGGTGACCCGCGGGACGCCGCTGTTTCTGGTGTTCACCGCAACCGGCTACCAGAAAGCGTACGGCGACGTCTACTCGACGCCGACGGATATCTTCGAAGCGCGCTATGCGACGGGCATCGAGTCGCTGCTGCCGAGCGCGGTGCCACGCACGCAACTGTTCGCGGAAGGCAAGCTGCCGCGCGACCAGCTCTTCGACAGCACGCCGCCCGATCCGAGCTACGCACAGTTCACGCCCGCGACGACGCCGGCGAGTCTCGCGCCGATCTTCGCGCAGGGCTTCGGCCCGGATCATCTGGTCACCAACGCGTTCCGCCTCGCCTACCTGCAGGACGCGCAGGCGAATCCCGACGGCAGCTTCCCCAACGTCATCGACAACCGTCCCGCGGCCAATCCGGCGAACGGGCTGCGACGCGCGTTCAAGCGCAACGACCTGCGCACGTGGCTGCCCAACGCGCCCGTGTTCCTGTGCGGCGGCGACCAGGATCCGACGGTGCTGTTCATGAACACCGAGCTCATCCAGGCGTACTGGGCCGCGAACTCTGCGCCCGCGCCGGTGACCGTGCTCGATCTCGACAGCGACATCACGCCCGGCGATCCCGACGCCGCACGCAAAGCCGGCTTTGCCGCAGCGAAAGCAGCGCTCGCCGCCGACGGCGGCGCCGCCGCGGTCGCAGAGTCCTATCACAGCACGCTCGTGCCGCCGTTCTGTCTGTCGGCGGTCAAGTCGTTCTTCGACGGCAAGTAGGTCGGGCCTGCCCACTGTGCCATAGTTGCGGCCGCATGGCCGACACAGAACTGTTCGATACCGTGATCATCGGCGGCGGAGCCGCGGGACTCGCTGCAGCCGCCGAGCTCAGCAAACACCAGGACGCCACCTGCATTCTGGAAGCGCGCGATCGGCTCGGCGGGCGCATTTTCTCGCGGCGCGAGCCGGGCGTCGCAGTGCCGATCGAGCTCGGCGCGGAATTCATTCACGGCCGCGCGCCGGCGACGTTCGGCTGGCTGGCGAAGGCGGGCGCGGCAGTCATCGATGTCGTCGGTCAGCGCTGGACGCTGCGCGACGGCAAGCAGCAACGCGACGATGGTCTGTTCGAGGAGATGAAGCGCGGCCTGCGCAGCGTTCGGCGACCGCGTCATGACCTGCCCTTCGGCGAGTTCCTCGACCACGTCGCGAGTCGCAAGCTCTCGCCGCGCGCGCGCGGCCTTGCTCGCAGGCTGGTCGAAGGGTTCGATGCAGCGGACGCGACGCGCGTGAGCACGTTCGCGACGCTCGATGAATGGAGCGGCAGCAGCGGCGCCGACGCGCCCACGTTCCGTCCGCTCGGCGGTTACATGGCGCTGATCGATGGGCTGGTCGCCGCCATGGATGCGCGCAAGGTCCGCATCCGCCTCGACACGGTCGTGCACGCGGTCGACTGGAAACGCGGTCACGTCACCGTCGAAGCGACGAGCCTCGGTCAGCCGTGCACGGTGCATGCACGGCGCGCGATCATCACTTTGCCGCTCGGCGTGCTGCAGCTCGGCTCGGTCCGCATTGCGCCCGATCCAGGCAAGGAGAAAGCGCTCGGCGGCCTGGCACCGGGACCGGTGATCAAGGTCGAGCTGCACTTCCGCACGGCGTTCTGGGAAGAGCTCGACGGCAAGCGCTATTGCAACGCCAGCTTCTTTCGCGTGCCGGACGCTGCGTTCCCGACCTTCTGGTCGAGGCTCCCGGTGCGCAGCTCGGTGCTCAGCGCATGGGCCGCCGGTCCGAATGCGCTCGCGCTCGCCGGCCACAGCGAAGGTCAGATCGTGCAGGCAGCGGTCGAGAGCCTGCAGTCCGGCTTCGGCAAGAAGGTGCGCGTGCGCCGCATGCTCGAAGGTGCGTTCCTGCACGACTGGCAAGCCGATCCGTTCGCGCGCGGCGCGTACAGCTACGTCGTGGCCGGCGGCATGACTGCGCGCAAGGCGCTCGCGGCACCGGTCCAGGGCACGCTGTTCTTCGCAGGCGAAGGCGCCGACACCGAGGGCGAATCGGGTACGGTCGCAGGCGCCTTGCAGAGCGGCATGCGCGTCGCGCGCCAGGTATTGCGCGCGTAATTTTTCGACGCTAGAGCGGCGCGTCGATACAGCCCACTTGCACCGTCGTGACATCGGCGCCGTTGACGACGCCGACGCTGCTCGTTACTGCGCAAATCTGCGCCGGCAGCGAAGGCTGCTGCGCGACCGTGACGTTGTACGGCGAGCCGTTCGGCAGCGACGTCGGGAACGTGAACGGACCGTTGGCCGCGATCGCGAGCGTGTCGGCGCCGTTGTTCTGCAGCTGCAGTCCCGTGCCGGTGAGGCCGATGACGGTACCGCCGACGGAGAACTCGGTCGTGACACAGCTCACTTGAATGCTGGTCACGTTGTCGCCGCCGACGAGCCCGGAGCCATTCGTCACCGTGCACATCTGCGCGGGACCGGTCGGCTGAACAGCGACGATGACGCTGTACGGTGCGCCGCTCGGCACCGTGGTCTGGAATGCGAAGCTGCCGTCCGAGAGCACCTGCAGGTCGTCGCCATTGTTGTTCTGCAAGACCAGGCCGCTGCCCGCCAGTCCGCCGACTGTGCCGCCGACGGTGAAGTTGCTGGTGCTGCAATTGACGATGACGCTCGTCACGTCGCCCGCCCCGACCGTGCCGCCGCCGTTACCGACCGTGCACGCCTGCGTAGGATTGGACGGCTGCGTCTTGACCATCACGTTGAAATCGGAGCCGCTGGCCACGTCGCGACGGAAGGTGAAGCTGCCGTCCGCGTTGATCGGCAGATCGTCGCCGCCGTTGGTCAGGACCAGCCCGCTGCCGAGCAGCCCGGTGACCATGCCGCCGATCGCAAACGTATTGATGTCGCAGCGAACCTTGACGCTGCTCACGTCGCCGCTGCCGACCTTGCCGCTGCCGTCCGCCACGGTGCAGGTCTGCGAGGGATCGGTCGGCTGCGTCCGCACCGTCACCTGGTAGTTCGTGCCGCTCGCCTGCTCCGTCTGGAACGTGAACCTGCCGTCCGAGGCAATCGCGATGTCATCGCTGCCGTTCTTCTGCAGCACCAGGCCGTCGCCCGCGAGGCCGCTGACGCTGCCGCCGATCGAGAAGGCGCTGGTGGTGCACGTGATCGCGACACTCGTGACGTTGGCGCTGCCGACGATGCCCGCTTCGGTGTTCGGCGAGACATCGCAGCGCTGCGCCGGATTGCTCGGATTGTGAGTCACGCGCACCACGTACGACGCGCCGCTCGGCAGGAACGTCGGCAGCGTGAAATCGCCGGCGCCCGCGCCCACCTCGAACGGCCGCTCGTTGTTGAGTCGCAGCTCCAGCCCGGAGCCCGCCAGGCCCGAGATCGTGCCGCCGATCGTGAAGCGGTCCGTCATGCAGTTGACGGCGATGTTCGTGACGTTCGAGCTGCCGACGGTGCCGACGCCGTTCGTGACGCCGCAGCTCTGCGTCGGACTCGACGGATTGGCCGCCACGACGACGTTGTACTTCGCGCCGGACGCCAGCGTGCCGGCGAACTGAAACGTGCCGTTGCCGCCGATGTCGAGCGTCTCGCTGCCATTGCGCAGCTTCAGGCCTGAGCCCGCGAGACCCGTGACCGTGCCGCCGATCG